>CAZYSK010000005.1:0-145476 GCA_964649415.1 uncultured Anaerolineales bacterium
AATCTTGTAAGCCACAATGACCTTACCATCATTTTCTCTCCGACAAACTGCTAGGCGAACTGCCGGGCCGATGCATCCTGACACATTCAGACGAAGCACAGAAAAGGAGACTCGACATGACACGCGATGAAGTGATTGCATACATCCAAGAGACTGAGTTCTGCTTTCTGGCGACCGTGGGCACCGACAACGGGCCGCGCGTCAGGCCGGTGGGTATGAAGACCGTATACGGCGACGACCTGTACTTCTTCACCTTCGGCAACACGCGCAAAGTCGCGGAAATCGAGCAGAATGCACGAGCTGAGGGCGTGTGGTGGAAGCCGGGAACGATGTCGCAGGTGCGCATCCGGGGCACGCTCGCCGTGGAACAAGACCCTGCTATTCAGCAGCGATTCAAGGACGACAACCCCATGGTTTCGAAGCTGCTGCCCAAGGGGGCCGAGCACCTGTTCCTCCTGTACAAGCTGCAGCCCGAGGCGGTTGAGATGACCAAGACGCTGGGGCCCTACACGGCGGTCGCCTGGTAGCCGCCAGATCCGGCGGCAACGAGTGAGAGGTGAACTATGAGTGACAAGATCTTGATCGCATACGCTACAGCAGCCGGCTCTACCGGCGAGATCGCAGAGGCCATCGGGCAGGCGATGCGCGACGGCGGCGCAACCGTGGACGTGCGCCCGGCCAAAGACGTGGCTGACGTGAGCGAATACCGCGCCGCGGTCGTGGGCAGCGGCGTGCGAGCCATGAGACCGTACAAGGAAGCGGTGGCATTTGTGGAGAGACACCAACAGGCGCTGAGCCAGATGCCCGTAGCCTACTTCGTCGTATGCATGACGATGGCGCAGGACACGGAGGAGAACCGGCGCAGCGCAAGGGCCTACCTGGAGCCGTTGCACCAGGCGGGGCCGGAGGTGCAGCCGGTGGACGAGGGGCTCTTCGGGGGCGCGATGGACTACAGCAAGCTATCCCTGCCGATGAGGCTGATCATCAAGGCGATGAAGAAGCCGGAGGGGGACTTCCGCGACTGGGATGCCATCGAGGCGTGGGCGACGAATCTCCACGCGATGCTCTCGGGCGTGTAGCTGCTTGTGTAGCCGCGGTTTCGCCGGGCGGCGCGATTGGGAAATCGCGGCTACCTCTCTGGCGCAGCAATGCCGGGGCGCGATTGGAAATCGCGGCTACAACGGGGCACGTCCGCTTGAGCGCCCGGGTACGCCTGGAGCCCTGGGAGGGAGCCGCCGTCTACACGATTGGGTAATCGCGGCTACATGGTCAGCCCGGCCGGGGGAGCCATCGTAGTTCGGCAGCGACGCGATTGCGAAATCGCGGCTACGACGGGGCACGTCCGCTTGAGCGCACGGGTACGCCCGGAGCCCCGGGAGGGAGCCACCGTCTACGCGATTGGGAAATCGCGGCTACAAGGTCAGCCGGGGGAGCCATTGTAGTTCGGCAGCGGCTCCCCCGGCGGAAGACTAGTCCCCGTCGCCATCCTCATCGTCCGGCGGCTGCTGCTTCACGAAGAGCTTGTTGACCAGGGATTCCCAGGCGAAACCGGCGAGCGCCGCGTCGCGGGAGGTGTAGAACTGCAAGCCCAGCAGGAAGACCAGAACGACCGCGACGACGACTGCGGCGAGGAAAATCATCAGGTACTTGTTCCCCCCGTACTGCTTCCACGCGGCAACGATCCTCTCCCACAGAGTCGGCTTTCTGACGGCCTCGAGTCTGCTTCTTGCATTCTGCAGGGTCTTCACTGCCACCGGGAGCACCAGACTGATCAGGATGCCAGCCAGAACCCACACAATTGTGGCGAAGCTAGATAGCGCGGTAACATCTTGCATGACATGTCCTCCTTACCTGTGTTGATAGCCTGCGAATACGTCTTCAATTCCTACGCATGGTGACCTATGGTGACCATCTCTCGTCTTTGCCAGTCCTCGTTTTCCCTTACCGTGGCAGGAAACGCTCAATCTCCTTCAATATGGCGCGGATCGGTATCCCCTCATTCACGCGGGTGACGCCTTTCAGGACCTTCTTGATCCTATCTCCAGGGGTTTCCTTGGGATAGGGCTGTCCACTGTGATGCAAGGCGACCACCTCCCATTTCCCGTTGAAAACCGGGGACCCCGATGAGCCGTCCATCGTGTCAGCTAGATACTGCACCCTGGTCTCGCTCATATCTTCGACGACGTAGTTGTGGGTCATGACCACCTTCATCGGGTCACAATCCGGATGCTGGATGATGTTGACGCGCTCGTGCTCCAGGATCGTCCGGGGGGCCAGGGGCAGGTAGCCCCGATGCTTGCCCAGGCGAACCAGGTCCACCAGGGACAGCTTGTCCTCCTCGTCGTCAACGAGCCTGTCCTGCAAGGGCTGATCCTGCAGGCGTACCAGCGCGTAGTCCAGCTCCCCCGCCGGGCTGGAGCGGTAGAAACCCGCCCGCAGAGGGAAGACCTGGCCCGGCAGTGCCACACCCGTGGCGTCGAGCATGTGGCCAAATCGGGCCACGGCGGCCTGGCCGTACTTCTCACTCTTCAGCACGTGCTGATTCGTAAGCACCAGGTCCGGTCCAACCAGAAAGCCCGTGCCCTGGGGCATCCCTTCGGGCCTCTCGATCAGGCACACCGCCTGGGCGCTGTAGATCGCTCCAAACAGGGAATAGATGTCCAGGAAGTTGGTCTCATCGCCTATGAGCCTCTCTAGCCCCTCGGCGGCGGCATCGTCCGTTATGGCCACCTCGAAACTCGGGCCCGTGGAGATAGCGCCAGGGGCTTCCACCGCCAGGGGAACAGCGCCCGCCTCAGCCGGTTGCGGGACATCCGACTCCGTGATGTTGTAGTCGGTGCGCAGCTTGTCGATGTATGCAGGATCGGCCACGAGAGCGTATTTCAGGATCAGCTCTGCGACGAACCTGGCATCCTCCCTCGGCAGGTCTCCCAACGTGAGCAGATAGCTAAGCAACGCCCCCAGCGCGTGATGGGTTGGACGCTCCGGCAGGAAGCCGTAATCCATGAGCCGGCCAACCACGTCCCCCGCCACGATATGGGGCGGCCCCGTGAGATCAATCCTGAGGAGAAACCTGAGCAGACCTGCCTGTCTCAGAATCTCGCGCCGCCCTCGCGCGCCGAGGTCCGTGAATTCGTACAGGCTGGCGACGATGCGGGTCAGCCTCTGCAGTTCCTCTATGGCCAACTCGACATGGGGCACAGGTGACCTCCTTTAGTCACAGGGTAGCCGTTCAGGTGACCGGCACTTGAACGCAGTTTGGGTGATGATGGTTGCAAAGTTCTTCAAGTGCCGGTCACCTACCAGGGGATATCGGGGCGCAGCCTTCGGCCGACTTCCACGAGGTCGGCGACGCGGCCACGACGCCCTACAAAGGCAACCAATTCCCTGGCCTTGTCCGCCTTCCCCTGACCGGGGAGACTGTCATAGTCCAGATCCGGTATCACGGCACCCAACTCGAAGCAAAGCAGCTTCAGGTCCTCGGTGCTGTGGCGTGTCACGAGTATGTCACGCAGATGGATCTGGTATTCCCTATCGGAGTAGTCCCTTCCTGATGGCCGATCTGAAGAGGGCTCAAGACCAGGGACAGGCGGCCTGACCACGGCGCCGGCAAGACCGTACTTCTCGCGCAGCGTGCCGACGTAGTTCGGGTCCGTCACGAGGGCGCATTCCACGATCAGGCGCGCGACGAAGGCGGCATCTTCCCTGGGGAGGTCTCCCAACGTGAGCAGGTAGCTCAGCAGCGCCCCCAGGGCGTGGTAGCGCGGACGATCCGCCAGGACCCCGTGCTTCTCTGCGGCAAGGACCAGCGCCCCGGCCACGGTCCTGGGAGGGCCAGAGAGGTCCAGTCCCGAGGCCAAACCTCCAAGGCCCGTCATGTCCATCAACACGCGGCGATCTCGCTCCGCACCGTGCGCAAACTCGGATAGCTCGGCGACGATCTGCTGTAGCCTGACGCGTTCTTCGGGTCGCAAACCGTTTGACATACGATGAGTCCTCCCGATGTAGTGCTCAATGCTAGTCCGGCACAAGCCGGTATTTCCGTATCACGTCCTTCATGAAAGCCACGGTGGCCGGCGGGGTGTCCGGAAGCCCGGATAAGTAACTGAGCAGCATCCCGAGCGCGTGACGTCCCTCGCTCACTTCTCCGTACGTCTGAAGCTGGATGATCAACGCACCGGCGACTGTCCCCGGGTTTCCCGTGAAGTCGAATCCGGACAGGACACCCTTCAGCCCCGCCAGGTCTGCCATCACGCTCCGGCCTCGAACGTCCTGAAAGTCAGGCAACCCGGCGAGGATTCTCCTCAGTTCCTGCTTCTCCTCGGGCGACATATCGAGCACAGACGAGGCTCCCGGTCCAGGGCCGGGCCACTCTTCCAGATGCAGGACGTCCCTGAGATGCCTGCGTGCCCGATCGTGGTCAGCCCTGAGCGTCTGCAGCTTCAATATGTCTATCCAGGGCACGAAGATCGCCTGAAGATGGTGCTTCTGCGGCCACCGTTCCGCTATCATGTTTCTGTAGGGAATCGCCGGGATGACGTTGAGTGCCTCGGACAATACAAGCAGGCTCGTACCTTCCTCGAAGGCAAAGGGCAGGGCAGCCAGCGCGTTGTACTTGCTGTCCGTGGGATTGTCCAGGATCCAGCCCTCTATGTGAAGAAGGAAAAGCTCCAGCCCGCCGTTGCCTATCACGGTGAACGTGTGTTGTGAGGAGCCATAGCGCGGCCTGACCGTCTTGTCGCCGACACTGAGGCCCAGGTCCAGGAGGGGATGGGTCAGAATATCCAGCGCTGACTGCGGCAGCCGCATGTCGCGCAACGCCTCGGACGGGCTTCTCTGTGGAGGAGCGATCCACTCGGCAGCACTGCGTGCCCCTCGCTCAAACGCAGACGCCTCCCTTGGAGGCGCACCCGGCAGCAGGTACCCCAGGGACATCAGGGCTGTCCTCCGGGTGCGTCGACCTCACTGTCTGGCGCTATCGCGTCGCCCACGCTGACGCCCAGCCCCGGGTAGCGCCCCGCCATCTCCCGCAGGTCGTCCTCGTCGACAGTCACCGCGATCCGGGGCACGTCCGCCTCCGGTATCTCCACGATCTGGACCGATTCTGCCTGAGAGAAGGCCCTGAGGCTATCGTCGGGCTCCGCCCCTATGAGCACCATCAGGGGCTCGACCTGCTGCGATGGCAGGCCAAGCTTGTCGCTGAGTTCGTCGAGCGCCCAAGCAGCGTCTTGCAGAGCCGATGCCGCATTCCAGTCCACGAGGCCTTGGGCCTGGCCGCGAGTCTTGACCTGGAGGGCGAGCGCGCGTTCCTCGTTGTACGCGAACAGATCCACGTTCATCAACAGTGGATCAATCGCCTCGTCCCTGTCCTCGGTTCTCGGCGACATCGTGGTCTGGTACCCGCTTGCCTCAAGAAGCTTCCTGACAGCATCGATCGCAGACGTGGATCGCTTCGGCAGTTCACCGGCCAGCCCGAGCGGCATGGTGACGATACACAGATACACCTGCAAGAAGACGCAGAACCACGAGGCGGTCAGCCTGTTGGCGAGAAAGGCTGCCAGGACCGCACCAAGAACCAGCACGGCCGGTGCCGAGCATGCCACCAGTATCCCGCGTCGCCGCGAGATCAGGTCGTAGAAGGCCGACTCAATACCCGCCACATCCGGGTAGAGCTTGCTCTGCAGTTCCTTCACGCCCTCGACAGTGCCGACGGCCATTAGAACGGCAAAGACCGCAGTGGGATAGTAGGCAACCGCCTCCGGAACAATCCGCGCGTGCAGGCCCAGCCAGCCGAGGAGCGCGCCCAGGAGCAAGGCCCCCCCATAGACCAACCCATAGACGATGAGCAATCCAGCGCCCCCGGCAGCGGGAAGATAGACGACACTGAGCCCGCCGAGCAGAAACTCAAGGAAGCTGGGCGAGTTGGTCGCAGACGTCTCTGTGGCCTTCAATTCCGAGAAACCAACGAGAACTGCGGACAGCAAGGATGCGCCAGCGACATACAGCAGCAGGCAAGGCCGGCCCAGGAAGAACGCCACGGGAGCCAGGCCAATTATGGAGCCAAGCCACGTCAGCAACATAAGAACTGGCTTGTTGACCCGGGTGCTCTTGGTCAATCCATCCGCCGCCATGTGCGAAACCACCCTTCGAGGAGACTCCTGCCCAGGAACGCTATGACCTGGCCCTCAGTTTATCTGAAATCGCGTCAGATGTCAAGACGTTCTTGTGTTCTTCGGGACTTCTCCATCCAGCGTCGCTGCCCACCCAGCCACTGCTCCATTGCCCAGTTTGCACAGGGACGCGGGACAGAGTAGAATTGAGCCTCAGTCAATACCCAGGGCAAAGGAGAGCCACGATGGACATCCGGGCGCACAATCGGAGCGCGTGGGATCGAGAGGTTGAACGCGGGAACCAGTGGACGGTGCCGGTCAGCGAGGCAGTGATCGCCGCCGCGCGACGAGGAGAGTGGGAGATACTCCTGACACCCTCGAAGCCCGTCCCGAGAGCGTGGTTCCCCGACCTGGCGGGCACCGATCTGCTCTGCCTGGCCTCCGGCGGGGGGCAGCAGGGGCCCACCCTGGCGGCGGCAGGAGCAAGGGTCACCGTCCTCGACAACTCCCCCGCCCAACTAGCACAGGACCGGTTCGTCGCCGAGCGGGAGGGCCTGGCGATTACGCTGGTCGAAGGTGACATGGCCGATCTGTCTGCGTTCTCGGATCAGAGCTTCGACTTGATCGTGCATCCGGTCTCCAACACGTTCGTCCCGGACGTTCGCCCGGTGTGGCGGGAAGCATTTCGCGTGTTGCGTCGCGGGGGAGCGCTGCTGGCCGGTTTCACGAACCCGGCGGCCTACCTCTTCGACTACGACCTCGCCGACCGCAGCGGCATCTTCCAGGTCAAGTACGCGCTACCTTACTCCGACGCGAGCAGCCTGCCCGCAGAGGAGAGGCAACGCATCATCGAATCAGGAGCGCCCCTCGAATTCAGCCACACGCTGGAGGATCAGATCGGGGGACAGCTCGACGCAGGCTTCCTGCTTAGCGATCTGTTCGAGGATGGCTACACAGAAGAGGCGAACGACCCACTCACCAAGTACATGCCCATGTTCATCGCCACGCGGGCCATCAGGCCTTGAACAGGCATTGAAATGCGGTAACCGTACAGGTGACCGGCACTTGAACTCAGAAGTGCCGGTCACCTCCAGGTGCCGGCAAGAGAACGGAGGGAACGCATGGCCAAGACAGTGCAAATCAAGTGGGCGGGGAAGCGACAGTTCATCGGCACGGACAACAGCAAGCACTCGGTGGTGATGTCGTCGCAGGACGAGGAGAACGGCGTCGGGATGAGCCCGTCCCAATTGCTGCTGGTGGGGTTGGGGGGATGCACGTCCTACGACGTGGTGAACATTCTGCAGAAGAAGCGCCAGCGCTTGACCGGGCTGGAGGTGACCGTCACCGGCGAGCAGGACCCCAACCCACCCTGGACCTACCGCAAGATCCACGTCCACTATCAGGTGCAGGGCAAGGGGCTGAGCGAGAAGGCGGTGGAATCGGCGATCAAGATCTCGGAGGAGAAGTACTGCTCGGTCGCGGCGACGGTGCGCGGCAAGGCGGAGATCACGTACGACTACACGATCGTCGAGGAAGGAGGCTGAGGTCCGCAAGGCAAGACCACGTCGCTAGCAGGCTACGGGAGGACCATCCGATCCCAAGGGGTTTGCGAAAGAGGGTGTGCTTGAAGCAGGAGGTGGCTGTTTGGCTACCGCCAACTCGACGGCCGTTCTAGGACAAAGCCATCAGCTTTGGTGACCTGGTCGGCGAAAACGCTCTTGGCAAGCACCGTCTGGTTAAGATGTAGGCAGGCGTCTGCGACGTTCCTGAGGGCATTGGAATGCCGCCGAGGGGGAAACACCACAACCACGCGCTTATGAGGGAACAGCTGTTTGACTCTCTTGACTGGCCCGACGAGGTCTCCGTCAGCAGAGATAAGCAATGCAACATCGAACCTGTCTTGGAAAGCGTCAGTCAACAACTCCACGGCGATGTTCACATCGGTCATTTTCTCGTGATGTGTCATGTAGGTATGACCGCAGTTCCGGCATGTGATTTTGTCTGCTAGATAGTGCCCATAGTAGATATGGAAATCGGCCAATGTGCCGAGGGCTTCGAGATATGTGATCTGTCTTCGCTGTTTGTCAGGAGGTGATTTCACCTTTGCCGTGAAGTACTTGGTGGTGACTAGAGTTTGGCCGGGTTTCAGGAGAAACTGGGCAACCTTATGGAGATCGAGCCAATAGTAACGCTTCCAACCCCTGGAACGAAGTCCGAAGTATAGGTTGAAACCGTCAATATAGGCGATAACGCGATTCATTGAAGTGGCTTTCATAAGGGACAGCCCCCCTTGCGGGGGGCGTCGGGCCGGGGATGCTATCTCCGGCGGGGTTACAACTTATATTCTACCACATTTTGCGATTCGGTCAATCATCTTTAAGAATAGGGAAGTCGTACTATGGGCCATTCACTAACCTTGATCCGTCAGGTCTAGCGCTACAATATGAGCATCGCGTCGCCGAAGGAGTAGAAGCGGTAGCGCTCCTGGATGGCCTCGGCGTACGCGCGGTCGAGCAGTTCCTTGCCGCAGAACGCGGCCACGAGCATCAGGAGCGTCGAGCGGGGCAGGTGGAAGTTGGTGATCAGTGCGTCTACCACGCGGAACGTGAAGCTGGGGTAGATGAACAGGTCGGTGTTTCCCTCGAAGGCGGCGACCGAGGCACGTAGGGGCGCGGTTTCCGCGCCCGCCTCCCCACCCGCCGCCGCCATGGCCGCCGTCTCCAGCATGCGCACGCTCGTGGTGCCCACCGCGACCACGCGGTGACCGGCCAGCCTGGTGTGGTTGATCTGTTCGGCAACCTCGGGCGTCAACGAGCCGTATTCCGTGTGAATGCGGTGCTCTTCCACGTGCTCCTCAGAGACCGGGCGGAAGGTGTCGAGCCCGATGTGCAAGGTGACGAAGGCCGAGCGCACGTTGATCTCCCGCAGCTCGAGCAGCAGCTCCGGCGTGAAGTGCAGCCCGGCCGTGGGCGCAGCCGCCGAGCCGGGCACGCGCGCGTAGACCGTCTGGTAGCGCTCACCGTCCGCCAGGGGGATGTGGATGTAGGGCGGGAGGGGCGTGACGCCCACCTGCCCCGCCAGATCAAGCACCGGTTGGTCGAAGGCCAGCACGCGCTTCCCGCGCTCTCCCGCCTCGACCACCTCGGCCTGTGCGCCGATGGGCTGACCATCAGGGCCATCGAGCAGTGCCAGGCGCAGACCTTCCCGCACCCGTTTGCCTCGCACCAGCGTCTCCCACGCGCCATCGGCCCGCTGCCGCAGGAGCAGTATCTCGGCTTTCCCCCCGGTCGGCTTGCGGGCAAAGAGCCGGGCAGGGATGACCCGGCTCTGGTTATGAACCAGCAAGTCGCCTGAAGCGAGGAATTCGGGCAAGTCGGAGAAACGCCGATGGGCGATCTCTCCAGCGCGCCGGTCCACGACCATCAGGCGGGACGCGTCGCGCGGTTCTATGGGCGTCTGGGCGATCAGTTCCGGTGGAAGCTGGTAGTCAAATTCGGCGGTCTTCACTCACCCTCTTCAGCAAGCTCTTCCGAGGTCTCCACGGTCCCCTCCAGCGTCTCGTCCAGCACCCTCGTGACGCGCGGGGCCTCCTCCGGCACCTCTTCAAAGACGCCCACGATCTCCTCCAGCGGCTCCTCGTCCGGGTTCGTCTCGACGGCCCCACTGCTGGTGCCCGAAACGGCCTGCCAGAGGGCGACGATGAGACAAACGATGGCTGCGACGTCCACGACGCTGCAGCAGCAGTTCACGCCAGAGCTGACGAGCACGAGCTGTCGCGTCTGCCCGGCCAGCGCGCCAATCAACGGCCCGCGTCCCAGGCCAACGAGATCCGAGAGAAACAGGACCCCAAAGCCGACCAGGGCCAGGATGGCCGGCGTGCCGCCACGGCGGACAAGCAGAATGACGGCTACAACGACACCCGCCAGGTGGACCAAGAGAACGGGCAACATGGGCAGAATCATGGCGTACCAGGGCTGTCCGAGAATCGACATCTGCACTCCTCCTGAGTGGGAACAATCTACGTTACAGATTCCGAACGTGCTAGTTTCAGCAGCCAGCCAGGCTCACGTGTGAGAGGCACGCACGCTCCTCTGAGCCATTATACACGCAATGGCCCCTCCTGACAAAACACAGCTGACAAAACACAGATGTGTTCAAAGGGCCTCGAAACTCCCTCGAAGCCCAGACAGCGTTCGCGGCTGCTCTGAACGCGCACGTCCAAAGCAGCCGCGACAGGAATCCGCAGCGCAGACGATGCGGCCGTCTGTTTCCCGAATCGCGGTTTGTGCCTACGGCCGCATCAGCACCTAGCGCCGAGACCTAAACATCGCTCCGGCCATAAGGAGGACTATGCCGACTGCCAGCAACGCCGCTGCCGCAATCGACGCAACGTCTCCGCTCGCGGGCAATAGACTCACAACAGTCACCGGCACTTCGTTGGAGGGTTGATCGGGGAGCGTGGCTATGTTGCCTATCCGGGTCCCCGGAGGCACGTCGGGACGGACCCGCGCCAGAATCGTCAACTCGGCACACGCACCTGGAACAAGGGAACCGAATTCGGCCCGCACACCATTGCCCTCGACGACCGCCACGCCCTGAGACGCCGACGCGCCCACCACTTCCAGTTCGGACGGCAGCGCATCGCTCACGATGACATTGTCAGCGGTGGCGTCACCCACGTTGCACACCTGTATGACGAACGTGACCGAATCTCCCGGGAGTACCTCCGTGCGGTCCGCGGTCTTGACAATGACCAACTCCGCCGAGGGGGCGGGGGGTGGCGCAGGAGCAGGCGTCGGTGAGGAAGAAGGGCTGGGGGTCGGCGGGATAGGGGTAGGGGTAGGGCCGGAGGTGGGGGTTGGGCGATCGACCGTGGGGGAGGGGGGAGGGCCTTGGGTTTCGGTGGGTGGTGGTTGCGGCGAGGGCACAGGAGGCGTCACCGTAAACCCCAGGGCCGCCCCCGTCCAAACGGGCGGCGAAGCTGCGAAGAGCACCAGAGCAAGGGCCACCGCGGTGACGAGGTGCACGATGCCCACGGCCGTCAATAGGTTAGCTTTTGTCCCCATGTCAATCTCTCCCTAGCGATCATCGCTGGCGCAGCACGACGGGCAGGAAAAGCTGCTGCTGCCACACGTTCGCGCCCATGCCGACACTCACCGGTCCGTGGAAGGTTTCTCGACCCGAGGTATCCACGTCGGACAGCCAGTACCACCATAACCCATCGGCCGGGAGGACGTCCTCGTAGGCATAGGTCGCGCCGCCGCCGTGCGCCCGCGAGGGGACGAAACCCAGGCGGCTGGCCGCCGAACGATCCGCCACCGCCGCACGGTACAGGTTGAAGCCGAAGTTGTCCAGCTCCACCGACGTCGCCCACTCCAATCGCACGCGGCGCTCGCTCGCGGCCGCCGCCCGGAAATAGAGCAGTTCGGCCGCCGTGGGCACCTGGGCACGCGCACGCGTCGCGCCGCACGGGCAGACGGCATACACCTCGGACGCGTTGAGGAACGTCCCGCTGATCCCCGGCGTGACGGTGACCTGGTAGGTGACCGCGACACTCCCACCCGGATTCACCGGCCCCAGATTCTGCCACACCAGGGCGCTCGCCGCGACGACATCCGGCTCCGAAGGCACACCGGAGCCAGCGAAGTAGAAGTGATCAGGCGGCAGAACGTCCGTGAGCACAAGCGTGGCACTCATCGGCCCGTAGTTGGTGAGGTTGAGCACATACGTGAAGGGCTCCCAGGCCACGGGCGGAGAAGGCTCAACCGTCTTGTCGATGTCGAGATCCAAACTGACCGTCACCGGGAGCATCACCCAATCCGCTCCATCGCCGGCGCTGGAATTGACACGGACACCGTTGACCACACTGCAACCGGCAGCACTGACCTGGAATGGATTGTTGACGACTACATCGAACGTGACGCTGGTCGGATTGCTGACCACCAGGCCGTTGATCCAGTATCCGCCCTCGTCCAGGGGGAATACCGTCGCCGGTGGCACGTTATCGGGTATCGGTGCCGGGCCCGAGCCCTGGTTCAGAAGCGCGCTCCCAGGAACGTATGACGCATTGGCGGCCAGGTCGTCGCTTATGGTGGCACTGACGACCGTGTTGCCGGCGATGCCGGTCCCGATATTCGAGACCGTGATCGAGTATGCCACCGTGTCGCCCGGATCCACCAGGCCGTTCCCGTTGAGGTCGCCGGCAAGCATCGCGTACTTGCGTGACCGAACCAACGACACGGGGATGACGGTGGTACCGAGGTCAAGGTAGGGATTGGCCGTGTATCCAGTCCCCATCTCCTCACCCCAGGCAGCCGTGATCAAGGTGCCATCCGCGGTGTAGGCGCGCATACCGGTCTGGTCGCCGTCCGTGTCGTCGTAGAAGCGCACGGACTCGAAGCGGTTCACAGTGCTGATGACATCACAACTGTTTAGCTGTGGATCCACGAGGGGACCGGTCGAGGGATCGCCATCGTAATCCACGTAGACAGTGGTCGTGGTTACCGCCGTCAACCACAACGGGCTGCGGTTCTCCCACGGACCACCGGGGCCGGTGTAGCTCAGGTCGTGGCCCGGACCCCAACCGACCACGGCCATCGTGCTCAGACTGCTCTCCGGCAACAGGGTGAAGCCCCAATCCCAGTCCTCACTGGCGGAGTCCACGGTGGCCAAGGCGAAGAAAACCTCGCCGCCCACCGAGAAGAAATGGGCGCCGGAATCGCCGGGCATTCGATAGCTGTACACACCACCGGCCGACACGGCGAAGGAGACGACGCCTGAGCCCGTCTCAGCCGTGACGGCGATATCCGTGGGGTTGGGATTGAACAACCAGATGTCGGTGTTGCCGCCGGCCCGGCTGCCGACGGCGCTGTAGTAGGAATCGCCCCACAGACCGGTCGGCAACAGCATATACCAACGCAACTCGCCCCAGGGGGGAGCACCCGTCGGATTGATGTCGCCAGTGATTAGGTCAACCTGCACCGGCCCACTGGCACTCACTGAAGCGCCGGTCTGGATGCCGCCATCCACGTGCAGGCTCGCGCCCTGATCCAGAGTCCGAACGATGTCAATCGCAGTGTCTCCGTCGGTGTCTACCTGCACCACCGTGCCGTCGCGCTCGGCCATGACGAAGAGCGAGACGTACTCAAACATCTGCATCACAGTGCTCAAGGGGTCGTTGGCGAACAGGTCCTCGCCCACGGGCACGTCGAAGTGCGTGCCGTATTTGCTGACGTCGGAGACCTCCACAGCACCTGCCAGACGCGTGCCGGGATCGCGGGCCCATTCGGCGCGACTGACGGCTAGCCGATAGGTGGCGTAGAACTTGTCGCCGCCGTCGTACAGGATATCGGCTGTGTCGCGAGGATTGACAAAAACCTCGTTCTCCAGCGTGACGACGTCACCAGCGCCAAGCGGCGGATCGGTGGGAAAGCCCGGGGGAGCACCATTGGCGGGGTTCCCATCGCCCCAAACCTCAGTCGTGGCCTGGACAGGGCTCTCAATGTCTCCTTCGTAGCCATCCTCCCAGTGATCGTAGTAGATGACGGTACTATCCGGAACAAGCGAGGAGTCCACAACGGGGACAATCGAGATGACGCTCATGACGTCGTAACCCGGGGGAACAGCGCCCGGGTTAAAAATCGCATCCAGGGACTCACGGAGCTGTGTCTCGGGCAGGGGAATGTAGTACGTCTGACCCTCGCCGCCGCCTTGAGCCAGTGCGGCACAGGCCGGGAAGATCAGATAGAGGGCCACGACGACACCGGAGATGACCAAGACAGCCGCCGCGCGCCACCATCCCTGCAAAGACGCCATTCTGATGGCGCGCCACCCTTTGCCAATGCGGGCATGCCCTTGCTGGAACATGGTCTCACTCATCGTTCCTCCTATCAAGAGTCGGACCCATCGTAGTTGATACGGCAATCGTCCACCGCTACGACGGCGACTCACTCCAGTTGTGTTACCCCGCCCTACCGAATCTACGTATATGGCACGCCACTACACGAATCGAGTCGGCGCCACTTCCGGTGGTGGGGAACCGGATCAGAAGGAAGTGAGACATAACGGCGACTAGCTCAAGACACCACCAGCATATACCTTTGACAAATATTATACGACCCTAATCTGCCTATGTCAAACGCAGAAAACCCGAAAACCTAACAAACTAGCCGCCCTCCAGCACAGAGGGTAGGAATAGCTCGTGTGCCCACGGCACCAGGTTCAGGTTGACGGCCATCGCCGGGTCGCCCAGCAGGGTGAAAGTGTCCAGCAAGTCCAGATTCTCGCCGCTGGAAGCAAGGGCCAGTTTGCCACTCAGCGTCGCCTCGCCCAGCGTCCCCACGGCCGCAGCCGGCAGCAGACGGTCGGAGTCAATGGCCCAACCGTCCGCGGCATCCGGGAAAATCGCGTCGAAGAAGCCATCCGACAGACGCGCGTGGCCGGTGCCCACGCCCAGCCCCGTCGCTCCCCAGGCAGCGACTGCTCCGCCACCTTCGAGCACAACCAGGCTCTCGTCCAGCGTCGGCTCGGGCCTGTGAAACGCACCGGTGAAGCAGGTCATCTCCACCACCACGGGCAAGCGCGGGGCGTTGCGCAGATCGACCAGGTCGTCAAGGTGGAGAAACCGCTCCGCAGCCCACTGCTGCCAGGAGGCGTGGCCGGTGAATTGGACGAGCAACGCACCCTCGTTCCAGCGGCCCAGGACAGCAGCGCCGATCTGGGCTGTATCCCGCGATGAGCAATCGCTGAAGTATGGGGACGCGCCGGCGCAGTAGTGCGTGGTTGTGCCGAAAGGCGGCGTGACGTGGGCGGCGGCATGGGATTGCGAACAATGTGCGAAATCCCCCGCTACGTCGGCATCATCCGCGACCAGGAGCACGTCCGCGTTCCAAGCGCCGGGAACAGGACGGCTTTCGTACCGGACGATCTTCTCCACGACGGTCCGCGCATCCTCCAGTGTCTGCACCGGCAGGCGGCCGATGAGCAGATCCGGCAGGTGGTCAGCCCCATCCACGCTGGCATAGAGATTGTCGGCCGCCGTCTCGCCGGCCCAGGGATCTACGTCCGCCAAGTAGGGCGGGATGAAGGTCGCGGACGACCCCGCGCGATAGCCGCGCGGGTCGAATGAACCATCGCCCACCAGGAGGACGTACGTCGGGCGGGGCGTCCAGGTCGCGTAGGCGTCCGCGAGGAAGGCGTGGATGCTGTACGGGGACGGCCGCCCATCCCCGTAGATGTCGTAGATTCCGAAGACGTCGATTAAGAAGGTAGTGAAGCCCTGCGAGCGGCGCAAGCTCACCAAAGGGCCCAACGCGTCGGAAAAGGCAGGGTGCGTGATGATGAGCACATCGGCACCCGCGACATCGCCGCCCGTCCCATCGAGCTGCTCGGGCGCGCGGACACGCGCAGGGCGCTTCACCGCCGCGTCGCTGACGACGAGATAGCGGCGCGGCGAACCACCGGGCAGATCGCCCACGCTGACCGCGTTGCCATCGACCGTGTAGGCCGTGAGCCGCCGAGGTTGAAGCGCTTCGGTGACATCGTAGGCTCGATAGGGGCCAGGGCTTTCCAACGCGACAGTATAGGCGCGCGCGACCCCCGACGCCAGCATATTGTGCGCAATCAGAGGCAGGTGGACCCGATGGGACAGGCTGGCCGGTGGCGCTCCGGGAGCGGCCCACGCCATCCCGAAACGGACCGACGACCCCAGCGCATCCTGGTTGCGCCCATACCGGACGGCGAAAGCGTCCACCCAAGCGCCTTCTACGATCACCCCGGAGACACCAGGTAAACTCAGGGAGAGGGAGTTCTGTCCATCACGGAGCACACCCGCCGGGATGGCAAGCGTCGCGGTGATCGCCTGCCGCCCATCCCAATCGACGCGACCCAGCGAGGCACCGTTGACGGACACATCGACGCGGTGATCCGGATCGCCGGCGACGTCGGTGTAGCCCATAAGCCAAAGCGTCAGCGTGGCGGACTGCTGGCCGTCCACGGACTGAAGATCGAAAGGCAAAGCCAGGTCCGCACGGTCAGGCAGGCGAAGCGTCTCCCAGGTCCAGCGATCCCCGTCGCGACATAGCGGGAGGGAACCGCAAAAGCAGTCGGGTGTGTAGACGTGATTCTCCTCGAATACGTGCTCGACCCAAGGGACGCCGGGAGGAAGACCGGCAGGAGTCGCGCTCCGGGTTGGCATACGCCGCCCCGGCGCGCCACCGTCCACCAGCCGATAGACGTCCACCGAGGCCCAGCGGCTGAAGCGAGGCTCGGCGTAGAAGAGAAACGCCTCACCGGGCTCGAGCGCCGCATCGGCATCCCCGTCCCACTCGATAGCCAACTCCTCATCGCCCTGGAAAAGGGCCAGGTTGTGTGGGTCCACACCCGAGAAACCCAGGTCCGCCAGATCTGAGTATTCCACGCGATACAGGCCGGGATCTTCGACCTCGATAAACGCCGTTGCGGCTCCGCCGGTGGACGCGCGACGCCGGCCCGGCCCTATGAACCGAGGAGATGGAGCGACGTGCTGCGGATTGAGGACCTGGTCCCGCACCTGACGCAGCAAGGCGTCATCGGCTACAGACGGGATGGAGGCCTCGTCCGCCACCGCTGATTGGGTCCACCGCACCTCGACCTGCAGACGGTGCACGACGCGCAGGCGATCTCCTTCCGCGCGAGCGGGATAGAGCGTCAATCGAGCCAGACGGACGCCGCGCACGGTCCCCACTTCCTGAAGTGTCACAGGCGCGGCCGGTCCGGGTAAGCGCGGCGTTCCCGCAGAAATCAAGGCACCGCCGATGGGGCGTCCCTGGCCATCTCGAACCGTCCCATCAGGTCGGGGAGCGACAGCCAGGGGTTCCGGCAGTGCCCGCTCGCTCTCCTCGACGGAAGTCACGTGCAGGCTGGGGCTCGAACCGGGGGGCAACGCGATCAGGGAGGAGACAAAAGGGAGCCAGGGGGCCCCAGGCTCGCCCATCTGCCCGCAGCCCGGCGCGACGAGCGCCACCGTTCCATCGCCAAGCGCGCGCACCTCGATGCTCGGCGCGATCCACTCCACCGTCAACCCGCCAGGCCCGGCGTCGAGCAGACGCACGCCCGGCGGCCACGAAGACGGATCAGGTGATTGTGGAAGCGAGACAGAAGATGCAGGCGCCAGCGCCGCGCCCCAGGCACAGACGACGATGAAGACCAGGAGACCTGCTCGCAACCTGGTCCGCGCACCGGCGTTCATCCCGAACGCACCCGCCGGAGCAGGGAGACAGGGAAGACCAACCGACCTGCGAGATCGGCGCATCTACTGGGAAACTCGGCCCCGAATCAAGAACAGCCCTGCCGCCAGGAAGCCAATCCCCACAGCCAGCAGCATCGCCGCCACGGCCACGACTGAGCCACCAGTCTCGGGCAGCAAGCCCACGACGTCGAACGCCACCTCGTTGGAGACCAGATCCAGTATGGTAGCCACGTTGCCGATCCGGGTCCCCGGAAGGACGTCATCACGCACGCGCGCCACGATCGTGAGTTCCGCGCACATGCCGGGGATCAAGTCGCCGAATTCGGCCCGCACCCCATTGCCCACGACAACGGCTCGGCCCAACGAGGCAGATGCGCTCACCACCTCCAGTTCTGGCTGAAGCGCGTCGCTGACGACGACATTCTCAGCCGTCGCGTCGCCCTCGTTGCACACCCGGATGACGAAGGTGACCGACGCCCCCGGAAAGGCCTCGGTGGCATCAACCGTCTTGGTCAGCACCAGATCAGGCGATGGCGGGGGCGGCTCAGGCGTCAGCGTTGGCCCCGACGTGGGAACAGGCGGCTCGGTGGTAGTCGGGATGGGTGTGGGCGTCACGCCCAGCGCTGACGCGGCCACCATGGGCGGCCGGCCCGCGATGGCTGTCATGAACAACAGCACGGCGACGAGCACCTGAACTGTACCCAACGTCGTCAGTACCCTGGCTTTTGGCTCCATATTCCCCTCTCATTCGTTAGACTTCCGAAGTCTTCAGTAGTTCATTTGCCCCGTCTAGCACCTTGCCCTAGACTTCGGAAGTCTAGTATGACAGCGTCCCACCTATCGCGTGACCAGTGGCAGATAGACGCGAGGCGACCACGCGCTGTCCCCTACTCCAGTGCTCACAGGCTCGTGGAACGTCTCCAAGCCCGACGTATCCACGTCTGCCAGCCAGTACCACCATTCACCCGCAGCCGGTACGACGTCCTCGTACACGTACGTCGCCCCACCACCGCGCGCCTGTGAAGGCACGAAGGCAAACCACTGGGCCCGCGAGCGGTCCGCGGTGGACGCCCGGTACAGGTTGAAGCCGAAGTTGTCTATCTCCACGGACGTCGCCCACTCCAGCCGCACCACGCGCCCGTTGACCGCGCCGACGCGGAAGTAGAGCAACTCCACCGCCGTGGGCGTTTCGTCGTCTTCCTGAAGCGTCTCAGGATCGTCGGTCGGCACATCCGGCAGCTCGTTGCTCTCGATCACACCCTGATTAGTGACCTCGGTGACGCCTGCCGGCAGCGGGTCATTGATGGTCACCTGCAGGCTGATATACACCTCCCGACCGCTGAGCATGGTGCCGATATCCACCGTCACGCTCGCGTCCCCTGCACTGTTACCGCGGGTGACGGTACCCTGGCTCGTCTGCACCGACCCGACCACCAGCGTCGTGTTAGGGTCCGGCGTATCCCGGAAAACCACCCCCGTAGCCGGCGCGTTTCCACTGTTGAGGATCGTGATCCGATATACCAGGGTGTCCCCGGCAGTGGGCCCACCGTTGCCGTCTGCGTCGACCAGGAGCGTGTCTGACTTGTATGCTTCGATATTCGGAGTCGCGGTCACCGGCGTTACCGTCTCATCACCACCAGGCGGTGTGTCCGGGTCGTCCGTCGGCACGTCCGGGAGTTCGTTGCTGCCAACCAGGCCCTGGTTGGACACTTCCGTCACTCCCGGTGGAAGCGGGTTATCGATACGGACGCGGAAGCTGATATCCACGCTGCCACCCCCTGGGATCGTGCCGACGTCCACCGCCACGGTGGAGTCACCGGCGGTATTCCCACTAGTGACCGTCCCCTGGCTCGTCTGCACCGACCCAACCACCAGTGCCGTGTTCGGGTCCGGGGTGTCGCTGAAGGTCACTCCCGTGGCCGCGCCATTGCCGCTGTTGACGATGCGCACTTCGTAGAGCAGCGTATCGCCCGGGCTCGGCACCCCGTCGCCGTCGGCGTCCGCGAACAGCAGGTCGCGCTTCTCCGCCTCCAGCACCGGCGCGGCGGTGATTGGGGTCACCGTCGGATCATCATCAGGTAGCGTGTCGGGGTCATCCGTGGGCTCGACCGGCAGCTCGTTGCTGCTGACCAGGCCCTGATTGGCCACGCGCGTCACGCCCGCCGGCAGTGGACTGTCAATGGTGACCTGGAAGCTGATGTCCACCGCGCCCCCCCCGCCCGGGATCGTCCCAATATCGACCGCTACACTCGTATCACCGGCACCGTTGCCCGTGGTGACCGTCCCCTGGCTCGTCTGCACCGACCCAACCACCAGCGCCGTGTTCAGGTCCGGGGTGTCGCTGAAGGTCACCCCCGTGGCCGCGCCGTTGCCGCTGTTGACGATGCGCACTTCGTAGAGCAGCGTATCGCCCGGGCTCGGCACACCGTTGCCGTCGGCGTCCGCGAACAGCCTGTCGCGCTTCTCCGCCTCCAACACCGGCGCGGCGGTGATTGGGGTCACCGTCGGATCATCGTCGGGTAGCGTGTCGGGGTCATCCGTGGGCTCGGGCGGCAGTTGATTGCTGCTGACCAGGCCCTGATTGGCCACCTGCGTCACGCCCACCGGCAACGGGTCGTCGATGGTCACCTGGAAGCTGATGTCCACCACACCCCCCCCGCCCGGGATCGTGCCAATATCGACCGCCACACTCGTATCACCGGCACCGTTGCCCGTGGTGACCATCCCCCGACTCGTCTGCACCGACCCAACCACCAGCGCCGTGTTCGGGTCCGGGGTGTCGCTGAAGGTCACCCCCGTGGCCGCACTGTTGCCGCTGTTGACGATGCGCACTTCGTAGAGCAGCGTATCGCCCGGGCTCGGCACCCCGTCGCCGTCGGCGTCCGCGAACAGCAGGTCGCGCTTCTCCGCCTCCAGCACCGGCGCGGCGGTGATTGGGGTCACCGTCGGATCATCATCAGGTAGCGTGTCGGGGTCATCCGTGGGCTCGACCGGCAGCTCGTTGCTGCTGACCAGGCCCTGATTGGCCACCTGCGTCACGCCCGCCGGCAACGGGTCGTCGATGGTCACCTGGAAGCTAACGTGCACCGTGCCTCCCCCGCCCGGGATCGTGCCAATATCGACCGCCACACTCGCATCGCCGGCACCGTTGCCCGTGGTGACCGTCCCCTGGGTGGTCGTCACCGTGCCGGCAACGAGTGCCGTGTTCGAGTCGGGCACGTCGCTGAAGGTCACTCCCGTGGCGGCCGTGTTGCCGTCGTTGACGATGGTGATCTCATATCGCAGCGTGTCACCCGGCGAGGGTGCACTGTTGCCGTCGGCGTCCACAAACAGCACGTCATCCTTGAACGCATCAATTCGCGGTGCAGCAGTGATGGGGGTCACCGTCGGATCATCGTCCGGCAGCGTGTCAGGATCATCCGTGGGCTCGACCGGCAGCTCGTTGCTGCTGACCAGACCCTGATTAGCCACTTGCGTCACACCCGCCGGCAGTGGATCATTGATGGTGGCTTGATAACTGACGATGACGGTCGCCCCGGCAGGGATGGTGCCGATGTCCACCGTGATGGGCGGTGTGCCGCCATTGCCGCTCGTAACGGTGCCCTGGGTGGTCGTCACGGAGCCGCTCACCAGCGTCGTATTCGAATCTGGAATGTCGTTGAGCGTCACACCCGTGACCGAAACGGTGCCACTGTTGACAATGCGCATTTCGTAGCGCAGTGTATCGCCCGGTGAGGGCACACCGTTGCCGTCGGCATCCACGAACAGCGCGTCGTCCTTTTCCGCCTCCAGTACGGGGGTGGCCGCCACCGGCGTCTGGGTCCCGGGGTTGACCTCCTCACCCACTGCGCTCACCGTGGCCTGGTTGACGACACGCTCGACTCCGGGCGGAAGGGGGTCATCCACGGTCATCTGGAAAGTGACGGTGAACACGCCATTCACCGGCAGTGTACCCAGGTTAGTTCCACCCTCGTCCAGCGGGAACGCAGTGGTCCCGGCATCCGGCACGGTAACCAGCGAGGAGCCATCGTCAAACTGTGTGCTGTTGGGCACGTACGTCGTGTGCAGCGGCACCGTATCACTGACGACGACATCGGGCACAGGCACACGGCTCATGCTCCGGACGGTGATCGTGTAGTTCAACGTATCGCCCGGGCCGACAGCACCGTCCCCATTGACATCGTTCGCCAGCCCTGCATCCTTGCCCGCCGCGAAGGCGAGCAAGGGGGGCACAGTCGTACCAAGATCCAGGTAGGGCACGCTCTGATTCGCGTTGTCCGGATCCTGGCCCCAGGCGACGGCGATCTGAGTACCATCCAACGTGTACAGGAGAATGCCCGTCTGATCACCGTCGGGATCGAAAATGCGCTGACGCTGAAAAGCATTGAGGGTGTACGCCACGTCGTATCCGTTGCCGTTGGGATCGGTGAATGGACCCGTCGTCGGGTCGCTATCGTAGTCAACGTAGACAGTCGTATCACTCACGGGTGTCGTCCAGACTGGGCTGCCGTTCTGACCCGTATAGGAGGGGGAGTTCGTATCGGCTCCTGGCCCCCACCCGACGAGTGCCTGTGTGGACAAGAGGCGCCCCGGCATCAGCATAAACCCCCAGTCGAAGTTGCTGTTGCTCGTCGTATCAGAATCCACAGTGGCGAGAGCGTAGAACAGGCTGCCGTCTGTAGTGTAGAAGTGAGCGCCGGAGCCATTTGGCATCCGCTGGCGCACGACGCCTCCAGCAGGTACGCTCAGCGCTGTTTGAGCGCCGACGTCCGTCTCCCACTCGACGGTAATGGCCGACGCGTTGGGGTTGTAGACGAAGATATCGGTCGGATCGGTGCTCCTGGTGCTCACAGGGCTGTAGTAGCGATCGCAACAAACGGGCAAGAGCGTGTACCAGCGCGACTCGTACCGGGTACCGATGTCACCGGTGAGCATGTGCACCTGCACGGGCGCAGAGGCCGTCACCGTGGCACCGGCCACGACCGACTCACCGGCAGGTACCTGGTAGCTCTGACCCTCGTCGAGGGCCCGCGTGACGTCGACGGTGCCATCATCGTCCCAGTCAATCTGCACACTCGTATTGTCCTCAGCCGCCTGGACCACCAGTGTCACGTACTCGAACATATCGTCGGAAGGGACGTTCTCACCCACGACGGCTTCGAAGCTGGTGCCAAAGTAGCCGGTATCATACACCTCCACCGCGCCAGCCAGCACCGTGCCCGGGCTAATCGCCCAGGCAGCCCGGGTGACGGCCACGGGGTTGGTGACGGCAAACTTGTCTTGACCATCGAAGAAGATGTTCGTCGAATTGCGCGGATTCGAGGGTATCGTGTTCTCCAGCACGACGATGGTGCCAGCGTCGATTACGTCGCCGGGAACGCCGGGAGGCGCCCCGTTGGATGGATCCGCATCGCCCCATATCTGCACACCATCTGGATTGGTCGCAGCGTCGTAGATGTCCGAGGGATGGCCGATATCAGCCTCGTACCCGTTCTCCCACTGATCGTAGTAGATGATGGTATCGTCAGAGATCGCAGCGATGGAGACCACGGTCCGTATGTCATCACCCACAGCGCTGTAGAGTGTCAGGAGAGATTCGCGCACCTGCTCCTCAGGGAGCGGCACGTAATATGTCTGGACCGGGGGCTGGTGTGCGGCGAGAGCCGTCAAGTCAAATAGGAGACCCGCCAATACGGCGACCAGCAGAGCCAGGGGAAACAACACGCCACGGAGGCGGATGCCTCGTCCGGGAATGCGCGAGCGAGCGGAGCCAGACACCGATCGGATCGTACCCCTCTCCTCGTCCGAGAGTTCATCATACGAATTACCTGGAGCCCATGTCTTGCGCATCATCTTGCCCCACCCCCTTTCGGCCAAGAGACCGTCCACCAAAACGATGCCTATCCAACTAACGACCAGTATATCACTTTTGTATAATAAAGTCAATAACTATATGTTAAAATAGGATTCAAGACTATTCGCCGCCTCGCGTGTCGTGCATCTCACCGCATCACCAGCGGCAGATAGATCCTTTGGAACAGACTGCTGATTCCCACTCGGGCGCTCACCGGCCCGTGGAAAGTCTCCAGCCCAGAGGTGTCTACATCGGCCAGCCAATACCACCAGATACCATCGGCGGGCACCGTGTCGTCGTAGCGATAGGTGGCTCCGCCGGCGCGCGCCTGGCCAGGGACGAAAGCTCGCAGGCTGGCCTGAGAACGATCGGCGACCGGCGACCGGTACACGTTGAAGCCGAAATTGTCAACCTCCGCCGCGGTGGCCCACCTCAATGGCACTGTGCGCCCGCTGACGGCGTCAATGCGGAAGTAGAGCAACTCCACAGCCGTCGGTATGACGTCCGTGATGGACTCAGTCTCCACGTCGTCGTTGATCGGGTTGTCGTGAACGTCCTCGCCACCGGTCGTCGTCACGACATTGGTCGTCGTCACATCAATGGTGTGCGCGACGCTGAAGACGGTGGTCAAGCGGAATGCCTCGCCGGCGGGCAGATCGCGCCCGAAGCCATGGGGGGCTGGCCCCGTCAGGTCGTCCCAAGCCATCGTGCCCGCACCGCTGTCGTGGGTGTCAGGGGACGGACGCGCATCCACGAGCGCCAGGTAGTAGGGATCGTAGCGATCCTGCAGCGGCAACGCACCGATGGCACTGGGGCCGAGGTTGGTGATGGCGATGGTGAACGTGACGTAGTTGGGATATAGCTCGTCGTCGTCGAAGGCCACCAATCGCTTGTCCAGCGCGATCGTCGGGGTCACGACAGAGACCGGCACGTCGCCGGTGTCGGTAATGGTGCCACCGGGATGGTCGCCTTCGACGCCGGCCACGTTGGTGTAGCCGCCGGTCGCCACCGCGGTCGTGACCTGGAAGGTGACGCTGAGGCTCGCGCCCGGGGAGAGAGGTCCCACCACAGGCACCAGATCCGACCAGCCCAACAGAGGTCCAACGATGACGTCCGGATCGGTCGGGACGCCGGAGCCGGCGACGTAGTGGAAATCGGTCGAAGGGAGCGTGTCTGTGAGACGCAACGCGGCGACGGTGACCTGCCCCGTGTTGACGATGCGCAGCGTGTAGGTGAACAGCATTCCACGCACGACCTGTCCCGGCTCCACGGTCTTCACCAGTTGCAGGCCGGGCGTCAGCGGTGTGGTGGGTTCAGCGTATTCGTCGTTGCCCGGATCGTCGCCGGGCGTGGTGGTGGTGACTGCGGCGGTGTTCGTGAACGTCCGCGTCACGTCCGGTTTCACCCGCACTGTCACCGTGACGAGACGTACCTCGCCGGCTGCCAGCGTGCCCAGATGCCACGCCAGGGCGGGCAGGGCAATCGTGACGGGGACGGTTGCGGTGATGAAGGTCACCTCTGGCGGAAGTGTGTCCTCGACCCGCACGTCATCGGCGTCGCTGGGGCCGTTGTTGACCGCCTCCAGCGTATAGGTGAGCAGCGCGCCCGCAGCGACCGGGTCGGGCCAATCAGTCTTGGAGACAGCGACGTCGGCAACGACGCCGACGGGGGTTGTGATCGTGCCGGTGTCGGTGAGCCCCTCGGTGCCGGACACCCAGGCCGTGTTGGTGACGATACTCCCCGCGGGCAAGCTGCCGTCCACCAGGACGACCATGGTCACCGGCCTGGGCACACCGATATCCAGGATGCCCACATACCACGTGACTGCGCCGGTACCTCCCACCGGCGGATGGCGCGCCGTCGCCGCCCCGGTCGCGGTGAAGAAGGTGGTACCGGCCGGGACCGCGTCCGTGACGATCACACCCGTGGCAGACACGATGCCAACGTTGGTCACGGTGAGCGTGTAGGTCAGCAAGTCGCCGGCGTCCACGATGCCGATCGCGGCGGACTTGCTCAGGTCCAGGTCCGGCAGGCCGGCGTGCACGTTGGTCGTACCCGAGATCGGGCCGTAGCCACGCTCGGCGGGCACCGGACCAGGCAGACTGGTCCACCCCACCTCCGCCTGGTTGATCAGATCCACACGTGCCGGTACGCCACCGTCGACGCGCGCGACGTACTGGATCGTCAACACGCTGGCGACCGGGATGCTGAAGGCCGGCGCGAAGGCCACCGTGAAGACACCTGTGCCCAGACTGTAGGCCGTGGCGTAGTCACCGCCGGGGACGGGCACACCATCCAGATTCGCCGCCAGAAGCACGGGCGCAGTGTCCCGCATCCACTCGGAGAGCGTGTCGGCGAGGACGACGTCATAGGCCGGACTGACCGTGATGGCCGAGCCGTTCGTGATACGCACCGTGTAGGTCACCCGGTCCCCCGCGCCCACCGTGCTGGTGGTGGGGGGATCACTGACCTTGAGCAGAGTCAGCGCCGGTTCGACGACGGTGACGGTGACGACGTTGACGTACGTGATGGGCTGTAGTGGCCCGTTGGGTGTGAGCGCCCACTGGAAAGCGGCGGTGTTGGTGACCAGGTCGCCGGCCGCGCCGGCAGTCGGTTCGGCGAGCGTGGTCGTGATGACGAGCGCCGAGTAGCTGCGCGCTGGCACAGAGCCCCAGGTACCCGTGACCACGCTCCCGATGAACGAGGAATGAATGGGCGGAGCGCCGCTGCCGACAGCCTGCGTGCCCGCCACCGTCAGCCGGCTATCCACCACGTCGGTTACGACGACATCGTACAGAGCGAAATCCAGATATGGTCCAACCAGAGTGAAGACAATCTCGTCGCCGATGGTGGCCGTGACAGGACGGACCTCCTTGATGCCCGACGGTGACGGTGTGTGGTGCCAGACGTCGTCCTCACCATCGGTGTACTCGCGCTCATCGGGCTGCCAGGGACCGGGACCCTCGCCAGGCTGGCTGTCGTAGGCGGGGATCGCCGCCGTGTTCGTCAGACGGACCCCCGCGCCGAGCGTTTCCGTGACGTGGGCCACCATGGTGATCACGGCCACGCCGGGCAGTCCAGCGTTCCAGTCCGTGCCCCACAGGCCATTCACCAGCCAGGTGATGGTATCGGTGGCGCGCACCGGCGGCTGGTAGGTGAAAGCTGCCGTTGGAGGGGCCGTGCTGACGATGGTAGAGGTAACGTAGTGCAGGCCGGAGGGCAGCACATCGCTGATGACGACGTCGTGGGCCGGCCCGCGGCCATCGTTGATTATGCTCAGCGTATAGGTGATGCGATAGTTGGCAGGAACATAGGAACCGGACGGCGGGATGCTGTCCTTGTCTATCGTCAGTCGGGGTTGGAGCACCCGGTTGCTGGCCTCGTCTTCGCCCACGAACTCACCCCGCTGCCAAAGGTCGACTGTGTCGGTAAGGGCATAGACGGCCATCTGATCAGGCCACACCGGCACGCCGTCGGTGATGCGCAGCCCCACCGCCTGGGCCTGGAACGTCAGCGTGACGACCGTAGGCACGTCCTGAGCGCTCGTGATAGGCCGCCCGAAGGTCCAGGTGACCACCTGGGAATCGTCCACCGTTCCACTGTCCCGTCCAGGGGAGCTCACGCCCACCGTCGCCGGCGTCCACCGCAGCGTCTCGCTGTCGGTGATGTACCAGACGCCAGGTGGCAAGACGTCGCGCAGGTAGGAGTTGTCACCCATGCCAACCATGCCCGCGGGCACCGTGAAGACCAGGTGATAGGTGACCAGGTCGCCCACCCGCAGCGTGATTGGCTCCGTGGACTTGACGAGCGCCACCGGCGGCGTCTCCACAGAGATCGCGTCTGTGTCCGTGTAGGGGCGCACACCGGGGACCGTCTCGGTCAGCGAATGGGAAAGGACGTCCACCGTGTTGGTCAGCCAGGCATCGTTGCCGGCCTGCGTGATGCGGGCGGTGTAGGTGAGCGCCACCTCGCCGGCCGGAAGCACGTTGCTGATGACGTTCAACGTCCAGGTCATCACGTCTGGGCCAACGACCGGCCCGCTGCGCGCGTCCCCGCCGTACTGGGCAGTGACGCTGATGCCGGCAGGGAGCGCGTCGGTGACGTGCACGCTGTAGGCCGGGCTGGAGCCCGCGTTGACGAGGCGCAGCGTATACGTCAGTAGGGCGGCGCCGTCCAGGCCGGTCAGGCCGCCCGTGGATGACTCCAGCGACTTGGCAACCGAGACGTCTGGTTCACCGACCTCTGTATTGACTTCATCGCTCTCCGTCACCGGCGCGGTGGCGTGTCGCATGTACGCCACGTCGGTGATCACGTCGCCCGCATCTGCGTCACCCACCAAGCTGGGCCACGCGTGGGAGATGCGCGCGGTGATCCGGATCACCGCCTGGGTATCGTGCGGGATGCTGCCACACGTCGCCGTCACCAGCCCGGACGCGGGCGCGTAGTCCGCGACCACGCCGGTGCCCCCCGACGTCGTGACGCCCTCGATATAGAGACGGCTGTCCAGGGTATCCGTCACGACCACGTCGTACAGCGTCGCGGTGATGGGCTGCGCGGGCACGACGAGCGTATACGTGAGCAGCGTGCCCAACGTCGCGGTCGGCGGCGGGCTGAAGGTCACCGTCTTGGCCATCCCACCGTTCACCGTGCGCACGGCTGTGGAGTGGGAGCCGCCGCTGCTCTCTCGCTCGACGCTGATGCCGTATGGGTCACCCCGCGGATCGCCATCCCCTTCCCAGTTGTCGTAGGAGAGGAAAGCCTGGTTGTCAAGGATCGTGTTGGCCGTGACGCCATCAGACACCTGGAGGACGACGGTCAGCGTCAAGGCCGTGTGAGCCAGCGGACTGTAGGGAGACGTGGACGCCAAGGAATTGACCCCCCAGGTCAAGACGCCGCTGGCACCGGGGATGGGGACGGGCTCCACCTCGACCGCGGATGCCGGATCGTCGCTGGCAAGGGTGTAGGTGAGCAAATCCATCCCGGCGGGTAGCGCGTCCGTGATGACCAGGTCATGGCCGGCGATTCGGCCCTGGTTCGAGATGAGCAGGGTGTAGGTCACCCGGTCGCTCGCGCCAACGGTGCACGCGTCATCGCGCAGGCGCGTGACGAGGACATCGTCGAACGACGTGACGGCATTCTGATGCGAATACAGGCCAATCCGTCCAGACGGATAGGTCGTGTCTATCGCGGACAGGACCTGCTGACCGTCCACGAAGACGCGCAGCAGGCTGCCCTCGGCCCGAATCTCGACGTGATACCAACGTCCCAGCTCATACGCAGCGGCTGGATCGGTGTTCTGGTCCAAGGTGCCGCCGCCCGAGCCAACCTGCTGGAGGCGTTGGCGCCAACCACTCCCGGCCCGTTGCCACTGGAAGAGATAGTAGTTGCTGCTGTCCTGAGCCCGGAAGATCAGGCCGATGGGGTCTTCGTCCTCGCCATCCGTCGAGCGGATCATGGCCGAGAAGCTGTAATCCGTCCAACTGAACGCGCCGGCGAAGGCACGACGGTTGTCGCCGGTCGAGGTGTTCTGATAGACGCCATCGGCCACGCTCCAGCCGCTGTTGACCTGCGTCCACTCCGGGACAGCACTCCCGTCGTTGAAGTTGTCCTGAAACAGCGTGGCCCCGCACCCGTGCGGCGTGACGTGTGACTTGCCAAGGTGCAACAGGGGCTCGACGATGGCTACCTCTACGTCGTCCACCTCGTCAATGAGCACGTACTCGCCGGCCTGAAACTCCTCCCACACGAAGTGCGCTTCGTTGGTCAGCGTCACGCCGTCCCGGTTGGAGACGACGCCCTCGACCACTGCTGTCAGCACGATGGTAGCGACGACGGGGCCGACCCCACTGCCGAACGCCCAGGTCAGCACGTTGCCGACGGCGATGGTGGGAGACACAGGCACGAACGGCCCGCCCCCCTGGGAGAGCGTGCTGGTGACGAAGCGCAAACCGCCGGGCAGCGCGTCGTAGACGGCGGCGTTGGTATAGCTCAGTGGCTTGTAGTAGCGCATATCTATGGTGAACGAAATCACTTCACCAATCGTAGCTACTTGCAGATCGGGTAGCTTGACGAACTCAAATCCGGCAGCGTAGGCCGTATCGCTGATCACCGTGTAGGTACAGCCGGCATCACAGTCGCCGGTGACGGTCACGCGGTTGGCCTGGCCCGCGCCCGGTCCGTTGAGCGTGGCCGTGACACGGCGCGTCCACGTCACCCCGGGGCTCAACGTGATGCCTGCCCAGGTGATGCTGATCGGGCCGTTCCCAACGATGGCCCCGTCCCCCTCGACGACGCCGGCGGAATCAAAGCCATCGCCCAGGGAATCCTCCACGGTGACGTTGTCCGCCACACCACTTCCGCCGTTGGTGAGCGTGATCGTCCAGACAGCCGTGCCCCCCAGGGCCACGGACTGGGTGCGGGGCGATTTCTCTACGCCCAGGTCGGGGGCAATCACGTCGATCCCGGCGGAGGAAGTGGCCGTGTACGGACCGGTGGCGGCACACGAGTCGGCGTCGTCGTACCGGACAGCGATCACGTTGTCCCCACCGACCGGCGTGGTACAGTCGCCGCTCGCACCAGAGTTGACGCGCAGCGTGAGCGTGGTGAGACCGGTGGGCAGGACACCCCAGGTGAAGACCGTCGTCTGGCCCAAGTCCAGCGTGCCGGAAGGCGCTGTGCTGGCCGCCAGGGTGTCGCTGTAGACAAAGCCGGCGGGCAGCGTGTCGGTCAGGGCCACGCTGTAGGCCGGCGGGCCGTCGTTGTTCAGCGTGACGGTCAGCACGCCGCCGCACCGATGTAGTGTGCCGGGTTCGACGTCCGCGCGGACGGACAGATCGCCATACACCGGGCGCGTGCGCAGCGGCACCTGGCCGACTGTCCGCTCGCGGCAGCCGGTCTCCGGGCAGCCCCACGTCGCGGTGAACACATTGCGCTCATCCACCGCCGTGCACCCGCCGCCATCCACCGTGGCGGTGATGCGGGCGGTCCAGGTGCCGGTGAGGGAGCCCACGTACCACGTGATCACCCGCCCGGCCTGATAGTCGGGCAGCGGGCTGACGCCGGATACGGACACGTTCGACGGAAGCACATCCGTGACAACAGTGAGCGGTGCAGGAATCGCGCTGCCGTTGTCCAGCGTGATTTGCCACTGCACCTGTTCCCCCGGCTCAGCAAGGACGCGCCCCCCCCAGGTGGAGCCGGTGCTCAGGTTGCGGCCCTCCTTCAGCCCGGTCATCTCAGGCCGAAGCACAGACGCGAAATAGCCACTGGCCGACGTAGACCGTGGATCACGGCACACATCCTGATAGGAGGTGCGGATAACAACGCGCCCGCCCTCGAAGTCGCAGTCTGCGTACACGAGGGAACGCACCCAGGTCGTCTCCTTGGGGCGCAGACGGGCCAAGGATGCGATCTCGGAGGACGTCCAAACCAGCGGGCCGTCCGGCGCGCCGGACGGATCGCCCGCGGCAGTCCAGCCGCTCGCAGGCGGCGTCGTCCCCGTCCCCACGACGTATTCGCTGCTGCCGGGCACGTAGAGCAGCCCGGTTGGCAACGTCTCCGTCACCGTGGCGCTGTAGACGCTCAACAGGCCAGCGCTACGCACGGTGGCGGTGACCGTCCCGGTGAGACAGAAAGCAATCGGCCGGACGAGATTCGTGTTAACCAGCGCTGACGGCGGCAACCTGACCGCGGAGGCAAGCGAGCATCCCGACTGGCAGACCGTCCCACCACACCCGCGCTGCCCGTGGAAGCGGTTGGTCAGGTCATCGCATCCGACGACCTCGGCAGCCAACGTGAGGGTGTACTTCTCGCCAGGGAGCACGGTCAGACCGTCCCAGGTGATCACGTTCGTGGAGGTGACAGGTGCCACCCCAGCAGCGGAGCCCACCGACGACGTAATCGTGGAGCGCATGTAACGCAGCCCAGAGCCCAAGCCATCCGTGAGCGTGACCCCATAGGCCACACCAGGGGCAGAGTTGATCACCGTCATCGTCCAGGTGATCACGTCATCCGCGGCGTAGATCAACTCGGGGTACTTGTACAGGATAGGATTGCATTGGAGCCAGGTGTACGACGCGCTGGCAGTGGCAGCACAAGCGCCGCCATACACGTCGTCGTCGGCACAGACGTTGTCGTGACGCACGGTGGCGCGGAACGGGTTCACGCGCGCGCAGAGGTGCTGCACGCGCAGACGTACGGTGGCCGTGGTGACCGACGTGAAGGCATCGGAATAGTACCAGGTATAGCTGATGGGGTCGGTGGTCGTGAAAACCGGCACAGCGCCGTCAAAGCCCAGCACCTCGACGCTGGCGTAGTCAGTGATGGGCATAGTGACGTACACGTCGTAGGCAGGCACGTCGCCAAGTCGCCTGATCGTGACGGTGGGCGTGAACACCTGGCAGTCGGCGACAATGTCAGGCACACCGCCGATCTCCACCGCCATCTGGGCCTCCTCGACGCCCACGTAGACTCCCTCCTCGAACGTACCATCATCGCACGCGGGGCACCAGAAGGTGCCGGTGACGCCAGCATTGAGGTAGGACCAATCGTAGAACTCGCCGCCAGCGCACGTGAAGTTGTCCTCGACCAGCGCCTGGTAAGCAATGCGCATCGTCGCACCGGGCACGTCGACGGGACAGGTGGGGGAGATACTACTGATCACCAACGGATCGACGTCGTCGAGAGCAAAGGTTGCCGTGCAGGCCTGCATCCCGCCGGTGAGGCTGATCTGCGCGCTGGCCGCGACGTAGGTCAGGTTCGACATGGCGTCGGTGAAGACCAAACCCTGCCAGGTCGGCGTGTTGACGAACGTGCTGCCGAAGACGTAGGTGTTGGTGAACGTCCGGGTGGTGCACGCCTCCGCACTGACGGGAGACACCGCCTTGGGCCGGGCCTGCAGCAGGCCCTGGCACTGGATGGCCGTATTCAGGTTTTCGGATGCTGTGACGGCGCAGTCCTGGCAGTCGCTGCCAGAGGCGGTCAGCGTGTTCTGGATAAAGTCGCCACAACAGCCGCACACGTCCGGGCACTGCCTCGTCGGGGAGAAGACGAGCGTAGCGGACCAAGGGCTGGCGGCCACGCTCCAGGTGACGGTGACCAGGTTGGTGGCAGTGACCACCGTCCCGCCCCCGTCGTCTACCAACGTGTAGCCGCACGGGGCGTGGAAAACGTCGGTGATGAGAACGGAGCCCGCGATGTCGCTGAAGTCCACGCCGAGCGTGTAGGTGAGCCGTTCATCCGCGTAGACCTCGGACGGGCCGGCCTTGCTCGCGCTCAGCGACGGCGTGCCACCCCCCACCGTCCAGGAGCCCTCACGAAGCGGGATGGAAAACGGGTTGTTGCACCCATCGTAGTAGACAGGCTGGTACCGCGCCGTATCACCTTGACCAGCCGCGCCGCATGGTGGATCGGGCACAGAGAGGGTGAACGTCAGGGGATATGAGCTCCCGGCGGCGATAGCGCCGGGTATGCGAAAAGACCCACCGGTGTAGGGAGCGGATGAGGCAACAACGCCCAGCGGGGAGAAATCCACGGCGACGGAGGGCGTGTAAGCGTCACCGGCGCCCACGTTGCTCACGGGCATGGCGAAGGTACTCTGACCGGTGCAATAGTCCACGACGATGCTGGGCGGCGTGAAGGCGAGCAGCGGCTCACGCGTCTTCAGATCTATGCTGGCGGTGGCCGTCTCTCGCTGACAGGTCGCGCTTTCACAGCCCCAGGTAGCCTCCACGTTGTTGACCAGGTCAGAGCAGCCCACAACCCGCGCGCTGACGGCGAATGTGCGCGTCTCGCCGGCCGGAATGGAGATGACCGAGGTGCTTGTGGTACCGCTCGCGTACTGTAGTCCTGCATCCAGGGTGTCCGTGATCATGACGTTGGAGACGGTGCCATAGCCGGTGTTCTCCACGTAGATCGTCCAGGTGACCACGTCACCGAGCGAGGCACCGGTAACGGCGGGCTCTTTGCGCAGCGTGATCGCGCCCGGGTTGACGAGGTACTCTGTGTAGACCGTGAAGTCCCCATAGCCGTCCTGGCTGATGCGCGTCTCGTTCTGCCCGGATACAGCGTCGCAGCCGGCCACGAAGGTAGCGGTGCACGTGACGGTCTCGTTGGGAACGAGAGAAGGATAAGCACACACGCGCTCGGTGGGCGCGAAGCCGGACGGCATCGCGCTGGTGATAACCACGTTGGTAGTCGTGATGGCGTCGTTGACTGCGACTACCGTGTAGGTGACCGTGTCGCAGTTGTTGATCTCGGTGGGGCCAGAGACTGTGACAGCATCTGGCGCAACGGTGTGATGATCGGCAGAGGCTGCAAGCGAGGCGTGGGAAGCAGGGAAGCGAGCGGGAGCTGTGAACCACGGAGGAAGAGCAGCCAGACAGGCGGTCTCGGGCTCACCTGGAGCAGAAGCAGCGGTGAACCAGCGCGGCAAGACGACGGGCACATGGGAATCCAGCCCAACATCCGACACTGCTGGCAGGTGAAGCGCTGGCGATAGGCCCACACCCGCCAAGTTGACCAACATCACAGCTACAGTTGTCAATGCCAGGCCGCTGTTCGCCATCATACTCACCCCCACACCCGTGCTGCTCTATGGGAAGCGAAGCGACTTCGCCACTGCATGAGGGAAGCCGTGCAGCGCCATCCCACCGATCGATGGGTGTACCACGTTGGCCAGCGTGAGGGAATGAAGAAGCGCCGCAAGCAGCGGTCGTTGCACAACATATATTATAAGTGACATCAGCGTGATGTCAACTCACAGCGCATGGGGACAGGCGCTGTATGTGACAGCAGGGGCTGTGCGGCGCTGATGCACCGAGCACACCCCCTGCGTCAGGTCACGATTTCTGGCCTGGCCCCCGCGGTTCGTACGAAGCGTCAACCGCGCCGGCCAGGCTCGTCAGCCGTTCGGGCCAGGATGGGACACGAAGCTCCTGCCCCGGGTGGATCAGGTTCGGGTCAGGTTTCGATGCCTCGGGTCAGTCATCTCGATTGATGATACGAAGCTCCTGCCCCGGGCGGATCAGGTTCGGGTCCTTGATCTGGTCTTTGTTGGCCTCGAAGATCTCGGGCCAGCGATTGGCATCGCCGAGAACCTCCTTGGCGATCTTGCTCAAGCTATCGCCCGACTTGACCACGTAGGTGCGCTCTTTCGCCGCGGCGGCCATCTCCTCTTCCTGGCGCTTCAGCTTCGCGCGCATCTCGGTCGCCAGTTTCTCCCGCTTCTCCCTCTCCAGGCGTTGTAGCTTGACCTTTGCCTCAGCGGCGGCCTTCTCGGCCTCCTTCGCCTTTTCCTCGGCACGCTTGGCCTTGCTCTCGGCCACCCGGCGCTTGGAGGCTTCGTGCGCGGCCGCGGCACTGGCAGCAGCGGCCTCCTTGGCTACCTCTTTGGCCTTTTGCTCTGCCGCCTCGGCGGCTGCCTTCTCGTCGCGGGTCGTCACCGCGTCAATCGCCCGCCCCAGAATGCCCTTCTTCTTTTCCTGTTGTTTCTTAGCCATCGCTGTCTCTCCTTTCCAGTTTTCTGTCTGATTTCTGCTTACGATACGATCGTGATATGGTCGCGATATGATCGCGACATAGTCGGACACCTGCGCAAATGCGCCAATCGGGTAAACCCGTGCCCACGCCCCACGCGCCCGGAAACTACCTCCGGCCGCTCAGTGCCTGGAGCATGGTCTGCGCGATCAGCGTCCCGGCAGCGGCGCGGGGCGTCCCGGTCTGAAGTGGATTCACCTGTCCGCCCATCAGTGCCCCCATGAGAGCCTGGCCGATCGCCGACTTCGTGTCAGCACCGGCCTGCTTGGCCTGCAAGAAAGCCAGACCGGCAGGCAGCAGCGCATTCACGACGTCGCCGATATCAAGGCCGTCGCCCTCCTGATCCAACTGGGGTGACTGGGGTGACTGTCCGCCGGCAAGCCCCAAGACCTGATCGAGAACGCTCCCTCCGGCCTGTGGCTGCGGCTGGTAACCTTGAGACGGAATCGCGCCCAAGAGGGTCTGAACCAGCGACATCACGTCATCGCCGCCCAGACTGGCATGCCCCTGAAGCTGTTCAGCCGCCTGATCCAGGCCCGTGGCGTAGTACCGGCTTGTGCCGCCGCGGCCCTGCGACTGCAGCAGTTGAGCGGCGTAGTGGAGGGCCTCGGTGGGCGGCTCCGAACTCTTGCTCTGAACCGCGTCGGTGATCATACGGAGATTCTCGACCATGTTGTCGCCGTGGTTGCCATTGTAGCCGTCCAGGTCGTTGATCTCCCGACGGTGGGCCGTCATGGCCTCCAGGGCAGTTCCAAACAGGTTGCCGAGATTTAGTGCAGATTGACTCATTGGTTATACTTCCCTCCTGCTCATCTGTAGCTGTAGCCTATTCGCGTAGCTCACTTGCTCTATCTCCATACATTGTAGCGGGTGAACCTTACGAAACACATTACGCCCCCGTGACCGGGGATGCCCTCTCCCTAGCGCGGGATGCGGATGATCTGCTCGGGAAAGATGAGATCGGGATTCTCGATCTCAGGATTGGCGGCGATCACCGCGTACAGGTTGACATCCGCACATCGGCTGATGCACCACAGCATGTCCCCGGAGACGACGACGTACTTATCACCCGTGCATGAGCCAAGCGGGGCATCACAGGCCGTGCCAGAAGGAGGGCTACTCACCTTGACAGCAACCGCGCCACCCACCGCCGCCTCGTCTCCTGCCACGCGCACGGCCAATTGATGATCGCCGGGCTCTGGCTCGAACGTGAAACGCCACTGCCCATCGTCACCAACCTGTGCCACACCGACGACAACTCCGTTGTCCAGGATCTCCACTTCCGTACCAGGCTCGCCAACGCCGGACAGCGTCAACTCTCCGGCGGATAGCTCGGCCCCGGAGGCCGGGGCCTCAAACTCCGGCGCGACCACCCCGGCGACCACGGTCACAGACACCGGCTCTGAGGCGGCCACCACCTCTTCGCCGGCATCCACAGCTCGCACGACTACCTCGTGCTCGCCCGGCTCCTCGATGTCGATGACGCAGGTCCACCTGCCGTCGCTGCCCACCGGGGCGACGCCGACGACCTCACCGTCAACCACGATCTGCACCTCCGAGCCTGGCTCGCCCGTGCCGCCCAGCGTCAGCTCTCCGGCGGGCAGCTCGGCCCCCTCGAACGAGGGATCCAGGGTCGGGGCGACCACCTCAGCGGCAACGATCAGCGGGACTGGCTCCGAGACAGCCACCACCTCCTCGCCAGCATCCACGGCTCGTACGGCCACCTCGTGCTCGCCCGGCTCCTCGATATCGATGACGTAGGTCCACCTGCCGTCGCTGCCCACCGGGGCGACGCCGACGACCTCACCGTCAACCACGATCTGCACCTCCGAGCCTGGCTCGCCCGTGCCACTCAGCGCCAGCTCCCCGGCGGGCAACACCTCACCGGCGACCGGCGAGTCCAGTGTTGGAACGGCGATCTCAGCCTCAGCCGCCTCTCCAATATCCGCGTCAGCGGTAGCTTCGGCTTCGACCGCCGGCTCGGTCGCCGCAACCACCACGGCGGTAGGCACCGCTGCGGTGGGCGTCGGGGCCGGAGCAGAGCGACGCGAACGCGCGATGAGAAGCACGACCAAGAGCACCAGCAACGCGAGCGTCACGATGAGCTTGAAGAGATCGAAGCGCCGGACTTCACTGGCGGTGTGAGCCATCGCTCTCCTCCGAGGAGCCGTGAGCGAATTCCGACGCCTGGGCAATCCAGGAGGCTGGATCCACGGCCTGCCAGTTCTCGACAGCGACGATTTCCCGCGCGTGTTCGGGAGCCATTGCGGCCAACTCAGCAAAGGTGTGCACCCCGGCCTCCTGGAAGCGACGGGCAAAGACCGGGCCGATGCCACGGATTCGCTCCAGGCGATCCTTCTCCTTCACGATCTCTTTCACGACTTCCTTCACGACCACCCGGGCAGGGCCGGTGGGGGCTTCCGCCAGCCTGGCCGCCAGCTCACCGACCTGGGCCTCGGCCTCAACCAACCTATCCCGCAGCGTCCTGTTCCTTCGACGCCAGAAGAGCCAGTCAATGATCCATTCGATCAGCCACCCGACGATCAAGCCGACGACCAAGCCCACAACGAAGTTCATTGATCCCCTCCCGTTCTAGAAACGCGATCGGTTGCCCACCCCCAATCAATATGACATGATCCTGGCCAGCACCTTGGCTTGCTCGACCCAGGAAGCGACCATGGCCCGGCTGGGCGGACGCCTGACCAGCCGTTTCTCGGCGTTGACCTGGAGCAGCTTTTCGTGAAGATTGTCGGGGTTCCGCTGGGCCAACTCAACCACAGTGTCCACCCCGGCCTTCTCCAGAAGGTCGCTATACTCCTCACCGACGCCGCGAACGCGCATCAGGTCGGCTCGATTGACCCAGTCCAGTATGTACTCGTCGCCAATGCCGGTGCTCTCCGCCAGTTGCCTGCGTCCCTGCGGGGTCGCGCCGGCACGGAGGAGCGCCTCCACGCTCCCCAGACCCGCCGCGCGGAGCTTGTCCGCGTACACCGGGCCGATGCCCTCTATCGTCTCCAGTCTCGCCATTTTCAGTTCTCCTTTCCATGGTTCTGCTGATCAGACACAGCTACGCACAGAATCCAACTCCGCCTCGCACGCTTGCAGGCGAGCCCTCAAATCCAGCAAGCGCACGTCCCCCGCCCTGAGAGAAGTTCGCAGATTGCGGATGCGCTCATCGCGCCGGTGGATCCGGCGTTTCGACAGCGTCCAAGCCGCCACCCAACCGGCAATGAAGCCCAAGATGAGAGCGATCGACACAGGCACAATTCCGTCAAGCATAGCTAACTCACAGTCCAACGAGCACGAGCGTGTCTAGGATGGCTGCCAGGCCCTGAACAGTGCCACCGTATCCCTGTACACTTCGCAGTCGCGTAACCAGTCTGCCATCTGGCTCTGTGTCGGGATCGAGTCGAGCGCCGCGCGACCCCCAGCGCGGCACGCCACCCACGACAGGAATCGGCTGCGCCAAGGCTCCTCCAGGGCGAACAGACTCTCAGCCAGCGCGTTCGCCCGCTGTACTGCAAACGTAGAATCCCAATTCATGGCCCCTCCCCCACCACACGTGCTGTCTGATGGGTATCGTAGCAGGCCAAGGTTACAGGACACATTACGGCTCACGTGCCGCACATGGCATACCCACCCCCTGAGAAGCCAGGCTTCCGCGAGCTCACTCAGGGTACGGCGGGCTCTTCGACAACGGGAAAGGTGACGTGGAATGTGCTGCCCCGACCGGTCTGGCTCTCGAACCATATGCGCCCGCCGTGCAGTTCAACCAGCGAGCGCGTGATGTGCAAGCCCAGGCCAGCACCGCTGGCCTGGGTCAAAGCAGCGCTCTCGGCACGGAAGAAGCGCTCGAACAGCCGCTCCTGGTCCTCGACCGTCATACCTACGCCGTCGTCGAAGACCGAGACCTGAAGGAAACCTGCCTCGTCGGCGGGCTTCAAGTGGATGCCGATCAGCCCACCCGCGGGGGTGTACTTGCTGGCGTTGCTCAGCAGATTGGCGATGATCTGCGCGGCCCTCGTCTCATCACACAGAGCATCCGGCAGATCGGGAGCCGCGTGCAGCGTGAAGCGCTGGGCCTTGCTCTCGAACTGGGGTTGGTATTCAGCCACGACAACATCCACAAGCGCCCGCAGGTCCGTCGGCCGGAGCACCAACTCCACGTGCCCGGTCTCTATCCGGGTCTCGTCGAGCAGGTTGCTGGTGAGGGTCATGAGACGGCGCACGTTCGCCTCGACAACCTCAAGGCGCTCGCGCTGGGCATCGGCGAGCGGGCCGAAGTCCCCATCGAGGAGCATCTCCACGTACCCGCTGATGGGCGCCAACGGCGTGCGCAACTCGTGAGCAGCCACGGAGACGAACATGGACTTCACCTGGTCCAGGCGGCGTAGTTCGGCGTTGGCGGCGGCCAGTGCCATGTTCTGTCGAGCCAGTTGGGCCTGCAACAGATGCAGCTCGTTGCGGCGTTGAATCAGACGCTGCTGCATCGTCCCTTCCTCGGTGACATCTTGCTCCAGGTGAATGAGCCCGACGATCTGGCCGTCCTGGTCGCGGTGGGGAAGGTTCACCATGGTGAGGTAGATCGTGTGCCCGTCGACCGCTGGGCGGTTGACCCACGCTAACTCAAAGCGAGGCAAGTCGCCATCCAGTACGTCGGCCAACGCTGCTTCACTGCCAGCCAACTCAGGCACCAGGTCGCACAGAGAGCGCCCCAGAAGAGCGCGCTGGTCGCCCCACAAGGCATCCACCGCGCCTCCCGTCTCCAACACGCTCAATTCGCGGTCGGTGACGGCATAGGCCACCTTGCGGTCTCGCAACACTGTCTGAAGTATGCTCGGATCCATGCGCCACCACAGACGATACGTGCCGAACGTCAAACGTCCAGCGTCAAACGTCTAGCGTCCAGCGTCAAACGTCTAGCGTCTAGCGTCAAACGTCTAGCGTCTAGCGTCAAACGTCAAGGGTTTCCCCCGACGGCGAGGGTTGCGCCGGGAGCAATCGGCAAGGTGAAAGTAAAGGCGGTTCCCCGCTCTGGCTCGCTTTCGACGGTGATGCGCCCACCGTGCGCCTCGACGGCTAGTTTGCAGAAGGCCAGCCCGATACCGCTGCCCCGCTCCATCTGCTGGCCGGCAGCGAACTTCTGGAACAGTCTGCCCTGCACTTCAGCCGGTATGCCAGGGCCATTGTCCGCCACGGTGACCCACACATACCGGGGAGCGACACTATCCCGACCTCCATCGCCCTGTCCGGCCGCGACCCGCACCCATCCACCCGGGGGGGTGAACTTGATGGCATTGCGGAGGAGGTTCTGCAGCACCCGCTCTATCATCCCGGCATCGGCCCAGGCGTCCGAGAGCGCGGGCGACACGTCGCTCTCCAGGGCCAGGTCTTTGTAAGAAGCCAGCAGCGACTGCGTACGCAACACACGCGTGACAAGGTCGGCCATCGGCACTGCCTCACGCCGCAAGGGCATTTGCCCGCTTTCCAGGCGACTCATGTCCAGGATGTTGTCGACCAGATCCGACATCACGAAGGTGCTGTTACGAGCATTCGCCAGCGTCCGGCGCAGGTCGGGCGAGAGATCGTCCGCAGTCTTCACCTCCAGTAGCTGTAGCGAGAGAGCGATCGCCGCAAGCGGGTTGCGGAGATCGTGTACCAGAGAATGAACCAGGTCGTCGCGCATCTGCTCCAGCCGACGCTGTTCGGTCACGTCCTGCAAAACCAACAGCCGGCCCAGCGGTGCGGCGTCGGCCAGCACGGGCAGGTTCAGCCAGTGGACCACGCGGGGAGGCGACTCACACTCGCCCTCACCAGGCGGCCCATCCATCGCCTGCAAGCGACGCATCTCGGCCAATCCAACCCGCGCGACCGCCGGGGCGTGGCGACGCAGTGCGGTGAGCACATCCAGAATGGAGCGCGTGACCCACCGCTCGGGCCGCCCGGGCAGATGGCAGATCTGAATCGCCGGGGTGTTGATGAACTGCACGCGCAGATCGGTCCCAACGAAGACGATGCCATCGCGATTCGATTGCATCAACGCCCGCAATCGCCCACGTTCCCCGGCGATCTCCCGGCACGTGAGACGCAACTCGTTGCGCGTCTGGTTCAGCGTCTGCACGTAGCCAGCTTCCCGAGAGGTGTCGCTGGCCACGATGAGCATCGCCGCGTCCGTCCTCTGGCCTGCGTAGGGCAAGGCGGTGAGCGTCATGTAGCAGGTATCGCCCTCAGGAGCAGAGCGATTGACCAGCTCCAGTTGAAACTGAGGCAGTCTTCCAGACGAGACGTCGGCCAACGACGACTCGCTGCCGACGAATTCGGGCACCAGTTCCATCAATGAACGCCCAAGAGCGGCCTCGTGATCGCCACACAGCGCGTCCAGCGCGCCACCCGATTCCAGGACGTTCAAGTCGCGGTCGGTCACGAAGTAGGCAATCCGACAGCTCTGCAATATGAGCTGACTCGTAGCTAGCTCCACGGAGCCCTCCAGAAGCCCTAACCGATCAGCAGCCGTCCCAGGTGGCGAAACAGTGCTTCTACCTCGTCACCGGTTCTGGCGCTGGTGAGATAGTGCGGGGCGCCGAAGTCGCCGGCGACCGCCTCGATCTCTGCCTGGGTGAGCTGTCGCTGGTCAACCAGATCCCGCTTGTTGGCGGCCAGGATGAACTGCGCCTGTGGATTGATCTTCGACAGGTCGTGGACATAGGAGCGCAGGCTTGCGAGCGTTTCAGGACGGGTCAGGTCACAGACCAGCACAGCACCGGCTGCGCCGCGCATGTAGCTGGCCCGCATCCGGCTGAACTCCTCGCTGCCCGCCAGGTCCCATAGCAGCATCGCCAACTCCGTGACGCCGTCGCCCCCCGGGACCGCAACCGTCTTGCGGCTGACTTTGACACCGATGGTGCTCACGTATCTGTCATCGAACAGATCATACACGAAACGACGCACAAGGCTGGTCTTGCCGACGGCGAAGTCACCCAACAGGCAGACCTTCTTGCTGACCTTGGCTACCGACATAGCTGCTCCACCCTACTGTGAGCCCGTCGTCGGGGTGATTATACGAGCCGGTACGGCGTGCGGCGTGCCCACCCAAACCGCCGACACCCAGCCGGTGATCTCGACATGATCTTGCGGGGCCCAGCGCACCCGGTACCAGTCGCCCAGCACGCTCACGATCTCAACTGCCTGACCCCGCTGCAGCACCACGCCCAGGCGCGGCGAATCGGCGGATGGCCCCTCGTGCACCCAGACATTGCCCGTCATCAAACCGGTCACGGGCATGGGAGTGGCGGTCGGGCTCGGCGTGGGCGTGGATGTGGGCGTGGGAGTCGGCGTACCTGTCGGCGATGGGGTAGACGTAGGCGTCGGAGAGGCCGTAGAGGTAGAGGTAGACGTAGGCAACGGAGTGACGGTGAACGTGGCGGTCGGCACGAAGGCCGTGGGGGTGGGCGTGCGGCGCATCGCCCGCCAGCCCCATCCCGCCGCCAGGACGACAGCGAGCAGGCAGACGGACATCAGGCCCAACACACCAAAGAGCACGCGCCTCTGGGCACGGCTCAGGCCAGGAGGTTCGACGGAGGCTATCAGGGAGCGGAGCGACTCTTCGACCGGGGCTATGGGCGTGGGATCGCCATCGTAGCGCAGCAGAAGTCTCTCGTAGGTATGCTCTACCTCGACAATCCGCTCCCGCATCTCAGCCCGGAAGTTCAGGGGTTCGACGCCATCCACGACAACGGCCAGATAGGCGTGTTGAGACGCCTCAATCAGAATGCGCCAATCGCCGTACTGAATCTCGTCAAGCTGCCCCTCTTTGCCCCGTCCGAAGGCGTCCTGGGCGAAGTCACGGATGGCGGTCAGCATACCGCTGACGAGATCGGAATCTGGCGAGCCATCGCCATCACGAGAGACGTGCCACAGCAGCAAGCCGGTCTCACGATGGACGAGGAAGACCTCAGACGCCGCGAACGGGAGCGCATCTCGCAACGCCACGTCGGCGCTGGACACGCCGCTGATCCGGGCAGTCAAACGCCGCCATAAGGCACGAGGGCCGAGCGAGGCGCGCATCTGGGCATCCACCGCACGGGCCAGGTCACGGATGGCCTCGGACACCGCGCGGACGACAGCCTGCCCGATGACCGGATAGAGGGCCTCGATCATCTCATCGCGGGCATCACGGATCTTGCGCCGGATAGCGGCACCGAGTACCGGCGCGATCACCGTGACCAAGGCATCCGGGTCAGCCATGCGCCGCTCGAGTTCGTCCAGTTCCGCCTCCAACTCGACGAGCCGCTGGCGGTAGCGACCGAACAGGATGTCGCGCAACGATTCCAACGATGGATCGTCTCGCGGCATCCGCGACTCAGAGTCCGGTGCCTCGCCAGAGGGGGCCGCACGGGGCGGCAACGGGCTACTCTCAGCCATCAATCTAGTCCTGTGTCAACTCACCCAGTCCCTTCAACACGTCCGCGATAGAGCCACCCGCCTTCAGGTGCGCGCCAAGCTCGGCGAACAAATCACCCAAAGCGACACGGTCCACTTTGTCGTTCGTCAGCTTCTCGGCCGTCTGGCGGAGCTCATCCCGCAGGTCGTCGTCGGCTGCGCGCATCTCCTGGCGCAGCGCCTGTCGTTTCTTGGTCTGCCCGCTGTCCTGCTCGGCCAGTTGCTCGGTCAGACGGTCAATCTCGCGCTGGAGCCGCTCCACGTCACGCTGAACAGCCTGGAACCGCTGCTCATAATCGCGCATCTGAGTGCCGAATATGATATCGCGGATGTGCGCAACATCTTGCGGGGCACTGGCCTGCGGCTCACCCTCCGATTGCCTATCGCTCATCTCGTCCTCCTTGGCGTATACTAGACCCGTCGGGCCCGAACTGTGGCGAACCTATGCCTCCAACCCGCCCGCGCCTCTCTTCAGTGCCTGGCCGCGAACCTGTAGCCCAGACCCCTTTCGGTGACGACGTATTGAGGCGGGCCAGGAGGCAGCTCTATCTTCTTGCGCAGACGGTGGACGTGGACGCGCAGTGTATCCTCGAACACCTGATCGAGCGGCCACAGGCGGCGCAAGAGGAAGTCGGTGGTGACGGTCCGTCCGGCGTTGCGCATGAGAATGTACAGAATCTTCGTCTCAGTGGGCGTCAGGGCAGTCGCCCGGCCGTCCACGATGGCCTGCTGATGGCCGAAGTCTACGGCCAGATGATCGTCCACCGACACAAGCGGATCGAGGGCATAGGCGAAGTCGCCGATGCGGCGCAGCACGCGCTCGACGCGGGCGACCAACTCGCGAGGGCTGAAGGGCTTGGTGATGTAGTCCTCGGCGAAGTAGCGGATACCGCGGATGACGGTCTCCTCCTCGTCCACCGCGGTCAACATGACGATCGGCAGGTCAGTGAATGTCTGCACTTCCTGGCAGAAGTCGAAGCCATCCATACCGGGCATCATGATATCGACGATGGCCAGGTGAGGTAGGCCGCGCTGGGCAATCAGCTCCAGCGCTTCCCGGCCGGATGCAGCGGTCCACACGTCGAAGCCAGCAAGTTGGAGTTTGTCGCTGACCATGCGCTGGATCGCCGGGTCATCGTCCACTACCAGGATACGGTGAGGTGTGATCACTGTGTACCCGCGCGATGAAGTGTCCAGCACATCTCCTCCAGCAGCCCGACCGTCCAGCACGTGGCTAGCCCGGCTTGCGTCAGAATCGACAACCCTCAACCTGTAGGGACATCCTGGCACTTATTATATCAGATGCCCTGTCTTAAGACCAGTGGGTGATCCGACCCAAGGTTACCTTATCACGCCAACCTGCCTCGGGTAGAAGAAACCAGGTTCTTCGGAAGAAACCTGGTTTCGACAAGAGCGCGCGATTCAACTCAAGGCAACCTTGTCCTACTAGCCTGTTTCAGAGTATAATATGGGCACAGGACACAAGCATGGCGAGCGAGGCATACACATGAGCAACGAGGCACTGCGCAAACTCCCCAGCGTGGATCGACTGCTCGGCGAGGAGGCCGTGGAGGAACTGATCACCACGTACGGGCATCGCCAGACGGTGAACGCATTGCGCGAAACGCTAGACGCGGTGCGCGACGAGGTGCGGGCAGGGGCAGACGTGCCCGGCATCGGGACACTGGTCTCCCGGGCGGGTGCGCATCTGGAGGAACTCCTGGCCCCGACGCTGCGCCCGGTCATCAACGCCACCGGCGTGATTATCCACACCAACATGGGACGGGCTCCCCTCTCTTCCGCCACCCGGGCGGCGATGGAGGCGGTCAGCCGGGGTTATTCGACACTCGAATACGACCTGCAGGCAGGCCGGCGCGGTCACCGCACGATTCACGCCGAGAAGCTGCTGCGCGAGTTGACGGGGGCGGAGGCGGCGTTGGTGGTCAACAACAACGCGGGCGCAGTGCTCCTGGCATTGACCGGGCTGGCCCAGGGCCGAGGCGTGGTCATATCGCGCGGGCAACTGGTCGAGATCGGCGGCGGCTTCCGCGTGCCGGACGTGATGGCCCAGAGCGGGGCGCGGCTGATCGAGGTCGGCACGACCAATCGCACCCACTTGCGCGACTACGCGAAGGCGCTGGACGAGCACGAGGACGCGGCGCTGATCCTGCAAGCGCACCACTCCAACTTCCGCATCGTGGGCTTCACGACCGAACCGACGCTGGCCGAGTTGGTCGCGCTGGAGAGAGAGCATCACAAGGTGCCGGTGATGCACGACCTGGGGAGCGGGGCACTCCTGGACACGGCCCAGTTCGGGCTGATGCACGAGCCGACGGTACAGGAGAGCGTGGCCGCAGGGGCGGCGGTCGTGTGTTTCAGCGGCGACAAGCTGCTGGGCGGGCCGCAGGCGGGCATCATCGTCGGGCAGGCGGAATACGTCGAGCCACTCAAACGCCACCCGCTGACGCGCGCGCTGCGGGCCGACAAGCTGTGCCTGGCCGGCCTACAAGCGACACTGCTGCACTACCTGAGGGACGAAGCCACCGAGCAGATACCCGTCTGGCGCATGATGGCTATGCCCCTGGCGGAGGTCGGGCAACGCGCACGCCGGTGGCGCAGGACACTGAGCCGCGACGGCATAGCGGGTGAGGTGGTGGACGGGCAATCCACAGTCGGCGGAGGCAGCCTGCCGGGAGAGACGTTGCCCACGAGGATGGTCGCGCTACCGGTGACGCATCCAGACGAACTGGCGGCGGCGCTTCGAGCCAGCGACCCACCGGTCGTGGCCCGCATTGAGGAGGATCGTCTGGTGCTCGATCCGCGCACGGTGATCCCCGAGCAGGAGCGTGATTTGCTGAGAGCCGTCAAACATGCAACCACAGAGAAAGACCGTTCGTAGTTAAAGGCAGAAGCAGAGGAGAAACCATGAAGCAAGATTTGGACCACCTGATGGACGAGCGGGGCCTGGACGCGATGCTCGTCGCGGGCAAAGTGCACGGCAACCCACCTATGTACTACATGACCAACGGCGCGGGCCTCACGGGCGCACGCGTGCTCAAGAAGCGCGGTCACGAGCCCGTGCTGCTGTGTTCGCCGATTGAGCGGGAGCAAGCCGCCGCCAGCGGGCTGACCACCGTGAACGTGAACAAGTACGACTACGTCGGTATCCTGCGCCAGACGGGCGATCAACTGGCCGCCGCGATCGAGCTGTACAGCCGCATATTCTCCGACATGGAGGTCAGCGGACGCGTGGGCTTCTACGGCATGATGGACCGGGGCAGCGCCTGGGTGTTCCTCAATGCGCTGAACGAACGCCTGGACGGCATCGAGGTATATGGGGATTTCGACGTGACGCTGATCGACGCTGCCCGCGCAACCAAGGACGCCGTCGAGGCCGAGCGCATCCAGGGGGCAGGCAAGCGCACCTGTGACGTCATCGGTCAGACGGTTGAGTTTCTGCAGTCACACCAGGTGAAAGACGGGGCGTTGGTGCAGGCCGATGGTGCCCCGCTGATGATCGGACGCGTGCACAAGGAAATCGCGCGCTTGATCGCGGCACAGGGGCTCGAGGACCCCGAGGGTATCATCTTCTCCATCGGGCGCGACGCAGGCGTTCCTCACAACAAGGGCGGCATGGAGGACATCGTCGAACTGGGCAAGACCATCGTCTTCGACATCTTCCCCCAAGAGGCGGGCGGTGGCTATTTCGCGGACATCACCCGTACCTTCTGCCTGGGCTACGCACCGCCGGAGATCGAGAAAGCATACCAGGACGTGTACGAGTGCCAGGCCAAGATGATGGCGTCCTACCAAGTCGGAACGGAAACGCGACGTTACCAGCAGATGACGTGCGAGTTCTTCGAGAATCGCGGCCATCCGACCATCGCCACTGATTCGAAGACCGAGTCAGGCTACGTGCACACATTGGGCCACGGGCTGGGATTGGCGGTCCACGAGGAGCCACGGTTCGCGGACGTGCCCTCGAACACCGACGTGCTGCAGCCCGGTCACGTCTTCACCTGTGAGCCGGGGCTATATTACCCTGACCGAGGCTTCGGGATGCGCATCGAGGACGACGTGTGGATCGATCCCGATGGCACCGTACACAACCTGACAGGCTACCCAAAGGAACTGGTGATCAAGCTGTGACCCGCATCCTTGCGATAGAGACCTCCTGCGACGAGACAGCCGCCTCCGTCATAGAGGATGGGCGGCGCATCCTATCTAACATCGTCGCCTCGCAGGTAGAGTTACACGCCCGCTATGGCGGCGTCTTTCCCGAGCTCGCCTCGCGCGCCCACATCGAGGCCATCGTCCCGGTGATTGAACAGGCGATGCGAGGCGCTCACCTGGGGTTCGACGACCTGGACGCCGTGGCTGTGACGTATGGGCCTGGGCTGGCGGGGTCGCTCCTGGTGGGGGTCAACGCCGCCAAGGGCATCGCGGTGGGGCGCAACCTGCCGCTGATCGGCGTCAATCACCTGGAGGCACACATCTACGCCCACTGGTTGGACGTGACTGAGGAGGATTCCCCAGCCTCGCTCATGCAGGCAACGGACGGCGGGGAAGACGTAGCGTTCCCGCTGCTGGCGCTCGTCGTGTCTGGAGGCCACACCGAGATCATCCTGATACACGAGCATGGCCAGTACGAGTACCTGGGCGGCACACTCGACGACGCCGCGGGCGAGGCCTTCGACAAGGTGGGACGACTGCTGGGGCTCCCCTACCCCGGCGGCCCCTCGATTCAGAAGGCGGCCCGCCAGGGCAACCCGGCGAAGTTCGCCTTCCCCCGCGCATGGCTGGATGACAATGCGGATGCCGCTCGCAAAGGCCGGCGTCCGTACGACTTCAGCTTCAGCGGCCTCAAGACCGCCGTGCTGCGGGCCGTCCAGAGACTCAGCGACCCACCCGAGGGCCGGCTGCTGGCCGATATGGCGGCCGGGTTTCAAGAAGCCGTGGTCGACGTGCTGTCGGCCAAGACGGCGCGGGCGGCCGAGGCGTTCGACGTGACGGGCGTGTTGCTCTGCGGAGGCGTCTCGGCGAACCTGGCGCTGCGGGCCACGACGGCCACGCGTGTCAGCGTGCCGGTATACTATCCACCGCCGATCCTCTGCACCGACAACGCAGCGATGGTCGGAGCCTGCGCGTACCGGCATTTCATCGCCGGTGACCGCGCCGGTTGGGACCTGGACGTGGTCCCGGGTCTGCGGCTGGTGTGATGGGCACCCTCGCACAGCGTGGTCAGACCAGTCAGAGGCAAGACGCGACCCCATGAAACCCCGCGACATCCTGCGCAACACGATAAACACTGGCGCTAATCTCCTGCGCTCGCTGCGCCGGAAGGGCCTCGACTACGTGGTGCTGCCCTTGCGGGGATCCTACCCCGAACGCACGCCCCGGCGCGACCCGCTGCCCTTCCCCTTCAACCGCCTGTCACTGCTGCCCCGCGAAGTCAGCCTGGAGGACATGCGCTCGGCATTGGAGGTGATCGCTGGCGACAGCCGCGTGCAGGGCGTCGTCTTGCGCTTCCACACGCTTCCGGCCAGACTGCCCAAGCTCTACAGCCTGCGCCGCATGCTGCTCAGGCTGCGGGCACGAGGGAAACGGCTGATCGCGTGGCTGCCCACCGCAAGCACCGGCGAGTATTACCTGGCCTCAGCCTGCGACGAGATCGTTCTCCCGCCGTGCGGCAGCCTGGCCGCGCTGGGACTGCGCGCCGAGACCATTTTCCTCAAAGACACACTGGCTCTGGCAGGAGTGACGGCGGACTTCGAGTCTATCGCCGAGTACAAGGTCGCGCCCGATATGTTCCGTCGTTCGACGATGACCGGGGCGCACCGAGAGATGCTCAACGCCATTCTCGATTCCCACTTCGACGAGATCATCCATGCCATCGCTGAGGGTCGCGGGCTCGACGTGGCACGGGTGCGCGCGCTGATCGACGACATGCCGCTCACACCTGACGAGGCGGTCCGGGCGGGCCTGGCCGATGGCGTGCTGTATGAGGACGAGTTGGGAGACATTGTGGATGCGGCCAAGATGGCCGCGGTCCGAGCGGACGTTGCGGATGCGGTCAAGATGACCGCGGTCCGGGCGGACGCTGTGGATGCGGCCAAGATGGCCGCGGTCCGAGCGAACCGAGCGGACGCTGCGGATGCGGCCAGGGATGGAGCGGACGCAGACGTCCGGGCGGTCCAGGTTCAGGGGGGCGATGTCCGGGCAGCCAGCGGTCGTGAGCCCAGCGGAGCCGCGCTGCTCACCTGGCAACAGGCCAACCGCTGGCTCCGCAAGCCGGTCAAGTGGACGACGCGCCAGCGCATCGGGGTCGTGTCGCTGGAAGGGATGATCGTCCCAGGGCAAAGCCACCGGATACCCGCTCCCGTGCCGTTCCCGGTCGTCGAGGCCCAGGCCGGTGCGGACACGATCATCCAGGCACTGCGGCGCGCCGAGGCCGACAGCCACATCGCGGCCATCGTCTTCCACGTCGAGACGCCGGGCGGCTCCGCCATGGCGTCCGATTTGATCTGGCGCGAGGTCCGCCGGCTGCGGGAGCGCAAGCCGGTGGTGGTGCTGATGGGAGCACAGGCCACGTCGGGCGGCTACTACGTCTCGGCGCCGGCGAACCGCATCGTGGCCCGCCCGACCACGCTGACCGGGTCTATCGGCATCTGGGGCGGCAAGCTGGTCCTGGCGGACCTATATCAGAAGGTGGGCGTCAGGCGTGAACCAGTCCAGCGGGGCGCGTTGGCCGGTCTCTACTCGGAGATGGCCCCTTTCAGTGATAAGGAACGCGCCCGGGTACGGCGCGACATGGGCGAGGGCTACGCTCGCTTCAAGGCGCGCGTGGCTGAAGGTCGCGGCATGACGGAGGAACAGGTAGAGGAGATCGCTCGCGGGCGGGTGTGGACCGGCACTCAGGCACGTGAGATCGGGCTGGTGGACGAACTGGGCGACTTCGAGACAGCGTTGGCCGTGGCCAAGGAACTAGCCGGTCTCAAGGCCGAACGAGAGTACACGGTGGTGCAAGTCCGTCCGCCCCGGCACGCGATGCCACCTTCCCCGTTCCCCATGCAGAGAGGGACACCAGGCCAGCACGATCCTGGCGGTCCATCGCTGTTGCCAGCAATCGGGCTGAGCGCACTGCGGGAGGCTCTGTATGGCCTGGCCCGGGAGCGGGTGTGGGCGCTGGCCCCATGGTTGGTGCAGGTAAGGGGATAGGACACCGATGAGAAGGAAGGATAGATGAGCGAACCCGTCCGTCGTTGGAGCACGTCCACCAAGCGCATCGTCGTCGTGGTCATGTTGGTACTGGTGGCGCTGGTGCTTTATCGCTTTCGCAGCGTGATCCCCCCACTGGTGATCGCGTTCCTGGTGGCCTTCATCCTGGATCCTATCGTCGATTTCCTGACAGACCACCTCCACGTTTCACGCGGGCTGGCCACAGCCCTCGTCTTCCTGGTTCTGATGCTGGGGTTGCTGGGATTACTGGCCACGCCGGTGGCCATCGTGCCCAGCATCCAGCGGGCCGTGCGTTCCGCGCAGGTTGACTTCATCCGCATCATCTCCGACGTCGGTGCCTTCTTCGAAGAGCCGGTGGAGATCCGCGGCTACTCGTTTGACCTGAGCGACGCATACTCCGAACTGAGTTCGATGTTGAGATCCTTCGTGGCATCGGTAGCCCAGGGAACGCTGGACGTCGCGCTCGGCATGGCGTCGGGGGCTGCGCAGTTGATCTTCGTCCTAGTGACCACCTTCTACCTGGTTCGGGATGGCGACCGCATCGTCGAGCACCTGGACAACCTGGCTCCACCGGGCTATCGCGACGACTTCGTGCGCCTGCGTCTGCAGATCACAGACACGTGGAACGCGTTCCTGCGGGGCCAGTTGCTGCTGGGCGGAGCCATGGTGATCATCACCACCGTGGTCTGCATGGCCGTCGGGCTGCCCTACGCGGTGGCGCTGGGCCTTACGGCCGGTCTGATGGAATTTGTGCCTAACCTCGGGCCGATCCTCGCGCTGATCCCGGCCATCCTGGTGGCCCTTTTCAAGGGGTCCAGCTATCTGCCACTGACCAATTTCTGGTTCGCGGTGGTCGTCGTCGGATTGTACGTCCTGATCCAACAGGTCGAGGGCAACCTGCTCGTGCCCCGAATCCTGGGCCGCAGCCTCAACCTGCATCCACTGATGGTGCTGATCGGCATCATCATCGGCGGCAGCCTGGCCGGTATCCTGGGCATGCTGCTCGCTGCACCCACGCTGGCGACACTACGCGTCCTGGGCCGCTACGTGTTCTATCGTCTCTACGACCGTGATCCGTTCGCCGAGCCGGAGGAGGAGCCACCACCCAGACCCAGGATCCTCAAACGTGCGGGGGAGGCGGCCCTGGGCCGTCTGCAGGAGAAGCTGGAACAACAAAGGCAGCCACCGGATGCTGAAAGGCCGGAAGATCACGACGAAGAGAACCTGGATTCTACCGAGGCGGACAAAGCGACCAAACTGGCCGGGTAAGCCCACCCCTGGGGCGCGGAAACCGCGCCCCTACACGATCCGCAGGTACTGGTTGAAGCATACGGTTGAGACAGAGGAAGTTACTATTCAGTCAGACCTGACAGGTTTTCAAGAAAGCCTCTCAGATGAACAAGCTTAGCGTTTTGAGAGACATCTACGCCAAGAACCAGTATCTAAAACCTGTCAGGTCTTGAATTGCGCCAAAGGCTGAGTAGTGCCCAGAGGAATAAGAACAGAGATCGCCATCATCTACATACGGAGGACTATCTATCATGCGCGAGATTTCAGTTGCCACGGTACAGATGAAACCCGAACTGGGCCAGATGGAAGACAACCTGGTCAAGATGAGCGAATTCATGTCCCGCGTCGCGAGCGAACAGCCGGTAGACCTGATCATCTTCCCGGAATTGGTCACGACGGGCTATGAAGCCGGGCCACATTTCCCAGACATGGCCCAGCGCATCCCAGGCCCCACGGTCAACCTGATCGCCCAGCGAGCGAGCGAGTTCGGTGTGCACGTCGCCTTTGGGATGGTCAGCAAGCAAAAGGTCGAGAGCATTCTCTACAACACCGCGGTATTGATCGGGCCCGACGGCGATCTCATCGGTCAGTACCACAAGGTCCACCTGCGGGGAGAGGAACGCATCGCTTTCCGGCCCGGGCCTCGGATCAGCACCTTCGAAACGGCGTTCGGCACGGTCGGGCTGATGATCGGGTGGGACCTGGCCTTCCCAGAGGTAGCGCGCAGCCTGGTGCTCGAAGGGGCAGAGTTGCTGATCGTGTGCGCCAATTGGGAGGAGCCGCACGTCGACGAATGGCGCGTGTATCTGCTGGCCCGCGCCTTCGAGAACACGGTCTTCGTGGCTGCCGCCAACCGCGTGGGCGAGGAACCCTCGTACACCTTCTTCGGCCAGAGCGGCATCATCGGCCCCCGGGGCAAGATATACGCCAGGGCGGAGGAACCCAGCGAGGGCTACGCCGTGGCGCGCATTGACCTGGACGAGGTCCGCCAGTACCGGGAGGAGACCCAGGTGTTGCAGTGCCGGCAACCGACGAACTACCGGTCTATCGTGAAGAAATACTGAGCAGCGAGACCTGGAGACAACTGGCGGGCTCCGGCGGGGATATGCCGGGCAGCCTGCGGGCAATAACCTGGAGCTTCACTGGACCAAGGGCAGCCGGACGGTGAACGTGGAGCCCCTGTCCGGCTGACTCTGCACCAGAATCTTTCCGCCGTGCAACTCCACGATTTCCTTAGCGATGGCGAGCCCCAGGCCGGTGCCCGATATCTGCATCTGTCGCGGCTTCTCTCCCCGGAAGAAGCGCTCGAAGATGTGCGGAAGATCCTCCTCGGGAATACCCATCCCCGTGTCCGTCACTGTCACAACAGCCCAGCCCCGCCCCTCCGCCTCTTCCATGCCGACGGAGACCTCCACCTCGCCCCCTTCCGGCGTGTAGTGAATGGAGTTTTCCACCAGGTTGTTCAGCACCTGGGTCATTCGACCCGGATCCACCCACGCCGTGGGGTCCGGATCGCACGGGCAGCACTCGAGGGTCAGTCCACAGCTCTCTGCCAGCACCCGGTGGTCGGCGACGACCGCTCGAGCTAACCCGTTGAGACAGGTCGCGCAGGGCTCCATCTCCAGCCGGCCGGCGTCAATGCGGGAAACCTCCAGGATACCGTCCACCAGACCGGCCTGATGGTCCACCTCCTTCTTCAGCGGGGCCAGATAGTCGCCCCACGCCTCTGGATGTTGCCCCATCAGGTACGTGTACAGCTTGATCGTCGTGACAGGCGTGCGCAATTCGTGGGAGATGTTAGTGACGAAGCGCGTTTTCATGCGATCCAGCGCCTTGAGCTCGCTGACGTCGTGGATGGCCACGACCGCCGCTGACTCCTCCGCTGGCAGGTCCGAGAGCGGCGACGCCCTCAGTTCCAGGTCCAGTCCTGTCAACTCCAGCAGTGCCTCCGGCCGATCACATGCCTGGCAAGCCAGGTCCTGTATCGTTTCGCGCAACCGGGCGGCGTCCTCGGGAGAAAGCGTGTGGGTAAGCCAGGCGTTGGCCACGGGGTTGGCTTCACGGATGTCTCCTGCCGCGCCGGTGACAACGATGCCATCGGCCGTGCTGCGCAGGGTCGCATCCAGGCGCGCGTATTGGGCCTGAAACTGGGCGGTGCGCTCCTGCACCCGTTGCTCGAGCCGCTCGGCATGCCCGTGCAGTTCCTGGTACAAGCGAGCGTTCTCGATAGCAATAGCGGCGTGGTTGGCAAAAACCTTCAGATGCCGGGCGTCCTCGGAGTCAAACTGACCCGGTACCTTGCCGTCCACGTTGACGAAGCCCACCGTCGCGCCGCCCACCTGGATGGGTGCACCAACGTACGAGCGCAGCCAGCCCTGACTCTCCGTGGGGACCCAACCTGGATCGGCCGTCGTATCCGACACGACGACCGCATCCCCCGTCTGCATCATCCCGACTAGCTTAGGGTACCTGTCAATGGCTACAGATAGGGCGCGGATATGCTCCTCCCAGTCAGGGTCGTCGTAGCCCCGCCATCGGGCGATCCGGGCCAAGTCGCCTTCGACCAACATGATATTGAACGTGTCCCCGGCGACAACCCGTTCCACCTGCTCAAGGATATGGTCCAACACGTGGTCGAGGTCCAACGTGCTGTTCACAACGGCGGCCGCCTGCTCCATCGCCTCAAGCCGCTCGGCGTAGCGCCGCAGAGCCTCGTCCGCCTGCTTACGCTCGGTGACGTCGCGCTTGATGCCCAGCGCCAACTCCTCTCCGTTCACCCGCAATGGCGTCACCGTCATCTCTACCCAGATATTGGAGCCATCCTTCTTGCGCAGACAGGCCTCGGAGATGCGTCCCCCTTCACGACAGGCATACGGAACCATCGCCAGCGCTTCTTCAGCATGTTCTGGCGACACCAGCAAGCGCAGGTCGGCTCCCAAGATTTCGTCCCGCGTGTAGCCAAACATGCGACAACCGGCTGGATTCACATCCACGTATCGACCGCGCGTGTCAATGACGAACATCCCATCCATGGCCGACTCATAAATCGCGCGCAGGTGGGCCTCACTCTCCTTCAGCTTCTGCTCCGCCTCGTGCTTGAAGAGCGCCATCTCGATCGTGGCCCGCAATCCCCTGTCTTCGAATGGTTTGAGGATGTAGCCAAAGGGCTCCGTGATTTTCGCTCGCTCCAATGTGGCGTCATCGGAGTAGGCCGTCACATACACTACCGGGATATCAAGGCGCGCGCGAATCTCGTGAGCGGCTGCCACTCCATCCATATCTCCACGCAGGTTGATGTCCATCAGCACCAGGTCTGGACGCAGCTCTGCTGCCTTGCTGACGCCATCCTCGCCCGACGCGGTCAAGGCACAAACGAAGTACCCTAACCGTCGCAACCTGTTCTGCATGTCCAGCGCCACGATGCCTTCGTCTTCAACAACCAAGATTCGTCTTTCCGCCATATCATCTCCTCCCACGCCGCTTGCCAGCGAGTTCCGCAAGGTCGTACCCTAACAGGCGGGCGACTCGGACTGCGTCTATCACACCTGCACACCCCGTGGCTCTGGAACGTTGAGGACGGTTTTGACCACCGTCCCCTGCCCTCTATCCAGTTCAATTCGCCCCCCAAGTTGCTGAACCAACGTGTGCACCAGGTGCAGGCCCAAGGTCTCGGTATCCTCGAAACTTATGTCCGACGGCAAGCCCACCCCGTTGTCGCCGACGAGCAACTGAAGCTGCTTTTCACCGCCGGCCTGAAAGCCAACACGAACTGCACCTCCCTCCCCCGATGGGAAGGCGTGCTTCAGGGAATTGGAAACCAGTTCGCCCACGATGAGACCGCAGGGAATCGCCACGTCTATGGGCAATGGTATGTCGTCGGCATCAACCTTCAAGTCGATGGGGCCCGGAGCGCTACCATACACACGGATCAGATAGCGCGCCAGGTTCTCAAGGTATCCAGCAAAGTCGATCCGGGCCAGATCCTGCGAGCGATACAGTTGCTCATGGATAAGGGCCATCGAGTGAATGCGGTTCTGACTCTCTCGGAAGACCTCGCTGACTCGTCCATCCTGGACGCAGTCAGCCTGCAGGTTGAGCAGGCTGGCGATGACCTGCAGGTTGTTCTTGACCCGGTGATGGATCTCCTGCAGCAACACCTCCTTCTCGCCGAGCGACGCCCTGAGCTGCTCCTCCGCCCGCTCTCGCTCGGCGAGTTCCTGCTGCGCACGCTTGAATAACCGAGCGTTCTCGATGGCGATGGCGACCTGGCTAGCGATGGTCTGAGCCAGCGCTACTTCTTCGGTGCTGTAACGTCGCCGCCGGCCCACAGAATCCAGGCCAATGCTCCCAATCACACATCCCTTCACAATCACGGGCACAATGAGCATAGACTGAATATCCAGTCGGTGCATTGCCTCCCCTACAGCGCTCATCAATGGGTCATCCCACACATTCTCGATCACTAACGGCTTCTGTTCGGCGATGATGCGCTCAGCCGCCAGGTATCCACGCACGGGGAACCGCTCCTCGGTTGCCCCGCTGGACGGGTATTCAGCCACCACTTGCCCATAGGTATGCGCCTCATCGAACAAGAGAACGCCGCTGTGATCCACCCCGAACAACGTCGCCATTTGTTCGACCGTCATCTGCAGGATACGGTTCAGATCCAACGAGGAGCCGATCACCTGCGAAACCTGATGGACCAACTCCAGATCTCGGGTTTTCCTCTCTAAGTGAGCCGCGTACCTCTTGCGCTCAGTGATGTCGCGCAGGACAACCACCCGGCCCACAAGATGCCTGCGCCAGCCCGTCAGGGAGGAGGCACGCACGTCATAGACACGCCGCTCATCCCCTTGGCCCAGGGCGATCTCCTTGCCCCTGCCTGGGCCATCGGAGAGAGCAGCGACGCCGTCCCGCCACCGCGGCCACACCTCCTCCGTGGCCCGTCCAATGGCCTCCGACATATCCGCGCCGATCACGCCTTGTGCAGCGGGGTTCAGATCCACGATGCGGTCCTGGGCATCCAGCACCAGGACGCCATCTTCCATGCTTTCGATGACGCTGGCGCGCGCCACCGGCACAATACGCCGAAGCTCCAGGCGATACGAGCTCCAGGCGACCGCCGGCAGCGTGACGCAGAGCGCCAACGGCGTCATCTCGAGCGGCAGAATCGGGTTCCAATGGAAAAGGACTTCCGCGGCGTTCGCCAGCCACGAAGCGAGGACGGTCACGAGCAACGCAGCGGCTTGCCAGCGATAGAGATGGCCCGAACGGATGAGCGCCTGGAAGAGCAGAATGATGCCAGCGATCACCAGTACGTGCGAGTATGCCGCGTAGGCCCACAACCACATGCCCCAGGACGACCGCTTGATCACAAGCAGGCCGTCCATCTCCAACCACTGGCTGCTCCAGATCAGGCCGTGGGCCTCGTTAGTGAAGACCAGCAACAGCGTGACGAGAGGCACAATACTGAGCAGGGCCAGTCTGCGACGCGTCAGCCAGTTCTGCCGCCCGGTGTACTGTATGACGTACACCAGCCAGCCCGTCGGAAGGATGCAGGTGCCCACGAACTGCACCTTATCCCAGAAGACCTGTGCCGGGAAGTCGGCGCTCGCCAGTTCCAGCACGTAGCCGAGCATCCATTGGGCGGAGGCCAACAGGAGCAGCACGCCCGTTCTGGACGCTGCCGCGTGGCGGCGTCGCCAGAAGACGTAGCAGGCCGACCCGATCAAGGCCGCTGCTGCCACGAGCAACGGGATTATGTAAGGTGTCCATTGCCAGACCATAGGATTTCCTTCCTCACGCAGAGTTCAACTCAGCGACGGCGGCGCGCCATCGGAATGGCGCCTTTGTAGCGACGGCGGCGCGCCATCGGAATGGCGCCTTTGTAGGGATGGCGGCGCGCCATCGGAATGGCGCCTTTGTAGGGATGGCGGCGCGCCATCGGAATGGCGCCTTTGTAGGGATGGCGGCGTGCTAAACGTGACTTTGACCGCCGTGCCGCCTCTCGTGTCCACCTCGATCGTACCGTCCAGTTGCCCGACCAGCGAGTGCACCAACTGCAGGCCCAACGTGCCTGTCTCTTGGACATCCAAATCCGCCGGTAACCCCACACCGTTGTCACCAACGAGCAACACGACTTTCCCATCCTGACCAGAACTCAGAACGAGGTGGATTTCACCGGCTCGCCCGTCAGGAAAGGCATGCTCCAGGGCATTGGACACCAGTTCATTGACGATCAAGCCACAGGGAATCGCCGTGTCTATGTCCAGAGAAACGGCGGCGGCGGCCACCTCCAACACGATGTGCTCCGGATCAGCGCTGTACGCGCGGAACAGATAACCAGACAGGTCGCGGAGGTAGTCGGCGAAGTCTATCCTCGCCAGGTCCTGGGACTGGTACAACTGTTCGTGAATCAGCGCCATGGAGCGGATGCGGTTCTGGCTTTCTCGGAAGACCTCGAGGGCACCTTCATCCTCGACGCAGCCAGCCTGCAGGTTGATCAGGCTGGCGATGATCTGCAGATTATTCTTGACCCGGTGGTGGATCTCCTGCAGCAGCACCTGCTTCTCCCCAAGTGATGCCCTGAGTTGCTCCTCCGCCCGCTCCCGCTCGACGAGTTCCCTCTCCAACTCCCCGCCCACGCGCGTCAGCTCCTTGGTTCGCTGTCGCTCATCGGCGTACAGACGTGCGTTCTCAAGGGCAGTCGCCACCTGGCCAGCAAACACCAAGAGCGCTGGCACGTCACTTTCCCGCAGGTCCGAACCCCACACGGACAGACTACCCATCACCCGGTCCTCGACTAACAACGGGAGGGAGATCAATGAATTGTCCCAACCGACCATCTGGACGAGGCGCTCGATCAGCCGCCTCGGGAGAAAAGGCAGTACGGCGCTCGTCTCGGCGATCGGATCAGACACAAACAGGGCACGACCAGCCTCCATATCCCGAAACACAGGCCAACGCTCACGGGATATCCGAAAGGTGCGCACGGTAGACCCGGCCAGTCTCTCGGCCAGCGCCAGAGTAGAGGATTTGATCGACACGTAACGGCCCACCAACTCGTTGGTGTCCGACTCCAGCAGGGCCAGGAAGCAGACAAGCCCCAGACGCCCGAGCTCAGCGCCCAGGGTTTCCAGGAACTGATCGAGGTCCGGCTCGGTACCAGCGCGCGCGGCCACCTGGCTCAGAGCCGTCATAAACGCGTTGGAACGGGCGAGTTCCTGGGTCTGCCGAGCTAGTGCCTCCTCCGCGCGCTTGCGGTCGGTGATTTCGACCTGCAACGCCTGGTTGACGCTCGTCAGCTCGGCGGTGCGCTCCTTAACCCGGCTCTCCAACTCGTCGTGCGCCCTCTGCACCGCCTCCGCTGCCTGCCTGCGCTCAGTGATGTCACGCGCGATGCCTCGAAAGCCGGTCGGCTCCCCCGCCGGAGCGCGGATCAAAGAGATGGAAACCTCGATGAATCGCTTCGTGCCATCCCTCCTCGTCAGCGCCCAACCGAACCTCCCGGCAGACTGATTGGTAGCGTATACTCGATTGAACGCCCGGAACGCGCTCTTGGCGGTCTCTTCGTCCATGAACTGCCGATTGTTCATGCCCAGCATCTCGTCCCGAGAGAACCCCAGCACTCGGCACATCGAATCGTTGAAGAACGTGAGAGTCCCGGCCAGGTCTACCTCGAAGTAGCCATCCTCGATGTTTTCGAGAATGGTCCGATACCGGTCCTCGCTCTCCCGCAGGTCCCGCTCCAGCCGGTGGGGGTGGAGCAGGAAGACCAGTTGCAGCACAGACCAGCTCACAACAAACAGCCACACGCTGAAGACCGCCGCCAACGTGAGACCAGGCACGAGCGCAGGCAGCAACAGGACTCCCCCGGAGGCCATAGCGGCCATAATCGCCGTCCCCCGCCTCGGAAGCATCATACTGCCCATCATCAACGGCAAGACCATCCACATCAGTGAGCGGTTCATGCCACAGCTCGTGTAGTCCGCCCTATCGCACACCGCAACGACGACCATCATCACATACATGACAGACACGGTGAGCACCGTACCCACTTGATAGTACCTGGTACGGCTGAGTGCGTACGAGACGGCGATGACTAGCAGACTGATCATGGTCCGAGACACGGGAACCTGCGGCCCCTCCGGTGATTCCGGCAACGAAATAAGCAGCAAAACCGTGAAGGCGATCAACAGCGCAGAAAGTGAGCGGGCACGGCGGCGGTCCACCGGGTTCCGCACGGATGCGGCGGGCTCAATCAGCCAGCGCCCAAGGAGCATCGTGAACTCGGATAGTCGTTCGGCATTTGCGCGCATCGTCAGCGACTCCCTCCTGATATCCTCAACGACCCAGGGGTCCTCTCTCACAGTCCCGCTGAGCGCGGATCAACCGTTATCTTGAACTCGGTCCCACGACCGCCGGCCAGACTGATCTCGCCCCCCAGTTGGCCCATCAAGGTAGTGACCAACTGCAGCCCCAGTGACTCCGTGGCCCGGAAATCCAACCCCCGTGGCAAACCGACGCCGTCGTCACCGACCGTCAAGGTCACCTGACGAGCGCCGTTCTCAGAAAGCCCAATCCAGATTTCACCCCTCCGGCCATCGGGGAACGCGTGTTTCAGGGCGTTGGAGACCAACTCGTTGAGGATCAGCCCACACGGGACCGCCTCGTCAATCCCCAGAAATACGTCATCCGCCTCGACCTTCAGTGCGATGCCTCGTGCATCCGCACCGCAAGAACCAAGCAGAGACACGGCCAAGCCTCGGACGTACTCGGCGAAGTCAACCTGGGCCAGGTTCTCCGACTGATACAGTTTCTCGTGGACGAGCACCATCGAGCGGATGCGGTTCTGGCTGTCTTGAAGCAAGGTACGGACCTGTGGGGCTCCGACGTGACCGGCCTGCAGGCTAAGCAGGCTGGAGATGACCTGCAAGTTGTTCTTGACCCGATGATGAATCTCCCGTAACAGAATCTCTTTCTCGTGCAGCGAAGCTGTGATGCGCTCCTCCGCTCGCCTGCGCTCAGCGATTTCGATCTGTAGATCCTCGTTGGTCTTCACCAACTCAGCCGTGCGCTGCTCGACCCGCAGCTCCAGTTCACTGTTGACCTCTGCGAGCGTCCGCTCTGCCAGGTCAAGCCTGGATAGAAGCTTCAATAGTAGATAGAGGCTGGGCGGGGCGACGACGGCAGGGATCACAGTCGCGGAGACAATGCCGACGATGGCAATATGGCCCGTAACAGCGCCGATGATCGCGTACATGGAAGCCGAGGCCAGAATCGTGAGGCCTGTGCTAATGACCAGGATCTTGCCCGGGCCGAGTGTCCCTAGCAGCTTACGAAGCATGACCTTCCTCCGTTCAAAAGCACGTCACAGACATATCATACGCAGGGCCGGCGTTTCCTCATCTCATCGTGGGGCAGAGTCATGGAGCGAAGAACGTCACGCTGAATTCAGTCCCCTCACTGCTGTCGAGCACGATGGTCCCTCCCAACTGGTTGACCAGGGTGACCACCAGTTGCAGTCCCAATGAGTCCGTTTCATACAAGTCCAGACCCTCTGGAAGACCCACGCCGTCGTCACCGACCGTCAGGGTTACTTGACGCACATCGTTCTCTGAGAGTCCAATCCGTATTTCACCCATCCGGCCATCAGGAAACGCATGCTTCAGGGCATTGGAGGCCAGTTCGTTGAGGATCAACCCACACGGCACAGCCGTATCTATCCCCAAGAACACGTCGCTTGCATCCGTCTTCAAACGGATGCCCCGCGCACGCGCGCCATACGAACGGCACAGATGGGCAACCAGTTCCCGGACGTAATCGCCGAAGTCAACCCGGGCCAGGTTCTCCGACTGATACAGTTTTTCGTGGATGAGCGCCATTGAGCGGACGCGGTTCTGGCTATCGTGAAATACCTCGATGGCCCGCTGATCCTCGACGTGCCCGGCCTGCAAGTTGAGCAGGCTGGCGACGACCTGCAAGTTGTTCTTGACCCGATGGTGGATCTCCTGTAGCAGGACCTCCTTCTCCCGCAGAGAAGCCTTGACCTGCTCCTCCGCCTGCCTGCGCTCGGTGATGTCGCTCAAGAAGCTCAGGGTCGCAGGCCGGCCCTCCCAGGTCAGCAGGACTGCCTTGATCTCGACCCACTTGACATTCCCGTCCCGATCCACGACTCGGAAGGAATAGACAGGGGGAGGCGTCTCGCCCTTCAGCCTGCTGATATGACGTGCAGACACGATGCTGCGATCATCCGGGTGGATGATCTTCGTAAACGGCTGACGGATCAGCTCCTCGGAGGCATATCCAGTGAGCTCCGTCACCCGAGGGTTGAAGAACTTGAACAAGCCATCCTGAGCGACGACGATCGTGTCGTTGGCATGCTCGACGACCAGGCGGTACTTCTCCTCCGAAACCCGCAACGCCTCCTGCGCGCGCTGCCGGACGGCGATTTCTTGCTGCGCCTGCTCGTATAGGCGGGCGTTCTCAATGGCAACGGCCGCCTGGGCGGCGAACATATCCAGCAGCTCGGCATCGGCCGAGGTGAAGGGACACGACGACTCCCGCGCGACGTTCACTACCCCCAGCAGCTTCCCACCCCAGTAAGCAGGCACAGCCAAGACAGCCACAGAGGGAAGCGACGCGTAGTCCGCCAGACGGCCCTCCCAGCGCTGGTAGTCGTCCACGATGAGCGGTTCGCCGGTTTCCCAGCCCCTCCCGGACATGCCCTCACCCCGGCGGAGGGTGCTTCCGAGAGGCGGCACAGTGCCGCCCACGCTGACCACCCACTCCAGCACATCCCGGCTCGGCCGGTAGAGGTAGAGCCCCCCCGTACGTCCCCCCAGCAGTTCGACGGCCCTCGAGACGATGGACTGAAGCAGGGCATCGAGATCTAGCTGAGCGCTCAGCTCCAGGCTCACCTCGCGCAGTGCCCCCAGTTGGGCCGTGCGAACTCGGACGTCCTCCTCCGCCCGCACCCGCTCAGTGATGTCTCTGGCGACACACGCCACTGCAATCACCTCGCCCTCCCGGATCAAGGGGGCGCCACCGATCTCACTCAGTTTCCTCGTCCCATCCTTGCAGATGAACTCGTACACCGTCGAATCAACGGGCTCGCCCGCCAAGACGCGCAACGTATCGGAGAGCGCGGTTTCAAGATACTCTGGCGCCAAGACATTCAAATCCTGAAAGGGTTTACCAATCAGTTCCTCAGGCTTGTATCCCAGGTGCCTTTCCACGCTAGGCGACACGTCGAGCACGCGGAACTCACGATCGACGGAGAAGATCACATCGGTGACGTTCTCGAAATGAAGCCGGTACCTTTCCTGGCTCTCTCGCAAAACCTCCTGCGCGCGTTGGCGCTTGGCGATCTCTGCCTGCAAACTCCGATTGGCCCTCTTCAGATCCGCAGTCCGCTCCTCAACCCGCATCTCCAACCCGTCACGCGCCCTCCGCAGCGCCTCGTTTGCCTCCCTGAGCGCGCTGACATCGTGCAGGACGACAATCCGGCTGACGAGCCGACCGCGTCCATCAACCAACGGGGAGATGCGCACATCGTAGGCGCGTTGCTCATCTTCCCGGCCCAGGATCGCGTCCCCGGTGTCCTGGATCCCCTCCAGAGCGGACCAATCCGACCATACCCGTTCGATGGCCTGTCCAATGGCACACGGGACTGCCTGACCGATCAATCGTTGGGCAGCAGAGTTCAGTTGTACGATGCGGTTCTGCAGGTCTAACACGAAAACCGCATCGCACATGCCTTTGACAATCGCCTCGTACGCCACCGGCACGATGTCGCCCAGCCGGTGGCGAAAGACACCCCATGCCCCGATCTGAACGACCAAGATGACCGCAAAGGGGACCGCTTGGAACTGCGGGTAGGGTTTCCACCTGAGGAATTCGAGCGCGATTGCGAACCAAGGCAGGTATGTGGCAAGCAGCAGCATGTCGATTTGCCTGCGGTAGAGGCGGTGCGAATGCACACGCGTTGGGACCAGTAGATAGGTATCCACCAGTGCCAGGATGAACGCATGCTCGATGGGAATCCAGATCCCCACGCTGTACGTGATATCCAGAAACGAAGCCGTTTCATCGGACGCCCACACGGCGCGACTCCACATCAGGCCGTGAGACTCATTGGTGAAAACCAGCAACAGAACGATGACGGGCACAACACACAGCAGGGCGACGGTGCGACGCGTGAGCCATTTCTCCCGCCTGGTGTAGTGCAGGATATAGACTAGCCAAGACGGAGACAAGACGACGATGCCCACATAGCGCATCTTGTACCAGAAGAGCTTGGCGGACATAGTCGTACCCATTAGCTCCAGCGCGTGTGCCACGGCCCAGGCAGCCATGGCCAGCAAGGGCAGCGCCACCGCTCCAGCCCCAGGCATGCTACGGCGCCACATAAGGATGTAGATCGCCAACGCGGTCGAGGAAGCCACCGCCAGGGCGAACGGGATCAATGCACAGAACATCTCAAGCGAGCCCATAGATCCCTCCTGATCAGCCTCCTGCGGTCCGCTCCGTCATCATCACAGATCCTATCTCACGCGTCGTTCCGGCCTAGGGCCGCGCCAATCGTCGCCCGCAGCTCTTCGTCCTCGAACGGCTTGGTGATGTAACCAGCGGGATGGGTCATCTCGGCGCGCCGAATCGTGTCGCGGTCCGCCAGAGCCGTCAGATAGATCACGGGGATGTCAAGCTGAACCCGAATCACCTGGGCAGCTTCGATGCCGTCCAGCTTCCCTCGCAATCGAATATCCATCAACACCAGATCTGGACGCATCTCAGTGGCCTGCTCGATCGCCCGCTCGCCGGAACCGACGCTATCAACGACGCAGTATCCCATACGCCGCAACCGATTCGCCAAATCCAGCGCAACGATGCCTTCATCCTCAACGATCAGTATCTTCGCATTTGCCATCGTGTTGGCCACTCCCTGTGCCGTGGTAATCACTCATGCAGACTCGCTGAACGCAATCCACACCGCTGTACCTGTGCCGCCGTCGCTATCGAAGTCGACGTCACCCTCAAGTTGCCCCACCAACGTGTGCACCAGTTGCAGGCCCAACGTGCCCGTGTTCAGGAAGTCCAGGTCCCTCGGCAGACCCACGCCATCGTCTCTGACAGCCAGCACAGAACGACCATCACCATCCGAGTGAAAGGCGACCCGGATCTCGCCGGCCCTCCCATCGGGGAAGGCGTGTTTCAGGGCGTTGGAGAGGAGTTCGTTGACGATCAGACCACAGGGAATCGCCGTGTGTATGGGCAGCAAGACCTGGCGCACATCTACGTTCAGCGTGATGCGTCCCGGAGTGGCACTGTACGTGCGGAAAAGGTACCCGGCCAGGCTACGGATGTACTCACCGAAGTCCACCCGCGCCAAGTCCCGGGATTGATACAGCTTCTCGTGAATGAGCGCCATGGATCGGACGCGGTCCTGGCTGTCCTGGAGGATCTCAATGGTCTGCAGGTCATCAATAGAACCGGCTTCAAGACTGAGCAGGCTGGAGATGACCTGCAGGTTGTTCTTGACCCGATGGTGGATCTCCTGCAGCAACACCTCCTTCTGGCCAAGCGACTCCCTGAGTTGCTCCTCCACCCGTTGGCGCTCGGCGATCTCCTGCTGAAGCCGTTCATTGGCCGCCGTGAGTTCAGCGGTCCGGTCGGCCACGCGTTGTTCCAGTCTATCGATCAGGCCGCGAAGCTGCTCTGTCATGTCGTTAAAAGCACGAGCCAGGACGCCAATTTCGTCCTCGCTTTCCACCGGCGCGGCACGAGCCAGATCGCCAGCGGCGATAGCGGCCACCGTGCTGGTCAGCGTGCTGATAGGCCGCAACGCCTGGCGGATGACCAGCCAGGCGAGGGTCCACAGAGTCATCACCGCAATGGCCAGCGCGGCCCAGGAGACGCGCTGGAAATACCACAGAGCATGCAGCAACTCCTCCTCAGGTTGAACGGCGGCTTGCCGGACCAGGTCACCGGCGCGATCACTCACAAAGGCCACCACTACTACGAGAACAGGGATTGTGACCACCAGGATGAGGAGCGTCAGGCGGGTCTGCAACCGGCCCCTCTGCAGGCGCCGTTCAGAGATCATCTGCTGGAAAGCGGCATAGCCGTAAGCAAGAACGAAGAGAGTACCGGTGATGAGCGTGGGCCACCCGCCGCTGAGCAGGCCACGCAGCCCCATCTGGATCGTGATAGCGGCGACGTGCGCCACCAGGAGCAGCCATGCCAGCCACCGGGACAAAGGCTGCGCCTGTCTATCTCGCAAGGCCACGTACAGCATCGGGGGGATGGCTACGAGCGGCATCACACGGATGCTCAATACCTGGATAGGGAGGGAGAAGCTGCCATTGGCAAACTCATTCAGCGATACAAAGCCCCCCACATAGGTCGCAGCGTCGAGACCGGTATACCAAAGCCGCGTGCCCAGCCAGACGTCTGACACGACAAACAGGACGGGCAGGATGCACATGCCGTAAATCAGCCAAGGGATCCATCGGCACCGATCTCGCAGGCAAGCTGGCTTCAGCAGGGTAAGGGTCAGGAGAAACGACCACGGACCAGCCGCAGGCGCAGTGGCCGCCATCAGAACAGTCGGCCAGACAGCCTGGGCCACGTCTTCCACGCTTTCCATGTAACCCAGGGCGAAGACAGTGACTGCACTGATCATGAGGAAAACGTGCACGCGGCGGTTGGCGATGTGGCGCGCGTTCAACACCAGGACATAGAGAGCCACGATGAACTCGGTTAGGGCCAGGAACCAGCTAATGTACTGTATCGCCTGATCGGCAGGAGACAGATTCATAGACACGAGTCCCCCACCAGACATCTGCAGACCAACTTCATCTGTCCCTCCGACAGGAAACTTCTCCTACTACCTGCCCTTCACCTGCCACACGCGGCAGGGTGAAGCTAAACTCGCTGCCCCGGCCCACCTCGCTCTCCACCCCCACCTGGCCGCCCAGCTTCTCCACGATCCGACGAACAATGGACAGCCCTAAGCCGTAGCCCTTGACACGTACCTGCTCAAGCCGCGTGAACGGTGTGAACAAACGGCGCTGTTCCTCCGGCGTGAGACCAGCCCCGTCGTCACGCACCCAGAAACGCACCATGCCACCCGGCTGGAGCGTCGCGCCCAGTTCCACCTCTGGGGGACGGCCCCCGTACTTGATCGCGTTGCTGAGATAGTTAACCCACACCTCCTCAACACCCGCCGCGTGGCCCAGCGCGACGGGCCAGGTGTCCGGCAGGGTAATCCCGGCCTGATACTCCTCGCTCATGTAGCGCAAGCGCCCACACACCTGGTCTACGATGCTGCCCATATCGAGCGGCTTCAACTGAGCCTTCTCCATTCGGCGCACACCGGCGAGGAGAAGCAGCGAGTCAATGACGTCGCACATTCTGCGCCCGCTGTTCGCAATCACGCGCAGGTGCTCGCGTCGCTCCTCGTCCGGCATCTCCACGCCATCACCCTCTAGCAACTCGGCAAAGCCGACCATGTGCCCTAGCGGCCCCTTGAGGTCGTGCGCCACAGTGTGAGAAAAGGCATCCAATTCCTCGTTACGCGCCTCCAGTTCGGCTGCGTATCGGCGCAGCGCCTCCTCCGCCTGCTTGCGCTGGGTGACGTCCCGGAAGACCATGACGACGCCGATGATCTCCCCGTTGTCCCCTCTGATGGGGGCAGCGCTATCATCTATGTGAGTCTCTGCACCACCTCTCGTGATGAGCAGTGTGTTGTTCTCCAGCCATACAACCCGCTCCTCCCGAAGCACCCGGGAGACGGGGTTTTCGGCCGGGGTCCGCGCTTCCCCGTCAATGATGTGGAACACGGCTGTCAGATCCTGGCCCAACACCTCCTCCTGTCGCCATCCCGTCAGCGCTTCTGCCACAGGGTTCATGAATCTGATGCAACCTAAAGCATCGGTCGCAATCACAGCGTCACCGATGCTGTTGAGGGTGGTGGCGAGCCACCGCTCACTCTCCTTGAGCTTCCGTTCCATGCCATGTTTGTAGAGCGCAATCTCAATCGTCGTCCGCAAATCTCTCTCTTCGAATGGTTTTAGGATATAGCCGAAAGGCTCCGTGAGTTTTGCCCGCTCCAGAGTCTTGCTGTCCGCATAGGCCGTGAGATACACCACCGGAGTGTCAAGCTGAGTACGAATCGCCTCGGCGGCTTGCACGCCGTCCATTTCCCCCTTTAGCTGGATATCCATCAAGACCAGGTCGGGGCTCAATTCCGCCGCCCGTCGGACCGCTTGCTCCCCAGAGGAGGCAATTGCCGGGACAGCGTATCCCAACCTGCTCAGCCGGCTCCGAATATCCAGGGCGACGATGCTCTCGTCCTCAACGATCAAGATGTCTGCCTTGGCCATGGTTCCAACTCCTTCACAGAGCACTTGGACACCGAGCACATATCTAGCGACGCGCGCCTTCCTGCCGACCCAACGCCTCCAGCACGGCGCGCCGGATCTCGTTGAGTTCCACCGGTTTATCCAGAACGCGCCGGACGGACGCGCGCGCGGCACGCTTGCGCAGCACGTCGTCGCCGTAGGCGGTGATGATGATGACCACTGTCCCGGGATACAACTGCCGGACTCGGGCCGCCAGCGTTATGCCGTCCATACCCGGCATGTGATAATCGGTGAGCAACAGATCAAAGGGCCGCTCCTCGAGGATTTGCAGCGCCCGCTCGCCTCCATCCGCCACGAGTATCTCGCAGTTCGGCAACATCTCCAGGCCGTCCCGAAGCGCAAAGGCCACGGTTTCTTCGTCGTCCACAATCAGGATACGACACACCGCGACATCGCTTCGAAGCGACCGACCGACGGCCACTTCCTCCTCGGCCGAAACGCGTCCCGCCGAGAGAAGCCTGGATTCCTGAACTGCGCTCATCGTCCCTCCTACAGCTTTCTGCACTCGCTTGCCCCACCATATCGTCGGATTCAGAGGTCCAGTAGCAGGCTCTGAAGACATCCATGGAGCGAGGTGAGGCCCGTGTCTCACCTCTGCACCATGTAGCTGTATCATAGCAGAATGTGGAACGCGTGCCGTGAGCACGGCGTCAATGTTGCGTAACGATTCCATCAGCACACAAAAGGCCGGGGCGACCGTTTCCGGCCGCCCCGGCAGCAACCGTGGCCCGATCCAGCACAATGACGCGTGTCTGACGCACCCCTACCGATCTGACACGCGTCTGACGCGCCCCTATACGTCTGGCTCGCCCATCGTATAACCCACTCCGCGCACCGTGCGGACGATGTCCGCTCGCCCCACGGTCTCCCTGATCTTCTGCCGTATGCGGTAGACGTGCTGGCGCACCGTCTCGCTCGCCTCCCACTGTTCGCTTTCGTACCCCTGCACCTGGCGCACCAGTTCCTGCGGCGAGACGACCCGAGGAGCCTCGCGAGTCAGGTACGCCAGCAGGTCAAACTCGGTGGGGCTAAGATCAAGCAAGTGACCATCCAGGGTGACGACGTGACGCGAGAGGTCTACGATCAGTCCCTGCCAGCCCAGGAACCTTTGCTCCGCCTGAGCCGACTCGGCAGCGGGTGATGAGAATCCACCCAGTTGCGCCGAAACGGCAGCCCGAATGTGCTCCAGGCTGTCGGCCATCTGCTCGACCTGGCGCAGCAAGCTCACCTGCTGTGCCTGCTGGCGACTGAGCAGCCCTTCACGTATGCTCTCGCGCAGGTCCGCCGGTTTGCACGGCTTGAACAGGTAATCGTGCGCGCCCTGGCGCAGCGCCTCGACCGCAGTCTCCAACGAAGCGTGCGCGGTGAGCACGATCGCGACCGTCTCCGGCGACCGTTGGTGGAGTGCCTTCAGTACTTCAGTGCCCTCCACCTGCCCCAGCTTCAGGTCAACCAAGGCCAGGTCAAACTCCTGTGTGGCGATACGCTGGAGCGCCGCCTCCCCGCTCTCCACAGCCACGACGTGATATCCGTCGCGCGTGAGGAGCTCCTCCAGGGAGGCACGCACGCTTTCCTCGTCATCCACAAGCAGGATCCTAGCCGCTGTCTCCATGGTCATCGCCTTTCTGCAACACGAGCCCTAACCTTCCCCATGCGTCCCCTCCCACCCAGCTCGAGCGAGTACTGGGTACCGGCAACTCCTCACTCCCCGCGTCCCACAGGCAATAGAACCGTGAAGGTGGTCCCTGTCCCCACCTGGCTGGCCACGGAGATCTCTCCACCGTGGGACTGGACGATGCCATAGCTGATGGACAGCCCCAATCCTGACCCGCGCTTCTTGGTGGTGAAGAAAGGCTCAAACAGCCGCGACACATCTTCCGGTGGCACGCCCTCTCCTGTGTCGCTGAGCACCACGCGCAGCGCCCGACGCGGCGGCAGGCCGCCAGCGACCGGCATCTGATCCAGAGCAGTGGAGACACGCAGCGTACCGCCCATAACCATAGCATCCACGGCGTTGAGCACCAGGTTGAGAAAGACCTGCCTGAGTTGGTCGCCGTTCGCCTGAATCATAGGCAGATCGTCGGCCCACGCACGCTCGACGCTTATCTCGCTGTGTTGCATCTGCTTGCTGGTGAGCGCCAGGACGCTTTCCAGCACAGCGTGCAGGTCGGTAGGGGCTGTCCCTGCGCGCGATGGCCGGTAGAAATCTCGCATCCGTTGCACGATGGTCGAGACACGGTCGATCTCACCCGCGACGGTGGTCACGTAGCGCTGCAGTTTCTCGCGCCGCTGATCGCCGTCCAATTCCTCCTCAGCCAGCGTCAGGTAGGTCTGCACCGCCTGGATCGGGTTGTTGATCTCGTGGGCGATGGAGGCAGTCAACCGGCCAAGAGCGCCCATCTTCTCCGCCTGGATCAGTTGAGCTTGGGCCCGCTCGCGCTCACGTAGCAACGCTTTCAATTCATCGTAGAGGCGCGCATTCTCCAGCGCGACGGCCAGCGTGGGAGCAAGCGACCGCAGGGTGCGTAGGTCGTCGTGAGTGAAGGCACCCGGTTCGTCGCTAGACACCGCGATGAGGCCAGCGTCCCTCTGCTGCGTCACCAGGGGGACGATCATCAAACCCCGCGTCTGGAAGCCCAGGTACCTATCGCCGATGTCCGAGAGGTATGGGTCGCTCTCGGCGTCCTCGAACAGCAACGGCTGATGGTGCGCCAGCACCCACCCAAGGGTGTCCTCCTCCGGCGACAGAGGCACCAAGACCTCGACCGGAGCAGCACCGGCCAACGTGTACAGAAGAACCAGCTCGCCCACTTCCGGATCGGGACAAAGCAACGCTGCGCCCGTGGCACCAAACAGGTCTCTTACGCGGGACAGAGTGGCGCGGGCCACCGCGGCCTGATCCAACGTCGCGGTCAGCGCCAGCCCAATCTCGCTCAGTACCGCCAGTTCATCGGCGCGCGCCCGCGCGGCCGAGTAGAGGTGGGCGTTCTGGATGGCCTGTCCGGCGCGGTGGGCTGCTGCCCGCACCAGGGCCCGATCCTCGGCCGTGAAGGGATGGTCAGCAGGGCGACCCCCAAGCCCCAGAACGGCGATCAACTCGTGTCGCCACCAAATCGGGGTGACCAAGTCTCCAGGGCCCATAGCTCGGGCCAGGTGGGGATCCAGGCAGGCGATCAACGTGTCCAAGTCCTCGCTAGAGAGCGGTGCTATCTCGCCGCGGTGCCCCAAACGCTGAAGTAACGCCTGGAGCCGCTCCACACTCGTTTCAGAAAGTGAAAGCTCTGTCCAGCCCTGCGAGAGCGTCAAGACATTCCCCAGCCGTCCGCCTACCGGCGGATCATACAGGATCAATGCGCCTCTGGACGTGTTCAAGGCAGCGGCGAGGTGACGCAGCGTGACATCCACCACCTCCTTCAGGTCCAACGTGGATGAAAGCGCCTGGTCCAATTCGTTGAGGACCTTCAACTGGTCCACCCGGCGGGCGTCATGGTAGAGCCGTGCGTTGTGCAAGGCAAGCCCTGCCTGTTGGCCGATGGCAATCAACAGTGCGCGATCCTGTTCAGAGTAAGAACGAGGGGCACGCCAGGCGACGCTCAGAGCACCCCACGTCCTGTCCATCGCGCTCAGGGGGATACAGACCCGGCTGTGGAGGTCAGCGCTGGAAATGACTTCATCCGTGAAACAGGCGCAGTCGAGCACCAATGCCCCCGGGGCATCCTCGCCGCCAGCGGCCTGCATCACCTCGCAGAACGGGCACACGCCCAGCGGGACCTGGGCTATGGCTGCCAGCAGAGCTTCGGGCACACCGCGATGGGCGACGACGCGAAGTGGATCCCCCGGCGTGGGGTCGAGCACCGTCACCCACCCAACGTCGCCATCTACCACCGATAGCACCACGTCGAGGACCACCGAGGCCACCTGGCCCGGCTCCAGCAAGGTGGCAACCGCGGACGAGACGGCGTATAGTGCCGCCTGCTCCTCGGCATAGCGGCGCAGCGCCTCCTCCACCTGCTTGCGCTCGGTGATGTCACGAGCCAAGGCAGCAACCTTTGTCACCTTCCCCTGGGCATCAAAGATGGGAAAGGCCACGTTGTCAAACCACGTGCCCAGGCGCTCATCCTCGTGGCGAATCGGCTCCCCCGACCGCAGAACCTCGCGGATACACGCCTGCCTGCGCTCTGCCAGATCGGGCGGCAACAGATCCCAGATACAAGTCCCGACCAGCTCATCCACCCGCATGCCGAACCGGCGAGACATCGTCTCGTTGGCGTCCAGGACGACGCCCTCGGTATCCGTCAGGATTGCGGCGTCAAGCGGGGCATTCAAGAGCGCCCGCGCCGTCTCCTCGCTCTCCCGCAGCGCCTCGGATGCACGAGCAATGTCCGCCTCCGCCCGTGTGCGCTCGTCGACCTCCCGACGAAGCCGCTCATTGACCGCCGTCAGTTCGCGGGTCCGCTCCCTCACCAATTCGTCCAGGTGATCCCGATGTCGCCTTAGCGCCTCCTCGGCCCGCCGGCGCTCAGTGATATCCCGGAACACCAAGACGACGCCACCGGCGGGGCTTGCGTCGTCCAGGATCGGAGCCATGTTGATCTCAATGGGGATTTCCGGGCCATCCTTCGCGACCAGGAGGATGTCACTCGCCGAGCCATCTACACTCTTGCCCTGCAGCGCCTCCACGACGTAACCGTCGACCGGCTCCCGTGTGTCCTCGTGGACAACACGGAACACCGCCGCCAGATCCTGGCCCAACGCTTGTTCCTGCCTCCACCCCGTCAGCGCTTCGGCCACAGGATTCAGAAGCTGGATACGCCCCTGGGGATCGGAGGCGATCACCGCATCGCCGATGCTCCTGAGGGTGGTCGCCAGCCAACGTTCGCTCTCCCTGATCCTCCGTTCCATCTCATGCTTGGCCAGGGCAATCTCGATGGCGGCTCTCAGCTCCACGTCGGCAGCGGGCTTGATCACGTAACCGTAGGGCTGCGTCACCTTCGCCCGTTGGAGCGTGGAGCTATCGGCAGAGGCAGTGAGGTAGATGACGGGGACGTCGAAACGCGCGTGGATCTGCTCGGCGGCCTCGATGCCATCCATCTCCCCCCGCAGCCGAACGTCCATCAGGATCAAGTCTGGGTGCATCTCCACCGCTCTTCGAACGGCGTCCTCCCCAGATGCCACGACAGCGGAGATGCTGTATCCCAGCCTCTTGATCCTATCCCGCAGGTCCAAGGCAACGACGCTCTCATCCTCGACGATTAGGATCTTCTCATTCGCCACCTTGCTAGCTCCTTGCCGGACGAGCCCAGCACTACAACCGCCAAGAGGACAGATGCCTCGGCTCCGAGATCGATACGAGACATCTCTCCTCAACACAGTGCATCGCCAGTATAGCGTAATGCTGCGCGAGAGTCAAACAGAAACACCCCGCTCTGAGGCGGGGTGTTTCCGGCGTGATGCCATGCCCAAAGGCCCGGCGGGCCAATCACTCCACGATGGTGAACAACCTGCCATCCGCCCGGCCAAACACCTCCGGGAAGTAGAACTCGTGGGCCGTGGTCGGGATGACCCGGTACTCGCCCGGCACCGTGGCGCGGAAGGTGTAGACGTACTCGTAGGTGCCCGCCGGCAGGTAGTCGGCGAAGAGGACCACTTTGTCGTCGCGCATCTCGCTGCGGCTGTACCAACGCCACCACCAGTAGTAGAAATCGTACCAGAACTCGCTTTCCGTCTCCCGGTAGAGCCCCGGCGTCCGCTCTAAGAGGCTGCTCGTGTCCAGGCTCACGTCAATCGCTTCGACCCCGGCGGGCAGCGGATCCTCGACAACGACGTAGTACAGGTCGTGCGGTGCAATGATCGTCAACCGCACCTGCACGACGTCGCCCACGGCGGCTTCATCGACCTGGGCGCACTGAACCCCTGCCGAGCAACTCGGGGCGCTGTACTGGCGCGACAGGATGATGCCCCGGTTCAGCGGCTCGATCTCCTCCACCGGGAGGAAGACCTTGAGGTGAGCCGTGTAGTACAGGCGGCCCTCGCCCGGCCCGCGCCCGATCGTCAGCCGGTTGCCGACGTCCCCAAGCAAGTCCGCCACGTCCACGCGCAGATGCACGGGCTCGTCTACGGTATCGGGGGTCACAGCGCCCTCAGCCAGCGTGTCGTCGTTGAGCCACACGCCGTACTCGTACTCGCCCTTCAGTTCGCCGGTGGCGGCCATCCAGTCGGTGAGCGCGATAAGCGCCCAGGCGGTCTCCTGGGTCGTCTCCCAGATGCCATCCTGGCGGGCGACCATCAGCCAGCGCACTACGTTGGGGATGAGCGCGTTGCCGGGGTCAATCCGTGCCAGCGCGTCCAGGATGACGGCAGTGGAGCGCGTGTCGGTGTTCATGGCCCACCAGTCGTAGTCGGCCTCCTCCCAGTGCGCGCCGGTCGCGCTGAGGATGGCCGCGTTCTGCAAATCCGACAGCAGCGTGGCGACCTGTGGGACGTGCATACCGGTCTCGTCCGCGTGCAACTGCATGGTCATCGCCAGGAACGCCCGCCCGTAGTGGCTGAGCTTATCACGGCGGCTGAACAGGTCGCCGGTGTACTCGCTGGTCTGCCGAGACCGGCCGGCCTCGGCTATGGCGTAGAGGATAAACGCCTGGCGGTTCGCCTCGTGGTAGGACTGGAGCTCACGGGCGCCGACCAAGACACCCTCCAGGTAGCTCAAGCCGCGCTCGACCACGCCCGCCTGCACCGGGAAGTCCGCCTCCCGTGCCTTCACCAGCGCGAAGACGACGTAGGCGCTCAGGTGGGGGTTGCTCTCACCCTCGCCCTGGTACCACCAGCCCCAGCCACCGTCACTGTGCTGCCGCACGTACAGCTTGTCCAACCCTTCCTCAACCAGGCCGGGCAACTTGGCCTCCAACTCCGGATCGGAGAGCCCCAGCTCGCGCAAGGCCCGGTAGGTCAACACGTTGGGCAGGAAGCGGCTGACAACCTGCTCGGTGCACTCATATGGGAAATGCTCCAGGTAGCTCAGTCCGTCCACCATCCCGGCCGCCAACGACGGATCGAGCCGGACGGAGAGTTCGCCCCGCCGGTCGTCGTACTTGGGCGGGAGCGCCACCACCTCGGTGCGGGTGTCCTCGTCCACCAACTGCCCGCCCGTGCCGACGATCTCCGGCGCGGTGTACCGGTACACCAGCAGCGTACCCTCCGGACCGGTCGTGAGGCGCGGGCGCGCGGCATCGGAGTATTCACCCGCGACAGCACTCATCGCCACGTCCACGGCCTGCACGTCCTCGACCTCAACCCACCAGGCGACCTTCGCCTCCCCGCCGGCGGGGACGTCGACCTGTTGACTCGGCGATCCGTCGACTTGCACGCCCTCTGCGTGCAGCGTGACCTCGATGTCCTGGGACACGCCGGTATTATTGCTCACCAACGCCGCCAGTTGCGCCCGGTCGCCGACGACAAAGAAACGCGGTGTCACAGGCCTGACCAGGAGCGGCTTGGTGACGAGCAGATCCGCAGTCGCCTCACCCACCTGCGTGGCGGCGGTCACCCCAACCCCCCGGAAGACCCAGGTGGTGAGGTTGTCCGGCAGCTCGACCTCCACCGTAGCTCGGCCCGTACGGTCGGTGACCACGGCGGCATCCCAGAAGGCGGTATCGGCGAACTCCTCCCGCAGCTCGACCCCCGCGGGGAGCGGGGCCGCCGCTTCTTTCATGCCCCCCGCTTCAGCCATGGCGGGCATCTCAGCGGCGGTCATGGTCGGCATGGGAGCGGGAGCTGCCATAGGCTCCCCGGCGGCATCCTCGTCCGCGGCACTGGCCCGCACGGCGGCCTCTTCCTCTAGCGGTTCTTCGAGTACCTCCTCCAGTTCCTCCACCTGTTCCTGGAGCAGCCGGTTGACGGATATGACCAGGCCGCTAGCGGTCGCGACACCCAGTCCGCGCCGCCCGTAGAACACCGCGCGGATCGCGTCCGGCGTGCGCGGCTGGAGGCTCAACACCGCCTTGTCCACTAGGTCAAGGGAGAAAGCGGTCTCCACAGGTTCGCCGCTCGCGTCGGTGACCTGCACGTCGAAGGATACCGTGTCACCGGGGGCAGCCTGGGGAATTCCTCCCTCACCGTACAGGGAAACGAGGGGAGTCAGCGAGATCGCCAACTCCTGCTCCACGGGCTCGACCGTCAGTGTGACGTAGCCCACCTTGTGCGTCGCCACCGGCTCGGTGGCATCTGGCCCCTTGACGATGACGGCGGACACGAAGACGTTGGGCACATGGTCGGTGGTTATGGGGAGACGATAGATCGCGGAGTTGTTCTCCAGGCGCATGACGTCCTGATGGAGCACCCCACCCCGCTCGATGGTGATCCAGGCCCACTGCTCCCCCGCGAACGGGCTGGGGATCAGGATCTCGGCGGTCTCGCCGGGCACGTAGGTGGTCTTGTCACTGACGAGTGTGATGCGATCGTTGTTCTCTCGCCGCCAGGAGACGTATTCGGATCCACTGACCCAAATCCAGGTCGAACTGCGCACCAGGCGCTCCCTCCCGTCGCGACCGCTGACGACGACGCGGTAGGAGCCGCCGTCCTCGGGCGTGAAGGCCGCCACACCGTCGCCGTTGCCGTCGGTAACCAGCGTGCCCGTGTCGACCAGTGTGTCCACCGTCTCCCACTCCCACGAGCCCGTGCCGAGCTCGTCTTCGACGAAGGTGTTCACCCACTCGCGGCGGTAGACCTCGAACGCCAAGCGCCGGTCGGGGACCCGTTCCCCGGCCCAGTCCACCGTCACCACGTCCACGACCAGTTCCTCACCTGCCTCACCGACGACCTGCTGCGGGGCCAGTCCCACGTAGAACTCACCCTGGTGGACCACGACGTCGGCCCGGCCCGAGATGGCTTGCCCATCCTTGCCACGGACGGTCGCCTCGATAGTCAGCTTCTGCCCCCCGGTCATTACCTCCGTAGGCAGCAGGATGGTCAGGTTACCGCCGGCATCGGTCGCGCCGGAGCCGCCGAGCACTACCTGGGGTGTAGGAGGCTCCCACCACCAACACCAGTGACACACCCACGGATCATCCTCGTCCGTGAAGACGTAGCGGCCAAACTGGCTCGGCTCGAAGCGGTAGGGAGCGGTGAGCACATTCCATTCCACGTCTGCATTTGCGACGGGACCGCCGAAGAAATAGCGCACCTCGGCCCGGGCTTGAGTGGCGGCTCCTTCGATGCCCCCTACAGGCGGGGAAGTCGGCGCGGCCAACTCTGGCTGTTCCGGGACGACGCGCACCTCGAACTCCGGCGGGCGGTACGCGGCGACCTGGAATCCAGCCCCGAAGTACTCCCTATCATACTCAACCCCAAGCGAATATCGGCCCAAGCCGGCCCCCTCCCCCAGCGCGACTTCGCCGTGAAAGGCACCGAAATCATCGAGCTCCAGTCGCTCGTTGTACACCTCCGCGCCCACAGCATCGTACACGCTCACCTGAACCGTGCCGCGCCCCGGAAGATCGTAATGCACGTCGTCCTCAGCGCGCAGGATGCCACGGAAATAGACGGTTTGATCGGGCCGGTAGATGGACCGGTCCGTGTAGACGTGCGCACGATAGGCCCCGCCGCCGTATTCCTCCTCCAGGCCAAAGTCCCAGGGCGCAATGCCGGCGCTCCAGTCCCAGCCAGTCGCGCCCAGCACGAAGGGCTCTCGGGCCACGACGTACATCGTGGCGTAGCGGGCCGCGTTCACGGCGAAGCGGGCCAGGCCGTCCGCGTCGGTGGTGCTCGTGCCCTGAGAGTCGCCACCCTGGCCCTGGGCGGTCAACGCGAGCCCCTGGGCAGGGCGACCAGTCGCCAGGTCGGTGACCCACACCCACACCTCATCCTGGCTGGTCTTGAACGTCACGTTGTAGTCCGAGACCACCAGCAGCTTGCGATGGCTCCACCGATCGTACTCCACGCCGGGGACGCGCATATCCAACAGGTACACGCCCGGGGCCAACGTGCCTCCGCCCTCGACCAGGTCAACCAGCGCGTATGCGACCTCATTGGGGGGAGACACGGCAGACTTGGTCCACTGGCGGACAGGGCCACCTGCGGGCTGCCACTCCCACCAATCCTGCTGGGCGCGGAAGAACTGCCCCAGGTCAAGACGGTAGAGGGCCAAGTCAAGGCGGGCGACGTTCAGGTGACTGACGAGGACGCGGGCAGGCTGGTGCGCGTCGGCAGTGCCCACCAGACCGGGCATATGGATGTTGGCCTGGGGCGGTAGAGGCGCGGTGCGAAAGCGCACCGTCATCTCCTGTCCCGTCGTATTGCCGTAGGGATCGGCGATGTTGGGGCCGATGCGCACCTCATAGTCGGTCGAGGGCTGAGCGCCGAAGCGAAGCACAAACGTGTTGTCCCAGGTGTTGAAGTAGGTGTACACCTGCGTAGGGGACAGGGGCGGGGTCATCTCCAGGTTGGGCATCACGGTGCCGGGGTCGATGGGCGCATTGAAGATGATCTCGAAGTCCGCACGAGGCCACGCGTCTTGCTCGCCGTCTTCGGGCCTCGTGCCGACGATGCGTGGCAACGGGACGGTGTCGAAGCGCCACTCGTAGGCCCCTTCCATACCCTCTCCACCCTCGGCACTTCGCACACCGGCATCCACCTGTGCCCTATAGGTCTTGTCGAAGACCAGACGCTCGCCAGGCGTGAACACCAACGTGGCTTCTGCGCACTCAACGGAGCCAGGGATTGAGCGCAAGCCAGTGCGCAGGCTGAACGCCTGGGCAGCCGATGCGCAGTCCACCGGCATGTTGAAGGAGACCTCCACGGCCGTGTCCACGCCGACCAGCTCGGCATCCTCGTGGGGAGAAACCCAAACGACCTGCGGAGGCTGGGTGGAAAAGGACCAGACGTAGTCCTCAGCCAGGACCCCGCCTGTCGTGTCGGCCAGGCCAGCGGCGACGCGGGCCTCGTACCTGGTGCCACCGGGCAGGGTTCCAGCCGGGGTGAACACGTAGATAGACGTGTTGAGCCATTCACCAGTGCCCTCGACCGGCGGATCCAACACGAGCGGCTGAGGCAATTCAGCCGTCGCCGGATCGCTGACCGCCGTCAACGGCACGACGGGACGGTTAAAGATGACGGTGACGGCACTACCGGCCTCCACATCCTCCGCGCCTGGAGCGGGGATGACCTGCGCCACCTCCAGGTAGCCAACCGTGCGGAAGCGGAAACGGTAAGCCCCATCGAGCAGATTGCCGTCGGTCGCCTTAGCCTCGGCACTCAGCGTGACGTAGTAGTCGGCGTCTCGCTTGAGATCGCGGGCGGGCTTAAAACGGACGGTGCGCTCGTCAGCCCATTCGATGCTACCCGGCACGTCGGGGCCAACGAGGAAGCTCGCCTCGACGGAGGGCTTGTCCATGGGACGGTCGAAGACCAGCTCAACGATCCCATCGGGCGACAGTTCCTCTCCCCGCTCCGGCGTGCGCTGGATGACGATGGGGGAGACCGTGTCAGGCGGAGGCGGTGTGTAGGGAGGCGGCGTAGGACTGGGGGTAGGCCCCACAGCAGAACGACAGCCCCCCAGCACCAGGCTGAACAGTGCAACAAGGGACAGAATCTTGTAGAGGTCTAGACGTTTCATCGGATCATCCTCCTTACGTAGTGCAGACCACGCAGTACGCACAGCGCTTGCCAGCCTGCTACCCCGTGCCACGTACCCCGCCGCCAGGGCTGCGAGACAGCACACGCTCTACCGTCTAAGACGCCTCAGGACGGCAAAAGGTTCCCCCAAGGAAGGGGCGAAACCAAGCACTGACGAATGATCCGAAGAGGCTCGACGGACATCGACCTGGACCGCGAGCCCGTTGCTTGCGTCACTACTCGCCGTGTTCTACATCCAGCCGCTCTACGTCCGTCGCCTGAGGTCCTTTGTCGGTCTGCTCAACAAGGTAACCAACCTGCGTACCCTCGGGGAAATGCGGGCTCTCCCCCGGCGCAAGGCCGGTTCGGTGGAAGAACAGCTCCTCCCCAGAGGAATCCACGATGAATCCGTAGCCTTTCTCCTGGTCGTACCACTTGACAGCACCCTCCCGGGGTCCGGTCCCGAACGCTGGCGTCTTCTTCGCCTCAGGCTTCTGCCTCGATCTGGGCCGGGGCTCCCGACGGGAGCTCGACTCCCGCCGCGCCGGAGCTACGCCCCGGCAAGACGGACACAGCGTCGGCGGCGTGATTTCCTCCCCCCGTTCCGCCTGGCGGCGCTGATCCTCGACTCTGAAGACAAACTGGCTTCCACAGCGGGTGCAGTTCACCCAGGTATCCTGGTAGGCCATTCGACACTCTCCTCCTTACTTATCCACCGTACAGTGTTCTCGAACAAACACAATCAGGCGCGATTGGAAATCGCGGCTACGACTCAGCGGTTGAAGGTCGCGGCCACGACTCAGCGGTTGAAGGTCGCGGCTACGACTCAGCGGTTGAAGGTCGCGGCCACGACTCAGCGGTTGAAGGTCGCGGCCACGGCTCAGCGGTTGAAGGTCGCGGCCACGACTCAGCGGTTGAAGGTCGCGGCCACAACTGCGCGATTGGAAATCGCGGCTACGACTCGGGATTAACTATTCTGCGCCTTCAGCGGAGGCGACGGCGCTACGGCATCCGCCACCTCATCGCCTCCCCGCAGCGCGATGATGCTCTCGCCCTGCGTGGCCCGACCCGCGCGCGGCGCCGTACGAGCGCGGATGGTCTTGGCCGCCCCTTTCTGAGTGACCAGTATCACCGGGTCAGCGGACTGGATCACGCATGCCCCCGCCAGACGCACGTCAGGCTTGGCAAAGCGGGCAGTGATCACCCCCTGCCCGTGGCGGCCCTGGGTGGGATACTCGGACAGCGGCGTGCGCTTGGCCTTGCCATCGCTGGCGACGACGAAGAGGTCAGAGCGAGCGCGCACGACGGCGACCGCCACCACTTGATCCGTTGCGCCGCCCAGCCTCATGCCCTTGACACCTCCGGCCGGCAATCCCATAGCCCGCACGTCCTCCTCCTTGAACCGAATCGCGCGGCCTTCGGCAGAGGCAAGCAACACCTGATCGTCCCCGGTCGTCACCGTGGCCCAGCCGAGTTCGTCTCCCTGCTCCACGCCCATCACGACGAACGCATCGCCGCTCACGCCGGGCAGGTCCGCCAGCGCCACACGCTTGACCATGCCCTGCCGTGTGACGAGAAACAGAGCGTGTTGTGCCAGGGCCTCCGGCGACGATCTGGGGAGCGCCAACGCAGCCACGACGGTATCGCGGCGCGTCAGCGACGTCAAATCGGCGTAGTGCGTGCCCGCCCCTTCCCAGGCCACTCCCTCGGGAAGCTGGTGAATGGGATAGGCGACAGCGCTGCCGTCGCTGGCGAAGAGATACAACACGTCCCGCGTGGAGGCCGTCAACAGCGCGACCGGCACGTCCTTCGGCCGGGATGGCACCCGGGGCGCTGTTCCCTCATCCGGTAGACGGGCCAGCAGTCCCTCCCGGCTCACGGCCACCCAGGCAGGCTCGTCAGGGATCAACTCCTCGGCTGTCAGTTGCACTCTGCCCATATCGAGCACCTGCGTGCGGCGCGCGTCGGCGTAGCGCTCCTTGACGGCAACCAGTTCATCCCGGACGACACCCCGGATTTTCTTCGGGCTTCGCAGCAATCCCTCCAGGTACTTGATCAGGCGCTTTTTCTCCTGGTACTCGTCCTGGATCTTGCGGCGCTCCAGCGCGGCCAGCCGCCTGAGTGGCATATCGAGAACCGCCCGAGCCTGGGCGTCGCTGAACTTGAACTTGCGGCGCAGGTTCCTGTGTGCCGTTTCGGGGGTGCGGGAGCGACGGATGGTGGCGATCACCTCGTCCAGGTGGTCGAGCGCTATGAGCAGTCCCTCCAGGATATGGGCACGCTCCCGGGCGCGAGCGAGTTCGTACTGGCTGCGGCGTCTGACGATAAGCTGCCGGTGCTCCAGATAGATCAACAACGCTTTCTTGAGCGTCAGCATGCGCGGCTCGCCGTCCACCAGGGCCAACATGATCAAGCTGAACGTGTTCTCCATCGGCGTGAGCCGGAAGAGATCGGCGAGCACCTGCTCGGGCTCGACGGTGCGCGTCAGCTCAATGACCAACCGCATACCCTGTCGATCAGACTCGTCCCGCAGGTCCGTGACGCCCTCAATGCGGCCATCCCGCACCAACTGGGCGATACGCTCAATGAGATTGCTCTTGTTGACCTGATAGGGCAACTCGGTGACGACGATGCGATGCCGGGAGCGGCTCATTTCCTCAACGTGGGCCTGGGCACGCACGGTGAGCTTGCCACGCCCGCGCCCGTAGGCGTGTGCAATCACGTCCTCTGCCCCCTCCCCGGCGCGCCGATAGATGACGCCGCCAGTGGGGAAATCCGGCCCCTGGATGAAGTGCATCAGATCCTCGACAGTGACGTCGTCCAGCTTGCGCCAGTGGTCCAGCATATAGACCAACGCGTCGCATACCTCTCCCAGGTTATGCGGCGGCACGGAGGTGGACATCCCCACAGCGATACCCGCAGCACCATTGACCAGGAGATTCGGGATAGCGGCAGGCAGGACAATCGGCTCCTCCAACGTGTCGTCGAAGTTGGGGGTGAAGTCCACCGTGTCCTTGTCCAAGTCGGTCAGCAACTCGGTCGCGACGTGAGCCAAGCGCGCTTCCGTGTAGCGCATTGCGGCGGGACTGTCGCCGTCCACCGACCCGAAGTTTCCCTGCCCATCCACCAGCGGGCAGCGCAGGGAGAAGTCCTGGGCCATACGCGCCATCGCCTCGTACACCGCGGTGTCGCCGTGCGGGTGGTACTTGCCCAGCACCTCGCCGACGATGCGGGCCGACTTCTTGTAGGGGGTATCGGGGCGCAGGCCCAAGCCGCGCATGGAGTAGAGAATGCGCCGCTGAACGGGCTTGAGGCCATCGCGGGCGTCGGGCAACGCCCGAGCCACGATGACGCTCATCGCGTAGTCGAGATACGCCACCTGCATCTCGGCATCTATGTCTACTTGTCTTACCGTGCCAATCTCCATAGTCTGACTCCAAAGCGTATTACGTGCTGCGTAATCCGTGCTAATACTATACGTCAGGCAAGGGTTTCTGTCAATCGAGTCATCCGTGGGGCGTGCGCCCCAGCTTGCCAATCACCACTCGCGAAGTACAATTGGCCGCATGTCCAATCCAATGCCATCAAGAGCACTCATACCCGGCAGCGGCACGGCGCGTCGAAGTTTCGCACGCAGCTTCGCGTTCACGGTGATGAATGGCGCGATCTTCCGCTTCAGCCAGGCGTTGCTCGACCCGTCTCTGGTGCTGACGTGGTTCGTCAGCGAACTCACCCAGTCAGACTTCCTGATCGGGCTGGTCGTACCGCTGGGCAACGCAGTCTGGTTCTTGCCCCAGATCTTTATCTCCAGCTACCTGCAGCGACAGCCACGCAAGGTGCCCCTCTATGCCGCTGCTGGGGCAGTCCGCACCCTCGGCTGGGCCACACTGGCCGTCCTGGCGTGGCTGATTCCCAGCAAACAGGGGCTACTGATCGCGTTTTTCATCCTCTACCCACTGGTGCGCACGATCGGCGGAATAAACGGCATCACGTTCTTCGAGGTGATCGCCAAGACCATCCCGACAACGTGGCGCGGGCGACTGTTCGCCTATCGTCAACTCCTCGGTGGGCTGCTGGCCATCGCGGCGAGTTGGGTGGTGAATGAAGCGTTGACCGGCAGGCTTGGATTCTCATTCCCGCACGGTTACGCGTTTCTGCTGACCGTGTCCTGCGTCGGGATCGGCATAGCCATGGGCTTATTCACCCTGGTCCCAGAACCCCCGGGCGAAGTGGTGAAGCGCCGTACACGTCTGCGCGAACAGCTCCGGCGGGCCTGGGACATCGCAGGACAGGATGCTTCGTTTCGTCGCTATCTCGTGGCCCGGGCGACATTCCTGTTCGGGAGCGTCGCGGTGCCATTCTACACGGTCCTCGCCAAGGAGGGACTGGGCGCAGGCGTGGACATGGTCGCGATCTACCTGGTCACGACACAGGCGGCGGCACTGGCGTCCAATCTGGTGTGGGGGCGGGTGAGCGACCATCACGGGAACCGCCTGGTACTGCGCCTGGTCACAGCGGGCAAGGCAGTCACGACGATGTTGGCTCTCGGACTGAGCGTGTTCGTCCACTACGCCGGCCACGGGCCTGGGGCCGGAGGACAATGGCTGCCATACCTGATGTTGCCACTCTTCGCCCTGGAGGGAGCGCTCCAGCCGGCGGGCGTGATCAGCGGGAGCAACCTGCTGCTGGAGATGTCACCCCCCATCGAGCGCCCCATCTACCTGGGATTTGCCAACACTGTCTTGGGAATCGTAGTCCTCGCGACGGGCGCGGGAGGGCTGCTGGTCAACTGGTTCGGGTTCGCAGGGCTGTTCGCGCTGACGCTCGTCTGCCACAGCGTGGCGTTCGTCTTCAGCACGCGGCTCCAAGAGCCCAGAACGCAGCAGGTGAGAGAGGCCGCACAATGACGGCCAGACTGCCGACCGGCGCATCAGTTCCCCAAGATCGCCCGTGCCGCCACCAGGCCTGAGGCCGACGCCTGGATCAGCCCGCGCGTGATGCCCGCGCCGTCGCCACAGGCGTAAAGCCCGCGGATGCCTGTCTCTAGATCCATCGTGAGTTCGAGGCGATTGGAGTAGAACTTGACCTCAACGCCGTACAACAGCGTGTGACGTGAGCACACGCCGGGCATCACCTCATCCAGCGCGTGCATCATCTCCAGCAGGTTGACGATGTGACGGTAGGGCAGGACCAGACCCAGATCCCCCGGGGTGGCGTTCTCCAACGTCGGCGTGACGATGGAACGGCTCAAGCGCTGGGCATTGGTGCGGCGTCCGGCCTCCAAGTCACCCAGGCGCTGCACCAGCACACCACCGCCCAGAAGATTAGCCAGCCGGGCAATGGATTGCCCATAGGCCACCGGGTCGTCAAACGGCTCCGTGAAGTTCTTGCTCACCAGCAGGGCGAAGTTCGTGTTAGGGGTCTTGCGATCGGCATAGGAATGACCGTTGACTGTCGTCACGCCGCCCGCGTGTTCCAGCGCAACCTCGCCGTAGGGACAGACGCAGAAGGTGCGGACGAGATCGTCGAAGGCGCGCGAGTAGTACAGGAACTTGAACTCGTAGAGCAGTTGGGTGACCGGCTCGACGACCGTCGCCGGCAGTTCAACCCGAACCCCGAGATCCACGGGGTTGCAGGTCAACGTCAGCTTCAGCTCCGCAGCGATGCGTTTGAGCCATTCGGCGCCCTCGCGCCCCGGCGCTACGATGACCCGGGGCGACTCCAGCACGTCACCGCATTCCGTCTCGACGCCGGCCACGGCTCCGTCGTTGACCAGCACCCGCGCCACCGGCGTGCGCATCGCCACGTGGACTCCCCGACGCACCAACTCGGCGTACATCCGCGCCATGATCTCGACACAGTGCTCCGTGCCAATGTGGCGGATGGGGACGGAGACAAGGCGCAGCCCAGCCAAAGCCGCCTTCTTCTCCAGGGGCTCAAACTCATCCGCCTCCCAGCCATAGACAACCTGGTCGGCACCATATTCCACGTACACACGGTCTACCTCATCGATCAGGGCCTGGGCCTGTCGTTCACCCAGTTTCTCCCCGAGGTGTCCCCCGGACGCCGGCGAGAGCGTGAGCTTGCCGTCACTGAAGGCACCTGCCCCGCCCCAGCCGCTCATAATCGCGCAGGGCTTGCAGTGGGCACAGCCCTTGCCCTCACGCGCCGGGCAGCGTCGCTCCCGGATGCGAGGGCCCTTGTCTAGCATGGCCACCCGCAGATCGGATCTGCGGGTCAACTCCAGCGCGGCAAAGATGCCCGCTGGCCCGGCTCCCACGATGACCACATCATAGTTTTCCCTGAGCACTGTCCCCCTCCCGGTACACATAAGCACGCGCACAGACCGCAGGATTCGCCTCGCCGCTCGACCTGCTAGCTGCGTCGGAGAATCGCGAAGGTGGATTATGCCATCAACAAGCCCGTTTGTCCAGCGATACCGCCCTGGAATCGGCGTTGCGACTTGCGCAGTATGCAATAAAGTGATAGTATACCCGCACAAGCTGGAGCGGCCATATGGTCGTTTAGGAAACCTATAGCCCTCAATTCCTATTGAATAAACCCGCGTGTTGGTGTATCATGTAGCAAGTCCAACGTGACTGCCGGCAACGGAGCTCCGAGGCAGCACGGGGGTGAATTCGCGGTGCTCTCGAACCAGAAGGTGTAAGCCTGACTGGGGATCACCCGTCTAGCGTAGAGCAGGCGGATTCAGCGGGCAGTGAGGCGGGAACAGGAAGAGGCGATGCAAGGGTACGGACAAGCCGCACATCTCCTCGGGCAGGGAAGGCCACGGGCCTTCCCGCTTATGCATGTTTGTGTGTTGGTTCTTGTCTCGCTCCTTACCACTGTCCCCGCGGTCGCCCAACCCACCGGATACCAGGAGTACTACGTCCTGGGCTACGAAGAGCACGTGTGGCGGGCGTTCCTCGAGATCAACGACGATCCTGACTCGGAGGAGATCCAAGCGGGAGAGATCTGCTCAACCGTCAGCCTGGTGGCCACCGCTGATTACCAGGTCATCTACTACGACCATTGGGAGGACGGCTACGAGGCCGACCTGCTCCATCCGGTCCAGTCGACAACCACGGTCTACGGGGACAGAGACACAGGGAACGGTGGCACAGGGAGTGATCTCCTGCGCGCCGGCCAAGACATCAACCTCACCAGCGATTCCGAGATCACCGGCACGACGGCCATCACCGGCTACGTACCGGTTGCGCCCGCACGCAATCCGGCCGACCTGCGCTACGACGGCGGTGACCGCATCATATCGAGTGGCGGTCCGGTGGACCTGGTGCACGCCATGTGGCCGCTCAACAACTCGTGGATCGGCGGCGCGTGGGAGGTCTACTCCAGACAGGCCTACGCCAACTCCCACTCCTACCGCCTGCCCATCGGCGAGAACCTGTACAAGTTCGACGCGGACGACTATGGGGACTTCCGCAACGTCTTCCTCCAACTCGGGGCGTTCGAGGACAACACCACCGTCTCAATCAGCAACCACGCAGGTGTCGTCAACCTGACCCTCGATCGGGGGCAGATCTATTCCAGCATGGGCCAACTCGGCTCCAGTTCGGCCCCCACGATCACCATAGACGCCGGTACGTACATCCGCTCCAACAACCCAGTTCAGGTAGGGCTGATAACCGGAGCGGAAGGCAATTTCCAAGGCCGCTTTCTGGTCGTCTTGCCCGACCACCTGTGGGGGGCAGACTACGTGGTGCCTATCCCCGGCGGGCTGCCTGGCGATGAACCCGAGGTATACCTCTTCAACCCCAACGACTTCCCGATCACAGTGGAGGCATACGACCAGGGTATTGAGCAGTCCACATTCGTCATCGCTCCCACGGGACAGGTCAGCGCGACAGTGCCCTATTCTCGCATGCGAGGAGGCGACCAGATACCTGTGGACTCGGCAGCCCGTTTCACCTCTTCGGACGGCGTATTTGGCGTCGTCGTCTGCGCCGGCTCCAAGAACATCAGCTACGACTGGGGCTTCGCGGGTATCCCCTCCAAGTATCTCACCCAGGACTACTACGTGTCCTGGGCACCCGGCGACTACCACGTACCCCCGCAGAACAACGGCTCGCCGGCGTGGGTCACGCCCCTGGCCGACGAAACGACCTTCTACGTGGATTTCAGCCCGCTCGACGATGTCGTGGACCAGACGTTCACGCTGGACGTGCTGCAGCAGAGGCGCATCTTCGATCCCGACAACGACAACACCGGTATGCACATCTGGGCCACAGGGCAATTCGCCGTCGCCTGGGGCGAGGATCCGCTCACGGCCGATAGGTCGGACCCCTATCTTGACCTGGGCGTCGCCATGCTCCCGCTGCAGCAACGGTGGCTAGACCCCGTGCTGACGCTGGACAAATCGGCACACCCCACCATCCTGCCACCCACCGGTGGGGCGGTGACGTTCACATTGGTCGCACATTCGTATGACAGCCCGCTGCTCAACGTGAGTTTCACCGACACGCTGCCGATGAATTGGACCTACGTGCCAGCCAGCACACACGTCACCTACGCCGACGGCTCCACAGATGACCCGGCCCCCGCAATCAGCGACCGCACGTTGCTGTGGGACCTGGGAAGCAGGTTGGACGCCGACGAGAGTATGACCCTCACCTTCCAGGCACAGATGACGACCACGGGCAAGGTGGGCGTGCCTGTCCGGGACGGCTTTGAGAGTGACAGCTACGCCGGTGGGCAGAACTGGACGAGCGGCTGGCAAGAAGCGGGAGACGATGGTCTGCCCAGCTCAGGCGACGTGGGCATCACGGACACCCGTCCGTTCGCTGGCAGCCGTCATCTGCACATCCAGGGGAGCGATAACTCGATCTCCAGGACGTTCGACCCCAGCACGTTCACCGCGCCCGTTCTGCGACTGATGAGGCAGACTGATTCCCTCGAAGATGACGAGCGCTTCTACCTGGACATCTACGACGGGCTCCAATGGACGCCGGTTCTGACGTGGACCGGCGAGGGACAGCAGGGCACCTATGTGCAGGAGACAGTGGCTCTGGAGGACTACGTCTCGGACGTCGCCACGATCCGATTCCGCAGTGGCAGCAGCGGCGTCGAGACAACGGATCATCTGTACATCGACGAAGTCGAAGTCTACGACGCCATCGCAGCCAGTGTCAACGTGGGCGAAGCGGTCGGAGAGCACATGTACTCGGACGTTCTCTTCAACCCCAGTGATGAGGCCACCGTCTACCTCGGCTCACTCAACCTGGTCAAGACTGTCAGCAGCGCCGAGGCTGGGATCGGCGATACGCTGGCCTACACACTCACCTACGCCAACGGCAGTTCCTCCATCCCTGTCGCGGACGTCACGCTGCACGACGTCGTGCCTATCCAGCACGTCACATTCCAGTCCGCTTCGAATGGATATACATACAGTCCGGGCAGCGGCACCATCACCTGGACGCTGGGCACGCTCGCGCCAGGGGCCAGCGGCGATGTGACGTTCATCGTGAAAGTGGACGATTTCGTGGCGGACGGGACCGTGATTGAGAACAGAGGTGACATCAACAGCCCTCTGACGATCAAGGCAAGCAGCAACGCGGTGCACACAACCATCCGAGCGCCTGACGTGGCGTTCGAGAAGCTGGGCCCCACGGCCGCTTCGCGAGGGCAGATCATCACCTATACGCTCCACTACCAGAATCTCGGCGGCGCACAGGCCACGGGCGTGACGATCGATGACGCCCTGCCTGTCTCCACGACCTACGTAGCGGGCAGCCTGGCGATGAACACGGGCAGCGGGTGGACTGCGCTGACCGACGCCGCCGGGGATGATGCGGGCACCTACGTCGCACCCACGTTGACCATCGTCCCGGGTACCATCGGTGCTGGCGAGGAGGGCTGGATCCGCTACAACGTGCAGGTTGATAACGACTTGCCCCCCGGATCCCGAATCCTGAACTCAGCCACGCTCGATCGCGACCTGGATATCCCCCGCGAGTCGAACTTGATGGTCACCCGCATCTCGGACCTGCTGATTGGCAAGGAGGCCAAGCAGACGGCTGTATTGCCGGGCGAGATCATTGACTACGTCCTGACCTACGAAAACACCTCCAGGACGAGCGACCAGACGGAGGTTTACGTGCACGAGGCGATACCGTCGTACACCAGCCTCGTTCCCGGCACCGTGTCCGGCGGCGATCAAGTCGCGTACTCGTGGGACAACGGGGCCTCCTGGACGCCCACGCTGCCCGTGACGCCCGTCACTCACATCCGGTGGTATGATGCGCTGGTGCCGACCGAGACACAGGCAACGGTGGAATTCGCGGCCCGGGTGCGCCCTCTCCTGCCGCCCGGTACCACCATCCAGAACATGGCTCACATCAGCAGCACGGAGACCGCCGCGTGGTTCCACGAGTGGATTCCGTCGAACCAGGTTGAGGTGGAGACCACTATGCCCGGCGTCGCCGTCATCTCTGGCGCGGTGTTCGAGGACGTCGACGGGGACGGCGTGCAAGGTATCGATGAGTGGGGCATCGCCGACATCACCATCACGATGGATGGCGTGATCACAACTTCCACCGGCACAGACGGCAGCTACATGTTCTCTACCACGATACCCGGCATGCACACGGTTCGCGAGACCAATCCAAAAGCCGCTTCTCCCAACGTCCGTATTGAGTCGCGTATGTCTGCTGGAGTGCCGAGTGTCGTCTCCCGGCGCACCACACCCGGGCTGATGCATCAGGTCTGGGGGCCAACTGACCTGCCGGACTATTTCTCGACGACGCCCAGCCAGGTCCACGTCGACGTGGAACTGGGCAACAGCTACCAGGTAGACTTCGGCAATGCACGTACAGACGCCGGTTTCGCTTCCGTCCACGGCACTGTGTTCAGCGACACGGACGGTGACGGCCTGCAAGACGCCACCGAGCGCGGCATCGCCGATACGTCGATCACGCTGGACGGAGCAATCACGACCACCACAGATCTCTATGGCAGGTATTCCTTCACTACCACAGCGCCAGGCGTACACGTCGTCCAAGAAAGTGACCCGGACCATTACATGTCCACCACGCCAAACGAGGTACATATCGACGTGGCTGTCGGCCATGGATACCTGCTGGACTTCGGCGACGCCCCTGCCGGTTCAGGCTTCGTGCCCGTCTTCGGCACCGTGTTCAGCGATGATAATGGGGACGGGACGTATGACAGGGATGAGATAGGAATCCCCGGCGCGACCGTTACATTGGATGGGGCACCAGGCGTGATCAGCGGGCCTTATGGTGGCTACGTCCTCTCGACGACAGCGACGGGTTCTCATACAGTCACTGAGACCGATCTTGATGGCTATCTCTCCACCACGCCCAATGAAGTGCCCATAGACGTAGCATTGGGCAGCAACCCCCAGGTAGACTTTGGCGATCTGTGGATACAGCCGCTGACCTGTGATGCCGACATCTACGAGGAGGATGATTCTCCCAGTCAAGCCAAGATGTTCGACGTCAACACGATTCAAGCGCACCAGTTCTGCGACGACGCCACAGACTGGGTCAAGTTCTTCGCCCAGGCCAATTCCGTATACACCATCACTACCTCATCCTATGGTCAGCGGGCCGACAGCCGCCTGACACTGTTCGATACCGACGGGGTGACCGTGCTCGCGGTCAACGACGATTACCACGGCGCGCTGGACTATTCGTCGCGCATCGTGTGGATGGCGCAGGCCGATGATACCTACTACGTGTGCATCACCAATCAAGGCGAGATGACGGGCCGTTTCACCGACTACGGCTTGATGATCCAGGGGCGCGATCCGACCATCATCTACCTGCCTCTCGTGACGCGCAGCTACGACACCGTCCAGAGCGAGCATGCCCCAGCCTACAGCCAAGCCAGCCACGTGAAGCGCCCTAGCGGCGTCATCAGTCACACCTGTCCCGATGCCTACGAGGCCGACGACACCTGGGCGCAGGCCCGCGCCATCGAGGCTGGCGTTGTCCAGGTCCACTCGTTCGACAGCGACCCCCTGTACTTCGTGGCAGACAAGGACTTCGTGAAGCTGGACATCTCGGAGAGGCTGGCCCTCACGTTTACCATCCCCGTGGTCACAAGCACCGCGACGGTCATGGAGCTGTTTGACGAGCGCGGCCGTTCGCTGCTCGTGACGGGCACCACCGAATTGACGTGGATGCCACGCACGAACGGTCGGTACTACCTCAGCGTGCGCCCGGCGGCAGGCATTGGCTCCTTCGGCTGTGCAGATACTGTGGGCTATCACCTGCTGATGGAAGAACGGGACCTGCGGGTCGTCTATCTGCCGATGGTGGTCCGGTACGTCTAGTGGGCGGAGAGACGAACGCGGACGCTGATCGCGCGTCCATTCACGGTACGATACGGCTGCACAGCACGGGACCGAAAGCAAGGCAGTAGATCTGCCATCAGCGGCAGCGGCGGAGTTGCGTCAATCCAACACCCGTGCTAGACTTCCACCATCATACGGCGCGCCGCTCGAGCAGTGGGCAGATGAGCATCCTCAATATCGGCCTGATCTCTGACACACACATCCCCCATCGCCTGAAGCAACTGCCCGGCGCGGCGCTTGATGCGTTCGCGGGAGTGGATGTCATCCTGCACGCAGGTGACGTGGATGACCCGCGCGTGTTGGATACGCTGCGAGGCATCGCGCCGACATACGCCGTGCGCGGCAACGTCCATCTACAGGACTTCTCAGACGGTGGCGCGATGCTACCGGCCGTGGTCGAGCTGCAGCTAGATGACCGGCACATCGTCCTCACCCATGGGCACCGGCCTGGCCTGCCGGGTTTCTTCCTGAAGGGCCTGGAAGTCGCTGCTCAATGGCTCAGGCTGACGAGCCCCGAGGACTCCAATACGCACATTGCCCACCGCCTGGCGCGGCTCTATCCGGACGCGGATATCATCGTGTTCGGACACACGCATCAGGCGCACGTCGAGCAGGTGGGAGACACACTGCTGATCAATCCCGGGGCGGTCTGCACCGGAAAACGGGAAAAACCGTCGGTGGCACGGATGCGCTTGGGAACGGGCAGCCCCGAGGTCGAGATCATCCCTCTGTTCCCGACCACTGGGGAAGACAGAGGGGTCTGAGTGGGTTTCGAGCATGCGGATTGACGTGCACCGTGGGACAGTGGGGCGCAATCCGGTGTGTGCCGGACTGCAACCGGAGATGCTTCTATGACAACCGCTTTGTGGTGGATGCGCCGAGACCTGCGCCTGGCGGACAATCAGGCCTTGCACGCCGCCCTGGCTCACGCTGAGCACGTGGTCCCGGTTTTCGTGCTGGATCCGGCGCTGCTGACCTCGCCCCGCGTCGGCCCCACGCGTGTCGCCTTCCTGCTCGGTGGCCTGCGCCAACTGGAGCAGGAACTGCGCAGACGGGGCAGCCGGCTGATCATCCGCCACGGCGACCCAACGGACGAACTGGCCGCCCTGTTGAGCGAGAGCGAAGCCAGCGTGGTGTTCGCCGAGGAGGATTTCTCACCGTACGCCCGGCAACGCGACGCCCGCGTGTCCGAGCGCCTGCCGCTGCATCTGGCCGGCAGTTGCGTCGTGCACCCGCCGGGAACCGTGATGAAGGCCGACGGCACGCCCTACACCGTCTTCACGCCGTTCAGCCGCAAGTGGAAGTCGCTGCCGCATCCGCGCTCCGGCGACGTCATCCCAGTTCCGGATCACATCTCGACGCCACACGGGTTGCACAGCTTGCCCATACCCTCGGAGCCGGCGTTGCCATCCAGCGTCCCATTTCCTCCCGGCGAGGCGGAGGCCCAGCGACGTCTGGCAGCTTTCGCGTCCCAACCGGGCATCTCGGCAGATGCGCCCATCTACGCCTACGCGACGGCGCGCAATCGCCTGGACATGGCAGGAACGTCGCGCCTGTCGCCCTACCTTCATCTGGGGATGCTGTCCGCACGGCAGGCGGTCGTAGCCGCACGCGATGCTCTGGACGCCGCCCCGGACACTCAAGGCCGCCAGGGCGCTGAGACCTGGCTGAACGAGCTCATCTGGCGAGAGTTCTACGTGCACATTCTCTACCATTTCCCCCACGTTCTGGAGGAGAACTTCCGCGCTGCGCTGCGGACCGTCGCCTGGGACAACGATGAGACAACGTTCGCCGCCTGGTGCGCGGGCCGTACCGGGTATCCGGTGGTGGATGCCGGGATGCGCCAGTTGGCGCAGACCGGATGGATGCACAACCGCGCTCGCATGATCGTGGCCTCGTTCTTGGTCAAGGACCTGCTGATTGACTGGCGCTGGGGGGAACGCTATTTCATGCAGCGCCTGGTGGACGGGGACCCGGCAGCCAACAACGGTGGTTGGCAATGGACAGCCGGTACAGGGACGGACGCCGCGCCCTACTTCCGGGTCTTCAACCCGGTGCTGCAGGGCAAGAAGCACGATCCGAGCGGGGCTTACGTGCGGCGCTGGGTGCGGGAGCTGGATTCGGTACCCGACAAGTTCATCCACGAACCGTGGCGGATGCCGCCCGGCGTGCAACGGGAGGCAGGCTGCATCGTCGGGGACGACTACCCCGGCCCTATCGTGGATCACGCCTGGGCACGCGAGCGGGTTCTGGCAGCGTATGCCCGCGCGCGAGGGGCGGACTGACACACTACAGGAGAGAACCCCAAGATGAGCATTCCCGATCTGTTCCGAGGAGACCGCGTCCGGCTGGCAAGCCTGACCCCGGACGATCTACCCGCACTTGCCGCGTGGCACGAAGATGCCGAGTTCCTGCGCCTGTATGATGCCCGCCCGGCACGTCCCAAGACACCGGCCGAGTTGAGCCAGTGGCTGGAGAGACTGCCGGACGACAAGAGCACCTTCACGTTCGCGGTCAGGCCACTCCACGGTGACGCACTCATCGGCACGCTCGAACTAGATGGCATCATCTGGGCGCACGGGGTGTGCGGGATCGGCGTTGCCATCGGAGACCACGCTAACTGGGGAAAGGGCTACGGACACGAGGCGGCACAGCTCGGCCTCGGCTTCGCCTTCGAGGAATTGAACCTGCACCGCGTCCAGGCCACGGCGTTCAGCTACAACGCGCGCTCTATCGCGCTCCTGGAGAAACTGGGGTTCCAGCGCGAGGGCACGTACCGGGAGTTCCTCCGGCGCGACGGCAAGCGCCACGATATGCTCCTGTATGGGCTGCTGCGCCACGAATGGGAGGCGCTCCAGCAAGATACCGGTGAGGAGGGCCAGTGAGACAACCGGTCGTCCAATTCTTACTCCAGGGGTTTCTCATCGGCATCTCAATCGCCGCGCCAGTTGGGCCAATCGGGGTATTGTGTATCCGGCGCACGCTGTCCGAAGGGCACTCAACCGGCTTCGCATCCGGTCTGGGAGCGGCGACAGCGGATGCCATCTACGGTTGCGTCGCGGGCTTCGGCCTGACGTTCATCTCGGACGTCTTGGTCAGCCAGCAAACGTGGTTCCGCCTGGTCGGAGGTCTCTTTCTATGCTATCTGGGGATCAGGAACCTCCTGACCAAGCCGCCGGACAGCGCATCGGGACAAGCGGCCTCCGTCACAGGCCAGGGGATCGTTGGCGCGTATGCCTCCACGTTCGCGCTCACCCTGACCAATCCGATGACGATCCTTTCGTTCGCGGCGATCTTCGCCGGATTGGGAATGACGGACTCCGGGGGACAATGGCACACCGCTGCCGCGTTGGTCTCGGGCGTGTTCGCCGGCTCCGTCACGTGGTGGTTCTTCCTCAGTGGCATCGCGGGCGCGTTCCGGACCCGGTTCACCGCACGCGCGATGCAGTGGGTGAACAGAATCTCGGGTGCCATCGTCACAGGGTTCGGCCTGGTTGCCCTGGTGAGCCTGCTCTGATGCATTGACGCCAACCGCCACCAGCCCCACCCGCAGATTCCCGCTTCAGATGAGGTCTATGCAACTTCCGAGGGATTCCGCGGCGAGACTCTGACAAAACCCTGACAAACGTGCGACAATGTGGTAAAATCGGGCAAATCAGGGAAACCACACACAGCTCGCGAAAAGGGGGACCTATGTCAATCGGGATCGTGACGGATAGCACCTGCGACCTGCCCCAGGAGATGGTTGCCAAACACGGCATCACGGTCATCCCTGCCTACATCAACATAGACGGCGAGAGTTACCGCGACGGCGTCGAGCTATCCCGCCAGGAGTTCTACAGGAGACTGCCGGACTGCCAGACTCCGCCAACCACGTCGGCGCCAGGACCGGGGACGTTCACCCAGGTTCACCGGCAACTGGCAGACGAGGGTGCTACAGAAATCCTGTCCATCCACATATCCGAGACGCTGAGCAACATCGTGAACGTGGCCCGCATGGCGGCGGAGGAGACGGACTTCGTGCCTGTGACCGTGATGGACTCGGGGCAGTTGACCGCGGGGACCGGGCTCCTGGCTCTGACCGCTGCCCAGGCTGCCGCCGCGGGCGCTTCCATGGGAGAGATCGTCGACCTGCTGCAGGATCAGATCTTGCGCACGCACTCGGTGGCGGCACTGGATACGCTGGAGTACCTGCGGCGCAGCGGGCGCGTGAGCTGGGTGCGCTCCGGCCTGGGAACCCTGTTGAAGATAAAGCCATTGCTGACGATGTACAACGGGGAGACGTCGCTGGAAGCGGTGCGCACGCACAAGCGCGCATTCGCACGGCTGACCCAAATGGTAGCCGATCTCGGCCCGCTCGAGCAGGTTGCACTGGTACACACGCACGCACCCGAAAAGGCCGAGGAGTTGCTGCAACAAGCGAGACATCTCCTCCCCGGGGGCCAGGTTCTGTTCTCTGAGGATGTGACGCCGTTGATCGGCGCACACATCGGCCCTGGTACTGCATGCTTCGTCTGCGTACAGGCTCGCCCGGCATGAGCCGCATCGCCCGGTGCATAGGATGCTCGCGCGCTCGAAGGCTGAGAATCAGGAAGTGGATGGAGGACAAGGATGAGAATCGCTAAGGCTGTCGCACTGCTAGGCGTTCTTGCGATGGGGGGTATCCTCATCTATGCCTTCACGACGGGCAACTTCACCGAGGAGGGCAACGTCCTACTATCGATGCCCTGGGGCATCGTGTCGCTCGTCGATCTGTACGTCGGGTTCATTCTCTTCTCCGGCTGGATCGTATATCGTGAGAAGTCGCTTGTCCGGTCCATCATCTGGGTCTTTTTCATGATGGTGCTGGGCTTCTTCACGGCCAGCCTGTACACGCTCATCGCCCTCCAGACGAGCGGTGGCGACTGGAAGCGGTTCTGGATGGGCAGGAGATGGAACGATGAATGAGAAAGCCAGTGGGTCCCCGCCTGATGACGCGCGAGACTGCACCATCCGCCTGGGAATCAGCAGGTGTCTGCTGGGCGAGAACGTGCGCTACGACGGCGGGCACAAGCGAGACCGGTTTCTGACCGACACGCTGGGCCGCTTCGTCGAGTGGGTGCCGGTCTGTCCAGAGGTCGAGATCGGCCTGCCCATCCCGCGCGAGTCCCTGCGGCTGGTGGGCGACCCTGAAGATCCCCGGCTGATCGCTCCAAAATCGGGCCAGGATCATACGGAGCGCATGCAAAGCTGGGCGCAGGGCCGCCTGGAGGAATTGGCTACGGCCAGGCTGCACGGCTTCGTCTTCAAGAAGGACTCCCCCAGCTCCGGCCTTTTCCGAGTGCGCGTCTACGACAAGAACGGTATGCCCAGGCGCGTGGGCACAGGGATCTTCGCGCGCGAGGTGACGAAGCGCTTCCCCCTGCTGCCCGTGGAGGAGGAGGGACGCCTGCACGACATGGGACTGAGGGAGAATTTCATCGATCGGGTCTTCGCCTACCATCGCTGGACGTGCATGCTGGAGGGCAATCCGACACCCGGCGGCATGGTCCAGTTTCACACCGCGCACAAGCTGACGGTGCTGGCCCACAGTCCCTCCCATTACAAGGAAATGGGCCGCATGGTCGCCCAGGCCGGGTCGCTTCCATGGGGAGAGGCCGTGCAGACGTACGGCAGCCTGCTGATGGAGGGTCTCAAGGTGCTGACGTCGCCTGGCAAGCACACCAACGTCCTGCAACACCTGATGGGGTTCCTCCGGGACGACCTGACGGGGGACGACAAGGCGGAGCTATTGGATCTCATCGAGGACTACCGGCAAGGGTTGGTGCCCTTGATCGTGCCAATGACGTTACTGCGGCACCACCTGCGCGGCAACGAGGTGCCCGATTGGGTCCATCAGCAGGTCTACCTGTACCCCTATCCGAAGGAACTCATGTTGCGCAATCACGTGTGAGACGGATTGGAGCAACACATGGTGCGCTTGCGACCGGAGAAGCTGCACACGGAGTTCATACAGGGCACCCATCCTGAGGTGTTCGTGATTCCACGTCGCTACACGCTGACGCACTCTAACGTCACCGGCGACCTGTTCCTGTCGGTCGGAGCGGAGTACAACCGCCAGCAACTCGCCGGCTGGCAGGCCCGCGTCATGCGCGACGAGGTACTGGGCGAGTGGCAGGAAGACACGGACGGCCTCGCGCTGCACGTCCACTGCCACGTGAGCGGCGGGCTGCTGGTGGGCACGCCGCGCATGCGGCTCGCCATCTTCCGGCGCGAGCTGCCGCTGGTGCTAGAGGCGCTGCGCTTCGGCGATCAGGCCCTGTACGACGCCCACCCGGAGCTGGACCATGCGCCCGTATGGGTGCACTTCCACGCCACCCAGCGGCGCTACGACAGAACGGAGGCGTGGGGAAGGCCCGCCGACTACCGGCTTGAGGCGCTGTCAGACGAAAAGAAAGAACCGTAGCACGTCCGAGCAGAGGGTACCGAACGGCATTCAGTTATGCATCTGCATCCGAGTCGTCCGCCCCACATCGGGTTTCCGGTGCAAGTCCTGGGCCGCTCCGGCCTCAAGTCGCACGACACGCGCCGCTGGCAGAGCGATCCGCACCTGCGCGTGAGCCTGGGGTACCTGCGAGAGGTATTCGCCTATCTCGACGAGCAGGACATCCGCATGTACCGCATGGCCTCGGGCCTGGCGCCATACGCCACCCACCCCGATCTTCCCCAGTTCCACCACCAGGTCGAAGAATGCGCGCAGGAACTGGCCGAACTGGGGCACGTCGCCCGCCAGCACGGTCTGCGCCTCTCTTTCCATCCCAGCCAGTACATCGTGCTCAACGCGCCCGACGAGGCGCGCGCGGCCCAATCCGCAGCCGACGTCGAGACCCAAGCCGCCATCCTGGCGCGATTGGGCCTGGGTGACGAGGCGGTGGTCGTGCTGCACGTGGGTGGCGTGTACGGCGACCGCGTCGCTGCCCGGGAGCGCTTCGCCCGCCGCTTCGAGTGGCTGTCGCCAGAAGCGCAGCGGCGGCTGGTGCTGGAGAACGACGACGGGCGCTTCGACGTGGCGGACGTCCTGTGGCTGCACGAGCGAATTGGCGTGCGCGCGGTGTTCGACGTGCATCACCTCCATTGCTTCAACCCGAGTGCCATGGGGGTGTCCGAGGCCGCGCGCGCCTGCATGGACACCTGGCGCGGATGGGCCGCCCGCCCGAAGGTGCACTTCTCCTCGCCCCGCACCGACTGGGGCTTCCGCTACGGGAGCGAGGGGAAGGCCCGCGCCCCAAACTGGCGGTCACACGCGGAGTTCGTGGACCCGTTCGCCTTCATCGCCTTCTACCGCTCTCTGGACGACGCCGCCCCCGACGTGATGCTGGAGGCGAAGGCTAAGGACGTGGCCGTGATCCAGCTCCGGCGCGCCCTGAGGCGCTACGCGCCGGACCTGGCCGGACGCTTCGAAGTGCCGGATTGAATAGGTCCAGGCCTGGCAGATAGTGACAAGGGAGGATACGATGATCGCCAACCAATGGTACGTGGTCATGGACTCCAGCCAAATCCGAGATCAGCCCGTGGGCGTCACGCGCATGGGCGAGAAGCTGGTCTTCTGGCGTGACGACGAAGGTCACGTAAGCTGCCTGCGCGACCGGTGCGTCCACCGCGGCGCTCAACTGAGCAAGGGGCAGCTCATCCACGGGCATCTGCAATGCCCCTTCCACGGCTTCGAGTACGACACCTCGGGCCGCGTCACGGTGATCCCGGCCAACGGCAAGCGCACGCCCGTGCCGGAGCAGTTCCGGGTGCACAGCTATCCCACTCACGAGGCCCACGGTTTCATCTGGATATGGTGGGGCGAGAAACCGCCTCAGGGCCTGCGGCCACCGGCCTTCTTCGACAACCTGGACGACAGCTTCTCCTACGGCCGGGTCTACGACCCGTGGGATGCCCACTACTCGCGCGTCATTGAGAACCAGCTCGACGTCGTGCACCTGCCCTTCGTTCACTACAACACGATCGGGCGCGGCAACCGCACGCTGGTCGACGGCCCGCTGGTGGAATGGGAAGGCAACGACAAGTTCTACGTCTACGTCTTTAACCGCGTGGACGACGGCAGCCCACCCGTCAAGCCCGAAGCACTCACCAAGCCAGAGCGCGAGTTCCGCCTGGAGTTCATCTTCCCCAACCTGTGGCAGAACCACATCTCCAACAGCACACGCATCGTGGCTGCGTTCGTGCCGGTGGACGAGGCGCACACCCTGCTCTACCTGCGCTTCTATCAGAACACCCTGCGCGTGCCGCTGTTGCGGGACCTATTCAACGCGCTGGCGATGCCCTTCAACCGCATGATCGCCCACCAGGACCGCCGCGTGGTGGTGACCCAGGAGCCGAAACCATCGGGCCTCAGAATCGGCGAGAAGCTGATCCAGGGAGACCATCCGATCGTGGCATATCGCAGACGGCGGCAGGCCCTGCTTGAGGAGGCCAATCGCCACACACCCATGGTGTAAGCACTATGAAGAAGCCACTCATCTTGATATTCGTCTTCGTCTTCATAGACGTGCTCGGCTTCAGCCTGATCCTGCCGCTGTTGCCGTACTACGCCGACACATTTGACGCGACGCCCACCATCGTGGGCTTGCTGCTGGGCGCGAACGCGCTGACGCAGTTTTTCGGCGCGCCGATCCTGGGGCGGCTCTCGGACCGCCATGGACGGCGGCCCCTGCTCATACTGAGCGTCGCCGGCACGGCGCTCAGCTTCCTCTTGCTAGGGTGGGCCAGGTCGCTGTGGATGCTTTTCGTCACCCGCATCCTGGACGGACTACTGGGGGGCGACATCTCGCTGGCGCAGGCATATATCACCGACGTGACCGACGAGAAGAACCGGGCCAGAGGGCTGGGCATCATCGGGGCGTCGTTCGGGCTGGGCTTCATCTTCGGGCCGGCCATAGGAGGCACGCTCAGCGCGGGCGGCAACTACAGCCTGGCCGCGTTCGCGGCGGCGGGCCTCTCTGCGCTCAACCTGCTGGGGGTCCTGATCTGGCTGCCGGAGTCGCTGCCGCAGGAGAAACGCGCCGTCGTGACCAGCAACCCGCGCACCTCGTTCACGGCCCGGGCGCTGTGGGACGCGCTGAAACGCCCGTGCGTGGGGCCACTCCTGTCGGTGCGCCTGATCTTCAGCCTGGCCTTCGTCACATTCCAGACGACGTTCGCGCTCTTCGCCAAACAGCGCCTGGCTCTGGACGTGCAGACGACCAGCTACGTGTTGACCTACGTGGGGATGCTCAGCGTCGCCGTTCAGGGAGGCGGCATGGGCCCGCTGACCAGGCGCTTCAACGAGAAGCAATTGATCTTCGGCGGGACCGCGTTGATGGCCGTCTCGCTGCTGGCGTGGGCATTCACGCCGGCGCTGTGGGTCCTGATCATCGTCCTGGCCCCCCTCGCGCTGGCTGGCGGCGTGCTGGGCGTGGCCCTGGACAGCGCGTTGACCAAGTCGGTCTATCCGGAGGAAGTGGGGGGCACACTGGGGCTCTCGGCCTCGCTCGGTGGGCTGACGCGCGTGGTAGCGCCTATCACGGGCGCGTTTCTGCTCGACAACGTCAGCCCGATGGCCCCCGGCATCCTGGGCGCTGTGCTCATGGCCGGGCTGATCCCCTTCACCTGGCGGCGGGTGCTCTTCGTGCCCGACCTGTCGTGTCCGGAAGCTCCAGAGGGGGCACTGGGAAGTTAGCGGCTCGCGCCTATTGACGAAGGGCCGTTTGCATGGTACAATTGACGTTGCACTGACGAAGCAGTCACACTGCTCCGGCATATACAAGACAGCGGCAGCACCGTTGCCGGCTTTCCAGGCGTACTGGATAGGCCGGCCTTTTCTTTTGGCCTCGTGCAATCATCCAGTACATCAGGTAGGTGACGTTGGCAGCGCCTTCCGTATGAAGTCCGAATCACGAAACACAGAGAAAGGAGACAGACATGAAACGGTTGATTCTTCTGTTGATGGTTCTCGCTCTGACCATCGGGCTAGCCACCATAAGCCTGGCACAGGCACCTATGGCCCACGTGCGCGTCGTCCATGCCTCCCCAGATGCACCGGCGGTGGACATCCTGGTGAACGACGGCGTCGCCTTCAGCAACGTCGCGTTCAAGGAGGCCACCGCATACGCATCCGTGCCCGCCGCTACGTACAACGTCAAGGTCGTGCCTTCAGGGGCGACAACGCCCGTTGTCATTGAGGCGGACCTGGTGCTCACGGCAGAGGCCGCGGGCTACACGGTCGTGGCCGTCGGCAAGCTGGCGGACATAGAGCCCGTGGTGCTGATGGATAGCCACACCGCACCCGCGGCTAGCTTCGCGCACCTGCGCTTCGTGCACGCATCGCCCGACGCTCCGGCGGTGGACATCGCTGTGAAGAACGGCCCGGTGCTCTTCAGTGACGTGATGTTCAAGGAAGCCAGTGACTACATCTCGGTCGCTGCGACCACGTATGACCTGGAGGTGCGCCTGGCAGGCACGGGCGACGTGGTCCTTTCCGTGCCCGGCGTCGCGCTGGCAGGTGGCACGGTGTACACGGTGTTCGCGATGGGGTTGGCAGGCGGGACGCCGGCCCTCATGGCCGTGCCCATCGCGGATGCAGCGCCAGCCGCCACCCCTCTGCTCCCAGCGACCGGCGTGGAGGTGGCCGACATCACCGCGATCCTGATCGTGATCGCACTGGGGCTCGCGCTGGCCCTGGGCGGCCTGGTCCTGCGCCGCCGCCTGGCGTAGCGGGGCGAGGCGACATAGCCCACCCGCCTCGCGTTTCAGCCAGAAACCAGGTTTTCCGGAAAAAACCTGGTTTCTAGACCCGCCCGCGTCGCGTTTCGACGCACAGATGAGTGAAGATACGTGGAAGGTCTCTGCCAACTGACCTAATGAGGCCAGCGACAGCCATAACGACCTCCACAATGCGCATCCCGGGCAGGCCGTGCTTTCAGCATCACGCCCGCTCTCCGATGCCAACGCCAGACCATGTATGAGGGCACAGGGCGACCTGAACACGGCCTGCCCACGGCCTCAAGCAAGCCCGCTGCAACTCCCACCGATCACGACTGTCCACACACGCGGCTGGTGCGTCTTCAGCCCATCTTGCCATCGGTGCCGCCCTCGCGTTTCAACCAGAAACCAGGTTCTTGGCGATGTGCCATCGCATGAAAAACCTGGTTTCTGGATCCGCCCGTGGCTCAGGCATGGCGTGTGCGGCGGCTTTGGTTTGTGCTCCAGTTTATGCTATAATGCCTCTGCGCTTGAATCGCTTCCAGAATGTCCGGAACAAGGAGTAGGCCACATGTCAACAGCCATCCACCTGGCACTCACGGAGATATGGCGTAACCGGGGACGATTTCTGCTGTTCAGCATGGTCGTCGCCCTGATTACCCTGCTCGTGCTGTTTATCGCAGCGCTGGGGGAGGGACTGGGGGCCGGGAACCGTGAGTATCTCGAGAAGCTGAACGCCGACTTGATCGCCTACCAGGACACGGCGCGGCTCTCCATCGCCAGCAGCCGCATCGGCTGCGAGAAACGCCGATCCATCCGCAGCCTCGAAGGCGTGCGCGACGCGGGCGCTGTCGGCTTTTCGAGCGCGTCCATCCTCCTGGCCGGCGAGCCGGAGACCCTGGACATCTCGCTCATCGGCGTCGAGCCGGGCAAGCCTGGGGAGCCGCCGGTGGTGAGGGGACGCGGCCTGCTGCGCAGCGGCGCCGACGAGGCGATCCTGGACCGGACGGTGGCCGCCGTGACCAACCTGCGGGTGGGAGACCGGGTCACGCTGCGCACCACGCAGGGGAACGAGAACGAGTTCTACACCCTGGAGGTGATCGGCATCAGCGACAGCCGCAAGTATTCGCTGCGGCCATCGGTTATCGTGCCCATCGTCACCTGGGACAAGGTCCGGCCCCAGGCGGGAAAGCCCACGGGAGAGGCCAACCCGGCGTGCAACGTCGTGGCCGTGCAACTGGAAGACCCGTCGGAAGTCGAATCTATGGGCCAATTCCTGGAGGCCCGGGTAGACCGCATCGAGGTGGTGGATCGCCAGACGGCGTACGAGAACACACCGGGCTACAGTGAGCAGCAGGCCACGCTGAACACGCAGAACGGCTTCGCCCTGCTGATCGGCGCGCTGGTGATCGGGGGGTTCTTCCAGATTCAGACGATGCAGAAGGTGCCCCAGATCGGGATGCTCAAGGCTATCGGCACGCCGAACTCCATCGTCGCCACAGCCACGATCATCCAGATCATAGCGATCACCGTGCTGGGTGTCCTGGTCGGCAGCCTGGTGACGATGGGCGTGGCGCTGGTCTTTCCGGCCAACATCCCCATCGTGTTTGAGCTCCGTTCAGGCGCGATGGCGGTGGGCTCGATCCTGCTCATCGGCCCCATCGGCGGATTGGTGTCCATACGCTACTCGCTGCGCGTGGAACCCCTGACCGCCCTGGGGCTGGATTAGCGAGGAGGTCCTATGGCAGCAGCAGCTCTTGAAACGAAGTCAGTGACCAAGACGTACTCGACCGGCGGCAGCACTGTGAAGGCCGTGGATGGTGTGTCCTTCAGCCTGCAGCGCGGTGAGTTCGTGGCCCTGGTAGGACCCAGCGGATCGGGCAAGACCACGCTGCTGGCGATGTTGGCCGCCCTGTTGAACCCAACCTCGGGGGCCATCGCCATAGACGGCCAGGACCTGGGCACGATGAGCGAGAAGCAGAAGGCCCGGTTCCGGCGGCGGAGGATCGGATTCACTTTCCAGGCCAACAACCTGGTTTCCTATCTGACGGCACTGCAGAACGTGGAACTCCTGCTGCGCCTGAACAACGAGCGCGACGCCGCCGGCAGAGAACGAGCGCGGGAACTGCTGGTGCTACTGGGCCTGGAAGAGCACCTGCACAAGCTGCCGAGACAGCTATCGGGTGGGCAACAGCAGCGGGTGGCCATCGCCCGCTCACTGATCAACCAGCCGACGCTGGTGCTGGCCGACGAGCCGACCGCCAGCCTCGACACGGAGCGGGCTTTCCAGGTCGTGGAGACGCTGGCCGCGCTGGTGCACGAGCAGAACCGGGCCGGGATCATGGTAACTCACGACCTACGCCTGGTGGACTACGCCGACCGGGTGATCCACATGTTGGATGGGCACGTGGACCGGATCATCAGCCCCAAGGATGACCTGAGCTGCCTGGCCGATCCGGACACCTGCCGAATGGTGCCGATGGACGTGCTGGGGTTTGAGGAGGCCCAGACGGGAGAGAGCGTGAGTTAAGGCGGCCACTGCACGCATCGTGCGATGGCCGAGCACCGCCTGCCCCGGCGCACCGCCTTGACATATACCGCGAAGCGGTAACCGGGCGACACCGGCATACGGAACCTGCCAAAACGACTGCTTCCCACGCAGTAGCTACACAGACGCACTCACCGCCCTCATATCGCAGCATCAGGGAGGTCAGCGATGAAACGAGGTGTTCCCTACGTCGAGGCCGCGCTCGTGGCGCTGGCGTTGCTGCTCTCCAAGCCCCTGCACGCCGTCCCGGTCTGTCTCGCGGACGGCGCGGCAATGGATCGCCCTCCGCACGCATTCTGCCAGCAGGATGCTGGCGGTCCACTGGCTCGCCCTCCGCACGCGTTTTGCCAGCAAGATGCTGGCGGTCCGCTGGGCCGAACTCCCGGCATGTCGAGCGCCCCACCCCGGCGCGCCGCCACAGACCCGCCCGCGCAAAGGCCGGAAGCGCCTGACCTGATCGTGACGCAGATCGCGTGGACGCCCGGCTCGCCGGTCGTGGGCGACACCGTGCACTTCACGGTCTACGTGCGCAACCAGGGCGACGTGGACACGTCAACCTGGGCGAACGTAGGCGTGCGCTTCTTCGTGGACGGCTCGTCTATCGGCGACGACCACGCCGCCAACATCGCGCCGGGCGCGACCGAATCCTTCGACTTCTACTGGATCGCCACATCCGGCAGCCACGCCCTGCGCGCGGTCGCCGACTACGGCGACTACATCCCCGAGAGCGACGAGTTCAACAACGAGGGACACGCATCTCTCGACGTCTCCAACCCGTCCGCGCCCGATCTGATCGTGACGCAGATCGCCTGGACGCCCGGCTCGCCGGTCGTGGGAGATAGCGTGCACCTCACGGTCTACGTGCGCAACCAGGGCGACGCCGGCACCTCTCCCTGGGGCCAGGTGCGCGTGCGCCTCTTCGTGGACGGCGCGTCCAGGGGCGACGACTACGCCGCCAACATCGCGCCGGGCACCACGGCGTCCTTCGACTTCTACTGGACCGCCACCCTGGGCAGCCACACCGTGCGCGCGGTCGCCGACTACGGCGATGCCATCCCCGAGAGCAACGAGACCAACAACGAGAGACAGGAATACCTCTACGTGGCCAGCGGCGACGTCGGCCCGCTCACCTACGAGGACCACACGATCGATGATGACGAGAGCGGGCAGAGCAGCGGCGACGGGGACGGCATCGTGGACTGTGGCGAGACAGTCGAGCTGTACGTCACCCTGCGCAATGAGGGGAACGATGCCGCCACCGGCGTGAGCGCGGCCATCAGCACGGCGGACCCTTACGTCCACTTCACCTGCAACACCAGCAGCGGCTATCCCGACATCCCCGGCGGAGGCACGGGCACCAACAGCAACGACTTCGACTTCGAGGTAGACCCCGGCACGCCCGACGGGCACGCCATCCACTTCGACCTGAACGTCAGCGCGTCGAACGGCGGACCGTGGGCCGACGCCTTCGACGTCCCGGTGACCTGCGCGCAGGCTGAGTGGACGTTCATGGTCTACCTGGACGGCGACAACGGCGGTCCGAACAGCCTCGAAGGCGCGGCCATCGACGACTTCCTGGAGATGTCCAGCGTGGGGTCCGGCAGCGACGTGAACGTCGTGCTTCAGTTTGATCGCATCCCCGGATGCGATGACACCTATGGAGACTGGACCGACACGCGGCGCTTCACCGTCACCCAGGGGATGGAGCCGTGGGGCACCAGCGGCACGAGTATCGGCGAGGCCAACATGGGCGATCCGCAGACGCTGGTCGATTTCGCGCAGTGGGGCATGGGCAACTTCCCGGCCGAGCGCTACGCGCTCGTCATCTGGGACCACGGAAGTGGCTGGCGGGGGAGGACGGACACCCCCCGCCCCTACCGGGACGTGGCGGTGGACGACACGAGCGGCGGTGACGCGCTGAGCATGCCGGAGCTGCGCAGCGCCTTGGACGCTCTGAGTGACAGTGGGGCGGAGCCCATCGACCTGGTCGGCTTCGACGCCTGTCTCATGGGGATGATCGAGGTTGACGATCAACTTGTGCCCTATGCGGACGTGCGCGTGGGCTCGGAGGAGACCGAACCCGCGGATGGATGGCCCTACGACACGGTGCTCGCGACGCTGAGGACCACCCCGACCATACATGCCGGCCAGTTGGGCACGATGATCGTGGACGCGTACCACGCCTCGTACGGCGACAGCGAGGTCCTTTCTGCCGTCGACCTGGGAGCCCCGCACGCTGGCCTCAAGTCCGCCGTGGACGCCTTCGCCGTGGCCCTGATGGACGGGTTGGCCGGACACTATGGCGAGATCGCCGCCGCGCGCGGGAGCACTCAGGCGTTCTACTATCCGACCTACGTGGACCTCTACGACTTCGCCCACCAGGTCAACCAGCGCGTGAGCGACGCCACGATCGAGGCCGCGGCCACGGACGTGATGGATGCCGTCAGCAGCGCCGTCATCCACGAGCAGCACGGGCCGTGGTGGCCCGGGGCCCACGGCATCAGCATCTACTTCCCCGAATCGGAGAGCGCCTACGACGGCAAGTACGACGGCGACGCGGGCTGGCTGACGTTCACCGCCGGCACGCGGTGGGACGAGTGGCTGCACGCGTTCTACGCCGGCGTGGTGTGCAACGACCCCTACGAGCCCAACGACACGCCGGCCGGGGCGACGCCCATCACCCACGGCGTCACGCTGACCGGGACGGACATCTGCCCGGCAGGCGACGTGGACTACTACGCCTTCACCGGCCAGGCCGGCGAAGCCATCGTGGCGGACATAGATGCCCAGGCCATCGGCTCCGCGCTCGACGCCGATCTCTACCTCTACGACACGGACGGCACCACCGAGCTGGCGCACAACGACGACCACGATGGACTGGATTCATACATCGCGACCGTCCTGCCCGCCGACGGCACCTACTGCCTGCAGGTGCGCGACTTCAACCACCCCGGCGCAGGCGGGGCCGGTTTTTTCTACACCCTCTCGCTGGCAGCGGGTGACGCCTTCGCCATCGCATCCGCCTGGACCAAGAGCGCCCCAAGCGTGGACGGCCAGATCGCACCCGGCGAGTGGGACAGCGCGGCCACGTACGACATCACCGGCGCGCTCGCCGAAACCAGGTTTTTTCCGCAAAACCTGGTTTCTTGGCCAACCGGGGCGCGAGAGCGGCTGACGACCGTGACCCTGTACGCGATGAACGACGGGAGCCGTCTCTACCTGGCCATCGACAACCCCAACGACACCAGCAAGGACGACCTGGACCAGATGGGCGTGTATTTCGACGACGACCCGCTGCCCTCCGACGGGGCATGGACCCACACAAGCTGCGGGCACGCGGATGGGGAGGGGAACTTCTTGGTGGGCGCCAACGGGGTGGACTACCGCGAGTGGACCGCCGGCCCGGCCGCCTGCGACGTCGTCAGCCCGGCCCCGGGGACCTCGGGGGCCGTGGGCCACGATAGCGGCCACGTGCAAGCCGAGATCGCCATCGACCTGAGCGCCTCGGCACTCCGGGCAGGGCCGGGTGACGCGGTGGGTCTGTACCTGTGGATTCTGGATCACAGCACGCTGCACCACGACGGCCAATGGCCCATCACGGGCGATTTCGACGATCCGGCCACCTACGGTCATTTGACGCTGGCGTGCGACCCGCTCCCGGCAGCACCCACCCTGTCTGCGCCTGCGGACGGGGAGAGCGCCGGTGACAATCCGCCCACCTTCCGTTGGAGCCACGTCAGCAGTGCCACGGCCTATCGCATCCGGGTGGCCGGCAACGCGAGCTTCGACCCGCCCGAGATCGACGCGGTCACCCCCGAGACGTCGTACACGCCGGCTGGCGCACTGCTGGAGGGTGCCCGCTACTACTGGCGCGTGCGCGGGTGCAACACCTGCGGGGAGGGGGCGTGGTCGGGGGCCTGGACGTTCACCATCCCGTCCGCGGAGCCCTCGGGAGACACCATCTACCTGCCGCTGGTGATGAGGCTGTACCGCTGAAGGTCTAAAACACGTGCTCCTGTGGTGGACGTGTCGCGATGCTTGACACACCTCGGCTTGTCCAGTATAATCCACACACTCGATGCCCACGCGCGCGTGTGTGACGATATTTGAGGCGACGTAGCTCAATGGCAGAGCAGGGGACTCATAAGCCCTTGGTTCCCAGTTCAAATCTGGGCGTCGCCACTGCTCCTGCCCCCACCTCACCGGTGGGGGCTTTGTGTTTTCCGAGCCGAAGGGTGAACGTCGTCGTGTACCAGGTGATGGCAGGTGATGGCAAGAGGGGACACGGATGAGTAGGGGCGAGGCAATCCCCGTTCGGCCCACCGTAATGGAGAATGGTAATGGTCCCACAGCTTGCCCCGTTAAGGGGGATGACGCCGGGATTGCCTCGCCCCTACAACATACGTCCCGCCACCCAACCCCACCGCCTGTCCCCGCGGCGACCCACCGGCGGGGTGCCCCACATCGCCGGAGCTATCTCACCCGACGCGGCGGCTCCGAGGGAAGGGCTTGGCGTGTACGACGTCGGGCATCGGGCCGATCTGGCTGGGGATCAGGCGACTCAGACACCGGGGCCGGTCCGCGCGATAACCAAGACTCCAGCACAGATAGGGGCCGATGCCGATTATGCAACAGACAGCCATTGAAAGAGTTCCAGTCCCGATCTACGCCGTCGTACTGATGTTGGTGGAGAGCGGCGGGCGCTACGTGCTGGTGCAGGAGGCTATGCCTGAGCGGGGCAATCCCTGGTTCATTCCTGCCGGCAGCGTCGAACCCGGGGAGAACATCGTTGACGCGGCGAAGCGGGAGACAGAGGAAGAAGCAGGGCTGATCATTGAACCCAGCCACCTCATGCGCATTGAGCACGTGATTCCACCAGAGCAGGACAGGCAGAGCCCCGATCCTGAGCTGTGGCGCTTCGTGCTGGTCGCCGAGGCGACGGGCGGCAGGTTGAAGACGACAGGCGATGAACACTCGCTTCAGGCGCGGTGGTTTCGCCCCGAGGAGATGGAAGGGCTGCGGCTGCGCTCCGCCGATGCGATTAACCTGATCGAGATGCACCGCCAGGGAGCGCCATTGTGGCCGATTGAGGCGTACGCCTCCTGGGCGGGATTCGTGCGCGGTTGACCGGTCGCGCCCGGCGGTGACCTGTCGTCGCATCGGTGGCTGACCTTCCCCAGACGCTATCAGAGCGCGACCGCAATCCTGCTTGACATCGACGCAGACGTACAATAGAATACATACACACAACAGTCAACACAGGAGTGACAATTGAACTGCTCAGAGTTCGCCCAACTTCCAGTGCTGGACAGCCACATTCACTACGGCCACCCTTCCTTCATGCCCGGATTGATGGACATTCTGGACAACCTGTGCGTGGACCGGCTGAACGTCGTTTGCACGCCACACCAGACCCGGCTGAGCCTGGTTCCCGACGCGCTGCACCTGAAGGCCCATTTCCCAGACCGCGTCTACGTCTTTGGCGGCATGGACATCTCGGCCCTGTTCATCGCCCCGGAGCAGGCGGGCGCCGTCTTTGCCGACTACGTGGACACGCTGTTGAACCTGGGATGCGACGGGGTGAAGATGATCGAGGGGAAACCGGAGATGCGGAAGATGCTCCCCATCCCGCCCTTTGACAGCGAGGTCTACGCGCCCTACTGGGCGCGGCTGGCCGAACGGGGCACGCCGGTCATCTTTCACGTCAACGACCCCGAGGAATTCTGGGACCGGGCCCGCATACCAGACTGGGCGCGCGAGCAAGGCTGGTTCTACGGTGACGGCAGCTTCATCGACAACGAGGCCCAGTACGCCGAGGTGCTCAACGTGCTGGAGCGGCATCCCGATCTCAAGGTGGTTTTCGCCCACTTCTTCTTCCTCTCGGCTCAGCTTCCCCGCTTGGCGGATATCCTCGACCGCTTCCCCAACGTGTGTGTAGACCTGACGCCCGGCATCGAGATGTACTACAACTTCTCCGCCGCGCCTGACGCCGCGCGAGCGTTCTTCCTGAAATACCAGGATCGGATCGTGTACGGCACCGACATCGGGGCCAAGGCGCTGCTGGTCGCACCCGGACAGGGCATCGAGGCGGACGAGAGCCGGTCACGGGTCGAGTTAGTCCGCACCTTCCTGGAAAAGGAGGGGGAGTTCGGGCTGCCTGCAGGCGGTGGTTTCCTGTTCGGGGAACAGGAGCCCCCATTGCGGGGGATTGCCCTTCCTCGCCCGGTACTGGAGAAGATATACTCTGGGAACTTCGAACGCATGGCCGGCGACCGTCCCCGCGACCTCAACCCGGCGGCCATCGTGGCCGAATGTGAGCGGCTGACGATGATGATCGGCATGGTTGGCGCGGCGCAACCCGGTGTAGCGGGCGATCCTTCGGTCGCGCAAATGGTTAAGTCGTTCTTCGAGCCTGGAGTAGAACGTGAAACTTGAAACGCGAAACGGCAATTCCCGTGGCACAATGTACGCGATTTGGAAATCGCGGCTACAAAACTGAACGCGAAAGGAGTACCTGTTGTGAGACAGCTCAAGAAGTGGCAGGAACCCATCTACGCCATCGGGGGCTTTGGCCCCGGATTCCTCTACCAGGTCATGCTGACCTATCTGCTCTATTTCTACCGTCCGGCGCAGGAGCGTCTGGCGGCGGGAGCCGTCATCTTCGCCCCGGCGGCCGGTTACGCGGCCACCATGCTCGTCGCCCGCATCCTGGATGGCGTTGTGGACATCCCCATCGCCACCTGGACCGACAACATGCGCAGCCGGTGGGGCCGCCGCCGCCCGCTGATGGCAATCGGCTTCATCCCTATGGTGATCACCTTCGCCCTGCTGTGGTACCCGCCTCTCACCGGCGAGAGCCTCGGCCCGGACGGGCACTGGGGCAACGGGCTCTACGTCGCCGTGATGAGCTCGCTGTTCTTCTTCTTCTACACCTTGATCATCGTCCCCTACCTGGCGGCCCTCTCGGAACTGGTCTCCGACGAGCACTCGCGCGTGCGCGTCGCCAGTTGGAACACCTTGTTCAGCACAGCGGGCTACGTCCTCACCTTTGTTGTCGCGCCGATCCTGTTCGACCAGTTCGGCATCCAGGCGACCGCCCTGCTCTTGCTCCCTTCGGCCCTCTCCTTCATCGGCCCGCTGCTGGTCATCAAGGAGGAGCCTTCTGCAGGCAAACAGGTGGGTTCGCCCCAACAGAGCCGGGCGTCATCTGAGGGCGATGTGCCGCTGTGGGAGAGCGTCAAGTTGACGCTTGGCAACCGCACCTTCCGCATCTATATGCTGGCGGTGGCTACCTTCTTCTTCGGGTTGCAGTTCTTCCTGGGCGGGGTCGCGTTTATGGCCGCCGATATGATGGGCCTGAGTGATTCACAGTTGGGGATGATGAATGCGGCCGTGTTCGCACCTGTCCCGATCACGTTGATCATCTTCAACCGGCTCAATCGAAAGAAGGGCGCGAAGTGGAGCTTCCGGCTAGCGCTCCTGATCTTTGCAGCCGTGATGCTGCTCTACCCCCTGGCCTGGACGCGCCTGAACCTGCCGATACCCCCGATGGCGTTGGGCATCATCTATGGCGTGATCGGCAGTTTCTCCGTCGGCGTGTTCTTCACCATTCCCACCGCCTTCCCGGCCCAGATCGCCGCCACCGAAGCCGCCGAGACCGGCAAGGATCGCGCCGGCATGTACTTCGCCGTCCAGGGACTGATCAACCAATTCGTGGGCAGCCTGGCAGGCAGCATCCTGGCCTTGCTGCTGACCTGGAAGTATGGCGTGATCGTCGTCGGCCCGATCGCCGGGCTAGCCTGCATCGCCGCCTTTTTCTTCTTCGCACCCTACCCATTGGGCAAGCCAACGAGTGACCGACAGAGATAGGAGGGAGGTCTGCTATGTACAACATCGGTGCAGCCGTCATCGGCACGGGCTTCATCGGCCCGGTCCACGTGGAGGCCCTGAAGCGGCTCGGCGTGAACGTCGTCGGCGTCCTGGGATCGTCGGCGGAGAAATCCCGCCAGGCCGCAGAACGGATGGGCATCCCCAGGGCGTACGGTAGCCTGGAGCAGCTCCTGGCCGACGAGCAGGTCCAGGTGGTGCACGTCACCACGCCCAACCGCCTGCACTACCAGGAGGCCAGTGAGGCGCTCCAGGCAGGCAAGCACGTGCTCTGCGAGAAGCCGCTGGCGATGAACGCGGAGGAATCGGCGGCGCTGGTCAGACTGGCCGGTCAGACGGGCCTGGTGGCGGGCGTGAACTACAACCTCCGCTTCTACCCGCTCTGCCTCGAGTCCCGCGACATCGTCGCGCGCGGCGACCTGGGCGAGGTCTATTCGATCTGCGGCAGCTACGTGCAGGATTGGCTCTTGTACCCCACCGACTACAACTGGCGCGTGCTGGCCAGCGAGGGCGGGGAACTGCGCGTGGTCGCCGACATCGGCACCCACTGGCTCGACCTGCTGCAGGCCATCACCGGGCTGGAGGTCGAGGCGGTGTGTGCCGACCTGAGGACCGTCCACCCCGTGCGGCAGCGACCCAAGGGCGAGGTGGAGACGTTCAAAGGCAAGGAGGAGAAGTCCGTTGGCACGGAGCCGATCGACATCACGACGGAGGACTATGGCTGTGCGATGCTGCGCTTCAAGGGCGGCGCTCACGGGTGTCTATGGGTCAGCCAGGTGACGGCGGGGCGCAAGAACTGCCTGCGGTACGAGATCGCGGGCTCGAAGCGCGCGCTGGCCTGGTGCAGCGAGCAGCCCAACGAACTCTGGATCGGGCACCGCGACGAGGCCAACGAGAGCCTGATGCGCGATCCCGCCCTCGTCTCGGACTACGCGCGGGGGTTCATCAACTATCCCGGCGGGCACAACGAGGGTTTCCCCGATACGTTCAAGCAATGCTTCCGCGCGTTCTACGACTACATCCAGGCAGGCGATTTCGCCGCTCCGCCGCCGTTCCCGACGTTCGAGGACGGCCATCGCGAGATACTGCTCTGCGAGGCGATCCTCAAGAGCCACCGCGAGGGGCGGTGGATAGAGCTATAGTTCAGGGAGGTACACCATGAAGCTGGGATTCGTGAGCGCGATTCTGCCGGACCTGTCGCTCGAGGAGGTCGTGCAGTTTGCTTCTGAGGAAGGGTTCTCCTGCGTGGAGCTGATGTGCTGGCCCAGGGGCAAGGCCGAGCGACGCTACGCGGGCGTCACGCACGTCGACGTGGCGGGGTTCACGCAGGCCGATGCCGACCGGGTGAACGACCTGATGGGCGAGGCAGGCGTCGAGATCAGCGGGCTGGGATACTACCCCAACCCGCTCGCACCGGACCCCGACGAAGCGGCGGTCTACGTCGACCACATCAAGCGGGTGATCGAGGCAACGGCGCTCTTGGGCGTGAACCTGGTCAACACCTTCATCGGCCGCGACTGGACGCGCTCGGTCGACGACAATTGGCCCCGGTTCCGCGAGGTGTGGCCCCCGCTGGTCACGTTTGCCGAGGATCACGGCGTCCGTATCGGCATCGAGAACTGCCCGATGCTGTTCACGGGCGACGAGTGGCCGGGCGGCAAGAACCTGGCCCACTGCCCCGCCATCTGGCGGCGCATGTTCGAGGAGATCCCGAGCGAGAGCCTGGGCCTCAACTACGATCCCTCTCACCTGGTCTGGCAGCGCATCGACTACACGAAGCCGATCCGGGAGTTTGCCGCTCGTATCTTCCACGTTCACGCCAAGGACGCGCGCGTCGATCAGGGCCGGCTGGACGAGGTGGGCATCCTGGCCGCACCGCTGGAGTTCCACACGCCGAAGCTGCCCGGCCTGGGCGACGTGAATTGGGGGCAGTTCTTCTCCGTGCTGAGCGACGTGGGGTACGAAGGGCCGGTGTGCATCGAGGTGGAGGATCGGGCCTACGAGGGGACGCTGGAGAGCCGCCAGAATGCCCTGCGCCAGAGCGCGCGATACCTGAGGCAGTTCCTCGTGTAGGATAGGGGGTCAACGTCAGCCAGGTGCTCCGTGGTGCCTGGCACTATGTACGCGCCAACATCAGGCCATGGTCGACGTGGGCCACGCGGCTGGTCACCAGATCAAGGTCATCTCTGGGCTAGAACGGACACTTCCCTTCCCGGATGTGTCTGGATATAATTGTGAGCATGGAAACACTGGGCCAGTATAGAATCAATTCGACCTCAGATTCGGAGGCGGTGGTGGGCCTTGCGGACCGTGCAGATCTCTACCGCATCGATGCATGCCACAGCCTGGATTCGGAACATCGGTCAGGAATGGGGCAGTTCTTCACGCCGCCCTCTGTCGCCCGCTTCATGGCCTCGTTTTTCGGGAATCCATCGCCGGAGATTCGCCTCCTAGATGCGGGAGCAGGTGTGGGCACTCTGACAGCAGCATTTGTGGAGGAGGTCTGTCAACGTGATGATCGCCCGCGTATCTTCTCGGTGATAGCTTATGAGCTGGAACCGCTGCTGGCTGACTACCTGCATTCTGTACTGGTCGAGTGCCAAGAGGTATGTCACGAATGTGGGGGGGAATTCGCCGGGAAGGTCTTGGAGGAAGACTTCATCCTTGCAGGAGTCGAGATGTTGAGAGGAGGATTGTTCCCCGTCGAACGCTATTCGTTCAATCGAGCGATTCTCAATCCTCCGTACAAGAAGATCAGAAGTGACTCACGACATCGGCTGCTGTTGAGTAGCATTGGCATAGAAACCAGCAATCTGTACTCGGCTTTCCTAGCGATTGTAGCCGACTTGCTGGAACCAGGCGGAGAGTTGGTCGCCATCACGCCTCGCAGTTTTTGTAACGGCCCCTACTTCAGACCCTTCCGCAAGTTGTTCCTAGGGGCAATGACGCTGCGGCGCATTCACATCTTTGAGTCAAGGGAGGAAGCGTTCAAAGATGCTGACGTCCTACAGGAAAACATCATCTTCCACGCGGTTAAGGGGGGTGAAAGGGAAAAGGTTCTCATTTCTGCCAGCCACGGCCCGGCCAAAGAGAACATGACCCTCCGCGAGGTGGACTATGGACAGGTTGTGAGCCCTGATGACCCTGACCTCATCGTCCACATCGCTGCCAGCGACAGGGATCAGTTCGTACTAGACCGGCTAAGCGTCTTCAGGCACTCTCTGGATGATCTCGAGATCGCTGTTTCTACAGGGCGTGTCGTTGATTTTCGGGCCAGAGATTTCTTGAGAGCCGATCCCGGCGACGACACGGTGCCGCTTATCTACCCCACCCATTTTCAAGATGGGTTCATCCAATGGCCCAAGCCTGGTAGCCGAAAGCCAAATGCGATTGCGTTGACCTCGCAGACAGAATCGCTTCTGCTGCCCGCTGGGGATTATGTTGTCGTAAGGCGCTTCTCGGCCAAGGAAGAACCGCGCCGCGTTGTGGCTGCTATCTACGATCCCACACAGATTACGTCGCCATTTGTGGGTTTCGAGAACCATCTAAATGTTTATCACCGTGGCAATGCCGGGCTATCCAGGGAACTGGCAAGAGGTCTCGCAGTGTTCCTGAATTCGACCTTAGTGGATAGCTACTTCCGGCAGTTCAATGGCCACACACAAGTCAACGCAACTGACCTGAGAATGCTACGGTATCCAGGTCGAGAGGTTCTGGAGGCCCTTGGAACACATGTCGAGGGTGGTTTTCCGTCTCAAAGGGAAGTTGACGAGTCGTTGGAAAGGGAGATCCGTCGTATGGCAGATATCCAATCACCCAATCCGGTGGCTGCAAAGCAGAAGACCGATGAGGCGTTGGGGGTTCTGAAGGCTCTTGGCCTCCCAAGAGGTCAACAGAATGAGCGTTCTGCCCTCACACTGTTGGCGCTTCTCGGTCTGAAACCGGAAATGCCGTGGCGGGAGGCAAGACACCCCTTGATGGGTATTACGCCCATCATGGATTTCTGCCGGGATCACTACGGCAGACAGTACGCGCCGAACACCCGGGAGACTTTCAGAAGGCACACGATGCATCAGTTCGTTGACGCAGGTCTGGCCGTGCCTAATCCAGACGACCCGAGCAGACCGGTCAACAGCCCCAAGTTCTGCTATCAGATTGAGCCGACGGCGCTCCGCTTGCTCAGAACCTATGGTACACCAGCGTGGGCGGATGGCCTGAGAGCCTACTTGAGATCGGTGGACACGCTGAAGCAACGGTACGCAAGGGCGCGTCAGTTGAAGATGGTCCCGGTGACTCTTGCGGAAGGAAAGGAGTTCTATCTGACACCCGGCGACCATAGCAAACTGGTAAAGGCCATCATTGATGAATTCGCTCCCAGGTTCGTCCCTGGCGGTTATGTCATATACGTGGGCGATACGGGCGACAAGTGGCGGTACTTCGATGAGGAAGCGATCCGAGCCCTCGGCGTCGCGGTGGATGTCCACGGCAAAATGCCTGACGTGGTGATTCATCACGTCGAGAAAGACTGGCTGGTTCTCGTTGAGGCGGTTACGAGCCATGGCCCGGTCAACCCTAAACGGCGCGAGGAATTAGCGGCTCTTTTCGGAGATGCGCGGCCTGGACTGGTTTATGTTACAGCCTTCCTAACTCGCAGCGATATGGCAAAGTACATTGGCGAGATCTCCTGGGAAACAGAGGTGTGGGTCCGGGAAGCAAGCACGCATCTCATTCACTTCGATGGCGAGCATTTCCTGGGGCCCTATGATGGCTGAGACAGAACGATCCTTCTCTGGCCGGCAGCATCATGGCCCAAGGCTGCGCTCTCTCATCACGGCTTTCCCCGTCGCCGTGGGATACGTCGGCATGGTGATGATCCCGCCCCTGGCCATTCAGGCCGTGTTGCTCACGCTGTTCACGGTCGGCTACTGGAAAGGCCGGCAGATCGGGTCCCCGGCGTAGCTATGGGTGATCGACCAGGTGTCAAACCAGGCGTCAAAAAGGTCGTGCGAGCGGTGCTCGCGTCCCGCCGCTTCGCCGTTCTCGCGACTGAGGGGGATGGCCAACCCCACGCCAGCTTGATGGCCATCGCGCCAACCAGCGATCTGCGAGCCCTGGTGTTCGGAACCTATCGCGGCACGACCAAGTACTGGAACATCGAGCGCAACGGGCGCGTGGCGCTGCTGATAGACGCCAGACCTAATCGAGACTCTAGCCAGGGATCACCTGTGGTGGTGACCGCCATCGGCGAGGCTCGGGAGTTGGAGGGCGCCGCGAGAGAGGAGGCCCTCCAGATGCTCGTGTCGCGCCATCCGGAACTGGCGGCGTTCGCCAACTCACCGGTTTGTGCACTGATGCGGGTTGAGGTCGCTGCGTATCAACTGGCTCGTGGCGTAGATGACGTGCAGTGGTGGACCATCGCAGGCGATACCGGCTGACGCACGACGGGTCGTGGCGACTGCCGCCTGCCAGCCAGCCCGCCGCACCCCGGTTTGACGCGCGCACACAACAACAGTACAATACGCACACGCAAACAAGCCAGCCGAGGCCGCAAGAGCGCCTTGGAGGTATACGTCGCAAACACACGCAGCCCGCCACCTCAAAGGTGTGGCGGGCTGCGTGTGTTGTTGCGGTGAGATCTATGACTGATCAAAATGCGAGTCCGTCGAATTGGCCACCCCGAGTCGTGGTGTGTGTGGGCGCAGTAGTCCTGCAGGGGGAACAGGCTCTGTTTGTGCGTCAGGCCAAGGGGCATCCCCTCGAAGGGCAATGGAGCATCCCCTGGGGATTGGTAGATCCCGGGGAGTCACCAGATAGCGCAGCATTGCGCGAGACGGTGGAGGAGGGCGGAGTGACAGCCCACATCGAAGGGTTGCTTGGCATTCAGAACCTGCGCGGGGAAGGCTGGGTAGGTATCATATTCCTGTGCCAGCACGTCAGCGGCACACCCGTGTCGGATGGTGGCGTCGAGACAGATGAAGCGAGGTACTTCTCTCTGGAAGAGATGGAGGCTTTTGGTGAGCCATTTGAGCCGTGGTGTGAATGGCTGGTACGCCGCGTGTTGAGGGGAGAGTACCACGTGATTCCGCCTGAAGAGAGCAATCCTTATCGGCCGCGTGTAGCTTTCTTTTGAAAGGTGGCCCACTTCCGCTTGACATCCGCGCACTGGTATAGTACAGTATACACAAGAGCGAGCCAGCCGAGGTAGCAAGAGCGCCTTGGAGGTACACGTCATAACACACACAGCCCGCCCACCTCAAGGTGTGGCGGGCTTTTCGCGTTATTGCTCGGCCAGGATTCGGATCGGGAATGGCGTGTCTGGACGGAACTCCGCTTGGCGGCCGGAAAGGGGGTGACTGTACTATGAGATAAAGGCAGGGTGTCTCGCGTAAGTGCGGCCGGTTTCAGGTATCAGCAGGCCAACCAAGGAGGAATGACAAATGAATCTGCAAGATCTCTCGTCAGGTAGGGCGGCAGAAATCGCTCAAGGTCTTTCGAAGGCGATTACTCCGGTATTTGTAGCGACGACGACAAGAGCGGTAGAAAGCACCGTCCACTTGCGCCGCCTTTTCGCTGTTCATGGCCCCGCATACCAGGCTGCCCTCCACGTTGTCGAAGAGGATTTTCTAGAGCTATGCCGTACACTCGATCGGTCGGGGATCTCTGCGGCTGTTGCAGATTTCGCCAAGGACGAGCTTCAGGACTTCTCGTTCGAGGCCAATGGCGATGCAATCGCCAAAGAACTTGGACTCGACCGATTCATTGCGGAATGGAAAGTACCCGCCGAGAAATACCGGCACTTCTGGCCCTATGTCGACAAGAGCGTGAGAACGGTCTTCACAGGAGCCGAGTTCGCGGGCCCGTTTGAGATCGAACCTATCGCCAGGCGCGTCTTCCGCATATGCGAGCAGCCAGATGCCTTCGAGGAATGGGAACTCTTGAAATGGAACTGGAAGGTATTCTGCAGCGTTTGCGCCTTGACTCTCGGTGGGGCGTCGGCAGCGACCGGAGTCGGTCTTGCTGGCGTAGCGGCCGGCGCGGCCGGTTTGGCAGCACAGTGAAAGCAGTGGGGTCCTGTGGGTCAATCTGGAGATAAACCATGCGTCACATCAACCTGGACACCTGGCCACGGCGCGAGCACTTCAGGCTGTTTAGCACCTTCGGCTATCCACACTTCAACCTGGGTGCGAACGTAGACCTGACGTCGTTCTATCCCTTCGTCAAGCAGCGCGGCATCTCGTTCACCGTGGCGACGGCGTACGTGCTCGCACGAGCGGCGAACGCCATTCCCGAGTTCCGGTATCGCATTCGAGGGAAGGGGGTGGTGGAGCACGAGATCGTACATCCATCCACAACGGTTCTCACGGATGCTGATCTGTTCAGCTTCTGCACGGTTGAATATGACGAGGACTTCTCGCTGTTTGCGGCGAGAGCGGCGGAGCGGATAGCCCACGTGAAGGCGCATCCCACGATCGAGGACGAACCGGGGCAGGACGACTTGTTGTACATGACCGCGATACCCTGGGTGTCGTTCACCAGCATCATGCACCCAATTGACTTGAACCCGGCGGATTCCGTGCCACGGTTTGCGTGGGGGAGGTTCTTCGAGGATGGTGAGCGCTTAATGATGCCGTTGAACGTGCAGGCACACCACGCACTCATAGATGGCTTGCACGTTGGGAGGTTCTACGAGGAAGTACAGGGTTACCTACACGAGCCGGAGGTTGCGTTGGGTGGCGCATATCACGCTCGATAGATAGTGGCGGGTTACAGAAAGGCAGGGGCCGTCCAGCGAGGCGGCGCGGAAAGGAGGTGAAACGAGAGCATAGAGCATCGTCCGCACCAGGGTGGAATGGCATGCAAAGACATCTGAAGAAAGGAGTAGCACCAGTGGCAGTCGAAGACACCTTCAACGGTGCCAAGACCGCATTGACCCTGCTACACGCATACATCAACACGGTCGCGCAGGGAATCGGAATGGAACAGGCCCTCGCCATGGATACCATGATGTGTGAGGCGATGGGCGCTGCGCAGGGCAGGATGTTACAAGCGCAGGTTGGCAATGGAGAGTTCGACGCCCAAACAGCGCACCCTCTGCTCCGAAGCGCCATCGAGCAGGGCTTCGGTATCCTCAGCGAGGTGATCGAAGAAAGCCCTCAGAGGGTTGTGCTCAAGATCGCCAGGTGTCCCGTGTTCGAGGCAGCCCAGGCGCTGGGGATGGACGCTGAGGCCATCAAGACCAGTTGCCGTGCCAGCTCCATCCCGTTCATGGCGGCCATGGCCAAGCAACTCAACCCGAATCTCAGCTACCAGCTCGTGGAGTTCCGGACATCGGCAGACGACTGCTGCGAAGAGGCAATCGTGCTGGACTAGTACCTCAATCGCGCTTGACGTCCACGTAGAACTGCAATACACTATATCCACACAACCACGTTGGCCCGGACAGCGAGAGCGCCTTGGAGGTGAGCATTGCAGAAACACACAGCCCGCCTACACCATCATCACGATGTAGGCGGGCCTTTCGCTGCTCTGGCAATGTACCCCAACACCAGGGCCTCAGCGATGACGGCCTGTCCGCTGCGCCGTCGCGAGGGATGAGGGAACAGAGAACGTCATGCATATCGAAATCCCCGAGACCACACTTGAGTTCAGTACCCGAACCTGGCCGCAGATTGAGCCACACATGTGTGAGCTGGCGGAACGCCCCCTCACCGCCGAAAACCTGGAAGAATGGCTGGCCGACTGGTCTCACCTGCTCTCGTCGTTGGAAGAGACGGTGGCCCGTCTGCAAGTCGCAGCCTCGGTGGACACCTCCGATGCCGAGGCTGAGGCGCGCCTGAACACCTTCCGGGAGGAGGTCTACACACCGGCGCTGGCTGCCGATCAGAGGATCAAGCAGCACTTGCTGGACAGCGATTTGGTCCCACCGCCGGGTTTCGAGATCCCCATGCGCTACATGCGGGCGGAAGCGGACCTGTACTGCGAGGAAAACCTATCCCTGGCGTCGGAAGAGCAGAATCTGATCAATGCCTACAACAAGATCCTCGGCGCGCAGACTGCGGAGTGGGAAGGAGAGAACGTCACCCTGTACCAGCTTGAGACCAGGCTGGAGGATCCCGACCGGACCACTCGCGAGCGAGCCTGGCGACTGCGCGTGCAACGCCAGTTGGGCGACCGGGAGGCCATCAGCGCCCTGTGGACCAGGCTGGTGACTCTGCGGCATCAAATGGCCCGTAACGCTGGCTTCGAAGACTACCGCGCCTTCCGCTGGCAGCAAATGCACCGCTTCGACTACACACCCGAGGACTGCCTGCGTTTTCACCATGCCATCGAGACAGAGGCGACGCCGGCCGCCGGTCACATCTACGGGCGATACCGTCGAGATCTGGGCATGGCGTCGCTGCGTCCCTGGGACCTGGAGGTCGATCCCCTGAACAGACCACCCCTCCGCCCCTTCAGCGACGTGGAAGAACTGGAGAGCAAGACCGCCGCCATCTTCCACCACGTCGATCCCCAGTTAGGCAGGTACTTCGACGTCATGCGCCAGGAGCGACTGCTCGACTTGGGCAACCGGAAGAACAAAGCGCCTCACGGCTGGTGCATGACCTACCCCCTGGCGCGCAAGGCGTTCATCTTTATGAACGCCATCGGCTGGCAACGCGACGTCACCATGCTGCTCCACGAAGCCGGGCACGCCTTCCACGCCTTCGAAATGGCCAATCTGCCCTACCACCAGCAGTTGGACGTACCCCGGGAGTTTCTCGAGGTCGCATCCATGGCGATGGAGCTGCTCGCGGCGCCATACCTGGCCGCTGGTCCGGGTGCGTTCTACAGCGAGGAAGACGCAGCGCGCGCCCGCATCAAGCACCTGGAGGATTGCATGATCGTCTCGTGGCCCTACGTCGCCGCGATGGACGCCTTCGAGCATTGGGTCTACACGAATCCCAGGGCTGCCACCGACGCCGCAACCGGTGGGGCGAAGTGGGCCGAGACGTGGCGGCGCTTCATGCCTGGCGTGGACTGGAGCGGACTGGACGATGAACTGATGATCGGCTGGCAGGCTATCCCCCATTTCTTCTGCTGGCCCCTTTCCGGGATAGAGTACGCGATCGCCCAACTGGGGGCCGTGCAGGTATGGCGCAACGCTTTGGATGGTCAAGCCGATGCCGTGACACGCTATCGGAGGGCGCTGTCGTTGGGCTGCACGGTGCCCCTGTCCCAACTTTATGAGGCGGCGGGGGCAAGGCTGGCCTTCGACGCTGAAACGCTGGGTCAGGCTGTCTCCCTGATGGCACGGACCATCGCCGATCTCAGCGATAGTCCGAGCTAACGAGCCCATCGAGAGGGGAACGATGAACGCGTTCCCACAGCTTCCGCAGGAGGATGTCATGTCTGATGTTCTCGGTGTAGCCATCGGTATCCTGGCCCTGGCGCTGATCGGCGCGCTGGTATCGCTGGTGGTGCTAATCCCGCCGATCAGGAAGTTGGGCCGCCGAAGCAGGATCGCCAGGGCGGCAGAGGTTGTCGTCATCGGAGTGGTGTCCTTTGCAATCAGCTTCGGGCTGTTCACCAGGCTCGGCGCGGAAGTCGCCTACATCTTCAGCATGATCGTACCACTGACCGGGCAGGAGATAGACGATCCGCTCAGACCGGCGATTGTCGAGGAGCTCTGGATGCGTGCACTGGTACCACCGCCGTGGCAACAGCCTTGCTACACGAGCGACACGTTGGTGTGCCAGAAAGCGGACTGGACCATGCCTGGCAGCGAGACCACTGGTGATTGGGGGGCATACTTGATAAGCATAGGCCTTTGCCTGGTTTCTTCTCTGGCAGGCGGCGCTTTGGCACACCTTTTCACCAGAAAAAGGCAACGCGACACCCAGTAGGTGGAGAAGCGCTGCCTATTGGAGGAACACAGAGCCCGCCCGCCGTTGAGGTGTAGGCGGGTCTTCTGTCTCTGGACCGGCGGAATAGTGAGCGGAACTTTTTCCAACGCGGCGCGTCTTAGTGGTGGAGAGTCAATAAAGCGCTGGTGACAGATCGCCGTCGATGCTCCACCAGCACCATAACCGGAAGGAGATCAACACATGCATCACTCGATCAAACTCAATCTACTGATGGCCCTGCTGCTAGTCAGCGTGAGCATGGCCGGATGTGCGCAAGGCGCGGATAGACAGCATCCGACTGAAGTGGCAGCCGAGGTCGCAACGCGCACCCCCGAGACTGCCGCTATAGAGGCGGCGGCAGAGCTGGAAGGAACGCGCTGGAAGCTGGATTCCTACGTGAACGGTCAGGGCGAAGCGGCAGACGTGTTGCCGTACGCCGAGATCACAATCGAGTTCAAGGACGGACAGGTCGGTGGCAGCGCTGGCTGCAACACCTACTTTGCGACCTACGAGGTCGAGGGCAACAGCCTGACGATCGGTCCGGTTGTCTCTACCATGATGGCCTGTGAGCCCGCGGTGAACGAGCAGGAAACCCAATATCTGGCTGCCCTGGGGAGCGCCGCTTCGTATCAGGTCACAGACAACAAACTACAGATCGCGAACGTGGACGGCGAGACCGTGTTGACGCTCGAAACAGAGCCAGAGGCCGGTATAGCCAACCCGGCGTCCGTCTATTGCGAGGAGCAGGGCGGCCGGTTGGAGATCCGCACGGGGGAGGGAGGCCAGGTGGGATACTGCGTCTTTCCCAACGGCAGCGAGTGCGAGGAGTGGGCCTTCTTCCGCGGTGAATACGCGCCGGAAAGCGCCCCGTAACTCACGTGGGATGCGCTCAAGAACGTGGCCTATCCCAACGAGTGGCCCAACGATGGCGTCGCCCATTTGACATCCACGAAGAGTTACAATACACTGCGCACACGCAGCCACACCTATGCTTGAGAAACCTGATCTCCAAGACGAAGTAATCATTGCGTGTTTGCAGGATGAATATGACTTGCCCGGCGTCCAGGTCACTTTTCTCCCTCTCGGGGCCGATTGGAACACTGCCGTCTACCGGGCCGTTGCAGACGATGGGACGCCGTACTTCCTGAAGCTGAGAGGCGGCGTGTTTGACAAAATCTCGGTGGCGCTGCCCAGATTCCTCAGCGACCAGGGCGTCGAGCAGATCATAGCGCCCCAGACAACCAGGACCGGGCAACTCTGGGCAAGTCTGGAGCCCTTCAAGGTGATCCTTTACCCTTTTGTTGAGGGGCGCGATGGGTATGAGGTTGACTTGTCAGATCGCCAATGGAGCGAGTTTGGCACAGCCCTACGACGCATCCACACGGCTGAGGTGCCTCCAGCCTTGATCAGAGGCATCCGGCAAGAGACCTATTCTCCACAGTGGCGCGAAATCGTAAGGACGTCCCTGGAGCGCGTTGAGGACGACGCTCTTGATGACCCCATTGCGGTAGAACTGGCGGCGTTCCTGAAGGTCAAGCGCGACGAGGTTCTCGATCTCGTCCGGCGCGCTGAACGGCTGGTTCATGCGCTTCAAGCTCAAGCTCCAGAATGCGTCGTGTGCCATTCTGACGTCCATGCAGGCAATATCCTGATCGATACTAACGACGCCTTCTACATCGTCGATTGGGACGATCCCATCCTGGCACCCAAAGAGCGCGATTTGATGTTCATCGGCGGGGCGCAGGGGTTTGCCGGGCACACGCCACAAGAAGAAGAAACCCTGTTCTACCGGGGTTATGGCCAGACGGAGATCGACCCAATCGGGTTGGCGTATTACCGCTACGAACGGATCATTGAGGACATTGCGGTTTACTGCCAGAAGATACTCTCGACAACTGTAGGCGGTGCAGATCGAGGACAGTCCCTCGAATACCTGAGATCGAATTGGCTACCCAACGGCACCATCGAGATAGCCTACAAGTCAGATAGAACCTGAGAGAGGGGCAAGCATCAAATGGGGAGGGGAGGTCGCTACGATGCAGACCGATGAACAAATGATTGAAGCGCTTCACAAGAAAGACTGGCAGTATCGCACGGTCAGGATCACGTATGACAGGAAAAAGCACAAGGACTGGGTGGCCGAGTACGCCGAAAAGCCTCCCCTCGTGGGATTGCAGGCGGTTCTAGAAGCATACGGCTCTCGTGGGTGGGAGCTCGTATGCTTGAACCCAGAGGGTTTCTCGGCCCATCCTGCGTTCGGGGTATGGCAAATCCGGCCACGGGTCTACAGGGCCACGTTCAAGCGGCCTGTAGAACACTGATATCCCGCCCCTGTTCGTCATCCGGCGGGCGTTGAAGAAGATGACAACAGGGATCAATACGAGCTTTCAACGAAAGTCCCCCCGCGGCGAGATGCCCCAGCCACTCTCCGTAAAGATCGTCATGTTGCAGGCGGGCAAGATCGAGATTGAGGATCGGGCTTTCGAAATATCCGGCTATCCCTTTTGATAGTTGAGAGAAACGTGGTAAGATTGGGAGGCCATGGACACCCCGCTCCTGACTACCAAACTCTACATCCCGCCGCCGCGCCCCAACCTGGTGGAGCGTCCCCACCTGGTCGAACAGCTGGACGAGGGACTGCGCCAGGGTCACCGGCTGACGCTCGTCTCGGCCTCCGCCGGCTCCGGCAAGACGACGCTGCTCGCCGAGTGGGCGGCAAGCAGCGGCCCGCAATCCTGCGGGTTGCGATTCTGTTGGCTCTCCCTCGACGAGGACGATAACGCCCCCACCCGCTTCTGGACATACGTCGTCGCCGCGCTCCAGACGGTCCACCCGCAGTTGGCCCAGTCCGTGCTGCCGATGCTCCAGGGGCCACAGCCGCCCCCCACCCGGTCCATTCTCACCCCCTTGCTCAACGAGGTCGCCGCGCTCTCGCAGCCCGTCGTGCTCGTCCTGGACGATTATCACCTCATCACCGCAGGAGCCATCCACGACGGCGTCGCGTTTCTGCTGGATCACCTGCCGCAGCAGTTCCACTTGGGTCTGGCCACCCGCGCCGATCCGTCGCTGCCCATCGCCCGGCTGCGCGCCCGCGGACAGCTCACCGAGCTGCGCGCCGACGACCTGCGCTTTACGGCCGGGGAGGTCGTCGCGTTCCTGAACGGGGTGATGGGATTGGACTTGCAGCCACAGGACGTCGCCGCGCTCGAGGCCCGCACCGAGGGCTGGATCTCGGGCTTGCACCTGGCGGCGCTGTCGATGCAGGGGCGCGAGGACGCACACGCCTTCGTCGAGGCATTCACCGGCGGCCACCAGTACATCCTGGAATACCTGGTCGAAGAGGTCTTGAGCCAACAACCAGGGCCGGTACAGCGCTTCCTGCTCCAAACGTCGATCCTCGACCGGCTGTGCGCGCCGCTGTGTGACGCCGTCGCCGGAGAAATCGGGGACTGGGGGCCAGAGGTCAGTAGCAGCCCATCTCCAGTCCCTGATCTTCAGTCGCGGCACGTCCTAGACCACCTCGAATCGTCCAATCTCTTCCTCATCCCCCTGGATGACAAGCGACTCTGGTATCGATATCATCACTTGTTCGGCGACCTGCTGCGCAAGCGATTGGGACAGGCCACGCCGCCGGACCAGCGCTCCGAGCTGCACCGCCGCGCCAGCCGGTGGCACGCGGAAAACGGCCTCCTCGAACAGGCGGTCAAACACGCGCAGGCGGCGGGGGATTTCGAGCGCATTGCACAGATAGCCGAGCGTGCCGCCGGAGATAGCCTGCTCGACGCCCGGCTGACGGCACTGCTGCGCTGGGTGGACGCACTGCCACAGGACGTGCTGCGCGCCCACCCCCGCTTGCAGATTTACCGCGCCTGGGCGCTGTATATGAACGGCCATCTCGAGGCCGCGCAGCAAGCCCTGGGGGATTGCCGCCATGCCCTGGAGACCCTGCCGCCGTCGCCGGAAAACGACGCGCTGCGCCACGCGTTGACGCGCCTGCTGGATATCATCGACATGATCGCGCAGGGCTTCATGTACAGCGTGGACAACGAGATCGAAACGGCGATCCGGGTGTGCAGCCAGGCCCGCGACCTGGCGCTGGAGGACGGCCACGTCTTCCTGGCAGCGCAGGCCATCGAAGGGCTGGCGCTGGCGCAATATCACCAGGGCCGCCTGCGGGCATGTGCCCAGTCCTGCCAGCAGGTGATCGATCTGGCAGCGCAGGGCGTGGCACAGGCTCCCCTGGCCGCGGCGGGCTACGTCGAACTGGCCGGCGTCCATATCGAGTGGAACGACCTGGAGAAGGCCTGCGACCTGCTGGGCGAGGCGCTGGCGCTGTGCCGCGAGTGGGGCATCGTCCAGACGCTGAACGAGGCCTACACCGCCCAGTCCCACCTTCTACAGCTCAGAGGAGACGTCGAGGGTGCCTGGGACGTGCTGGAAAAAGCCCGCGAGTTCGCTTCTATGGAGGGCGACTACTCCCTGGTCAACTTCCGGTTGGCCACACAGCAGGCGCGCCTGAACCTGGCGGCAGGAGAGCCCGAAAAGGCCGTGCGCTGGGCGGAGGGGACGCTGGCAGCCTTTCTATCCGGCGGACAACTGCCCGCCGCCTTCGTCGATACCCTGCAGACGACGCTGGCACGGGCCTACCTGGCCCAGGAGAAAGCGGAAGAGGCGTTGGCCGCGCTGGAGCCGCTCCTGCCGCCGGCCGAGGCCGCCGGTGCCTTCCTGCACGTCATCGAGGTCTGCGCGCTTCAAGCGCTGGCCCTGCACGGCCTGGGCCATACGCCCGCCGCGCTGGCCGCGCTGGAGCGGTCGCTGGCGCTGGCCGAGCCGGAGGGCTTCGTGCGCGTGTATGTGAACGAAGACGCGCCGATGGCGGCTCTACTGCACGAGGCGGCGGCGCGAGGCGTCTATGCAGAATACGTGAACAAGCTGCTTGAAGGATTCGGAGTGTGGGAGTATGGGGGCATGGGAGAAACACCCCCACACCCTCACACGCCCACACTCCTGGACCCCCTCACCCCCCGCGAGATCGACGTCCTCCACCTCATCAGCCAGGGCCTCTCCAACAGGGACATCGCTGAGAAGCTCGTCATCGCACTGAACACGGTCAAGCGACACACCAGCAGTATCTACAGCAAGCTCAACGTGAGAAGTCGCACGCAGGCCGTCGTGCGGGCCCGCGAGCTTGGATTGCTCCCCACCGGCGAAGCATAACACTTTCGAGTCATTGGCTCCTCCCATCCGAAATTGACACTTTCGCGTGGCGACAATCCCGCCTCCGTCTGCTATACTGATGCGGAAAGAGGCGAGATCCTGCACGCCCATCGAGGGAGATACCAAGATGAAACAGCAACGCTACGAGATCCGGGTTAAGGGGCACCTGTCCACCGACTGGTCCGGCTGGTTCACAGGACTGAGCATCCGCCAGGAAGCGGACGGCGAGACCGTCCTCTCCGGCACGCTGGATCAGGCCGCGCTGCACGGCGTCCTGGCCAAGGTCCGCGACCTGGGGCTGGTACTGGTCGCCGTCAACCAAAGAATGCAAGGAGAGCGATGAAAACGAAAATCAACCGCAGGAGCTTTCTCAAGCTCTCCGCCGCGACCGCCGGGACTGCCATCGTTGGCGGCGGCGTGGGATACGCGCTGCTCAGGGACCCCGACCCGCTCGCGGATTTCTACGCCAGCACGGAAAAGGTGATTGCGGCTCGCTTTGGGCAAAGCCGCGCGAGAGCACTCGTCCAAGAAGTTCGACAGGAATACGCAGCGCTGACGCAGGAGGCTCCAACCATCGGCGGCGAGGACAATATATTCACCGAATGGCTGGCCTACGGCGTCTACTACCTGGCTGTGTACCATGTGCTCAAGTCGCTGGGGCAGACCGTCGAGCAGGCCGGACGAATCATCTACGAGACCTACGAGGTGATGGCCGACCGCCCTCAATGGCTGATCCGCCTGGTGGGCAGTCTCAAATACGGCCAGGGATACGTCGAGCGGATGAGGGCCGCGGCCGCGGCATCGCAGGAGCGGCGGTACCCGGGCGATTGGGTGTGCACCTTTGTCGACGGTGACGGCGAGACGTTCGACTATGGGCTGGACATCACCGAATGCGGCATCTGCAAGTTCTACCACGCCCAGGGTGCGGACGAACTGGCACCGTACATGTGCCTGAGCGACTACGTCGTGAGCCGGGCTTTCGGCAGAGGGCTGGTGCGCTACAAGACGATCGCCGAAGGGGCCGAGGTGTGCGACTTCCGGTACAAGCAGGGCCGGGAGACGTATGTCTATCCATTGCGCGACGGCTGGCCGCCCAAGTTCATACGGGTGGCGGAAGACTTCGGAAGTCTCCAGCCGAGCGTTTCGGAGGCAAAGTCAGTTTGAAATCACCTCAAAGCTGCTGGGGGAGAGTACTTTTGAGACTTCCGAAGTCTTATCTGGCCGTGACGGAAGACTTCGGAAGTCTCCAGTCGAGCGTTTCGAGGGCAATGTCAGCTTGAAATCACGCCAAGACTGCTGGGGGAGAGTACGTCTGAGACTTCCGAAGTCTTATCTGGCCGTGACGGAAGACTTCGGAAATCTCCAGTCGAGCGTTTCGAGGGCAAAGTCAGCTTGAAATCACGCCAAGACTGCTGGGGGAGAGTAGGTCTGAGACTTCCGAAGTCTTATCTGGCCGTGACGGAAGACTTCGGAAGTCTCCAGTCGAGCGCTTCGAGGGCAAAGTCAGCTTGAAATCACGCCAAGACTGCTGGGGGAGAATACCTTTGAGATTTCCGAAGTCTTGTTTAACTCCGATGTTCAAACAGTTTCGCCAACCGACGGGGTGGATGGCCGGACTCGCCGGGCTGGGCATGAACAGGGGACACGAGAAGGTCTGGCGCTGGGGGCTGGAGCACGTCGCCATCGCGCCCGATGCCACCATCCTCGACGTGGGATGCGGCGGAGGCGGGGCGGTCAAGATCCTGGCCCGGACGGCGCCCCGTGGCAAGGTCTACGGCGTGGACTATGCCGAGGACGTGCTGCCCACAGCCCGCCGGGTCAATCGAGCGACGATCGGGCAGGGCCGCGTCGAGATCAGGCACGGGAGCGTCTCCGATCTGCCGTTCGCCGACGATACGTTCGACCTGGCGACGGCCTTCGAGACGAGCGTCTTCTGGCCCAGCCCGGTGGACGACCTGCGAGAGGTGCGGCGCGTGCTGAAACCGGGCGGCACCCTCCTGATCGCCAACGAGGCGTACGCGGACGCGAGGTTCGAGGAGCGAAACGCCACGTGGTCGCGCCTGGCCGACTTTCAGCTTCAAACGCCGGAGGAGACCCGCCGGTGCCTGATCGAGGCCGGATACACTCAGTGGAGATCGACACCTTCCCCGAGAAGAACTGGATCGCGGCCATAGCACAGAAATAGCGATGGATCAGAATGGATCAGAAATGACAGAACGAAAGATTGAACGCAAGGGCTCGAGCACAGCCGGATACACCTGCTTTTCGCGGGCGTGTGCCACCAGGGAAAAGGACGAGCGCTTCCGCGGGCCTGACTATCTGGCCGAGATCTTCCTACCACCCATGCCCCGGATCCTGTTCAGCGTCCCCCTCCTGAGAAAACTGTGTATGCGCAAGCTGTTTCCATGCGGCATATACGAGTACGTCACGGCCAGGACACAACTGCTCGACGAGGTCTTTGTGGACGCGCTGGCGCGCGGCTTCCCCCAGGTCGTGCTGCTCGGCGCCGGCATGGACACGCGGGCGCTGCGCTTTGAGGGCAGGAACAGAAGCACGACGATCTTCGAACTGGATATCGACGCCACACAGCGGTATAAACGCGAGGTATACCAACGGAAAGGGACCGCGCTGCCCGACACACTCGTCTTCGTGCCCATCGACTTCAACAAGCAGCGCCTCGCTGACGTGCTGTCGGAGGCGGGCTATCAGGAGGGACAACAGACGCTCTTCCTGTGGGAAGGCGTGACGATGTACCTGGAGCCGGAGGCCGTGGACGGCACGCTGGCCTTCATCCACAGCAGCGCGGCGAAGGGGAGCATCGTCGCCTTAGACTACGTCCGCGCCTCGGTGCTCCGATACGAGAATACGCTCTATGGCGAAAAAGGCGTCCGTGGAACCGTCGCCCGAGCGGAAGAGGGATGGGTATTCGGCATCGAAGATGGCGCAATCGAGGGGTTTCTCGCCGAGCGCGGGTTCAAGCTGCTGTCGCACTATGAGCCGCCTGATCTGGAAGCCGCCTATCTCACGGCTGAAGATGGGACGAAACTCGGACACATCAACGAGACCCACTGCATCGCGATCGCGGAAGTCTAGTCCAGGGAGGTCCTCTCATGAGCAAAGACGTCGAATGTTTCGGGCGTTGCTGGAGCCGAAGGAGATTCCTGAAAGCAATCGGAGGCGCGACCGTGGGCACGCTGGCCCTGGCCTCGGGGATTGCCTGGCTGAGCGGGCAGAAGAGCGTGTACGAGCTCGGCCAAGAAAAGGTCATCGAGTACCAAACGCTGTGTCGCCCCAAGATCGAGGAACTGCTCGGCGCAGAGAATTACGAGCGTTGCTGTGCGGCCATGGCAAGCGCGTATGACGCGTTCGCGCCGCGCCTCCCGGTCCTGGAGGACAAGAACAACCGCGACGTGTTCTTTCGTAACGCCCCTTTCATGCTCTCCCTCTATCGCGCGCTGCTTGACGAGTTTGCCCTGAGCCAGGAGGCGGCGCTCGACACGTTGAGCCAGATCACGGCTTACAAGGTGCGCGAGGATTATGGGAACGATCCTGCTATGAAGTTCATCATGTCACGCGTGGCGAGGAGCGATCTCTTAAGGAAGTTGTTCGTGAGTGTATGGGAGCGCGAGGACGAGCCATACGGATGGGCCACCGAGTTTCCCCAATCCGATGCCTACATCGCCATCGACGTGACGCGATGTGGCCTGGTCGATTGGTACACAGACCAGGGGGTACCCGAGATTGCCCCCATAGGGTGTGAAGGGGATTTCATCATGGCGGAATTCATGACGGGCTTGAAGCTGCTAAGGACGAAGACAATCGCGGGCGGGGATGCTATCTGTGATTTCAGATACGTCAGAGAACCGGTTCGAGGAGATACACATGGCCAAGCGATTCACAAGCATAGAGTATAGCAACTGGGTGTCCGCCAAACTCGTAACCATACCGCTGTTTATGGGAGCACTCTTTCTCGGACTGACCCTCGTCTGGCCGGGATTCGTCATCCTGGCGGCACTATGCCTCTTGACCGGCGTCTACTTCGTGTACGCCCACCGCGCCTTCTCCCCGCGCGGCGGGGACATCCAGGCCAAGCTTTGGAGGCTGCTGCTGGAGCGCCTCAGGTGGGACGGCGCAGGCAAGGCGCTCGACATCGGGTGCGGCAACGGCCCGCTGACCATCGCGCTGGCCGAGCGCCATCCTGACGCCCACGTGACCGGCATCGACATCTGGGGCAAGGGCTGGGACTACTCGAGGGCAGTCTGCGAGCGAAACGCCGAGACCGCAGGCGTGGCCGACAGGACCGGCTTTCAGCGGGGCAGCGCCTCCGCCCTGCCGTTCGAGGACGGCTCGTTTGACGCGGCCGTCAGCAACTTCGTCTTCCACGAGGTGCGCGACGCCAAAGACAAGCGCGAGCTTGTCCGGGAAGCCCTGCGGGTGACCAAGAGGGGCGGGCACTTCGCTTTCCAGGACCTGTTCCTGCTCAAAGGGTTGTACGGCGAGATCGGCGACCTGCTGGAGGCTATCAGAGGCTGGGGAATCGCCGAGGTCGCGTTCGTGGACACCAGCGGGTCGGACTTCATCCCCCCTGCGCTGAAGCTGCCGTTCATGGTCGGCAAGATCGGCATCATCTATGGGACAAAGTGAGGAAGCCACCTTCCTGCCGGGGCTGCTGGTGCTCGACGTTCTTGCGTCTCTCGGGGTCACCCTGGCCACGCTGGCCTTCCAAACAGTCAGCGATTGAGGAGATGCACGACGCTCAGGCTCGAATGATCGCCCTGCTCGCTTCTTGAAATGCGCGGCTAAGACCCGTGCGGACCTTGTTGACGATTGCGGGACTCGTGCGCGCTGGTGTACCCGCGACGCCGGCACGATAGCTGGGGAGAGACGCTCGCCGCCACCCGCTAACCTCGACACAGCACGACCGCAATCGTGCTTGACACCCTCGCGGAGCTACAATAGAATATGTAACGAGAATTGCACATGAGAGACCTTCTTCTGAACGCCGCCCAACGGGCGGCACAATACAGAGATGGCCTTGCCACGCGTTCGGTAGTGCCGACCCCAGAGGCACTGCAGCGCCTGGCGCTTCTGGATGAGCCGTTGCCGGAGAAACCGACCGATCCCCACGAGGTTCTCCGTCTGCTGGACGAAATCGGCTCGCCAGCCACCCTGGCGACCGCCGGGGGACGCTTCTTTGGGTTTGTTCGTGCCAACACGCGGCGTATCTCGCAAATGGCCTACGGCGTGCCGGGTACGAGATCTGGAACGACGTCGTGCTCAACCAGGTGCTCGTGTCATTCGGGAGTGACGAGGTTACACGTCGCGTCATCGCGGGCCTTCAACAGGACGGGACGTGTTGGTGTGGTGGGACCATCCGCCAGGGGCGGGCAGCGATGCGGATCAGCGTGTCCTCGTGGGCGACGACCGAGGAAGATTGTGAACGCAGCCTAGCGGCGATGCTGAGAATAGCTACCGAAGCGGCGGCTCGATGACGTGCCAACGACCAGCCAAGCAGGGAACGCGGCCGAGCGCCTGAGAGAGATTTGATGAACACCCAAGACACAACTGCTCGTGATGCAGCAGTGCAGCGGGTCCGCGCCGTCATCGAAAGCCTGGATCGGGAAGGCGCGACCCCGATAGATGCCGGTGATGCGAAAGCCGATTTTCGTACCGCCCTCCCCCAGTTTCTCAAGGAAGGCCGGCAGTTCGATCTGGCTTTCGTCGACGGCAATCATCGTTTTGACGCGGTCTTCCTCGACCTGTACTACCTGGGGCACCTGGTGCGCAAGGGAGGGGTCATCATCCTCGACGATTACAACCTGCCGGGCATCGAGCGGGCGGCATCGTTCTTCGTGAAGAATCTTGAATGGAAGATCGAAGAAACGTCACCGCCAGATGACGAGCATCAGTGGGTCGTCCTTCGCACCTCAGAAGACGAGGACACCCGAGACTTCCGGTACTTTGTGGAGTTCTGAGCGCGGCTGTTGGGGTCCAGCCCAACGACGCGGGCGCTCGCCGACACCCGGTAACCTCGGCACAGCGCGACCGCAATCCGGCTTGACATCTGTGCGGAGTTGCAATAGAATATGAACACGTAACCACGTTGGCCCAGGCAGCAGGAGCGCTTCGGAGGTGCCCATTGCAGGAACACAGAGCCCGCCCACACGATCACGGTGTAGGTGGGCGTTTTTTGCAGGCGCGGTTTCGACCTGAGACACCAAAATCGGAGTGTATATGGAAACTCGTCGGTCTAAGATGACGCGCGAGAGTTTGGGTCAAAAGGTATCCATATAACACCCCAAATCAGGAAATTAGGTGGAGAATCGTCGGCCTATTGGTTAGTTATGCGGCCATGCCGCGAAAGCATATCAGAAAAAGGAGAACACAATGCAAAACGTAATCAAGGACACAAAGCGGAAGATAGAGAACTTCAAGAAAGCAGTCAAGTATCTTGATGAATGTGGTGACTTTGACTTCGATGACTTCAAAGAGGCCTACCGCATTGCTGGGACGAATGCTCAGGAATCTGAACTGCGCGAGATGTGGTCAGAGGCAAGGCTCGTCTTGCCTGGCCCAGGTCACCCTGGTGGTGTGGGATCCCTCCGACAAGTCACCCGCGATTCCTTCACAGCTGCTGCCGCCGAAGCTCAAAAACTGGTCGATATGATGGAAAACATGTAGCGGGAGCTGTGCACACAGCTACAGTATAATCACAGCTATAAGGAAGAAGAAATGGCGAACAAAATCAAAGGGATCTACCTCATGACTTGCAGTCTAGGCACAGCGAATAAGAACAAGCATTCTCAACTTGCAGGTCAAGCATTACAAGATCTGAAGGCGAGCAATACCGATTTCCAAAAAGTACATGCACAGGCAAGCATAGATAGGCCTAGATTCCACGAAGCTTTTCAGCAAATCGGCTATCTCGGTCAACCTTTCGATGTAATAGTATCTAACTTCAAGAGATGGCTTCAGCAGCAAGACGTAGTAATCAATGAACAAAGATGGGATCAGTCCTTCTTCTATAAAGAGATAACTGAGCCTACGACAGTTGGAGTTCAGAAACATTACGTCTTGGTCTACTATCACACGTAGCCTTCTGTGATGCCACTGCTGGAAACCTGGAAGCGATAGCCGAAAGGAAATGCACGATGTTAACAGTCCTAGATGTGATGGATCTAAAGAGAAAAGAGGATATCGATGCACTAATCCGTGCTTTGCAGTATCAGAATGACACTGCTGTACGGGCAGAGGCCGCTTTGTCACTAGGTCGGTTAGGCGACCTACGGGCTGTCGAACCGCTAATCTCGACTCTCCAGAGTGACAGCGACCCCTATGTGCGCTCTCTAGCAGCTACGGCCTTGGGCAATCTGGGTGATACCAGAGCGCAAGGGGCTCTTCTGAACGCTCTGCAAAGTGATACCCTCGAGGTAGGCGCAGCAGCAGGGGAAGCTCTGAGTAAATTGGGAGGCTGACCAAGTTCCTTCAACTCTGAAAGTGAATCCAAACCGATATGTCTGAGCCACGGGGCAATCGCGGTCGCGCCGTGGTAGTCATCTCAGAGCTTGCGTTGAATGCTGGTCTTGCATGTTAGAGGACAAGGCCGCATAACCCGTCGCTGGAGCCGACCAGGCTATTGTCAAGAGCCGGACGCAAATGTACCACCGATGTTCACCAAAAACGCGCCATGCATGTTCACCAAGAATGCGCCACCCATGTTCACCGAAAATGTACCGCCGGTGTGCAGCCAAATGCACCACCCTCCCGGAGCCTGCCCAGAGCAAGCTCCGGGAAGCGGCAGCGAACGAGACTCACTTTTCAACACGATGCAAAGTCGTCGTCGGTCAATGTGGCTCCAGAAACACCTCCTGTTCCAATCGCCTCCGACCCTGAGCGCGGAAACTGTCTCCGCGCAGAATGACCATCTCGGCCCGGTGAAGGAGGCGGTCGAGGCCCGCTGAGGCCAAGAGTGGATCGTGGAACAGGTCCGGCCACTCGGAAGGAGCACGATTGCTGGTGAGTAGGATGCTGCCGCGCTCGTATCGCTCGTTAACAATATCATACAAGTCCTCCGGGGCGGGAGGCTGCAGCGGCTTGAGGCCGAAGTCGTCCAGGATGAGCAGATCGGGACGGAGATAGGTGTTGAGCCGCCGCTCCCAGGAGCCGTCGGCCCGGCCGCCGTTGAGGTGCTGGAGCATCTTGTTGGTATTGATCAACAGGACTTGGAATCCCTGCCGACACGCCTCCTGGCCCAACGCCTGAGCGACGTGAGACTTTCCCACGCCCGTCGGGCCGCATACCAACAGATTCCGATGCTCGCGGATGTAGTCGCAGGCGGCGAGGGCCAGGATCTGCTGGCGGTTGATGGAGGGGTTGAAGGTGAAGTCGAAGGTCTCCAGTGTCTTGGTCGTGTTGAGTGTCGCCCGACGCAAGCGGAGCTGAAGCTGCTTCTGTCCGCGACGCTCCACCTCGTCTTCGAGCAGGCGTGAGAGGAACTCGACGTAGGACCACTTGCCGTCGATAGCCTGGCGGTTGCGGGCATCCAGCGTCTCCAGGACGCCGGAGAGGCGCAACTGCTTCAGATAAGGGACGAGTTGGTGTTTCAGTTCCACGACGCACCGTCTATCAGGCCGCCGACCAACTCGTCGGTGGGCCGTGCGAAGGTAGTTGCTGCGGGCGTCGACACCGGATCAGGCAGCGGCGCGTCCTCCAGCCCCTGCCGCAGGATGCGCTTGATCGTCCTGTAGGCCGGATCGTCGAAGTGCAAGGCGCGACGACAAGCTGCTTCCAGCCGCTGCGCGCTGAACGTTTCGCATAGCCGCGTGATCCGGCCCGCCGTCGGCAGCCGGTCGGCCACGTCGTCGTCTAGAAGCGTCTGGACCACCTCCAGCGTTGCCGGGCCAATCTCCATCGCCTTGGCCAGGCAGTCCTCCCGGTTCAGAATCAGCCCGGGCACCTTGTCGGGCGGCAGATGATCGAGATGGGTCAAACGCTCCCCGGGGGACTGGGCGCGCTCGTGGGTGGCGACCAACTGGTGGGTGGTGGTGTAGATGCGTACCTGCTGGATGCCGCCGCAGGCCCACACGTCCTGCGTGATCAGCCGGTGCGGCACGGAGTAGTAGGCCTGGTCGAACTCGACGTAGCAGTCGCGCTGGACCTTGATCTTCTTCCAGACGGCCATATCGTACGGTGTCTCCGGCAGCGGCCGTAGACGCACGCGCTCGGTTTCCTGGAAACGGGCCAGGGGCTGCTCCTTGGTCGTGCCGTGACGGCGCAGCCCGGCGGTGGTGTCGCACCAGACCAGCACGTCCCGGTTGGCCTGGGTGATCGTCGTCGGCTCTCGTCCGCCCAGGAAGTTGCGCTTGACGTAGTGGACGCCGCCCTTCTCGACCTTGCCCTTGTGCTGGGGCGTGCGCGGACGACAGGGGGCAATCAGGAAGCCGTAGTGCTCGGCGCATTCCCGGTACGACTGCTGCACCTCGGGATCGTCCCACACCGCTCTGACAATGGCTGCTTTGAGATTGTCGATCACGATGCGCCGCGGCACCCCGCCGAACCACGTCAGGGCGTTCCGGTGCAGCCGCAGCCACGTCTCGACCTTCTGGTCGAAGACGAACTCGACGTACTGGTGGCGGCTCCACGACAGCGTCATCACGAAGGCCCACGTCTTGCGCAGCTTGCCCGTCTCTGGGTCGATCATCAGCCCGGCATGGCCAAAGTCAACCTGTGCTTCCTCGCCGGGCGGGGTCTCCACCCGGACCGTCACCTCCGGCTCCCGGGGCTCCAAGGAACGGACGAAGCGGTAGACCGACGCGTAGCTGCCACAGTATTCTCGTTCCTTCAAGCGCTCATAGATCGCAGCGATCTCCACCTTCTGCTCTCGCAACTTCACCACCAGCTCTCGATACGGTTCCACCGTCGAGGTGTTCTGCGGAGGCGGCGGACTCATCATCGTCTCGTCCAGCAGCCTCTGCAAGTCACCGAGGGAGGGCAATGGCTCCTCCAGCAGTGCCTGCTCCGTCGCCCAGGCACGATACCGGCCGACGGTCTTTCGATTCACCCGCATCGCCTTAGCAATCGCTCGATCGCTTTGACCTTTCTGCAGGCGGCGCAACATCTCTCGAATGTCCATGGTCTCCTTCCTGTTTCCGGGCATCCTTTCTCCTCCTTGCGTTGGACTGCGCGAAGGAGTATGCCCGAGATGGAGGAGTTACGCCAATGTGCTCATGGCCCAGCTTGGCCGAAAACGAGTGGACCACCTTGGGTGAAAATGCATGGCCCAGTTTGGGCGAAAACAGCTGGCCCGTCTTGGGTGAAAGCCCATGGACCAGTATAGCCCGAAAGATGACACTTGAGAGAGATTTGATGAACACCAAAGACACAACTGCTCGTGATGCAGCAGTGCAGCGGGTCCGCGCCGTCATCGAAAGCCTGGATCGGGAAGGCGCGACCCCGATAGATGCCGGTGACGCGAAAGCCGATTTTCGTACGGTGACGATCACCACCGGAGAAGGTGAAGCGCTTCGAAAATGGGTGCTGAACGAAAACGCCACACACACCATCGAAGTTGGCCTTGCTTTCGGGTTCTCTGCGTTGCACATCTGTGAGGGGTTGCTCCTGAATGGAAATCCCGATCCGAGGCACGTAACGCTCGACCCCTGGCAGTCATCGGGATACGCCAATCGTGGCCTGGAGATCCTCGAAGAGGCCGGAGTCAAGTCTCTCGTGGAGTTCCACGGTGAAAAATCACAGCTCGCCCTTCCCCAGTTTCTCAAGGAAGGCCGGCAGTTCGATCTTGCCTTTGTTGACGGCAATCACCGTTTTGACGCGGTCTTCCTGGACCTGTATTACCTGGGGCACCTGGTGCGCAAGGGAGGGATTATCATCCTCGACGATTACAACCTGCCGGGCATCGAGCGGGCGGCATCGTTCTTCGTGAAGAATCTTGAATGGAAGATCGAAGAAACGTCACCGCCAGATGACGAGCATCAGTGGGTCGTCCTTCGCACCTCAGAAGACGAGGACACCCGAGACTTCCGGTACTTTGTGGAGTTCTGAGCGCGGCTGTTGGGGTCCAGCCCAACGACGCGGGCGCTCGCCGACACCCGGTAACCTCGACACAGCGCGACCGCAATCCGGCTTGACATCCGTGGGGAGTTGCAATAGAATATGAATACGTAACCACGTTGGCCCAGGCAGCAGGAGCGCTTTGGAGGCAGATATTGCAGGAATAAGGAGCCCGCCCACCGTTCAAGCTCACCCTTGAGCAACCGGAGAAATACGGCGGGTTTTCGCTTCCGGGAGATCATAGCTGATGATCGAGTTCACCATTCTGCTTGACGACTCCGATTTGTGCTTTGAACCTCTACGTTCTGAGCCCGACCTTGCCTTCATTCTGCCACCTACAGCACGCATTGGACGCCAAGAGGACGTGGTTCACCTGGCACCCATACCAGTGCATTGTTTCTTCAACGCGATCACCTTCGGTCATTGGTTAATGGGGAGGTATGACCTTTCTGAAAATGATGCCTTCACCATCTATACTGCTCATGATATGTTCAAGGGGCTTCTGCGTTTAGTCCCCGGCAAGCCTGGTTCTCGGTTTTGGCCCCATAGCAGAAGCGAGTTCTTCTCACATGTGAAAGGCTCCTTACGCAGTACTGGGGTTTTCGAAGATTTCAGCACAAGTTTCCAGGTAACCCAGGACCATCATTCTATGAAATGGCGTGAAGCAAAGCTTCACGAGGAATTGGTCGACTCCGAAAAGCGCGTTAGACTGGTCGGCCTCACCGTACGCCTGCAACCTACGCTCTCCAACGCAGCCAGTATCGCCTACGTCAAGCGGCTGTTCGTGGATGCCTATGTGGAAGCCCTGCGTGCCGAGTTCCCCAACGTGTTTGCTCGCTTTGACGCCGTCTCCTACCAGTACGAGTTCGTCGACCCGGCGATGTTGACCGGGGACACAGACAAGGACATCGCAGCTCTGTGCCGTCGAAGTGAAGTCAGACTAGTGGATAATGGACGGCAATTGCTCATCCGATCCTTCATAGGTGCGACTGGGCATTCCTGGCCTCCTGACGCAAGAACGACAGTGCGCTTGCCCTTCTGGCTGCTTCTCACGCTGCGCGAAGACCCCACGTCGATCTTGTTCCCGGTACCCGTTCGCTACGATGACCCGACAGGCAACCAGGATTTCTTCAATCGAGTTCGGGAGGGATTTCAAGGGCGGGTGCGTGCCCTGCTGGAAGATGTACCGGTCAGCAACTCCAGGCGGGACAACTGGCTGAGACGAATAGACGAGATTGTAGACCACATTGACGACACATTTCACCTTACCCACACCCGCAAGTTCGACCAGGCCGTCGAAGCGCGCGATACGAACAAGAAAGTAGCGACGGAAGAATGCGCCCTCTGTGGCTCTCTCATCCCGCCGGAGTTCGCTTGCTCACCGACTAGCGACCTTGGCTGGTCCCCCGACAAATACACTGATTGGCACATCGGCGACGCTGACCAGGCTTGCTTGCTGTGCGCCATCTCCAACTTCAAGATCCCGCCGGTTTTGAAACCCGCAAAGCAGCTAGTTTTTCAGCGTAAGCTGGTTTACTGCGCTACCAGTACGCCGGGGGCAGTAGGTGCTAGTGCGCAAGGGGCGGATCTTCCTTTCGTCGATGTTAGCCTGACGCCAAAACTCGACATCACTTCGTTGGAGTCACTGATCACCCTCAACGTGATTGCAGCGCTCTACTTGCACAATACCCTGCGACAGGCCGTGTACCACCGAGATGGGGAACGTGATCTTTGGTTGCAAAGCAATTTCGACACCGACCCGTTCACTTTCATTGGAGAGATTGCCGTGGCACGCAGCAAGTCTCACATGACCGACTTCTTGGCTCAGTTGCACAAGAGCTTGAGCCGGAAGATAAGACTGCTAGATCCTCTACAACCGATGCAGATCGAGGTGCCCTTTCACGCGCTCGCTTGTGTGTGGGGCACGTCTAAGGGACGTCATTTCGAACTCAAATACAAACCGCTGATCGTCAGCAACGAGACGGCATCACTGCCCATCATCTGGGAAGGATATCATTTCCTTGACGACGCAACGCTCAAGGCTATCCACCAGTTCGAAGCTTTTGTCAGAAGCTTTGGCTCGCGCGAGGTGACCCATCGGATGAAGCTAACCGCCCTGAGTGAGAGCCCGCAGGAATTCGTAGCGACGATGATAGAGCGGGGCGGCTACGGATATGCAACGATCCTGAAACGACTCCAGCAATTGGCCAAGGAAGAAGAACCCTTGGAGTATCTTCTGCATATGCGCCACTTACTGCGACAAACACCGCTTGTATACGAACTATGGGGGTGAACAATGACCGACGACGCTTTTGAAGCATTGTGGTTTCTGTACAGGGCCTCGCGCCGCACCTTAAGTCAGATGGCGAGAAAGGCTAGTACACGGACTTCCACGCTGACCTATTTCCATCGGGCTGTTCGCGGCGCGCTCAACCGCGCCAACGATGTCGACAGTTTTCTCAAGGCCATCGAACAGGCGACCGACCTCGACTTCACTCGGAACTACGAGGATCCGCTGCCCTCGCGGCAGGCGATGGTAGAAATGTTCCACGAATTGCAGCGTCACGGCACACTGGCCTTTATGCCCCGGCTGGTCGAGCGCGCTATGGAACGCAAGGCACAATTTGAGGGAGGGGACGAATGAGCACAGACAATCATTACCTAATCGCGGCATATGGCATGGGTGAGAACCTCGCACCGCTGGTGCATTCCGAGGAACGCCTGGGAAACAAGATGTTCTTCCGACGCCTGAGTATAAAGTCGGGTGACGAGGTGATCTCGACACCAGCCCTGTCCGGCAATAGCTTCCGAGGTGCCTGGCGGGATCAGTTGGCGCTGTATCTGGTGGAAACACTGGGCATCCACAGCCTCTCGGATCTCACTTTCGTGACCTTTTTCAGCGGCGGCACACTGACCAAGGGTGACACCGACCTGGCCCAGAGTCTGTATGACACGTTCCCTGGCTTGCGCTTATTCGGCTTCTCGATGGGTGGTCGTATGTACCCTTCGCGCTTCGGCGTGGATTTTGCGGTGCCCTTGACAAAGGAGACACGGGCCTACGCCGAAGCTGCCTATCCTGAACAGGCGGGCGACCTGCCCCCGGTCACCGTCGAGGCGGGGCAGATCACAGGAATGACGATGATGACCCGCAAGCAGGATGAGGAGAAAGCTGCCTTAGTCGATCTGAACATTGAGGCGGCTGAGGAAGAGACATCCCCAACCCAGATGATCTTCAACGTCGAGTACGTAGCGCCCAACACAACGTTCGTGCACGGCTTCCGGGGCGTCTACCCTATGTCAGCGCTGGAGTTCGGCGCGCTGCTCAAGGTGCTGGAGCTTTCGTCGAACCGCAGCCATGGAGGGCAAGGAAGCCGAGGCTTCGGACGGATGAACTGGCACTATACGATCACGTGGAAGACATCACTCGACGATAAGAACCCGTCAACTGGAAAGGTGCGTCTGGGACAGAACCTCGAATTCGAAGGACCGCTGAAAGAGCTCAAAGAACGCTACGAGGGCTACGTCAGCACCTTACCTGAGGTTATTCGGAACAACGATAATCTCGCGCCGGTCATCCAGGTGGCCGATTCAGACGATGAGGACGAATGAACTACGCAATAACTCTTCACTTCCTGACGCCCTACCTATGCTCCATCACGCGCGATCAGGACTTCGTCCACTCGCCGCTGCCGCTTGACGGGGCGTTGGCCCACGCCGCTTACTGGCGGGCGCTGGTTGCCGGAAACATCGACGACTCTCCCACTGGCGGGAAGGCCGATCCAGACGTCATGGCAAACCACGTCGCGCCAGTGCTGAACCAGGCTCTGGAGCGCGTCGTGCTGGGCGACAAAGAGCTGTTGAACGACGCCTCGATCGACGAATGGGTCTATGCTGTCTCTTCAGGGTTCCCGGTGGTCGATGGCCAGACCTTCATCAAGCGGGGCGCTGGCTGGCTTTGCCCCGACGACGGCTCGGGTGAGCCATTGAGGCCCGACCGCGAGGTGCAACCCATCCGCAAGCGCGTGGATATCACCCGCCAATCATCTCTCAAGATCAGGCGGGTCGGCAAGAAGGGTAAACCGCTCGCCAGTGAGCCGGAGACAGGCAAAGGAGCCCTCAAGGCCATCGACAATCGCCTGGTCACCTGGCAGGTGTACGAATACGTCTGGCTAGCGGCAGTCAGAGACAAGTCGCTGCTGTGTGAGCTCTTGGACGTATTGAGGTTTCAAAGGGGTTTGGGAAAGAAGCGCACGGCAGGGTTTGGCAAACTGGTCGACTACGAGGTCAAACCTGTAAACACGTTGAGACTTGGCCTACCGGTCGAAAGGAGGCTGTTTGTCAACTGGGACGGCGACTTGGTGCTCCTGCGGCCGTTGCCCTACGATGCCGTGATGTTGGCCCCTCGCCAGGTGGTGATGACAAATCTGGTCGTCGAGTCGGGCTGTGGCTATCATCCTCCCTACTGGAGCGATCGGCGGGTGGTAGTCCGTGAGGGGACGATCTTTCGATTCCTGAGCTGATGTTGGATCGACTACGGATCGCCCGCTATCGCTTTGTGCTAGAGGCCATCGAGCCGATGACCCTCCCCCCTTACAGGGGATCGACACTGCGAGGGGGATTCGGCCACGCCCTCAAGCGCATAGCATGTCGCAATCCAGGTGAGCAGTGCAAGACATGTCGAGCCTACGAGCACTGCGCCTACGGCTACGTCTTCGAGACACGCCCCCCGTCCGATGCCGAGGTGCTTCGCACACACCAGGCAATACCGCGCCCCTTCGTCTTCGAGGCGCAGCGGGAGGATAAGGCCAGGTATCTACCAGGTGAGGAGGTGCCTTTCGGACTGGTCTTGGTCGGGCAAGGCATTGAGCATCTCCCCCATTTCATCTTGGCTTTCAAGACCCTCGGCGAGGAGGGGTTGGGACGCGGGAGGGGTCGGTTTCGTCTCAAGGGGGTGTGGGCTTGCGATCCCCTGGGACCTTGGGAAACTCTGATCTACGATGGGGCCAGTGATGCACTGCGAAACGGCGATATGGAATGTGTCAATGATTTTGAGACAACTCAAGCTGGGATTTAGGGAAGAAAAG
>CAZYSK010000006.1:0-57100 GCA_964649415.1 uncultured Anaerolineales bacterium
ATTACGTCTTCGACGCCGAGGTGCGCGCGGCACTGGAAGCCTACTACGGGCTGGACCGCTCCTTGCCGGCGCAGTACGCCGCCTACCTGGCGGGGGCAGTGACCGGCGACCTGGGCCGCTCCATCCGGCTGAACCAGCCGGTCGATGCATTGCTGGCCGCCCACCTGCCGTGGACGCTGTTGCTCACAGGGACAGCGCTGATACTGGCGTCGCTACTCGGCCTGCTGGGCGGGACCGAGGCAGCCTGGCGGCGCGGCGACTGGAGCGACCGGGTCCTGTTGACGGCGGGCATCATCGCCGGCAACGCGCCGGTCTATTTCGTGGGCATGATGCTGATCATCGTCTTTGGTGCGGAACTGGGCTGGTTGCCGCTGGCCGGCGGGCGCACGCCGTTCGCTCACTACGACACACCGCTGGCCGCCATCGTGGACGTGGGGCGACACCTGATCCTGCCCGCCACGACCCTGACCCTGGCGCTGGTAGGAGGCAAGTTCCTCCTGGTGCGCAACAACGTGGTGAGCGTGCTGGGCGAGGACTTCATGCTCGTCGCCCGCGCCAAGGGGCTGCCGACAAGACGGCTGAAGTGGGGGCATGCTCTGCGCAACGCGCTCTTGCCCTTCGTGGCCCACCTGGCGGCCCACGCCAGTATGGCCATCACCGGGGCGGTGTTCATCGAGACGTTGTTCAACTACCCCGGCATGGGGCGGCTGATCTTCGAGGCCGTCGGCGCGCGCGATTACCCGGTCATCCAGGGCGTGTTCCTGGTCGTCTCGACGACGGTGCTCACTGCCAACCTGCTGGCCGACTGGCTCAACGCGCGCCTGGACCCACGGCTTAGGGAGGAGGGAGCGTGAGCGGCAGCGAAGCCCCTAAAGGAAACGGATTGGCACAATCCGCACCTTTAGGGTCTCTGGAGGGAAGCGAAGCGGCCTTCGGCCTGATCCTGCTGGCGCTGTTCGCGCTTGTCGGCCTCTGCGCGCCCCTCCTGGCCCCCTACGACCCCTACGAGTTCTCCGGGCAACCGCTGGAGCGGCCCGGCCCGGCCCACCGTCTGGGCACGAACGACGTAGGACAGGATATCTTCAGCGAACTGATCTACGGCGCACGTATCTCCCTGCTCGTCGCACTGGGAGCGGCAGCGGGCACCGTGGCCGTGGGCGTGCTGGTCGGCAGCATAGCCGGGTACGCCGGCGGCTGGCTCGACGGGCTGCTGATGCGCGCCGTAGACGTGCTGATGACCCTGCCGCGCCTGCCGTTGCTGATCCTCCTGGCCTCCTTCATTGGCGCGGGGCTGCCCCAGACGGTGACCATCATCGCCCTGCTTTTCTGGCCGGCCACGGCCCGCGTCATCCGCGCCCAGGTGCAGGCGCTGCGACGGCGTGGCTACGTCAGGATGGCCCGAGGCTTTGGCGGCGGGACCGGCTATGTCCTCGTTCGCCACATCCTGCCGGAGATCGGCCCGTTGATCGCCTCCGGGCTGGTGACGGCTGCCGGGCGGGCGGTGGCGATGGAGGCCGGCCTGGCCTTTCTGGGCCTGGGCGACCCGACGGCCAAGAGCTGGGGGCTGATGATCCGCTTCGCCTTGAACTTGCCCGGCCTGCTGCTCACCGACCGCTGGCTGTGGTGGCTGCTGCCACCGGGGCTGTGCATCACGCTGCTCATCCTGGCCCTGACGTTCGCCGGGATAGGGCTGGAAAGACATCTGCACCCGCAGCTAAGACCTTTAGGGTTTGAGAAACCCTAAAGGTCTGGTTGGAGCACCGAGGCGGATGCAGACATCCGCCTCTAGAGAGTTGATTGTGACTATGCATGCAAACATTCCTATGCTTTCTGTACGTGACCTGCACGTTCACTTTCCGCCGCCGGTTTCGTCCAACGGACACAGTAACCCAGCGATTCGCGCGGTAGATTCTGTCTCGTTCGACCTGGCGGACGGCGAGGCCCTGGCCATCGTCGGCGAGACTGGTTCGGGCAAGACGACCATCGCGCGGGCGCTGCTGGGGCTGCACCCGCCGAACTGCACGCGGGGCAGCGTCCGTCTGACCGGGCAGGAGTTGGTTGGTCTGCCCGAAGATGCGTGGCGGCCCATCCGCTGGCGGCGCATCGCCATGGCCGTGCAGTCTGCGGGGACGGCCTTCGACCCGGTGTACCGCATCGGGGAGCAGATCGCCGAGCCACTGCGGGAGCACCTGGACCTGCCCTCCGAAGAGGCCCGGCTCCGGGCGGAGTCGCTGGCCCGCCGCGTGGGGCTGGAGACCCGTCACCTGCGGGCCTACCCTCACCAGCTCAGTGGCGGCGAGAAGCAGCGCGCTATGCTGGCCATGGCGCTCAGTTGCGAGCCGGAGCTCCTGATTCTGGACGAGCCGACCAGCGGGCAGGACGTGCTCTCCCGTGCCCGGCTCCTCGCCCTGCTGCGCCAGATTCGCCGGGAGAGCGGCGTGAGCCTGCTGCTCATCTCCCACGACCTGGCCGCCGTGGCGCGCCTAGTCGAGCGAGTGGCCGTCCTCTACGCCGGCAAACTGGTCGAGGTCGGCCCGACGGCCGAGATACTGGAACGCCCACGCCACCCCTACACCTGGGGATTGCTCAACGCCTATCCCAACATGAGCACGGCGCGCGATCTGCGGGGCATCCGCGGCGAACTCCCGGACCCGGCCAATCCACCGCCGGGCTGCCGCTTTTGTCCACGCTGCACCCAGGCGGTCGAGCGCTGCCGGTGGGAGGAGCCGCCGCTACAGCCTGTCCCCCTCTCTTGCGAGGAGAGGGGGCAGGGGGTGAGGTGGATCGCCTGCCACCTGGGGGGCTTGCAGACGCTCCTGCGGGCCGATGGCCTGCGCAAGGTCTTTTCCGGTAACGGGCACGGTATTCGTGGTAAGCAGACCCTAAAGGTTTCCAAAACCTTTAGGGTCTCATCTGGAGTGCCGCGCTGCACCGGGCCGGAGGAGGATCAGGTCGAGGCGGTACGCGGGGCCGACCTGGAGGTGCTCGAGGGCGAGGTCGTCGCCCTGGTCGGCGAGACCGGCAGTGGCAAGACGACGTTGGGACGGCTGCTGGTTGGGCTGCTGGAAGCGGACGGCGGGCGCGTCATCTTTGAGGGGCAGGATCTGGCCGCGGTGAATGGGCGGAAGCGCAAGGCGTTGCGACAGCGCATCCAGCTCGTTCCCCAAGACCCCTTCGACGCCATCAGCCCGCGACTGACAGTAGCCGAGATCGTGCGCGAGCCGCTGGACGTGCAGAAGATCGGCACACTGGTGGAACGCGATGACAAGGTGCGCCAGGCGCTGCACGCCGTGGGCCTGTATACCTGTTCGGCGTTCCTGTCGCGGCACGCCCACGAACTGAGCGGCGGACAGTTGCAGCGCGTCGCCATCGCGCGTGCCCTGGTGCTCGAACCCAAGCTGATCGTGGCCGACGAGCCGGTCTCGATGCTTGACGCCAGTGAACAGGCCAAGCTGATCAACCTGTTGAAGGATATTCAGAACGAGCGCGGGATGGGCCTGCTGTTGATCTCGCACGATCTGGCGCTGGTACGCAAGGTAGCCGACCGTATTCTCGTCATGCAACACGGCGAAATCGTCGAGGAAGGCCCGACCAGCCGCGTCGTCACCCATCCTCGCCACGCGTACACCCGCTCCCTCCTACAAGCCGCCCCGGCCTTCGCCTGGGATGGCGAAGATGAAGGATGGGGCTGCTGCCCGCCGAGTTTGGACGCGGGCATCTATCAGCACACAGTAGACAGTATGCTCAACCCAATCATCCGATCCGATTGACCGATCCAGCCCACTGCTCATTCCAGGAGGAACAATGTCTGAACACCATCCGCTTCGCAAGGTCCCGTGGGGCCTCTCCATGATCATCGTCCTCGTACTCGCAGCGTGCAGCACCCCACCGTCCTCTCCTGCGCCGCCCGCAGTGGAATCCGTCGAGGTGTTGCGCGTGCCGGGCGGCGGCTACTGGGGCCATCCCTCGCCCTTCGGCTTCAACCGCGGGCCGGGCTACACGCGCGCCTCGCTCGTCTTTGACACGCTGATCTGGCGGGACGCCAGCGGCGAGACCATCCCCTGGCTGGCCACCGACTGGTCGCTCTCCGACGACGAGTTGACCTGGACCTTCACCCTGCGCGACGGGGTGCGCTGGCAGGACGGCGAACCGCTCACCGTGGACGACGTCGTCTTCTCCATCGAATACTACCTCGCACACCCCGGCACCGCCTGGTTCATGGCGCAGGTCAACGAGATCGAGTCGGTCACCCGTGTGTCCGACAACCAGGTGGCGCTCACGCTGGTACGGCCCTTCGCCCCTTTCCTGCAGACCACCGCCGAGTCCCTGCTCATCTTTCCGCAGCACATCTGGGAAAAGGTGGACGACCCCAAGACCTACACCGAGGCGGACGCCTTCGTCGGCAGCGGGGCCTACAAGCTGGTCGAGTACAGCCAGGAGGAGGGCACGTACCTGTTCGAGGCCAACCCTGATTTCTTCCTGGGCGCGCCCTACGTACAGCGTATCGCCTTCGTGCCCACCAGCGACAACATCCTGGCCCTGTCCAACGGTGACGTGGCCGCCTTCGACCAGTTCGGCGGCGTGACCGAGGAGATGCTGGCCCCCTTCCGCCAGGAACCGTTCGTCGTCTCCGAGGCACCCGGCGAGTGGGGCATGTTCCTCTACTTCAACCTGGAGAAAGAGACGCCGCTGCGCGACGCGCGCGTGCGCCATGCCATCGCCCACGCCGTGGACCGGCAGGCGATGGTGGAGCGCGTCTTGTTCGGCTTCGGCGATGCCGGGAACCCCGGCTTCCTGCCCCCGGCCAATCCGTCGCACAACCCGGACGTGCCGGACTACGCCCTCGACCTGGAGCAGGCGAAGGCTCTGCTTGAGGCAGCCGGATACGACGGCACGCCGATCCAACTGGCCTACTCACCGGACTGGATCATGGCCTCGACGCGCGTGGTCGAGATCATCGAGGCCGGCCTGACGGAGATCGGTATTCAGCTAGAGCACGTGACGATGGACCAGGCCACGATTGACGCCGCGGCGACCGAGGGGAACTACGAGATGCTGATCACCGGCTTCGGCGGTCTGGGCGGCGACCCGGATCAGATGCGGCGCAATTTCGCCAGTGCCAGCCAATCAAGCGGGTTTTCCCGCGCCCAGGGCTATTCGAATCCCGCTTTCGACGCCCTGGCTGAGGCGCAGGTCTCGATGAGCGATCCGGAGGAACGGAGCGAGGCGGTCGGCGAGATGCAGGAGATTCTGGCCAAGGATCTACCGGCATTGCCACTGTACTACACGGCCCGGGTGGTGGTTTTCAACGCCGAGGTATTCGACAACTGGTATTTCACACCCGGTGGCTACGGCGGTGGCATTCCGATGCCGTACAACAAGCACCAATTCATCGTCGGGCTGCCGGAGGGACTGGTCATCCGGGGCACGGAGTGATCCGTACACATCTTCTTCATAAAGGAACCCGCATCATGAATCGCTTGCGAGCGTATTTTGAGAATCTGGCCGAAAGATGGGACGCACAGCAGCCCGCCGGCCGCCAAGACGTGTTGCGCCAGTTGTTGGTGCCCTTCGAGGGCGTGATGGGCGCGGCGGAGGCGATCCTGGAGGTAGGCACGGGCACCGGGGCGCTCATTCCCTGTCTAAGAGCGTGCGCGCCCAATGCCTGGCTGGTGTCCATCGATCTGGCCCACGCGATGCTGGGGCGCGCCCGGGAGCGGCAGGCTGCGGCTGGGCTGATTCAGGCTGACGTTCATCGCCTGCCCTTCGCATCCCGGCCGGCGCGCGAACCGGCGGGCAATGCCGGCCGCTTCGATCTGGTCGTGTGCCACAACAGCTTTCCCCACTTTGCCCACAAGGAGGCCGCCTTGTACGAGATAGTGCGGGTCTTGTCTCCCGGCGGGCACCTGTTCATCCTGCACGATCTGAGCCGGGAGCAGGTGAACGCCATCCACAGCGGTGCGGGAGAGCCGATCCGGCACGACCTGCTGCCGCCAGGCGAGGACACGCGGCGCATGTTGCTTCGAGCCGGCTTCATCGATGCGCAGGTGGCAGACACGGAGGATCACTACGTCGCTATCGGGCGGCGAGACAAGGCATTGCAAGACATATGTGTTAGAGAGGAGGAGATCGGATGGGTTCCCCAACCATTGCACTGAGCGCCCACTGGCACACATACCCCGACCGGTTCGCCTGGGTCGCGGAACACGGGTTTGCGCTGGAATACTCGCCCAACCCGGAGGCTTTCGACACGCTCCCGGCGCACGTAGACCCGTTGCTTGAGGCCGGTGTCCCGGTGCGCTATCACGGCTTCTTCCCGCGCCACGAACTGGGCCACGCCGACGGTGACGCCGCCGAGCGGGCCGTGCGCGTCCACGTCGCGGCGCTGGAGGCGATGCGCGGGCGGGGAGAGCAGGTCATCACGCTCCACGTGGGCCTGAACCCCGAAACCCCGCTCGACCATGGCCAAGCGGTGGAGAACCTGGCGAGGCTGGTGCAGCACGCCGCAGGCCTGGGCATCACCATCTGCCTGGAGAACCTGCGCCGCGGCCCGACCAGCGATCCGGAGACCGTCGTCGCGTGGGCGCGCCAGTCCGGCGCGATGATCACGCTGGACGTGGGACACGCGGTGTCTTGCCAGCGCGTACAGGACGGCGAATTGACCCCTCTTGACTTCGTCGAGATGTTCGCCGACCGGTTGACCGAGGCCCACGTGTACGAACGGGAATCCGATCGGCACTATCCGCCCCACGACATGACTGTCCTGGGGCCAATCGTCGACCGGCTGCTAGCCACCCGATGCGCCTGGTGGACGATCGAGTTGAACGACTATGCCGAGGCTTTGGCAACGCGGAGCTTGTTGCTCGATTACTTACAGGTTGTGCGCTAGACGCACGACCGGCGGACCGCCGGCATCTAGCTGGCGCGCCATCGGAATGGCGTGCCACTCCGCCGGCGCAATGTCCCCGGATGGAGCGGATTGTTCCAATCCGGCGGATTGCTGCAATCCGAGGGAGTGATCGATCTACTCGAGCCGGGCCTACTTGGCAATCCGAAACACGCAGGCTGGATCACCCAGGGCGATGCAGGCGATTTCCTTCGCGGGATGGTTGTGGCCGGTGCCCCACTCGATCATCTCCTCGTACACGGCGGTAGCGATGTGGCAGACGGGATGGGCCACGCTCAGCGCGCCGGCGCGGGCGCGGCGCGCGATCTCCGCACAATAGGGGCACTCGTGTATCTCCATGTAGAAGGCGTCGTCCGCTTCCCTCATGTGGTGGGGGTTGCCGTACAGCTCCACGCCCTCTTCCTCCACCCGTTGCAGGATCATCTCTATGCGCTTGTTCTCCGGTAGGAGCTTGAGCGCCGCCCCGGCCACGGCATAGCGGGCCGGGTGTATGCGGCGGATCTCCCGCCCGCCCTTTCGCCCGCCCTGCACGAATACGGCGCGGGAGCCGCGAGGGCCAAAGATCTCGTAGATGTTGGCCAGGATAGCCGAATACTGCTGGACGGTGATGGAAGGAGACTCGTCGGCCGGGGGCGGGTCGTTCAGGTATTCCGGGCAGCCGCTCTTTCGCAGCAGCATCGCCAGCGATCTTCTGCCCATCAAATCGCTGACCTGCTGGAACACGATGTACAGCAACAGGTTGGGGATGCGTTTTTCGGCCACGGGGCACCTCCTGTTCTCTTCGAGAGGTGTTGCACGCGTAATGTCAAAGCGCGGATGGTCTCTGGCACAGGCTACCTGTCCATGGACGACGACCAGCGTGGCGGCTCGTGCGGAGGCCGCATCAGGCAGAACGAGACTGCGGAGGGCACGGAGACCGCGCCCCTACCATTGCACGGGTACCGCTCGCCAGCCCGCACACCAATGTACCACGATACACCGACAAGCGCAAGCCCGCGAACGCACAAACGGCCGATCGTTGCCTCCAGCCGAATGTTCGCCACAAAGAGTGGAGATTCTGCCAAACGCCGCGGAATGGCTCCAGAGAACCTTCAAGGCCCTTGATAGCTTCCTTTTCCTTGGGCTCCTTGGCCTTGCGCTTCTAGCACTCCGAGAGTACAATCGAAGCACAGTGGCGTCCCGGCTTGGCGGGGAGGTGATATTGTGAACACTATTCCCGTGACCGTTGATAGGATAGTACGACTAATGCGCCAACTACCGCCGCGTGATAGGCTGCGTGTAGTGGTGGAAGTCTTGCCAGACTTCGAGCAGGTTCTGCCCGGCGCGTCACCGATCTCGGATTTCTGGGTAAGCGCTGATGTGCATACATTGGCCGAAAGCCAGGGTGTCCGTCCGGTTGATGATTTCGATGAGCTACTAGGTGGTTGGCCCGAGGATGAACTGATAGATGATTTTATTGTGGCGGTTCGCAGGATGCGACGGCAGAATCCAGCAGAGGTGAGAGCGTGAACGGAGTTGTGATTGATGTCCCCGTGGCGGCATCCGAAGAGGGTTAGCACGTGATGGAGGGACGAGGGGATGAGACGCTTCAGTTTTCTGCCCGTGGCTCTGGGGATACTCGGGCTGGCCCTGGTGGGGCTCGCGGGCTGCGCTACTGACACACCGCCTCAGGTGACCGGCGTCCCGGGAGCAAGCGCCCTGCTGGGCGAACCGCAGACGACCGCGTCGGCAGTGGCAGCCACCGCCACGGTGCAGGCGGCTCTGCAACAAAGCACGATTGACGCGGCTCAGGCCGCGCTCACTCAACAGGTTCCCACGGCCACCGGAACAGCTCAGGCCACCCCGGACCCCGGAGCGCTGTTGTTGACGGCCCAGGCTCGCAGCCGCGAAGCCACGGTGACGGCGGCTATCGCCAACGCTACAGCCCAGGCCGCCGCCCAGCAGAGCACGATTGACGCGGCGCGCGCTGCGCTGACGCGCCAGGCTATGGAGGCCACGGACCAAGCCCAGGCCACACGGGACGCCCTGGCGCTCCAGCTGACGATTCTCGCGCTCAACAAGGAGGCGACGGCCACGGCGGAGGCACTCGCCTTCCAGGCCACGGCCACCCAGCGGGCGCGCGAGAGCGCGGCGACGGCGCAGGTCCTGACCCAGGAAGCCATCCGAACCGCGGAGGCCGCCGCCGACCAGGCGACCGCCACCGAGCAGGCGTACGTGCGGACGGCCACCGCGGAAATCTCGAACCGAGACGCCACAGCGACGGCGGAGGCCGCCGCCATCCAGGCCACGGCGACCGAGCGCGCGCACGAGCGAGCCGCGACGGCTAACGCGTTCTACATCGCTCAGACGGCCACTGCGGGCGCAGCCGCGAGGCAACAAGAGACACTGCGCTACGGCACAGGGGTGCTGATCCTGGTACTGGCCATCGGATTGGTTGTAGTCCTCGTCTTCGGTCTGCGCTCCCGATGGCCCATGGTTCTTCTGTGGGATTCCCTGCGGGGGTCCAAGGGAGCAAGCCCGGACGAGGAACCCTGCCCGCCGATCACTGTCCAACCCGACGGCTCAGTCCAGATTCCTATGCTGCGGTCGCCGCAGGACCAGGAGTGCTATATTCCCCGCAAGTATCTGGGGGATGTGCTCAGTTGGATGAGACTGCAGGCCAGGAGCGAGGGCGAGACGCCGGCGGGTCTGATCGGCGCGCCGGTGGTACCTGGCCTGCGCAGCGTGCATACCCTGCGCAGGCTCGATCAAGCGGAGAGGTCCGGGGCCATACCTCCCTCACTGGCGGCAGCGCTGGAGGCCGACTGGAGGAGGTACGGTGATGAGGGATGAGGTGATCCTGTATTGGGGCACGATGATCGACGTCCTCGCGGAGCAAGGACTCCTGCAGGAGAGTCTCCCCTCAGGGGACGTGGTGGTGCCCGAGGCGGAAGCCTACGTCTTGCCGGAACGGGTGATCTTCGTACTGGACCTGCAGCACTTGGGCGGCATCCCGTTGGAGGTATGGCTGGATGAGCGGCTGTGGGCCCGTTGGCGGGCGGCGCTGGCGGGCCGCAGGGTGTTTGTCACCAGGGATGGAGGGCTGGCGATCACCGTTTCCCGCGATCCTGTGGTCCCATCCGCCGGAGTGCCGACGCTGGGAGGGGCCGGGGTTGGGTGAGGGCGGATCGGGGCGAAGGCAAGCGGTATGGAATTGACGCTTGTTTCGGAAGCGTAGACCTGTCAGTCCACTGATCTGTGTTCCACCCCTGGACACAGCAGACGTTGCGGACAACGCCATTCCAATGGCGCGCCATCGGAATGGCGCATCGTGCGTCCGGATCAATGTCCGCTGCGTCTGGTGCCTTATTCCTCTGTATCGAGGTCGGCCTCAATCTCGGCGATCATCGTGTCGCATAGCGCTATCTCTTCCAGTTGCTCGTTTAGATTCCCCTCGGCCATGCTGACCAGCATCACCAATACGTCCACCTCGGTCTGCCAGGTCGCACGCGCCGCGTCATCCTGGGCCTTGTCCAGCAACCGTTGCGCGATCTCCAGTTCGTATTGCCGTCGTTCCAACTCGGGCGTGATTTCTTCGTCAATCTTGCACTGGGCCTCAATGGCCCGATCCTCCCAATCTCGCAACACGTCGCGCTTGAGCATAGCGCGTGCTTCTTCCGCGTTGCGCGGGATTGTGGCGAAGTAGCGTCCCTCGTCCAGCGCGCACTCGGCGAAACCCGCCAACCGGGTGTGGGCGCGGGGGAAGTACGCTTCCAGTACTTCTACTGCCTCTCTGCTTCCATCGTGAGCCAGGATCAGCAGGGCCTCCTGCATCTCCCAGCGCTGACTGTCGTCCCGTTCCAGTAGAACGTGCCGGGCGTCGGCGACGGTCTCCGGACGCTGGCGCAGGTCGTAGGGCGGGCAGCACCGCCCGTAGCCGGGGCACGATTCGCCGCAATGGGGGACGCGGTACCACTCACCGTTTTCTAGCTTCACCAGGCCGCCGCGGCCCATCTTGAGATTGCCTTCGAACTCCTCCTCGCCCAAGTAGTCGCCGGTGATGACGTCGCGGTAGCCAGCGCAGCAGATACCGCAGCCCGGGCAGCGCGTGCCGCAGTCGGCTTCCTCGATCAGACGCCGGTGGTCGTCTTCTGTGACCGTTGTACTGCCTATCATGCGCGGGTCATAGGGGGGTGTCCATTGAGTCCAGACCATGGGTCTCCTTTCTCACGTCGTATGGAGGGCGCGGATACCGCGCCCCTACATTGTCGTCAACTTGCAGCTTGGTTCACCGGCATACGCGAGGACGCGCACACGAGGTCGCTTGTCGGCACATACTGGCCTCATCCGCGTCGACTAGGCGGCGACCGAGCCATGGACAGGGATAGACACGACGGCGACGCCCCCGCTCACGTTCAGGAAAACGATCGTTGCTTCCACATCTTCCCCGCACAGCAGGCGGACGGCACGCTTGTATCGCGCCACCTGTTTATCGTACTCCTCGTTCCGAATGTGTGTCGGCAGGTCCACGCCGGGGCGTGGCCGGTCGGTCTTGAACTCGGCGATCTTCCACATCCCGCCGACGCGGTACAGCAGGTCTATCACGCCGCGCTTGAGCTGCCCGCCGTCCTCGATGCTGAAGGGCACCTCGTGCCATCGCTGCGCCGCGTCCATCTCGGCCCACAAGGGATGCGCACGGAAACGCCGCAGGAGGCGCTGCGCCTGCAAGTTCGCCTCGTGGATCTCTCCCTCGTCCACCACGCCCATCTCCAGCGCGAACGGGCGCAGGAACGCCTCCATCCCCTGCTCCTCGAAACGCCAGTGGCGCAGCGCGGCGTGGACCAGCGTGCCCACCACCCACGCGGGCGGGTACGGGCGCTCCGTACGGGGCACCACGCGCCAGACCCGGCGCGGCAACGGGCCCTCACGCGCCGTGAGCTTGGGGGCAGGCTCAACCGTAGGGACACGCCATTCTGATGGCGCAGTCTCTGTGCCTGCCCCGGTGGGAGTGGCGAGAGGAGCGACCAGGTCCCGGGAGACGGGCTGCTGGCAACCCTCCGTTCGTAGGTCCGCCGGAGTGCCGTGGGTCGAGGGTTGCTCCTCGCGCCAGGGATAGAGCGTGCATCCGATATCCTGGGCTAATGGCAGGGGTTGGGGTTCGATAGGCGTGCCGGGGATGGATAGATCGTCCAGCCCCGCCCTTTCCCCCAGGAGCTTCAGCCAGCCCGACAGGCTCAGTTGGCCGCCTTTGCGGATCTTGGTGTGGGCACTGACCAGCAGCTTCTCTCGAGCCCGGGTTGCGGCCACGTAGAGCAAGCGGCGGTCCTCAGCATCGTCCCGCTCGACGTCGCGCAGCGCGGCCAACTGAAAGGCAGCCGGGCGACGGTCGTCGTCGCGGGAGACCCGCAGGTCGACCGTCACGCCCAGTTGGGCGTCCAGCCGGACGCGCGCTCCCCCACCGTGCCCTGCGTGGGCGGCGTCGGCGATGACGAGCACGGGAAACTCAAGCCCCTTGGCCTTGTGGACAGTCATCAGTTGTACCGCGCTCCCGGCCTCGGTGGGTGCCTCGCTCTCCCGGGCGCCGACGTCGCGCAGGGTGCGGACGTACTCCAGGAACTCGCCCACGCTCACCAATCCGCTGGTGTGGGCATCGGCCAACAGCTTGTCCACGTTGCGCAGCGCGCGCGTCCCACCCTCGCTGGCTCCCAGCGCGGCGCGATAGGCCGTTCGGTCTAGCAGACGCTTGAGCAGCCCCGCCACCGGCACGCGCCCAGCCAGGTCGTGCAGCCCGGCGATCAGCTCCCGGCCCCGCACAGCGCGCGACAGATCGTCTTGGGGTACAATCTCGGGCAGGGCCGGGTGGTTGAGCACCGACCAGATTGAACACGGATTCCCTGACCCCCTCGGTACGACCGATGCGGGGGGGAAGCGCAGTCGGTACAGGGTCGCGTCGGTCAGGCCGACGCCTGGCGAACGCAGGAACCCCACCAGCGCCAGGTCATCGGTGGGGTCGGCGACGGCGACGAGGGCGTTGAGCAGATCGCGCACCTCGTAGCGGTCGTAGAAGCCTCGCCCGGCCACGGTGACGAAGGGGATGCCGGCACGCTCCAACGCGTCCTCGTAGAGGGAGAAATGAGTCGAGGCGCGGAACAGCAGCGCCACGTCCTGCCACTCGATCCTCTCCTGGGCATGGAGCTCGATCAGGCGCGTTGCCAGCCCTGCGGCCGCGGCCTCCCGTCCTTGCCCTGCCGACTGGCCCAGGCCCAGGAGGAACTCGACGAACGGCGGGGCGACGCCCGGGCGCGGATCGGCCCGGTATGCCGTCAGGGGCACGAAAGGTATGGCATAGGCCCGATCCGGCCGCACGACTTGGTCGAGAACAGGGGCCAGCAGGCAGTTGGTGGTCTCCACCAGCGATCGGTGCGCGCGAAACGTCAGGTCGAGCGCGATGACGTGGCCCCCGGCGTGCTCTACGTCGTCCTGCACGCGGCGGAAGACGGTCACGTCGGCGCCGCGAAAGCGGTAGATGGATTGCTTGGCGTCGCCGACGACGAAGAGAGAAGCGGGGGATGGGGAAGACATATTGCGGGCAAACCCCCGTTCGTAGTAAGGGCGGACATTGCGGACGTTGATCGTGCGTCCGTTCGTGCGTCCGACGTAGGTCCGCCGGAGTGCCGTTGGTTGCTTGGCGTCTGGCGTGAAGCCGGTGAGGGCGTAGACGATCTGGCGCTGGCGCTCGTTGGTGTCCTGGAACTCGTCCACCAGCACAGCCCGGGTCTGATCCTGCCAAAAGGCGCGGACCTGTGGGTCTTCTAGAAGCGCAAGCGCCCCGGCCTCCAAGTCGTCGAAGTCAAGTGCATTCTCTGCCCGTCGGGACTGGGCATAGGATTCCAGCGCGCGCCGGTAGGTGGCGTGGAGGGGCCAGATCAACCCGGCGACCTCTTCATCGAGCTCCCAGGCGGCGGGTTTCTTGGGGTCCGCCAGAGGGCGCAGGTGCCGGTCGAAGTGATCGCGCAGGTCGCGCATCGCCTCTTTGGCCGTGGCCAATGCATCGCCGGTCCAGTTGGCCTTGCGCCCGTTGAGCGTGGCGGCCGCGCGCAGCGCGGCCAGTTCCGCCAGCACCGCGTCCAGGTCACCCTGTCGGCGGGCGGCATCCACGGCCTGGGCGCAGGCCAGCACGTCCTGCCGCGCCAGCTCCATCTTATCCGCGGGGGCATCGGCGCGTAGGCCGGCGAGGATGGACAGAGAGCCTTGCCAGCGGGGGACGTCCAGGTGCGCCGCCAGCCAGCCCCGCATTACGGCGGCCCAGGTTTCCAACGGGTCGTCGGCCAGGCGCTCGAAGGCCGCGTCGGCGTCGAGGCGACGGTCGAGGAGCGTGGCGACAACCGTGCGCAGATTCAGTTCGCCCATAGCGCCGAACAGGCGCGATGCGGCGTCGTCCTCGGCGGCCCAGGCCAGTGCTTCCTCGACGGCGCGCGCCCGCAACACCGCCGCGCGGCCCTCCTCCAGGACGCCGAACCCCGGCAGGTATCCCAACCGCGCCGCCGCGACCGGGTGCGCGCGTATGATCTGGGCGCACAAGCCATGGATGGTGCCGACGCGCGCCGCGTCCAGTTCGGCGAAGGCCTGTTCCCAGAAGGCGCGGATGCAGACATCGCGGGCGCGGACGTCCGTTTCTAGAGGGTTGATTGAGCGGCGGGGAGGGCCCTGCGCCAGCCAGTCCACGATAGCCCGGCGGACGCGGGTGCGCATCTCGCGGGCGGCCTTGACGGTGAAGGTGATGGCGACGATGTCGCGCAGGGGCACGCCCGATTCGAGCAGGGACAGGTAGCGCGCCACGAGTGTGCGCGTCTTGCCCGAGCCGGCCCCGGCCGTGACGACGACATCTCCAGGTGCGGAGGCGGCTCTTGCCTGCGTGTCGTTGAGTTGGAGCAGGTCGAGGATGGACATAACATCACCACATCCGGGGCCTGTATGCCTCGCAGAACGCGACGGCCGGACAGAAGGAGGGACATCCTCCGTCCGGCGGCGACGGTGTGAAGCGTCCAGCGCGCACGTCGGCGCTAAACGCCAGGGCAAATTCGACCGCCGTCTCGATGGCCCCGGCGACGCCGTCCTCGCATTTCTCCAGCTTGAGGTAGCTGGGCCTGGCCGAACTGATGTGCCAATAGAAGCCGCTGGCGACCTCCGCGCCCAGCGCCTGCTCTGCGGCCAGAGCATAGAGCGAGATCTGCAGCCGGGTGCCCTCGTCCAGCTCGCGCGACGAGATCGGCGTCGAGCCGGCCTTGTAGTCGATGACGCGCAGCCGCCCATCCGGCGACCGGTCCACCCGGTCGATGTAGCCCCGCAGTAGCAAAGCTCCGGCTCCCTCCTGCCCGCCCGGAAGCGAGATCGCCGGCCGGTCCCTGAGACCAAAGGGCAACTCCTGGGCCAGGGGAGTATATTCGCCGGCATCCTCGATCAGTGCGTCGAGGGTCCGCTCCAGCACCTCCGTCATCTCCTCCCGCTGGCGTTCCCACAGTCGCGTAGGGCGGAAGGCGTAGTCGCGAGGCGCGGCGTCGTACACCTCCCGGGCCACTCCGGGCAGTCCGGCGCGCAGCCGCTCAGGATCGCCGTCGGGGACGCGGTTGTAGAGCCGCTCAAGCACCAGGTGGTAGATCGACCCCAGGGTCAGCACGTCGAAGCCGGGCTCGGGCAATTCGCGCGGCTCTAGTTCCATAGCGTAGGCGGCCCAGAAGTAGAAGGGGCACTTGGCGTAGGTCTCCAGGCGACTGCTGGACCAGGGCCGGTCCGGTCCAAAGCGCTCCGCCAGCGATTCCTGAAGCGTCGCGAGGTCACCGGTCCACGGTGATGGCGTGCCCCGCGACCGGGCACGCAAGATCTGCACAGGAACGTGGAGCCCGGCGTCCGGGCTCGCGCTCCGCAGTTCCTGCTCCGAGGCGGGCTCGCCCACCGGATCGGTGGGTCGGACGTGGCGCAGGGGAGCGTCCTCGACCAAGGCACGCACGGCGGACCAATAGGGCGAGGGTTCCCAGGGCTGGCCGTCCTCGGCCAGGTAGGGCCGGCAGAACAACAGGCGACGACGGGCGCGGGTGACGGCCTGGTAGAAGAAGGCCACCTCGTCGCCTTGCAGGCGCGGCTGGATGGAGAAGCCTTGCCCGGCCATCCAGGCGCGGTCGGATTCCCGCACCAGGGCGTCCTCGCGCTCGGCCCTGGGGAAGTCCCCCTCGGCCAGCCCCAGCAGGGCGACAGAATCGAAGGTCAGCCCGCGCGCCTCCAGCGCCGAGGCGACCAGGATGGCCTCACTCTCGACGGGGAGCGTGAAGGTGGCGTCCTCGACGGCCTGGCTCAGATCGGCCACGAACTCAGCGTGGGACACCGGGGCATCTGGATCGCGACTGAGCACCTCGCTGGCCAACACCAGCCCGCGCAGGACGTCTTTGATCGCGCGTAGGGCGGCGACGTCGCGTTCGGCAGTAGCGGGGCTCTCGCGGGCGCAGGCGACGATGTGCAGCGACGCCGCGCCATCACTCCTAGGAAGGCGCCATTCCGATGGCGCGCCATCAAGCCTAGAAAGGCGCCATTCCGATGGCGCGGCGTCGGTACGGCGACCGTCCACAAAGGCGCCGTCCTCCATCGCCGGGTCTTCGCCGATCAGCGCCTCGATCCACGCCACCCATTCGCGCAGCGTGGCCTGGGGCGGGGGCATGATCCGCGCCACGACCTCCTCGAAGAAGGCCTCCAATCGCGCTGCCTCCGCGCCGACGGGCGGGCGGCTGGGCTTGACCTCTTCCCCGTCATCATCCCGAGAAGGGACGTCATCCCGTTCCATCACCACCAAGCGTCGAAACGCCTCGCGCCACTGATCAAGCCCACTGATGACCTGCCCGGTCCGCGCCAGGGCCAGCAGTCGACCGGCGCGGACGCCGGTCTCGACGGCGCTCCGCCGCGCTGCGTGGCTTTCTACCAACTGGATTGACGTGTCGTCCGACTGCGGATCACACCCTGCCCAGTCGAGGTACGGACTGGCAAGCGCGTCGAGCAGCGCGCGCGGCGACCAGTCGACCGACTCAAGGGGCAACGCCAGGAGGTTGAGCAGCGCGGCGACGGCCGGATTGGCGCGCAACTCGGCCCCGGCCGCGAAGCGCAGCGGCATGCCGAACTCGGCGGCTGCCTCCTCCAGAAACGGGCGATAGGGAAGCACGTCGCGGGCCACGACGGCCACGTCGGAGAGCGGCACACCATCATCCCTAGAGAGGCGCCATTCCGATGGCGCGCCATCGGAATGGCGCCTTCCTAGGAGTGATGGCGCGCCATCGGAATGGCGCCTTCCTAGGAGCGATGGCGCGCCATCGCGCACGACGCGCGCCTTGAGCCAGCGCAGCGCCTCGCGGGCCTCGGCGGCGCGGTTCTGGGCTTCGAGGAACGCGATAGCGCCACCGGCGGAGATCGAGGGCACGTCCGGCTCGAAGAGGCGGGCCTCAAGATAGGCCAGGGGCGGGGCGACACGCGGCTTCCGTTCGGGGAGAGGCGTCGGATCGACGCCGAGCGCTTCGACGAGCGCGGCGCGGGCGCGATTCACGCGGCGGTGGGCCATGCGATCGGGACGACTGAGTTCGCCGCCCAAGGTAATGAGCGTCTCCGTCGCCCGGCCGGCCAGCAGGCGCAGGACGGCTAACTGGGTGGGATTGAACTCGTCGAAGCCGTCCACGACCAGAAGTGACAGATCGGAAAGCAGCGCCGGATCTTGCTCCAGCGCGATGGCGGCCAGCCAGCCCTGCCCCTCGTCGTCCATCCAGCCGTTTTCGATCAGCCAGGTTTGGTACGCGGCGTAGAGTTGGGCTAACTCCGCAAGGCGCGGCTCGCTGTCCTCCGTCGTCGCGACGAGATCCTCTGGAAAGACGCGGGCGCGCTTCAGTTCCTCGAACAGCAGTCCCAACAGTCGCCCGAAACCGGGCGCGGCGCGCAGGGGCGCGTAGTGCGGCAGGCGTCCCGCGTCGCACAGCCACGACACCAGGTGGCGGATCAGCCGGTGGCGCACGGGGAGTGGCATGCGGGTCAGGCCGTCCGTCTCGGGCCCACTGTGCAGCGCCAGCACGTCGCCGTAGAGGTCGTAGAAGGTCTGAACAGTGACACCGAGCGCGCCGCCGGCCCGCGCCAGCCGGCGGTGAAACGCGACCACCTTGAGATGATCGGGCACGAGCACGCGCACCGCAGCCAGTGGGGGCAGGGCGCGGATACGCTCGACAGCGTAGGCCGTCTTGCCGTGCCCGGCGGGGGCCACAAGTAAACGAACCATAGGCAGCTCTATGAAGGGGTGGTCAATTCGACGATCCAGTCCGCCGTCGAATCATAGTGATCGTGACAGGTGAATAGCAGCACCTGGTGCTCTTGGGCAATTTCCCTGCACAACACCACTGCTTGTTTGCGTCTCTCTGAGTCGAACTTCACAAAGGGGTCATCCATGAGCACGGGCGGCTTTGCACCCGGGTAGAGAAGATCGAGCAGAGCCAGCCGGGTCGCCAGGTAGAGCTGATCCACGGTACCCCGACTCAACTCGTCGTCATCCGGCGCGATCCAATCTCCCTTCTCCCGGCTGAACACGCGTAGGTTCAAGTCTTCGCCGGCCTCCACGCGGTCATAGCGCCCGCGCGTGATGTCGCTGAGGTAGGCGCCGATTCGGGGCTCCAATTCATCGCGTGCCGAGTTCATCGTCTGCTCTTTGGCCTGTTGTATCACCTCAAGCGTCAGATTGTAGACCTGCAGTCGCTGCTTCATGCGGACCAGGTCCTGCTCGGCCGCGGCCTTTTGCTCTTCCAACTGATGAATGTCCTCCACCGTGTAGGTCGCATCGTCGCGCCGGGTTTCGCACCTGGTTCGTTCGTGCTTCGTCCCTTCCAACTCCTCTTCCAGGCGTTCGATATCTCGCTGGATTTTCTCGTACTCGAGCGGCGTCACCTCTGCTGCCCTTCGCATTCCCGGAGATTCCAGAGCCTCCTCCGCATCGCGACGATGGCGCGACGCGTCCCTGCGCTGCTCAATCAACTCCTCCAGTGTCTGCTCTCCCAATAGCGCTTCGAGCCGGGCGTGGGCGGCGGTGGCACCGGTTGATGTCGATCGGCTCATGCCTACCACGAGCCAGATCAGGCTCCCGATGCATATCAGCAGTCCTGGTAGGCCTATCAAGATGCCAATCACCGCGAGAGTGGGGTCAGAGGCCCTGAGCAGACCCAGCGCGCCAATCACGACCCCTATCAGGAACAGCAAGCTTCCAACGCCAACCCCAACGAGGGGAGGTGTGGGAAAGCGCGATCCGGGTGATTTCCCGATGGGCCGGGTCTCGTCGGTCAGTTTCTGCGCTTTCTCGATTTTCTCAAGTCTTGCCTCAAGCTCCTGCTCTCGATCGCGCCAGGTGCTTTGTCGGTCCTCCCATTCCAAGCGCCGATTGCATAGGTCTTTGAGGGAGCGCGTGGAATCTAGCTCCTCGCCGATTTCCTCAATCCGGCTCCCAAGCGCGATCAATTGCTCCCGGGCTTGCTCGGTTTGCTCGACCTGAGGACGTATCTGGGCCAATCGCTTCTCTAATTCGGCAATCTGGTCTTGCCTCACCTTGATGGGACCGGGATTCTTGGGGGCGGCTGTGCGCCATCCCCGTTTCGTCTCGGCGATCTTGCGTTCCAGGTCCTCCAGCACGGTCGAGACCGTCGCTTCCTCTATACCTCCGCCGGTGACCATGCTCTGCAATTGGTCCCCAATCTCGCGCTGGCCGGTGGAGAGTTCATCGATAGCATCCTGCTCCACGCACACAGTGCTCTGGAGCAGCTTCAATGAGCCACAGCCCAGCATCTCACCGATGGCCTGCTGAACCAGGTCGCTGTCTTTTTCTTCCTCACCGGTTTGCAGATTCGTCAGGCACACACGCTGAGCATCCCAATCCTTCCCCAGGCGGTAGGTCGCTCCGCTCTCATCCCTGAAATCTAATGTGATGCTGAAACGCCTGTTTTCACCCCACGAGATGTGGTCATCCACGGACTTGGCCCGCTCCAAAGTCGTGTGGCGCGGGTTTCCCAACAGGGCGAAAAGAATCGCCTTCTGGAGGGTCGTCTTGCCGGCCTCGTTAGGTCCCTTGACGAGATTCAATCCCGGTCGGAACGTGTACTCCCGCTGATCGAGCCGCCCAAACCGCTCCAAAGCGATACGTTTCAGAAGCATCACAGAACTCTCCTACCTTGCAGCAAAGCCACCCCCAACTGAAGCGCCTGTTCGGCCAGCCGGCGCTGTGTGTCATCGGTCGCCTCTTCTATCCGCGATTGCATCAGACGGACGAACCTGCCCACCACCAGTTCCTCGGGGAAGTCATCCGCGGAGATGGTCTCTAGCTGTGGATGGGATCGGTCGGAGCACTCGACGTGATAGAAGCGGGGAGAGAGTTCATGCTCCAGCTTCTCGGTGTCCAGCACTGCCCCCAGGTCCGCAAGGCCGCAGAGCCTGACCTTCAGCATCAGCTTTGGATCAGCGCGCGTCGCAACCGTTTCCGCGATCTGGGCCATCGATTTTCCGGAGACTTCGACTTCCATGTCGTCGGTCGAGATGCTTCCCACCCGTTCTTTCCGCACGTCCACGCCGCTCTCATCGATCGTGACGCAGGCCGCGTAGCCGGCACCTGCCTGGTCCAACGCCGTTGGCTCCGGGGCGCCTGAGTAGAAGGCCTTCACCCTCCCTTGGGAATAGTCCGCAAAGGCGTGCCAGTCCCCCAGCGCCACGTAGTCCATGCCGCTGGCCTCGATCTCCTCCGGTCGGATTGGCCGAACTGGATCGGCGATGTCGGGCCGGACCAGGTTGCCGTGTGCCATGGCGACGTGCCAGCGCATAGCGCCCGTTCGACTCAGACCGTGGAGCGGGCTGACTCGGGAGTGCTTGGACCGGATGGCGTTGCCGTAAACCGCCACATCGAGCTCGGGGAACTCCTGGACGGGGGATTGCCCGGTGAATAGGATCACGTTGTCCGGAAGAGTGGCCTTGCGATATACGGAGGTTTCATTGTAGCAGTCGTGGTTGCCGGGCAGGATGCAAACTGGGATATCCAGCCTGCCGAGTTGAGAGACGACGAAGTCCACGGTGGTCTGGTGAGGTCGATTGTCGTCGAACAGGTCGCCGGCGATCAGCAACAGGTCGAACTCTTGTTCAGTCGCCAGGTCCACGATGCGTTGAAAGGCCGCGCGTAGCTGCTGGCGGTGTCGTCGCCCGTTTTCACCCAGGAAGTGGAAGGGGGCGTCTAGCTGGATATCGGACGTATGTAGGATTTTCGCCAACGTCTCACCTCTCCACTCAAGTCTAGGAACGCGGATGTCCGCATCCGCCTATACATCGACGCGCAGCCTGGCCTCGGCCGGGTTATGGATACGTAGCCAGAGAATCGACGGACTGAGCCGGGATGACTATCGCCGCCAGCGATTCCGGCGCGGCCAGCGCAGGGCGTACTTCATCTCCTCGACGACGTTGAAGACAATGGGACAGATGAAGGTGTTGTTGATGCGGCTGATGCTGGCGGCCCGGAAGTCGTTGTGCAGGTGGGGATATTCACGGCAGGACGTGGGGCGGGCCTCATAGACGCGGCACAGGTTGCCTTCGAGCATCGGACATGGCGCGGGCAGCCGCCAGTGCCCTCCGCGATCCTCATCGAATTCCACGTAGGCCTCCTTGAAGGTCGAAACCGTCATGTCCAGCACGCTGGCCATGCGCTCGATATCCTCTTCTTCCACGTGCGTGGTCGTCTGGCGGCAGCAGTTGGCGCATTCGGTGCAGTCGATCTGAGCGGTGATCTGGTCGGCCAGCTCACGCACCACCGACATCAGCCGTTCGTCGTCAAAGCCGAACTCCATCTTGACCCAACCTCGAAAGGCCCAATTCTCGTCTTCCCGCTCTCCGGCCAACTTCTCTACTTCTTCCGGGTCAGTGATCAAACCCGATGTCACAGATTCTCCTTCGCGATTCGCTCTCGCCCCAGATCAATCAGCGCCTGGACGGTGGCGATGAACCCTTGGGCGGCCTCGACGCTGGGCGGCGGAGCTTCCTCCTCAGTCGGCGGTGCAGTGAGGGCACGAACCCGGTCCACCTGGGCGGCCAGATCGGTGGGAATGTGACCCGGGGCGACCAGTTCTGCCTCCACCAGGCGCGGGGAAGGCAGTTCCTCGCCGGGCTCTCTGTCCTTGGCCGATACCAACGACAGATGCGCGCTCAGCGCCCAGCCCAGCGCCTGGCGCACGGGGCGCATCACCTCCTCCGGGAAGCCACCTTGCAGCACGACCTCCGCCAATTTGAGCCGTCTGTCGGCCGTGTCGAAGCGGCCGCGGGCGCGACGCAGTTTCTTCTCCAGCGCCTGACGCCGGTCGGGGCGGGCCGGCTTCGGGACGGCCGGGGCGCGATAGAAAACGCTGGGCTCGGCTGCTTGTTCCACCATCCCGCCGGTCAGGGCGGAGAGCGCCCGATAGCCCTCCTGCTCCATCAACAGGAGACCCGGCGCAGGGAGGTCGCCATAGTGCTCTTTGAGTATCGCCTCGACCTGGGGACGCAGCTTGGCCGGGTCGCGGTCCACCACCACCAGGACATTCCTGTCGGCGGGCGCGCCGGGGATCTGCGGGGCGCGCCGCACCAGTAGGACGCGGGCCGGGTAACGCCCTACCAGCAGGTCGGCGAAGCCCTGCAAGGTCGGTGCGGGCGCGGCCTCCTCCTCCGCTGGCGCAGCGCTCGGTTCCAGCACCAACTCTGGCGTGACTGCTTTCTCCTCGCCCAACATCACCTGGAGTCTCTGCAAAACGCTCTGCCCTGCATCCTTGAAGGAGAGCTCGGTGACGTCGCTGTCTTGGTCGAGCGCGGCCTCGAAGACGGCCCGCTTGGCGGCCAGCGTGTCGAGCAGGCGCTCCTCGATGGTGCCTTGGGCGATCAGGTTGACCACGTTGACCGTGTGCGGCTGGCCGTGACGGTGCGCCCGTGCGATGCGCTGGTCGAGCACGGCCGGGTTCCAGGGCAGATCGAGGTTGATCACCATGCTGGCGGCTTGGAGGTTCAGGCCCACGCCGCCGGCGTCGCTGGAGAGGAACACCTTGCATCGAGGGTCCTCGAAGAACTGCTCGATCAGAGCGCCGCGCCTGCTGACCGGCACGTCGCCGGTCAGTTTGACCCAGCCTAGATCGAGTCTCTCCAGCACCGGCTCGGTCAGATCGAGCATGCGCGTCCACTGACTGAAAAGGATAGCCTTGTGACCGTTGCTGGCCACCTCATCATCGAGGATCTCGCGCAGTTCGCGCAGCTTGGGGGCAGTCTTCTCCCGATCCTCGGGCTTGATCTCCGGGTCGTGGAGCGCCAGGGCGTTGCAGATCAGCCGCATCTTTACCAGGGACCCCAGAAGGACCTGGTGTTCTTTCGGCGTGAGCGGACGCCGCCTGGCCCGCGCCATCAACTGGGCGACCCGTTGCTCATATTCGTAGTAGGCGGTCCACTGCGGCCCGGTCATCTCGACGAAGAAGTTGCTGTCGATGCGCTCCGGCAGATCGAGCAGCACGTCCTCACGCACGCGGCGCAGCACGTAAGGGCCGATGCGCTGTCGCAGTTCGTCCAGGTTCTTGTGTCCCAGCACTTTGTAGGAGCCGGAGGGCCGCCGCTCGGTCTCGTAGTAGCGCTCGTTGAAGCGCCACAGTGGACCGATGATGGCGGGATCGATGAACTGGAAGATGGAGTAAAGCTCGTCCAGCCGGTTCTCCAGCGGGGTGCCCGTGAGCACGAAGGCGTAGGGGCTGCGCAGCCGCTTGATCCGGTCGGCGGTCTTGGTGCGCCAGTTCTTGATCCGCTGTGCCTCGTCGAGGATGATCAGGTCAAATCGACGCCGCATCAATTGCTCCTCGTCGTAGTGCACCAGCTCGTAGTTCATGATGTTGAAGAACTGGGGATCGCGGTAGAGATCGCGGCGCTGGATCGGGTTGCCCTCAATCACCTGCGCGGAGAGCGACGTGAAGCGGCGTATCTCGCGCGCCCACTGGTGCTTCAGCGACGCGGGACACACGACCAGCACGTGCTCGATGCCGCGCAGTTGCTTGAGCAGGACAGCGGAGGCGATGGCCTGGACGGTCTTGCCCAAACCCATGTCGTCGGCAAGCATCGCCCGACGGCCAAAGGTCAGATGAAGCACACCGTCTTCCTGGAAACTGTACAGCGGCGTTGAGATGACGCTGAGCGAGCGGTTTCCCTGTCTGGCCTGCTCCAGGAACCACTCTCTCTGCTGTTGAACCGCTTCGATATCCTGTTGCTTCTTCAGGTACTCACGTACGTCCTGGCCCACGTGGACCCGGTCGCGGACGCCGGCGGGCAGCCGATTGAGCTCGCTGAGCAAGGCCGGCAAGCTCTGCGTGACCTTGCCCTGCAAGATGCCCTCGGGATCGAAGTATCGGGCCATCACGGCGCGCAGTTCCCCGTCGTCTGGCAAAGGCAGGGTAACGCGGATGGTCGACCGCTCGGCGTGGTGGAGGTACACTTGGGTGACGGGCGGAGCCTGTTCGATGAACGCATCCCATCGGTCGGCGAACTCCTTCTCCAGATTGATCAACACGCCCTCGATGTGTTTGCACGTGCCGATCGTGTTCGTGCGGTAGTCGGGGCAAGTGCAGGTGTTAAGTCGCTCGGTGAGGGAGCGGACGTGGACGGTGTAGACGCGTTCGGACGTGGAGGTCACCTCGAAAGTGCTGTACACCGGATGCTGGCCCTGGTTGACGATCCGGGCCAGGTCCTCCTCACCGCGCTTGCGGCGGCGCTCGATCTGCTCCTTAAGCAGTTCTGACAGTCTATCTGTACGGGCCATGGGGGTCATCTCCTCACGTCAGGACTATTCTATTCGTGCCGGTATCGCCTCGTCGGTTCACTGAGGCAGCATTCCCAACTTGGTGGTCGCGGTCGAAACCGCCTGTATCCTGGATGGATTCCATCGGGCACGCTGCCGCTGCAGCATGCGATGAAGAGGATGGGGGCATCGCCTTCGGGGGTTGTCAGCCGGATGCTGCCCACGGGGCTGTGTAAGTGTGGCGGTTCTCGCGACCATCTGGATCCCCTGCGTCGCTTCTCGCTCATGATGCCCTCCCGTGCATGTGCACCGGATCTTCATTATACCAGACGTCGCCTGAAACAGGAAGACACAGGGACGATAAGCTGCAAAGTGAAGCCTGAAGATGCCTCCTTGACAAAGATGAAACTCCATGTTAATATATGCAAAGACTTGAATATGCATTGTACTGCATAAGGTGAGGTTATGAAGGACATCCGATATCGTGAGGCAGCGGATCTGTTTCACATCCTATCCCACCAGGCTCGGCTGCGCATCCTGGATGAATTGCGAAGGGATGAGGCGTGCGTGTGCCACCTCCAGACGGTGCTTGGGCGGCCCCAGGCCTACGTCTCCCAGCAGTTGCGCGTACTGCGCGAGGCAGGTGTGGTCGAGGATCGGCGGGACGGCCTGATGGTCTACTACCGCCTGGCCGATCGCCGGGTCGAGCGGCTGTTGGAGGAGGTACTGGGCCCGGCCGGTGAGCCGACACGTCTGGCGGAGTGCCCGTGTCCCAGGTGCCGGGCCGGTGAGGCGTGCCATTAGGGCCAGGCTCTTGCGTTAGGTCGGAACAGGCCGTGTCTGCCACGGCCTTCTTTTGGACGTCGAAATATGCACTGGGCCGCATATAGCCCGATCACTTGTGGAGGTGTAGATTGAACATTCTGGAATACGTCGGGACACTGTTGCAGACAGGACTGGGCAGCCTGGCAGCCTATCTGGCCGCTCACGTCTTGTTGTGCTTGCTGCCGGCCTTCTTCATCGCTGGCGCATTATCGGCGCTGATCCCCAAGGAAGCCATCACCAAGTACCTGGGGCGAGATGCCCCCAAGTGGGTCTCCTACCCCGCCTCGGCCGTGGGTGGGTTCGTGCTGGCCGTGTGCTCGTGCACCATCATGCCGCTCTTCGCCAGCATTTACAAGAAAGGCGCGGGGTTGGGCCCGGCGATCACGTTCCTGTTCGTCGGTCCGGCGATCAACATCCTGGCCATCTCCTTCACCGGCGTGCAGATCGGCATGGACATCGCCCTGGCGCGGGTCGTGCTCTCGATCGTCTTCGGCATCAGCATTGGCCTGCTGATGGCCTGGTTCTTCCGCAAGGACGATGAGGCACACAACAGCGCCACGAACGGCAACCGTGCTTTCGCCCAGGATGCGAAGGTGCCGGGCCGCACGTGGATCTTCTTCGTGCTGCTGCTGAGCGTGCTGATCACCGGCACCCTACAGGTAGGACTGCTGACGGATAGCTACGTCACGTTCACGCTCCCCGGCTCGTGGGCCGGCGAGTTCCAGGCGTGGCTGGACCGTATCGTGCCGCCAAACGCCTCCCTGGGGATCGAGGGGGTGAGCGTGCACGGCGTGTTCCTCATCGGCATGCTGGCCCTCATCGGGGTCGCGGCCTGGCTGGGGCTGAACAAGGTGGACGAGGGGTTCAACGCCTGGACCTACGTGGCCCTGGGATTGATCACGCTGACGCTGGTGGTAGCTTCCTTCAAGGTCGTGGCGGTCGAGGGCGGGATGAACGTGGGCATCACCGGCAAGTTGGTGGCGGAGATCCTGCTCATCGCCGCCGTGTGGTGGATGGCGGTCAAGGCTTTCGAGGCGTACGAGGTTCAGGAGTGGCTGTGGGAGATGTGGCGCTTCGTCAAACAGATCATCCCGCTGCTGCTGGTGGGGGTCTTCGTGGCCGGGATGGCGCGGGCCATCATCCCGGCGACCTGGATCGAGACCATCGCCGGACGCAACACGGTGTGGGCCAACCTGATCGGTGTGCTGTTCGGCGTCTTCATGTACTTCCCCACACTGGTCGAGGTGCCCATCGCGCAGACGTTCCTGTCGCTGGGGATGCACCGTGGTCCGCTGCTGGCCTACCTGCTGGCCGACCCGGAACTGAGCCTGCAGTCGATCCTCATCACCAACTCGGTGATCGGGAAGAAGAAGACGGCGGTATACGTGGTACTGGTGACGATCTTCAGTACCCTGTCGGGACTGATCTTTGGGTGGTTCGTCAGGTGAGAAAGGGAGCAAAGCGGCAAATCTGCAAATCGGCAAGTCGGCAAATCTGCAGGTCGGTATGTTAGCAAATCAAGAGGATGTGGGAGGTATTTGATGGAGATCAAGGTATTGGGGGGCGGCTGCCCCAAGTGTGAGCGACTGGAGAAACTGGCCCGCGAGGCAGCGGGTGAACTGGGTGTCGAGGCGACGTTCGTCAAGGTGAAGGACATGACCGCGATCATGGCCTACGACGTTCTGAGCACGCCCGCGCTGGTGATCGACGAGGAGGTCAAGTCGTCAGGGCGCATTCCGCGCAAGGAAGAGATCGTGGATTGGATGCGTCTCGCTCTCGGCTAGCCGGCGTTCGTCCACCTGGAAGCCTCAACCTGCGATTCCCAAGCGCACTACCCTTCTGTGTGAGCCTGGTCGGTGCCCATTGCGTCCAGGCAGGGGGAGCAGCCAGCATTCTCCTGATCGCCTCTGCTGTGATCCTGTCCGGTATGGTCAGGCCAAGCATAGGATAAGGACGGGATGGAGTCAGGCCGTATCGTCCAAGCTTTCAGCAGGCATTGCCTCCAGGTCAATCTCGTCGAATCGTACAAAGTCTGCTTGATTGTACGTTGCCAGCCTACGGACACCGTGGGTTAGCATCACGGCGACGACGTTGGCATCGTGGATGCTTTTGCCACGAACCTGATACCGTCGCACCAACGTACGTAGGAGTTCCGCGGTCGCCAGCGGCTCGTCGAGAACTGTAAGGCCGGGAAGAAGCACCTCAATCTGGGCCAGGACTTGATCTACAGTTAAGGATTTCTCGAAAACAGTGCCTCGCGTCAAAACGACTAGGTACTCACGCAGGATCTGAGTCGTGACGCAAAGGCGAAGCGCTTCTTTCTGCAGCGTTGCCAGCCATCTGCGTGCTTGCTGATGCCAAGGGTTGCCAGTGACCGTGCTGTATACAAGCACGTTGGTGTCTACTATGCAGCCATCACCGTCCACCGTCGCCATAGAGTTCCTCCCGCCGCAGTTTGCCGCCCAGGTATTGCCCGCCATTGAGGACGGGCCATGCAAGCGGAGAGAGCGACGGCTTGGCTTCTTCGGTGGGCTTCCTCTCGTAGAGCAGAATCAGTTCCACTTCTCCCTCAGGCAATCCAGGAGGCAGTCTGGGGACCTCAAGTCGTCGGTCGGGTTGGATTTTTCCTTTTAGCTTGATCGCTTCTAACATAGGACATACTCCCTGCTCCCTGCATCCATTCGCTTGCGCACACGGGATTTTCCAGGAACTGTGTGGACTGTCCCTCAAGGAATGGCCGCCGTAAGCCATCGGCTTCCAGACCCGTTCGAACTCGTCAGCACAGCAATGACGTCCATATTGTACTACACAACACGCTCGTGCGCCAACACTGCCGACCAGCCACGTCGCGCTCCGGGCTCCCAGAAGCGGCTAGCCATTCCCGTTCCCGTCTAACGATGGCACGACGCAATCGGGCGATCCAGAAGAAAACGTCGATTCTGAGCGGGGTTCCCCAGGCCAGCAGGCACGGCCCAGTCCGCGCTTGACATATCCCACGGTTTGCGTATAATAAGGCGGCTAAATATTAGCCGTCTTATTATTTGACGGCGCAGATGGCGAGGAAACCGCACTATGTACCAAACTGAGACTGAAACGCTCGATCACCTGTTGGCCCACGTGTGCAGGTTGCACCACTCCCGGGCTCGCGAGCTACTCCACGCGCTCGGCCTGTACCGGGGGCAGCCCCCGGTCCTGCACGCGCTGTGGGAACAAGAGGGGCTCACGCATTCCGATCTGGCGGCACAGATGCGCGTGAGCCCGGCAACGATCACGAAGATGATCCAGCGCATGGAGAAGGCCGGATTCGTCGAGCGCAGGGATGACCCAGAGGATCAGCGCGTCTCGCGCGTCTACCTGGCTGACGCCGGGCGCGCGATTCAGGCTGAGGTGCATCGGGTGTTGCACGAACTGGAAGGCGAAACCCTCGCCGGCCTGACCTCGGAGGAACGCGACGGGTTGCGCCGGGTGTTGCTCCGAATCCGCGAGAACCTGGTGCGTGCCACTGGCGAGGAGCCGTTCCTCGGGTGAGGCCAGGGAGGCGCGCGCTCCCCGTCTGCTAGATAGCGAAATGGACAAGGAGACGATTCAACGCATGGAATCAGTGAGAAAACTGGCAAGGTTCACGAAACCCTACTGGCGGCTGATGGCGTTAGCCCCGCTGTTGATGCTGCTTGAGGTCACGATGGATCTCATGCAGCCGATGCTGATCGAGCGCATCGTGGACGTGGGCATCGCGCAGCTCGACCTGGGCCTGGTCGTGCGCACGGGGCTCTTGATGATCGGCCTGGCGCTGGTCGGCGCGGTGGGCGGGATCAGCAACGGCTTCTTCGCGGTGAAGGCCTCGCAGGGCTTCGGCGCGGATCTGCGCGAGGCGCTCTTCCGCAAGGTACAGACGCTCTCGTTTGCCAACCTGGACGAACTGGAGACCGGGCGACTGGTGACCAACCTGACCAACGACGTCACGCAGGTACAACTGGCGCTACATCAGTTGCTGAGGATACTCATCCGCGCGCCTCTCCTGTTGATCGGGAGCATAATCATGGTGGTGCTCACCACGCCGCAGTTGCTCTGGCTGCCGCTGGTGCTGCTGGTCGTGGTTTTCATAGGTGTGCTGTTGATCGTCAACCGTGCCTATCCGCTCTTCGGCATCGTCCAGAAGACGCTCGACGCGCTGAACACGGTGATGCAAGAGAACCTGGCGGGTGTACGCGTGGTCAAGGCCTTTGTGCGCAGGCAGCACGAAATGCAGCGCTTCGGCACGGTCAACGAGGACCTGATGGACCAGACGATCCGCGTGGCGCGCGTGATCGCCATCACGATGCCGTTTGCCATGATAGCGATGAACCTCGGCCTGGTGGGCGTACTTTGGTTCGGCGGCGTTCAGGTGACGGCGGGCGGGATGCAGACCGGCGAGATTATCTCGTTCGTCAACTACCTGCAGCGGACGCTTATATCGCTGATTATGGTCAGCATGATCGTGCTGCACATCTCGCGCGCCCATGCCTCCACGCAGCGCATCGCCGAGGTGCTGGATACCGAGCCAGTGGTGCAGAACAAACCGGACGCCGTGCAGGATCGCCAGTTCCTGGGGCGCGTGGCGTTCGAAAAGGTGTGCTTCAACTACGATGACCACTGCGGCGATCCGGTGCTCAAGGACCTGGACTTTGTGGCCGAGCCGGGGCAGACGGTAGCCCTGCTGGGCACCACCGGGGCGGGCAAGTCGAGCCTGGTACACCTGATTCCCCGCTTCTACGACGTGACCGGCGGGCAGGTGACGCTCGACGGCATCGACGTGCGTGACGTAGACAAGGACACGCTGAGGCGACACATCGGCATCGCCTTGCAGGAGACGGTGCTCTTCAGCGGCACCATCCGCGACAACATCCGCTACGGGCGGGCTGAGGCCAGCGATGAGGAAGTCGTCGCAGCCGCGATGGCGGCGCAAGCCCACGACTTCATCATGAGCTTCCCCGAGGGCTACGATACAGTGCTTGGCCAGCGGGGCGTCAATCTATCCGGCGGGCAGAAGCAGCGCATCGCCATCGCGCGCGCGCTCCTGCTTCAGCCGGCGGTGCTGATCCTGGACGACAGCACCAGCTCGGTCGACGTGGAGACCGAAAGCAAGATCCAGGCAGCGTTGGAAGAGGTGATGCGCGACCGCACCAGTTTTGTGATCGCACAGCGCGTCAGCACGGTGTTGACCGCCGACAAGATCCTGGTGCTCGACGACGGGCAGATCGTCGCGCAGGGTACGCACGCCCAGTTGCTGGCGAGCAGCCCGATCTACCGCGAGATCTACGACTCTCAGCTAGGGAATGGAGCGACGGCCAATGGCTAGACAGACAAACAACGCACGAACTGAGCGCAGCGGCAGAGAGCCGAACTTGATGCGCAGGCCCGGGCCAGGACATAGACACGGCATGCACGGCCCCGGGCCAAAGGCCAAAGATGCGCGTGGCACGCTCGTCCGTCTATGGGGCTACCTCAAGCGCGAGAAGTGGCCCCTTGTGGGCGTGGTATTCCTGGTGCTACTGACAACCGCCCTCAGCGTGACCGGCCCCGCTTTGATGGGTATCGCCATCGACCGGTTCATCCTGGCAGGGGACCTGGCTGGCCTGGCGCGGATTGCGCTGGCGATGCTGGCGATCTACGCGCTGACGTCGCTGGGAATCTGGCTACAGCAGATTGTCATGGCCAGCGTCGCGCAGCACGCCGTGCGTGATCTGCGCAACGATCTCTTTGCCAAGCTACAGACGCTCTCGCTGCGCTACTTCGACCAGCACCCGCACGGCGACCTGATGAGCCGCCTGAGCAATGACGTGGAGAACATCAGCAACGTGCTCACAGCGAGCGCCACGCAACTCATCGCCAGCGTGCTGACCGTCTCTGGCGTGACCGTGATGATGTTCGTCGTCAATGCGCCATTGGCTGTCGTGACGCTGCTGATCCTGCCGCTGATGATGGTATTGACGAAAGGGGTGGCCCAGCGCACGCGCAAGGGATTCCGCGCGCAGCAGAAGCACCTGGGCGAACTGAACGGCATTATCGAAGAGACCATCACCGGGCAGCAAGTGGTCAAAGCCTACGTGCGTGAGGAGGAAGCCATCGCGGAGTTCGACGTGGCCAACCGCAAGCTGCAGAAGGCAGCGACGCAGGCAGAGATATTCGCCGGCATGATGGGGCCGATCATGAACCTGATCAACAACGTCAGCCTGGCGCTGGTGGCGGGCGCTGGCGGCTGGATGGCCTTGCAGGGCTGGGCCACGGTGGGCACCATCGCGGCCTTCATCAGCTATGCCCGGCAGTTCTCCCACCCGCTGAACCAGATCGCACAGTTGTTCAACGTCATCCAGGCGGCGATAGCTGGGGCCGAGCGCGTCTTCGAGGTCCTCGACGAGGAACCCGAGCTGACCGATGCCCCAGATGCCAAGCCACTGGAGCACATCGCGGGCAAGGTCACCTTCGAGGACGTCTGCTTCGGCTACGAAGAAAGCGTGCCGGTGCTCAAGCACGTGAGCATGTACAACAACCCCGGCGAGACGATCGCACTGGTGGGGCCGACGGGCGCGGGCAAGACCACGATCATCAACCTGCTGACCCGCTTCTACGACGTGGACAGCGGCGCGATCCGCATAGATGAGGTGGACATCCGTGACTTCAGGAAAGACGATCTGCGCCGCAAGCTAGGGCTGGTGCTGCAGGACAACTTCCTCTTCGCCGATACGGTGATGGCGAACATCCGCTACGGGCGGCTCGACGCCACCGACGAGGAGGTGATCGCGGCGGCCAAGCTGGCCAACGCCCACTCGTTCATCCACCGCCTGCCGCAGGGCTACGATACAGTTCTGGCCGAGCGGGGCAGCAACCTGAGCCAGGGTCAACGGCAGCTTCTGGCCATCGCGCGCGCGGTGCTGGCCAATCCCGAGATCCTGATCCTGGACGAGGCCACCAGCAACGTGGACACGCGCACCGAGAAGCGCTTACAGGGAGCGCTGCTGCGGCTGATGGAGGGGCGCACCAGCTTCGTGATCGCTCACCGCCTGAGCACCATCCGCGACGCTGACTGCGTGATGGTGATCAACGATGGCGAGATCATCGAGCGTGGCACACATGAGCAGTTGCTGGAAGCGCGCGGATTCTATTACAACCTATACGTGAGCCAGTTCAAGGGACAGGCCGTGGTACCAACACTGCAGCCTGCATAGACTCGCGGAGGAGGCACTCAATGAAGATCCGCTCTGTCACCATCTTTGCCGACATCGCCCCGCCAGTAGACAGCGAGCAACTCGCGGGGTTGGCCGCGTTTGGCAGGCTGGCTCGCCAGGCATACCGGGAGGCCGGATTTGAGGTGCAGACGCTCCGGCTGGCGATGGACGTGTTCCCCAAACTGGCCCGCTCGCAGTGGGCCGGGCGCCCCGCCAGCTTCGCCGCCGAGTTGGAGGAGACCGCCCACGCGCAGGGCTTCGACTTCGTCGCCCTGGGTCCGGCCGGGAAGACGATGATACCGCTCGTGGCCGAGATCCTCGCGGCGACGCAGACCGTCTTCGCCACGGCGCACATCGTGGATCCCCAGGCTGGCGTCATCGACGGCGAGGGGATTCGCGGCGCGGCGCGCGCCATACGTGAGGCCGCGCGTCTCGAAGACGGCTTCGGCAACCTGCGCTTCGCGGCGCTGGCGAACGTGCCACCCGGCACCCCCTTCTTCCCCGCCGCGTATCACGGCGGCGGCGCACCCGCGTTCGCCGTGGCCACCGAAGCCGCGGATGTCGCCGTGGACGCGTGCAGCGCTGCGCAGGACGCGGAGGACGCCTGTCGCCGTCTCACAGCCAGTATCGAGGCCGAGGCGAGGCGCATCGTCGCCGTAGCAAAACGACTGGCCCGGGCGCACGTCCCACAACCCTCTAGAGGCGGATGTCTGCATCCGCGCTTGCGCTTTGGCGGCATCGACTTCTCACTGGCCCCGTTTCCCACGCCGGAATGCAGCATCGGCGCAGCGCTGGAGGCGTTGACCGGGCAGCCGGCCGGGTCGGCGGGCACGTTGGCCGCCGCGGCAACGCTGGCCCAGGCCATCGACCAGGCACAGTTCCCCCACACGGGCTTCTGTGGCTTGATGCTACCTGTGTTGGAGGATGCGCTGTTGGCGCAACGTGCAGCCGAGGGACGCCTGCGCGTTGCCGAGTTGTTGCAGTGGTCTGCCGTGTGTGGCACAGGGCTGGACACGGTGCCGTTGCCCGGCGACGCGAGCGAGGACTGCCTGGCGCGACTGCTGTTCGACGTGGCAGCGCTTTCGGCGCGACTGCACAAGCCCCTCACGGCCCGCCTCATGCCACTCCCGGGCAAGGCGGCCGGGGAGCCGGTGCACTTCGACTTCGATTACTTCGCCGACGGCGGGGTGCTGCCGCTGGATGGGGAGGCTCAGCCAGGTCTGCTGGCGACAACCCATGCGTTGGCGCTGCACCGGCGACGTGGATCGCAAGAGTATCAGTAGGCCGGCTCAACCGGAACACGAGCGACGGACAGGAGCAACAATGAGGAGAAAACGATGACAAGAACCAGTCATACGAGCTTCAAGATGATGTCCTTCGTGCACGAGACGCTCTATGGCCTATTCAGGGACCCTTACAAGGCCCTGCACGCCGCCGGACTCCAGACAGGTCAAGCGGTGCTGGAGGTGGGCTGCGGTCCCGGCTTTTTCACCGTGCCGGCGGCTGAGATCGTTGGGGAGACAGGCAGCCTCCTCTCGCTGGACGTCAACCCGCTGGCCGTGAAGCACGTCTACGACAAGGTCAAGGCAGCGGGGGTGACCAACACGTGGGTGATCGCCGCCAACGCCGCCCAGACCGATCTGCCCGATGCGGGTTTCGACCTCGTCTTCGTCTTCGGCCTCGGGCGCCCGGTCGGGGACCTGGAGGCGATGTGGGCCGAACTCCATCGCCTCATCAAGCCACAGGGCATTCTGTCGATTGAGGGGCGTCTCAGACCGCCGGAGCAGCTTTTCCGGTTCACCAAACGCCAGGGCCGCGTGGTCCAATTCCGCAAAGCCGGATAGCGCGCCCCTCCCCCACCGGCCCGCGCATCCCGCTTGACATCTTCCGGTAGTTCTGGTATCATATGGTTAAATAGAACATTTGTTCTATTTAACCATCGATACGCCACCATTGGCTCGCAGCGCATGTCGCCGTTGAGTCACCATCCGGTGACCGCACCTGGGGACAGATGGTGGCAAGGGGTCAAGCGGAATGCGCAGCAAGCTGGAGTTCCAGTCGGACCGGATCGAGGCAGTGCTGTCCCTGCACAAGATCCCCGCGCGGGTGACGGGTGGCACCGTGACGCCCCGCTGGGTGCGCTTTCAGGTGCTCCCCGCCCTGGGGGTGAAGATCGCCAAGATCAAGCGGCTGAGCGAGGAATTGGCCGCCGCGCTCGACGCGCGTAGCTGCCGCGTATCCCGGCGCGGGGCAGCCGTGGACGTTGAGATTCCCCGCGACGACCCTCAACCGGTGCGCCTGTTGCCCCTGTTCCGCCAACTCCACGACATACGGACTGGAACAGTCCGCGCCCATCCAGGTACTTCGGGACGGCAGCCCGCGAGAGCGAACGTTCCGCCGGTGACCGCCGTCCTAGGCCTGGCGGAGGACGGAGCGCCGCTCCTGATTCGGCTGCCCTCCCCCGACGTCGCTCACATACTGGTGGCCGGGACGACCGGATCGGGGAAGACGGTGCTTCTTCAGGCGATGATCCTCAGCCTGGCGATGACCAACCCGGCTCCCTGTCAGCGCCTGGGAGGGGAGCAAGGAGGACTCGCGTTGGTGCTAGTGGACCCCAAGGGCCACGCCTTCCGTCTCTTCGAGGATCTCCCGCACCTGGTGCGTCCGGTGATCAGAGAGATGCAGGAGGCGGTTGAGGCCCTCCAAAGCCTGGTGCGGCTGATGGAGCGGCGCAGCGTGCCTTCCTCCGGCTTGATGGGAAGCGAGCCGCTGCAAGGACAGCCGCAGGTCGCGCTGGTGGTCGACGAGCTGGCCGATCTCCTGATGGTAGGTGGAAAGCCAATGCGGGAGGCCTTGACCCGGCTGACGCAGCGGGGACGCGAGGCGGGCATTCACGTCATTGCAGCCACCCAGAAGCCAACAAGCGCTGTGCTGGGGCCACTGGTCAAGGCCAACTTCCCGGTCCGGCTGTGCGGGCGCGTCACCAGCGCCGAGGATGCGCGCACGGCCACCGGTTGGAGCGGCACGGGGGCCGAGCGCTTGCTGGGCCGTGGGGACTTCCTGGCCGTGGCCGAGGGGCGAGTGATCCGGTTCCAGGCAGCACACGTCGCCCCGGCTGAGGTGCGGGACGTGGTGGCCCAACTGGCGCGGGATGACGTCTCTGGGGAGACGTGGTCGCCGGAGCCAGTGCGGCGACTGGCCGCCATGTCGGCCGACGTGGCAGTCGACATATCGGAAGGAGTGTAAATGATGGATGAGCAGCTAACTCGTGAGAACCGGCGAGGCAGGTTGCAGGTCTTCGCCGGGCTTATGGCGGTGTCCCTGGCCGTGGCGGTGATCATCACCCACCGTCTGAGCGACGAGGCACTGGCGGTCCTGGCTGGCGCCGTGTGCGGCGTGGGCGCGGCGATTCCCACCAGCCTGCTCATCGTCGCCATCTCACGCCGGCGGGACGCAGCACGGGGGCACCAATTGCCCGCCAATCAACCCGCCAGGGGCGGATGGCACCGACCGCAGACGGTCGGGCAGTGGCCGGTTCATCCACCCCAGCAAGGGGCTTATCCCCCGGTGGTCGTGGTCGCACCGTCGAGCGCGCCGCAGCGGCCCGACGTTTGGGGCGGGCTCCCGCCATCGCTGGCCCCGCCTACGCAGCGCGAATTCACCGTGGTGGGCGGAACGCCAGCGGACGGCGACATGCCGATCTACCGCGGCTAAGAATGAGGCCGGGACGGGCGACAAACGGATGCGGTCCATCCGCTCTGTCCTGCGTAGGGGCGCGGTGACCGCGCCCCTACGCACTTCGCTCCTTTCCCAATTCGCTGTTCAGCTCAGACCCATAGCCTGCAAATTGCGGTAGCTGATGGCGAGCGATTCGAAGGGGTTCCGGTCATAGCACGTGTCCTGCTCGACGATGTACCATTCCACGCCGCCATCTTCGGCTGCCTGCAGAATCGCCGGCCAATTCAGGTTGCCTTCGCCGATCTCCGCCATGCGCTGCTCGCGCCCTGGCCCCACGGCCATGTCCTTGAGGTGCAGAAGCGGCTCTCGCCCCGCGCACCTGCGCACCCAGGCGGCTGGGTCGCCCCCGCCGGCTTGGATCCAGTACACGTCAATCTCAGCCTTAAGCGCGTCGGGGGCCGCCTGCTCATACAGCATCTCTAGCCACGTCTTCTCGCCATAGCGCATCAACTCGTGGTTGTGATTGTGGTACGAGAAGTCAATGCCCTCTTGGCCCAGTCTCTCGGCCACCGGTCCCAGCTCGTCCAGGAATCGCTTGAGGCCGTCCAGGCTGCAGTACTCAAGTGAAAACAGCCCACTGATGGCGGCGTGCGTGGAGTGCCACATCTTGTGCTCGGCGATGACCGCATCCAGTTCGTTCAGAAAGCGGTCCCAGTGCATGTGCATGCCCGCCACCCTCAGACCGGCGTCTTCGACCAGCTTGGCCAGCTCCTTGGGATCCACAGGGCCAAGAGCCGCAAGCTCAACCGCTGTGTAGCCGATATCGGCCACTTTCTTCAGAGTCTCCGCAAGGTCGGGGATGGTCTGGGTGAATTCCCTGACTGTATAGAGCTGTGCTGCGAGTACGTTCTCCTTCGCCTTCATATCCTGTGCTCCTTATGTGACCCGTAGTTGTTGCGTGGTGCTAGGGATGAGGCGCATGAAGCCGGAATCAACTCTCGTCTTCGGCATACCCGCACAACGCAACCGCACGCGGCCCGGTGTGTATGCCAAGCACCGGGCCCGTGATGTTCATCAAGAGTTCAGCCGGGGAGTATTCACGCTGGATACGTTCGGCGATGCGCTCCGCATCCTGCGGGACATCGCCATGCAACACGGCCACTCGCAACGCCTTGCGGGTGTCCAGTTGCTGGAAGAACGTATCGTAGAGCAACTCCAACGCCCGCTTGCGCGTGCGCACGCGCGCTGCGCCCTCAACAAGCCCAGTTTCGTGGTTGATCCTGACCAGCGGCTTGATCTTCAGCACCGTGCTGAGCAGCGTGACGGCACCTCCGATGCGCCCGCCCCTGTGGAGATATTCCATCGTGTCCAGACAGACGTATTGCACCAGCGTGGCCCTGGTCCTGCCCGCCGCCTCGATCATGGCCTGAGCGCTGCCGCCAGCCTCGCGGGCGCGCGCTGCGGCGAGGACCTGCCAGCCCACCGTCATTGTTGGGCCTTTCGAATCGACGACGTGAACAGGGAGGTGGAACATCTTGCCCGCATCCCAAGCTGACTGGAACGTGCCACTCATCGCGACGCTGACCGTGATGACCACGATTTCCTGTGCGCCCTGCTTCTCCGCCTCCTCGTAGGCCCGGAGGAAGTCGCCCGGAGATGGGTGGGCTGTTGTCGGGTGCACCGGATCGCTCGTCAGTCGCTTGTAGAACTCCTGCGGTTGAATGTCCACCCGGTCGCGCAGTTTGTCATTCCCCCACACAACGATTGATGGAACCACAGCGACATCATACTGCTTCAGCAGGTTATCCGGAACGTCACAGGTGCTATCGGTGATCAAGCCGATTCTACGATGTGTCATGTATGCCCTCATCTCGGATGAAGATTCCCTTCAAGGTCGGACAGGTTCTAAGAACCGGTTCTTGGCACAGGTATCTCTCGAGGCACTCAACTCGTCCACCCAAGAAACTTCACTTGAAAACCTGTCAGGTCTGGCTCGGAGGTGCAGCATACCACCAAGTGGGCAAATGCACCAGCGGAGGCGTCGACCAAGGGCAATCTCGGACAGGAAGAAGTTCATTTCGATCAGGAAATCGCACGTAGGGGCGCGGTGACCACGCCCTGGCGAGTGCGCGCCCACGATGGTTTGCTCTCTCGATCCTTCAAGGATATAATCACGTGAGCGCCGAGTTTTGCTTTCTTGAGTTACATTAGGAGGCGCGCCAGGTGGATGATGAAAGCAAGGCCCGTAGGGGTGCGGAAAGGGTCCGCAGCGCCATACGCATTCTAATGGCGCCATTCCGATGGCGCGCCACCACGGCTCGGCGGCGGCTGGAGGAGAGGCTCGACGCGGTGTACGTCTTGGGACGCGAGCTGGTCCTCTCCAGGGATGAGCAGCAGATCGCCGAGGCAGTCGTGGATGCCGCCAGCTTTCTGCTGGGATGCCCCCTGTGTGAGCTCTGGCTGGTGGACGATGCCGGGCAGACGCTGTCCTGCCAGGCGATCCGGGCTGCGGGAGAGGCAAAGTGCGTAGCCAAGCTGAGGCTGGATAGCGAGCAGAGCGTTGTCGCGGCTGCGGCCCGTGCCGACACGGCCATCTATCTGCCCGACTTGCGAGGGGAGGGCAGGCACGAGGAGGGCAGGTACAAGACCTGCCCCTACGATGGCGGTGGCGGGCTCTCGGAACTGTGTGCACCTCTCGTGCACGGAGACGAAGTCATTGGCGTACTCAACGTCGAGAGCGCGCGCGTGGATGGATTCGACGAGGGAGAGCAGCGGCTGGTGGCGACCCTGGCCGGTCAGGCAGCGCTGGCCATCGAGAACGCGCGCCTGTACGGGCAAATGCGCGCCACACATGGGCGGATGCGGACTCTGTCTCGCCGGCTGCTCGAGGTGCAGGAGGCAGAACGCCGCCACATTGCACGCGAGCTTCACGACGAAGTGGGGCAGGTTCTGACCGGACTCAAGCTTCTCCTGGAGATGAGCGTGTCGTCGCCGCCCGAGTTGATCGGCCCCAGGCTCGACCAGGCATTGGGGCTGGTTGATGAACTGGCGACGCGGGTGCAGGAACTGTCGCTCAGTCTGCGCCCCTCAATGTTGGACGACCTGGGCCTGTTGCCGACCCTGGCCTGGCATTTCAACCGCTATACGGATCAGACGGGCGTGCGCGTCAACTTCCATTACTTCGGACAGGAGAGACGCTTCGCGCCGGCGGTGAGAACGGCCGCCTATCGCATAGTGCAGGAGGCGCTGACCAACGTCGCCCGCCACGCAGACGTGACCGAGGTATACGTGCAGCTTTGGGTAGATCCGGACGTGCTTCGCGTGCAAATCGAGGACGAGGGTACCGGCTTTGACACCAAGGGAGGGCCGGCTGCCGGTGATACGAGCGGCGTGTCTGGGATGCACGAGCGCGCGGTACTGTTGGGCGGCCAATTGACGATTGACTCGGCCCCGGGGGACGGAACCTGCGTGATTGCCGAGCTTCCCCTGGGCGATGCAGCCGGAGCGGGTGCCGAACGTCCGACGACGGGAGCAATGAAGTGAGCAGAACGACGGTCTTGCTGGCCGAGGATCACCAGATCGTCCGCCTGGGGCTGCGCGCCCTGCTAGAGGCGGAGCCGGACCTATCCATCGTCGGCGAGGCGGACAACGGAGTGGATGCGGCTCAACTAGCCGAACGCCTGCAGCCGGACGTGATGGTGGTTGACCTGATGATGCCCGGCATGAATGGCCTGGAGGTCACTCGCCAGGTTGTACAGCGCTCTCCGCAGACACGCGTTGTCATGCTGTCGGCGTTCGACAGTGAGTCCTACGTGACCGAGGCATTAGCGCACGGGGCGGCCGGCTACGTGCTCAAGAGAAGCAGCGCTGCTGACCTGGTGCGGGCCGTGCGTGAGGTAGTTGCCGGCCGTCGTTACCTAAGCCCGACCCTTTCCGAGCGTGCGATCGAGACCTACGTGCACTACATACAACAGGCCAAGGACGCTGCACTGGATCCATACGAGACGCTGACACCTCGAGAGCGTGAGGTGTTTCACCTGGCAGCCCAGGGCCACACCAGTGCCGAGATCGCCGCTCGCTTGTCCATCAGCCCGCGCACGGTCGAGACCCACCGGGCCCATATGATGCACAAGCTGGGCCTGCGCACCGCGACGGACCTGGTCCGCTACGCCGTGCAGCGCGGCATCCTGCCGGCGTAGAAGAGTGCGCCCCCCCACGGGCTCGCCGACGAACACCCCGGTTTGTCAACAAGGCAGTAAACGGGATCAGAATCCGTAGACCTACGTAGAGGCAATTCCGTAGAGATACGGATGGACAGCCTCGCAAGACCGTGTAGACTTGCTTGATACCTTGTCGCATGGTGTATTTCTCCATCCGTGGTAGACTGGCCGGATACTGGAGGCTGCCGATGGACCCGATTTCTGTTCTGCTCGTGGATGATAGCCCCACATTCTTGGGCATTGCCACCCAATTCCTGCAGCAGCACGACGAGTTGACCGTCGTTGGCGTGGTGCACGGGGGGCGCGAGGCGGTGGCACAAGCACGCCTGTTGTGCCCAGACATCGTCCTGATTGATATGGCGATGCCCGACCTGTCCGGGCTGGAGGTCATTCCGCACCTGCGGGAGGTGAATCCTGAGCTGGGTATTATCGCTCTCACACTGTACGATACAGACGCCTATCGGCAGGCGGCTCTGATGGTCGGCGCAGACGACTTCGTTGCCAAGGCCGCCATGCACACACACCTGTTGCCAGCTATTCGGCGGTTGGCGCTACCCGGGCATACCAACGGATGCAACCAACCGTCCCGGGCGGGATCAATATCCGCGGACGCTTGATCAATGTCCGCGGACGCAGCCGACCGCAGACGGTCGGGGTCAAAGTCCGCAACATAGGAGCCAGCTAATGGACCAGGACAGGGAAAAGCAACCAGTGGCAGGCGAAGAAGAGACAGAGGACCGAGTCAAAGCGATGCAGGCACGAGCGATGCGATTGCTCCACGCGTTGAATCAAGCCGCGATGGCTATAGAGCGGGCACTGACGCCGGAAGCGATTTTCAGCTCACTCGCTGAGGAGCTCAGCAAGCTCGCGTTTCACTGCGTCGTCTTTGTCAAAGAACAGGTGGAAGAGGGCCAGATCAGGCTGATCCCCCGGTATATGAGCTATGAGAGCGCGGCGGTCAAGGCCGCGGAGAAGCTGGCGGGTCTCAAAGCCGAGACCTTCGCGATACCGGTCGACGCCCTACCTATGCTAGCTCTGGCAGTCCGTGAAAGGCAAGCTGTCTTCTCCGAGAACGTAGAGAATACCGCACGGCTCCTATTGCCTCCACCTCTGAAGCGATTCGCCCGGCAGATCGTGAGCTTACTGGGAGCGCCAAAGTCCATCAACGTGCCACTCGTTGTGGACGATGATGTCATCGGCGTGCTCTCTGTACAGGCGGAGGACCTGGTAGCAAGTGACATACCCACCATTAGCGCCCTTGCCAACCAGGTAGCCACCGCCTGGCGCAGGGCACAGCTGTTCGAGCAGGCCCAGCAAGAGATCGCCGAGCGAGTCCGCATCGAAGCGGCACTTCGGGAATCGGAGGAACGATTCAGGAATGTGTTCCAAAACTCCCCGATGGGCATCTACCGCACCACTCCCAATGGACACATTCTGATGGCGAACCCGGCGCTTGTCGCTATGCTGGGCTATGCCTCATGTGAGGAACTTGCCCAGCGCAACCTGGAGAGCGAGGGATACCATCCCAGCTACCCTCGCTCGGATTTTAAGCGCCGGGTCGAACGTGCAGGAGATGTCGTCAGGATTGAGTCTGCGTGGACGAGGAAGGACGGATCCACCCTGTTTGTGCGTGAGCATGCCAGGGCGATCCGGGACGAGCAAGGAAACGTCCTTTACTACGAGGGCACGGTCGAGGATGTCACCGAGCGTGTCCAAATCGAAACGACTCGAGCGCGGGCCGATCGGCTGCTGGAATCGCTGAATCGGGCTGCCTTGGCGATGGAGAAGGCCCTCACGCCGGGAGAGATATTCGACGTGCTGGCCCAAGAACTGCGCAAGCTAGGTCTCAGTTCCATGGTTCTCCTGTTAGGCGAAAGCAATGACACGTTGTCTGTGAAGTATGTGAGTCTGGATAACGCCGCGCTCAGAGCTGCCGAGCAGTTGGTGGGCCTGAAAAGGGAGACCTTCTCAATCCCGGTCGGGAATGTGGACGCGTATCGCGAAGTCATTCGGGGGAGGCATGCGGTTTTCATAGCGGATGGCGAAGAGCCCATGCGCCAGGTGCTGCCCGCTCCCGCGCGGAAGTTCGCCGGGCAACTAGTCAGGATAACAGAGCTCTGGTCGGCCATTGCCGCCCCCCTCATTGTTGAGGACGAAGTCATCGGCTTGCTCTCGGTGCATTCGGACGATCTGACGGAGGACGACGCGCCAACCATGGAGGCCTTTGCCCACCAGGTAGCCGCCGCATGGCACAAGGCCCAATTGCTCCAACAGGCGCGGCAAGAGATCGTCGAGCGTAAGCAGGTTGAGAAAGCCCTGCGAGAGAGCCAGGAACTCCTGCACAGTGTCATTGAGACTGACCCCAACTGCGTCTTTGTCAAAGACAAGATCGGCACGTACATCCTGGCCAACAAGGCGATTGCCGAGCTCTATGGAACAACGCCGGACAGAATGGTCGGCAGGACGGACCTGGATTTCGCCGACGCGTTCAGGCTTTCTCCCGATGAGGCTGAACAGTTCATCGCGGACGATCGCGAGGTGATTGCGACCAAGCGACCGAGATTCGTCCCCGAGGAGTCCTTCTCCCTGCCGGACGGCACGACGAGATGGTTCCAGACGACGAAAGTCCCTCTGGCGTTGAGGGATGACCCGGACTGCATGCTGGGCGTTGCGGTGGACATCACCGAACGCAAACGGGCGGAGGAGGAGCGGGAATGGTTGATGGAGCAAATCCAGGAGCAGGCTCAGCAGGTCCGGCAGATCATCAGCACGGTGCCGGAGGGTGTGCTGCTGATGGACACCGACACACCAGGTGCAGCCGACGTCGACCGCGGACGGTCGCCCCTACAAAGACGCCATTCCGATGGCGCACCGTCGCCCCCACAAAGACGCCATTCCGATGGCGCACCGTCGGGCAGACGGTCGGGGTCAACGCCCGCCGCCAGTGGCCGCGTTCTCCTGGCCAACCCGGCGGCCGAGGACTATTTGGGGATTCTGTCCGGCGCTGCGGTGGGGGACACCTTAACCCACCTGGGCGACCGCCCACTGGCGGAGCTGTTGACCTCGCCGCCACAGGGGCTGTGGCACGAGGTAGCAGCACAGAACTGCCGCTTCGAGGTTATCGCCCGGTCCATCGAAACCGGTCCCAGGCCGGGCACGTGGGTGTTGGTCCTTCGAGACGTCACCCGGGAGCGGGTGATCGAGCAGCGCAGCCGGCAACAGGAACGGTTGGCGACGGTAGGGCAATTGGCCGCCGGCATCGCCCACGACTTTAACAACATCATGGCGACCATTGTCCTGTACGCCCAGATGTCGGCACGGGACAAGCAGCTGCCGGCCCGTCACCGGGAGCGTATGGCGACGATAAACCAACAGGCCAAACACGCGACCCGCCTGATCCAGCAGATCCTGGATTTCAGCCGGAGGTCGGTGCTTGAGCAGCAGCCGCTCGACCTGTCGCCGCTTCTCAAGGAGCAGGTCAAGCTGCTGGAGCGTACCCTGCCAGAGAATATCAGGATCCGGCTGGCCTACGGGACGGATGAATACACGATCAACGCCGATCCGACGAGCATCCAGCAAGTGATGATGAACCTGGCACTCAACGCGCGGGACGCGATGCCGCAGGGAGGCGACCTGCGTATCGGGCTGAACCGGATTCATGTCGAGGGCCCCAAATCCGCACCACTGCCCGAATTGGCGGCGAATTGTCCCAATTCGACTGGAGAGTGGGTGCAATTGACCGTCTCTGATACCGGGACCGGTATTCCGCCCGATGTGCGGCCGCACATTTTCGATCCCTTCTTCACCACGAAAGCACCTGGAGCAGGTACCGGCCTGGGGCTGGCGCAGGTGTACGGCATCGTGGCGCAGCACGAGGGGCACATTCACGTAGAAAGCCAGGTGGCTGCGCACAGTGATGAAGACGGAGGAACAACCTTCACGATCTACATGCCGGCCTTGCCTGTCCACCCAACAGAACCACTGCCGCATGAACTACCGCCCCTGCCCTCTGGGCAGGGGGAGACGATTCTCGTCGTGGAGGATAACGCATCCACGCGGCGAGCGTTGGTGGACAGCTTGGAGTTGCTGAACTATCGGGTCGTGGAAGCGACGAACGGGCAGGAGGCACTGGCAATCATAGAGCAAGGGGGCGACGAGATCGCTCTGGTGTTGAGCGACGTGGTGATGCCGATAATGGGCGGCATCGCGCTGTTGCATGCCTTGAGGGAGCGCGGGGCGGAAGTGGGCGTGGTGATGTTGACCGGCCACCCTATGGAGAAAGAGATGGATAGCCTGCGCGCGTGTGGGATGATAGACTGGGCCCCCAAGCCTCCAAGCCTGGAGCGGCTGGCCGAAGTAGTGGCCGATGGACTGGATCAGCGAGGTACGAAGGATTCGCGATGAGAGAACACCTCGAACTGATAGAGCTTCTGGCCGGAACGGACCGACACACTGCAGGACCACGGAAACGATGCGGGATTCAGTAAGCGAACTCCAGAACCTGCAGCGGATCACCGAGACCCTCCTCAGCCTGGCAGGTCTTTCCCAGGTAATGAATGCCGTCGCCGAGGGAATCGTGACCCGCCTTGGGTATGACATAGTCCTGGTAAGCCGCTACGTTGCGGAGGACAGCACGTTCAGCGGTCTGGCCCTCTATCCGACACCGACGTCCAGGCGACTCAACCGGCTCCTGAGGACTATCGGTCGCCTGGAGCTGAAAGACGCCCCGACGCAGTTCAGGCTGCCGTACGAGCGTGGAGAGAACCCTATCTTGGATCGTGTCCTGGACGGTGAGATCGTGACCAGCGACTCTATGGCCGATCTCTTCCATCCATGGGTCCCGCGCCCTGCTGCTGTACTCGTTCAAGACATGTATGGGATACAGGCCTACATCGACCTGCCGATGCGCGTGAAGGGGAAGACAGTGGGGACGATCGTGGCCGGCGTGCGCAGCGGCCCGATCTCGACCGACCAGAAGCTGGCCCTGGGTCGGGTGGCCAACCAGGCGGCCGTGGCGCTGGAAAACGCACGGCTCCACGAAGCTGAGCGCCAGCGGTCCGCAGAGTTAACCCGCTCCAACGCGTTCGTGACTGCCTTGAGCCAGGTAGCGACACGCATGCAAACCACGTCCGATCCAGATCAGGTCCTGGAGACCCTGGGCGCCGAGCTCGGCGGACTGGGCATCACCTGCTTCCTGACCCTGCTGGATCCAGATACGCAGGAGTTGATCGGTCGTTATACCTCGATTGAGCCGACCCCCCTGAAGCTGGCCGAGAAGCTGGCAGGGGTTAGCGTGCGCAACCTCCGCGTCTCACGCGAAGGCTGGCCTGTGCTGGATATCATCGAGCGCGGCCAGGTTGTATTCGTGGCAGATCCGATTGAAGGGCTGGGCGGGTTCCTGTCCCACATCCCCAGGCCAGTGCTTAAGCGCATCGCCCGGCTGATCGGTGTGGGCCCCGATGTCGGGGAGATCTATCTCCCATTGACGCTTGGCGAGCAGTTGGGCGTCTTGACCCTGTGGGGTCCGGAGCTACAGGAAGCGGATATCCCGGCGCTTTCGGTGTTTGCCAACCAGGTGGCTGTAGCCCTTGAGAATGCACGGTTGTACGATCTGGCTCAGCGGGAACTCGCTGAGCGGCGGCAGGCCGAGGCAGACACCAGGCGTGCGTCCGTGGAGATCCAGCAGCGGGCGCTGGAGCAGGAGACACTGCGTCAGGTGGCACTGGTGCTCACAACCACGCTGGACCGGGACGAGGTGATAGACCGTATCCTGGCTCAGTTGCAGGAGGTGGTGCCGTACGACAGCGCATCTGTCCAGTTGCTGCGCGACTGCTCTGAGTGCAAACCGGATGTCGGAGGGCGAGATGAGGGCTGCCTGGAGATCGTGGGCGGGCGTGGATTCCCCAACCTGGATGAACTGCTGGGTGTCTGTTTCCCTCTGGCAGGGAATAACCCGAACCGCGAGGTTATTCGCTCTCGAGGGCCCGTCATCGTGGAGGATGCCCCGGCAGTGTACGACGGTTTTCACCAAGGGCCTCACATACAGACGATCATCCGTTCCTGGCTGGGAGTGCCCATGCTGGTAGGCGAGCACCTGATCGGGATGATTGCGTTGGACAAGACCGAGCCGGGCTTCTACACAGAGAGCCAGACCAGGCTGGCTGAGGCATTTGCGGCCCAGGCTGCCATCGCTATCGAAAACAGTCGCCTGTTTCAAGCCGAGCGGGCGCAACGGCAGGTAACCGAGGCACTGGAGAAGGCAGCCGCCGCCGTCAACAGCACACTGGAACTCGACCAGGTGCTGGATCGCATCTTGGAGCAGGTCGAACGGATCACCGGCGGAGACGTGGGCAATATCATGCTGCTCCAGGATGACGCCACTGCCCGGATCGTCCGCCACCGGGGCTACGGGCAGACGGACGCGAAGATCGCCGATCCAGCTCTCCTCCTTCACGAATACACCAACCTGGCAAGCATGATGCGGATGGGAAAAGCGGTCGTCATTCCAGACACGGCTGCGGACCCCGATTGGATCACGAGGCCAGGAGAGGAGTGGCTGCGTTCCCACGCCGGTGCACCGGTATGTATGCGCGGGCAGGTGGTGGGGTTCCTCAGCGTGGATAGCACCACCCCGGGTTTCTTCACGCCAGCCCATGGCCGAATCCTGCAAGCCTTTGCCGATCACGCCGCCGCGGCTATTGAGAACGCACGGCTATACCAGCAACTGCGCGAACACGCCGAGCATCTGGAGCAGCGGGTGCGGGAGCGGACGTCTGAACTTCAGGTGCAATACGCCCGTCTGGACGCGATCCTGCGCAGCACCACGGATGGCATCATGGTCACAGATGAGGAGGGGAACGTCATCCAGGCCAATCCCGTGGCTCAGGCGTGGCTCACACAGACCCTCTCGCCAGATGAGGCGGAACGGCTGCAGGCAGCGGTACGGGCCGCGGCGACGCGGACGGACGAGCAGCAAGTGGAACTGCTGGAACTGACGGGTCTGGATCTAGAACTAAGCGCCGCGCCAATATCTCGGCCGGAGGGAGACACCCTTCCAGTGGACCTCGGTGACCGATTCGACGCGGTCGGGCTTGGAGAGGTCGCTCACAGCGAACCTGCGGCGGTGGTCGCGGTTCACGACGTCAGTCATCTCAAGGCACTGGATCGGATGAAGACACGTTTTGTCACCAACATCTCCCACGAACTGAAAACACCAATCACGACGGTCAAGCTGTACGCAGACCTGATGCAGCGCCATCCGGAGAGGTGGAACCGGTATCTGGGCACGTTGATGCAAGAAGTGGACCACCTGGCACGCTTGGTCGATGACATCTTGAGGATTTCCCATGTTGATGCCGGACGTCTGGCATTGGGACTCCGCCCCACTTGCCTGGACACGCTGACCGCAGCGGCCATCTCTAGCCACCGCGAGCTGGCACAGGAGCAAGGAGTGACGCTAGAAACCAGTGCGCTGGAGAAAGCCGGGGTTCCGGTGGCGCTGATCGATCCAGACGCGATGGAGCAGGTGCTGGACAACCTGGTGGAGAACGCGATCCGCTTCACGGCGGAGGGAGGTCGTGTGGTGGTTTCCACCGGGATGCAGGAGTCGGATGGGCGCCAATGGGCGGCCGTGACGGTCTCCGACACCGGGATGGGTATCCCGGAGGAGGAACTGCCGTACATCTTCGACCGCTTCTTCCGCGGTGCGGAGCCACGGGCGCTGCAGTTGACGGGGACCGGCCTAGGGCTTGCAATGGTCAAAGAGATCGTGGACTTGCACGGTGGACGGGTGACGGTGGAGAGCGAGAAGGGCGCGGGGAGTACCTTCACCGTCTGGTTGCCAACGGTGAACGGCGATTGTGCCAGCCAGACCTGACAAGTTCTGAAGAACCTGTCAGGTCTTCTCTAGGGCTGGAGCACCCAGCTCAGGCCGTAGTGGGATGCTCTGGACTGCTGAGAACTGGCTCCACGCTTTCTAGCGCGCGTAACTCCCGGAAGGTCAACGTCCAGATGTTGGACTTGAACACCTCCATCAGCCCGCCGAGGAACAGCGACGGTGCTGCCACTACCAGGATGAAGATCGGCACCCCGACGGCGGCTGCCAAGATCCACCCCGCAGCTCCCTTGACGATCAGGTGAAGCAGTCCGCCCAGCAGGAGCGCCGGCACCCCGCCCGCCACAAGAGCCAGGACCACCGCCAGGATCATAACCGGGATCATCACGATTGTGAAAGCGATGCGCACGCCGATCATGATTAGCCACATGATCCCTGTGTCTTTCAGGTGCCGTTGCACGACACTGAAACCCCGGCGGATCGAGTCACCCACTCCCAACCCCTCCAGCGCGCACGCCTGGAAGAAGAAAGGTCTGAGCAACGTGAGCACCAGGACGACGCCGATGATCGGCAGGAGGAAGACGAAGAACAGACCGATCGAGGCAACGAGCCCGGTCACGCCGCAGACTGTGCTGAACCGGTCGATCATCAAGACCGAGAGCGCTGCCCCGCCACCTACCAGCATCAAGAGCAGGATGAAAATCGCGATCACGGGGAGCTTGATCACGAGATTGATCAGGAAGAGCCGCCAGGCGGTGCGCGACCAGCCCAGGCGGAACCCCTCGCGTATGCTACGCATCTCACCCGTCTCCTCGTAATCGTCCACCATCCGGATCAGCGCTGTCGTCGCCACGTACTTCGCCACCGTGGCCACGATGGCCAGGATGAGAATCAGGCATGCCAGGCCAACGCCAACGGCGACCAGTGCCAAAGTGATCTGAGACGCGACCTTCGGCACAGGGAACTCGCCCTCGGGGAAGGGAAACACGTCACCGGGGAAGGGGAACACGTCACCGGGGAAGGGAAAAACCTCACCGGGTAGCGGAAATCCCTCGAAGTCATCCTCGTCGACTTGGTACTGGACCTGGCCGCCACCATCGCTGCCGGGATTCCCAGGACTGGGGTTGGTCGTGGTCAACGCCACGATGATGCCGAAGATCCACAGCGCCCGGTATCGCCACAGGATCTCCCATGCTCGTTTCAGAATCTTGATGTGATCCATTGTATTGTGTTGCCTCCTATTCCCTAATGTCGGGCCATCATCCCTACAAAGGCGCCATTCTGATGGCGCGCGATTCGCGAACCGCCCTCTACTGATGCCTACGTGCTCACCAGCGCAAGTGGCAGATCTGCTGCCCAGCCTCGAATGAGGTCCCAGTCGCGGTAGTCGCCCTCGGGTGACTTCATCGCCTTCATCATCAGGCGGTAGACGCTTGATGCGTTTTCATCACCGCAGCTTGACTCGACAAACCCGACCGCCATCTGCCGCGTGCCCACCAGCGCCAGGCTGCCACAGGCCAGCGCCGTCGCCCCAACCGCTCCTCCGGCCAGCGTCAAGAAGCGCCGCCGGGTAATTCGTCTCTGCTCGTCCGTTCCCATAGTATTCTCCAGTACCTCTCCTGTGTCTCTTCTCATTTACCTTGTCGAAGCACCGATTTCTCTATGCGGCGGCGTGATGGGTCCCGGACGCAGCCGACGTCGACCGCGGACGGTCGGGCAGACGGTCGGGATCAACGTCCGCAAGATCCGCAACGTCTGCGTTCTCGATAACCCAATGCCTACGGCGAGCATACCAGGTCGCCAGCCAGCTCATGTACAGCAGGCCCATTGCAGCCAGCACGATCACGTTCAAGGTGATGCTCCAGCCCACCGTGCCCAGAAGCCGGAGCGCGGCCGGCAAGACGCCGTCGCTTCCCACGCCCAGACGATTCAAAATCTGGATCCACCACATGTCAATCAACCCTCTGGAGGCGGAGGCCTGCATCCGCTCCCACCACGAAGCAGGCAGCCAGGCGGCCATTGCCTCGCCGCCCAGGCCCGCCCGCAGGCCAATCAGCACCAGGCACGACACGACGAGCACCGCCTGGACGAAGGCCCACGCGCCGATCAGACCGACGGGTATCAGTTGCCAGCATACCTCCAGGGCACGCCGCCACGGATGCGCGACCGAAGCCCCCAAGGCACCCCTTGTATGCACAGGGTCACGTGGCAGCCGCAGCCCCACCTGCGCAACGAAGCGATCTGCCGGTGTGAGGTTTTCGGCGGCAGGGTACTCCTGCAGCAACGTTGACACCGTCCGCATCCGCTCCAGTTCGGCGCGGCAAGCGGAGCATTCAGCCACGTGTGCCTCGACCTGCTGCAAGCGACGCCCGTGCAACTCGCCGTCGTGGTAGGCCGCTAGCCAGGCTGTCACGTGCTCGTCCATGCTTCCTCCAAATACCTAGACGTGGATCGCGCGCCACCGGCACAGGGCGACTTCATGTCTCCCCCAAATACGGCACCAGCGACTTCCGCAGGTGATTGCGCGCGTAGTTCAACCGCGACATCACCGTGCCCATAGGAATCGCCAGCGTGTCGGCGATCTCCCGGTACGAGAGGTTTTCGTATTCCCGGAGCACCAGCGCCTCGCGGCTGGCCATCGGCAGCGCCAGCACGGCCTGTCGCACGCGTTCGCTCCGCTCTGCGTGCTCTACCGCGGCCTCCGGGCCTGCACCGGCAGAGACCAGCGGCAGATCATCAATGTCTACCGTCTCCCGCTCGCGCCGGATCACGTCTCGCGCCGCGTTGACGGCGATCCTGTACACCCAGTTGCGGAAAGGGGAGCGTGGCCGGTAGCCAGGGAGGTGCTGCCAGGCGCGGATAAAGGCCTCCTGTGCCGCGTCCTCTGCCAGGTTAGCATCTCCGCACATGCGATACACCACGTTGATCACTCCTTCCCGGTGGGAGCGCACCAACTCGCCAAAGGCCTGTCGATCTCCTCGCTTGGCCCTGGCGATCAGCTCGCATTCGGCGTCAACTGGCGATGTGGGCTGGTCGCTCACTTCTGGTTACCTCTTTCAACTGTATAACGTCTTTGCCTGTCGGTTTATTCGGTAGGCCGCCATCCAGATCGGTACGCCAAAAGGCGGACCCGCTCGCCTGACAGGCCCGCCACGAGATTCTATCACCGGTGCGTGTGTGTTACCAGCCCAGAATCTGGCGTAGTTTGCGCGCCTGCGCCCGGCTGAGGTCCACCTCGGTGCCGCTGGTCAGTCGCAGTCTGTAGCTGCCCTTGAACCAGGGAACGACCTCGCTTACGCGGCTCAGGTTGACGATGGCAGATCGGTGGGCCCGGAAGAAATGGGCCGGATCAAGCCGTCTCTCCAGTTCGCTCAGCGTGCGGCGGATGGGATAGGCCTGGTCACCCACGTGTACAAAGACCCGTTCGTCCCGAATGCCAATCCAATCTACCTCGTCCGCGTGTAGCACGTGGATGCTATCGCGGTCACGCACTGCCAAACGGGTCAGATACTGCCCCTGAGCAGCCAGGTCATGCAGGAGCGGGGCAAGTCGCGCGGCGGCATCCTGTCCCCCGCCCTGTGCCTCCCGAGCGCGCGTAAGCGCGCCCTCCAGCCGCTCCCGGCTGAATGGCTTGAGCAAGTAGTCCAGTGCGTTGACCTCGAAGGCCCGGATGGCGTACTCGTCGTATGCGGTGACGAAGACGACCGGGGGTGGGTCTTCCAGCGCCTCGATGACGCCAAAACCATCCAGGCCCGGCATCTGAACGTCGAGCAGCACCAGATCAGGCGTCTTGGCCTCAATCATCTCCACCGCCTGGACGCCGTTCTCGGCCTCGTCAATGCATTCTACGTCTTCAACGTCGGCCAGGAGTCGCTTGAGCCGCTCGCGGGCGGGAGGTTCGTCGTCTACGATCAGGATGCGCATCGAAGCTCCTCCGTCAATGGACCGCCGGCATCTTATCTTGCCGGCAACACGTCCGCTATGTCCGCGGACGCCCAGCTTATGGACCGCCCGGATGTCTGCATCCGCTGCATCCCTGCCGGCAACACGTCCGCAACGTCCGCGGACGCCCAACCTATGGACCGCCCGGATATCTGCATCCGCTGCATCCCTGCCGGCAAGACGTTCACAATGTCCGCGGAACCCGGACCGTCACCACCGTCCCTCGTGGCTTGTTCGTGCCAATCTCCAGTCCCCGTCCATACGTCTTACGCAGTCGCTGATCCACGTTGCGCAGGCCGTGACCCGGGCTACGCTCGATGCTGTAGTTCGCCGGCATCCCTGGCCCACGGTCGGCGACGGTGATGATCACTGCCTCGGGCACGCGATCAACGTCCGTAATGCCCACAATGTCCGCGTCATCGAGTTCGATTCTGAGAGTCAGGTCCACGCTCCCATCCTCCCCCCGGCCGTGCCGCACCGCGTTCTCCAGCAGCGGCTGGAGGATCAGGCTCGGCACAGGCACAGATCGCGCCGCGGCTGCAATGTCCCGCGTGACGCGCAACCGCTCGCCGAAACGGGCCCGCTCGATCGCCAGGTAGCCATCGGCGAAGGCGAGCTCCTCCTCCAGCAGCACCAGCCCGCGTTCGCTGCTCACCAGCACGTAGCGAAACAACTCTGCCAGCCGCTCGACTGTCGCCTCGGCCAACGCGGGGTCAGTGTGAATCAGCGCAGCGATAGTATTCAGTGTGTTGAAGAGAAAATGAGGATTGATCTGGGCCTTGAGCGCCTTCAGTTCCGCCTGCGCCGCCAGCGCCCGCAGATCCTGCTCCACGCGTTCCTTCTCCTGCAACTGGCGATAGTAGCTCAGCGCGGTCTCGGTGCCATGGATGATGGGAAACGCCAGCACGATGCCGCCCAGCAAGAACCACGACGAACGAGCGCTCACCGGGAAGTCGAAGACGCGGCTGCAGAGGAAAAGGGCCAGGCCCGCGCCCGCGACGTGTCCGAACACAGAGAGCGTCATCTGCAGGCCCAAGCGCAGCCAATCGCGCTCCAACTGCTCCAAGTGCGGCTCGATCAGCGCGTGGTGCACCAGCCAGAAGAGGTACAGCGCCGCCGTGATCACCAGCGCGGTGACGGGCGCGCTCCAGTCCCAACGTCCGGTCCCGTAGGCCACGCCGATGGTCGAACCGACCGCGGGCAGGACGAAATTGTGTACAAACGCGCCCCAGCGCCTGCCTGTCTTCTTCTCCGTCATTCCATGCGCTCCATAGGCTGCTTCAGTTGAACGCGTCAGGTCATGTCCTATGATAGCAAAACAACGCACATCGGTCAATCATCTCGCCGCCAACGGTCGGTTTTGCGGGGTGAACGGCTTCGGGGAGATTGACGCTTCGAGCAACGACACACCAACCAAAGAGGACCGGCACCTCGATCGTGCCGGTCCTCCTCGCTGATCGTTCCCTGTAGCTAGATGATCACCGGGCCAGTTCCCCGGCCCCAGCCTGATACGGCGGCCCGGGCAGTGCGCTCAGAGATCAAGTCCAAACTGCTTCGTCTCGACCCATTCCATTCTCAGGATGGACCAGAAGTCCAACGCCAGTCTATCGAGCACGAAATCGTATGGCAGCCAGCCATACCCAGCCTCTCCCCAGTCCGTTCCCCAGGAATTGCGAATGAGCAGGGCTCCCTTGGTCTCTTTGTCACAGCGCTCGTTGCGGATCGTCTTCTCATCGTCGTAGCCGACGGCGACGACGGCGTGCCCCCACACGGCCTGGTCAGACGGACATGGATAGAAGATCTCGCCGGTGTGGTAGGGTGGGACGTAAGAGCCATTCTCGAAATCCCCCTCCTCAAACCCATAGAAGCCGAACATGGATGGGATACCCATGGCGATATACAGCTTCACCGTGAAAAGGACCGAGGAGGTCGGTCTATTCTCGGCCTGTGGGTCGTGCGAGAAATAGCGAAGCGTCTCGAAGTTGTCGGCCACCGCGTAGACGAAGGGTGAGGGTTCCTCATCGAACTCGGGCTGGCTATCCGTATAGGGCCAGTATCTCTCCGGAGCACAGCCACACAGCACCAGCGCACCCATCGTGTTCCGCAGCCAGGCACCGGTGTCGCCGGTGACGCCCATCAAGTTCCTCGTGGTCTTGTACACGAAGAGGCGAGAGCCCTCGCAATGGCTGCCAAACGCGCGTTTCTCGAAGTACTCAACCACGCCCACCGCGGCTTGCGCGGTGCACGACCCCAACGTTCCCTGGTTCTCAATCTCCGAGCAGTGAGCCCTCAGGTCCTTCTCGGACGGGACCCCGGGGAATGACGGAGCCTTCCTCTTGGTTGGCGAGGCGCGCAGTTTCTCCACTTTCTCGCCAATCTCGGCCGAGAAGCCCAATACCTTCGACATCTCGGCGATCTCCGGATGTTCTACGGTGTAGTCACGCAGGTCCGGCACCGGCGGCAGCCACCCCGTGCCAATGCCTGCTTGTGGTGTGGGCACCTCCACATATCCATACATGGTATTCATTAGCTTGTCCTCCTACCTGGTATTCTTGTCCTCAAGTCATCTTTCCACCGCGGCAAATCCTACCTCGTGTGATTCGCGCTATTCTCCCAGCCAGCAGTTCGGATCTTCGGCATAGAGGTCACCGTATGCCGCGAGCGCCGCGCCGCGACAGCCCCCAGTGCAGTAGTAGGGCCGGTACGCGCAGGTCGCACACTTGCCTCTTATCTTACTCCGGTCAAGCATCCTGATGGGGGCGAAGTAATCTTCATTCCTCCATATGTCCCCGAGCGTTGCCTGGCGAACGTTTCCAGCGCTCCTGTCCCTCATATACGGGCATGGGTATACGTCACCGTTGTAGGATACAACCACCTGTGAGACACCGGCCGAACACCCCGGTCCGAATCCGTCGGCCTGGGAAGTGTGTTGGGGTTCTGGGTCGAACAACCAGGGAAACAGACCATCTACTTGAAGGTAGATCTGGTCTCCCACCAACTGCTCCTTCTGGCGCATGGTGGATGCGAGGTCTTTGATGGCAGCGTGGGAGACCCTAAGCACGGAATCGTTTTGGACCGCTCTTCCCAGAGGAACGTAGGGGGCAACTTTGAAGGTCGCGACGCCAAGCTGGAGCGCGAGATCCACCAGTGATGGGATCTCGTTCAGATTCAGTGCACTGACCGTGACGGTCATGAACGTGTAATAGCCCGCCTCTCCGAAGAGCCTGAGCGCGTTAACCGCCCGGTCAAAGGCTCCAGGGCGATTGCGTAGGAAGTCGTGGGTGTCCCCTATGCCATCTACGCTCACCTGGACCGAGAAGACGTTCAGATCGGCAAGGCGCCGCAGGGTCTCGCGTGTCACCGCGTATCCGTTCGTGGACAGGCGTACGGCCATGTTCTTGTCCGTGGCGTACTCGATGAGTTCAAAGACATCGTCCCTGACGAGGGGCTCCCCACCGCCCAACGTGATAGAGAAGACATGCAATTGCGCCAGTTCGTCGATCAAGGTCTTGGCTTCTGCTGTGGAAAGCTCGCCGGGGGCTTTCCTACCGCAGGCTGACAAGCAGTGGAGGCAGCCGAGGTTGCAGGCGTGCGTGATCTCCCAGATGATGGAAAGCGGCGCGGACAGGCAACCCGCTTGAGAAGCGTCCACGTGACACGAAAGCGTCTGTCGCTGCGCTGTGCGTGGCTCACTATCCTGTTTGGGTTCCTGTGCAAGAGCTTGCGCCCCTGCCAAAACATCGCCCCATCTCCCTTTAGAAGGCGCTATTTCGATAGCGCGCCATTTCAGTGCATAGTAACCGTTCAGCTTGTGGAAGGTTGCCAGAAGCTTGCTTGTGGTCGTGGCCTGGTCGGTATGGAATCTCTTGCCTAACTCCCCAGCTATGTTGGCGGCCGATGTTCTGCCATCGCAGCGCTCAACGACGAGCATCTCGAACTCGTCCAGGGGCACTTCCCTGAACAGATATGGGTTGAAGAGATAGCCCCCGGAGTTCTCTCTCCGGTATGTGATGAAGGAAAACAGTACGGGGGCCAGCGGTGTTTCGTTCACCTGCTTCCTCTCAGTATCGAGAGCCTACCCGAGAGATCCCACCCCGATCCCTGCCCCTGGGATGGGAAGTGCCTTTCGGATAGGCCCTGCGAATGTAAGCGGAGGGCAGCCTTTGTCCGCTATCTCTCGAGTTTGATGCGCTCGATCATTTTCTCGAATGCTTTCCGCATGTTTGATGGGATCTTGTCCAGGTCTATCAGCACCAGATCGCGCGGGAAATCCAGTATGACGTCGCGAAAACGAAGCGGGGGCCCGGCGGCGCACATGTCCGGTCCTCTCCCACACAGGGGGATGTCAGGAAGCCCGTATCCACAAATCGGCTCATAGGAAAGAGGTTGCCCTGAAGGGCAGGCCGGCACGTCAGGTTGTCCTGGAATGCATAACGGTATGTCGGGTTGTCCTTTCAGGCAGTGCACCATATCAGGTTGCCCAGGACGGCACGTCATCATATCGGGTTGCAGATATTCACACTGTGGCCCCTGATCGGGCTGGAGTTTCAGGCAGTGCACCATGTCAGGTTGCCCTGGACGGCAGTGTGGCTTCAGGTCGGGTTGCAGATACTCACACTGTGGCTCCTGATCGGGCTGGAGTTTCAGGCAGTGCACCATGTCAGGTTGCCCTGGACGGCA
>CAZYSK010000006.1:57200-84097 GCA_964649415.1 uncultured Anaerolineales bacterium
GTGTGGCTCCATGTCGGGTTGCAGATACTCACACTGTGGCTCCTGATCGGGCTGGAGTTTCAGGCACCGCGGCGGTATGTTCGGCAGCCCTGGGCGGCAGACCCAGCGCCTCGGTTCCGCTGTGACGACCAGAGCGTATCCTTGGCCCGGGTTGCCGACGTTGACGGCAGTCGCGTTGACCGTGATCGTCCAGTGGCCGGGGGCTGGGTTATTGACCAGCACCATCTCGACGTTGTTCGTGTCGTCGGCTGCGGCTCCGCTGTTGGGGACTGATACTCCGCCACTGAAGTCGTTGCCGATGTAGGTTTGCGCGCCGCTAGGTGAGGTCACAACGAGGTCGAGGTCGTTGACCACTGGGGTCGCGCTGCCGGCTGAGGCCGGCGGCTCTGTCCAGACCAGTGTAACCTTAAGCGGCTGTGTATTGCCGCCTACGTACACGTGATACGCGCGGGACTCCCCAGTCGTCAACCCGTCGGCGTTGCGTACGTCCCACACGTGGAGCTTCCTCGGACTTCCGGAGAAATAGAGGACATTGCTGAGCCGCAACAGCCCCCAGCCCTCCTGGGCGCTGGGATAGCCGGCGATGCCGGTCATGTCAATCGTCGAGTTGAGAAGCGTCGCCTTGAGTAGCGCCCCAGAGGGAACCATAGCGTCGCTCAGCCTGCTGGTCCCGCTCGGATACCATCCCTCGGTGAAATACTGGCGCGCGAGTCCGGCGGCAGCCGCCGCATGGGGTGTGGCATAGCTGGTCGCACACGGCGAGCGCGGACCAGTGCTACAGGATGTGCCCACCGTCGCTGACTGAATCCCGCACCCCACCGCCATGAGGTCCGGCTTACGCCGGTCGTCGGCGGTCGGTCCGGGGTTGCCGTCGCCGAAGTTCATCTCGTTCGGGTCAGCCTGAGCCGCCCCGACGCAGATGGCGTTCTTGGCCGTTCCGGGTGGCCCCTGCTCCTCGCCGATGTTGCCGGCTGAGCCGAGTACCAGGTGATCCTCGTTATTCCAGGTAAACGTGTCCACGTCCGCCGCATTCCGGTTATAGGTCGCGGGGTTGCCCGCGCCGGCAGTGTTGTCGTGCCAGCTATTGCTGTGTATTGTCGCACCTGACGCTGCTGCCGAGTTCAGCTCGGCCAGCAAGGTCCTCGTTGCTAGGTCTCGCCGGTTGCCCGAGACCAACCGGCTGGCCCAAGCGCCGCCGCGCCGATTCGCCACTCCAGGGTTGTTGTGGTCGTCGCCGCCAGCGCACCCGGCCACAAACGTCGCGTGTCCTCCAGCGGCAGTGCCCGTGACATTGCGAATGGCGACCACCTTCCGGTGAGCCGCCCCTGGGGTGTTGTTGACCGGATCCTTGAAGAAACAATGATTGATGTCCAGGGGAGCGCTATCGAGAATACCGATGATCTGCCCCTCGCCATGGATCCCCTGGTCCCAGATTGGCTCGGTCCCTGCCACGCCTGACTGGATCGTCCCGGCGGCGTTCACGTTGTCATCGACGATCTCGGTCACCTCCTCGATCCAACGTACCCCTTCAAGTTGAGCAATCTTCGGCAGAGCATCCGATGAGGGCAGGGTGAACTGCACGCGAGCTCCACCTGCGACTTCGCCGTCGTCAAGCACTACAACGTCGGACGCGCCTGCTTCTTTGATGGCGTCACCCATAGCTGACGGCTCTGTATCCGGGAAGAGCAAGGCACATAGCCATATGCCTTCCACTGCCTTCCGTTCCGGGGCGCGAAACGGGACCTTGCCAATCGTCGGCGAGAGCTTGAATGCCGGCTGATAGCGAACGCTGGCGCGGACCATTGGATCTTCCGAGAGCGCCTTGAGCGTATCGGGGTCCACCTTCTCCAGGAACGCATAGTTGGCTACATACTCTGTGAGTCGTAGCCTGTACAAGCGTTGGATGCGGATCCGCTCCTCCCCAGTCAGTGATTTCGTGAACTGAATGACATAGTATGCAGGCCCTGGAGGCGCCCGCTTGAATCTCAAGTCGGACGGAAGGTCCAGCTCGTCCTCAAGCGGGTCGAAAACGTAGCTCCCCAAGAAAAGACGAGGCTCCTTTTGCGACATCTTGCTAACCTCCTGTCGTCAACTGCCTGGCCCTCACAGACCGACAGAGACATAATCCTGTTCTTTTCACACCTCAATCACACGGCTGCGCCTTGTACGAGAAAGCTATATCTTCCTGTCTAGGCTTACTCCTTTCCACTCTGTTGTGCATAAGGACCAGAGCAATCTGGCCGTTGCCAGGGCGACATTGTCGCTCTTCATGCCGGCAAGGCAGACTACGGCATCGCCTGTCCCATGCCCAGCGCAGGCCGACGCCTGGCATCGGCCTGTGCCCGGCCAGGGCGTCATTCTCAGCGAAAGCAGTGACCGTCGCTGTGAGAGGGACGCTCACGAATTGAGATCGCGACGATAGTTGTGAGGAAGCTGTGTTCTTGCGAGTTACACCGAAAGGTACTTGCGAGGCTACGTGCTTTGAGGGCTGCAGCTAGTACTACAGTGAAGTGCAATTGGAGTTGACCCGCCTTGGAATCATTGTACCATGCACCAGTACAGAAGTCAATGACCGATTGCTCAGGAACACAAGTTTTAAGGTTGCGTCCACGAGCCTCTACACGTGGAGGGGCCGCTCTACCCCAGTCCTCCGGGCCAGCCCGTCCGCAGAGCCCAGGATCACGCGGCCGAACGCCGTGCCCGGCCTGGTCCTGTGCTAGCCGCAGACACACGGACAGGCGCAGCGGGAATTGTGGAAGTTGATCGTCCGTTCGTGCGTCTGGATCAACATCCGCCGCTGCCCTGACGGGCCAGCCGGAACAGGCCGGCGACGAAGTTGAGCTGCGGCACCCGTTGCATATAGCGTTCATACGCTACGCCGAACTTCTCTATGCCGTCCCGGTCTGCCCTGAACGCGTCCACGTACGTAACCCCCGTCGATACAGCGCCCAGAAGCGCGATCAACCAGTGCTGTGTGATCAGCGTCAGCGCGATGCTGATCAACACGCCGGCCAGAAATTGCGGGTGCCGGACGACGGCGTAGATCCCGCTGTCAACCAGGACGGTCGTGTGCATATAACTCTTTCCCTTCGGCACCCGACCCTTTACGCGGAACGTGATCATAGGCACGATGCCGAAGATCGCGGACAGCGTCCAGGCCGCGTATCCCAGCCACTTCAACGCCGGGAGGGCGAACGGGTTGCGCAGGATGAAGCTCAACACGATTTGCGCCACCATCGTCACCCCCAGCACACTCCCCGAAACCCAGGGGCTCCAACTACACACCGACTCCTGCCACCGCTTCATCTCCAACTCCTTCATCGTCTTAGCCCGGCCTGGCGTACCGCCGTAACCGTCGCCTTTCAAAACCCACGCGGCACCCACAGCCAGGCCCAGAACCCGGTCACCAGCGCGAGCGCGGACTGTTCCAGTCCGAAAGCGATCCCCAGCAATGCCTGCCCCCTATGAAGGGAAGCGCAGCGCCCCCGTCCCCTTCTGTACTTCACCGCCTCTCCCTACCTGCAAAGTCTCTCCCGACTCACTCGCCACTGTTCCCATAGTAGCAGAAACTCGGCCGGAAGTCTACATTTTCCGGCCGAGCGGTCGAAATCGGAGGGTGATTGGTAGAACGTGTCCCCTATACAGCGTGGGTTAGGAGCTATTTGGACCGCAAGCAAAGGGGCCAGCAAACGCGACATACGGACCCCTCGTCCACAGTCTCACCCGGTCTGGTCGATGGAAAGAGCATTGGCGCCTCCTTGGCGAGACAACTTGCCCACTGGAGGCTTACGGGCGGGAGGCCACACGCGCACGGATATCGGCAGCACGGTCGAAGATCTCCTCCCGGCTCACGCCGGCTGCCTCGTACATGGCGAAAATGTTTTCATCCGGCGTCTCAGGGGGCACCGTGTGGGAAGCAGCGAGGATATAGCCGCCTCCGTCGGCCATCATCCCCTCGACCAGGCGCGCTGTCTCGTGACGGACCTCATCGGCCGTCCCATTGGGCAGCAGCCACTGCGTATCGACCCCTCCCATGAAGGCAAGATCCCTCCCGAACTCCTTCTTCAACTCAAGCGCTTCCATTCCGGGACAGTGACACTGGATCGGATTGAGGACCTGCACCCCCATCTCTATCAAATCCGGGATGATGGGTCGGATGGACCCGCAGGAGTGGTAGGCCACCCAAACGCCGTTTGACTGCCCTACGTCGAAAACCCGGGCCAGATGGGGCCGAATCATCTCACGCCACATCGGCGGGCTCATAATCATCCCTTGCTGCCCCCCAACGTCGTCGCCGACAAAGAGCCAATCCAAGGGAAAACGCTCACACGCGATCTCAGAGATTCGCACGGCGAACGATGCGGCCTGTCGGAGCATCCTCTCCGAGAGTTCCAGATCGTCGATCATGTCGAGAAGCGCGTTCTCCATACCCCGGAGCCGGAAAACCATCTCGAACTGGACGGGAGCGACGTCACAACCGATCCAGAACGTATCCGCACTGCCGTCCGACACGACGGGCTCCATGTTGCTCATCAACGAATCGATGTGGTCATACGGATATTGATAGCTAAAGATCTCGTCGCGGTTCGCCTGCTGCAGAGGGAAACGCCGAATCTGGTTAAAGGCGGCTACCTTGACCCACTCGATGCCCCAGGCATCCACGTGACCCTGACCTTCTCGTTCGTGGGTAATACCCTCCATGGCGTAGTTGTTGCCGACCCATGCCTGCCGCACATCATCCCCCATAGCCTCGGCAACCCGCCCGGGCGGGATCTCCAGCAGTCTACCCAAACGCCTGGCTGTATCGGGATGATACCACATGAATATGGGCACGCGGTCCACCGGCTCGCGCCTCAGCGCGGCCTCCATTCTTTCCCTCGGTTTCACTCACTTGCTCCTATGGACACCATCACCGGCATCGCTGCCGATATACAGGCCGCCGCTCGAGCGCCTCGCTCGCCCGAACCGCCACCCCCGGCGGTTCTGTGACACCCCGGCTCCTCCGTCACGGTCGGTCAGACTTACACCTCCAGATGCGGCTTCAAACAGCCCGGTAGCGGGCCCCGCTAGTAGATCGTGCAAATGTCCTAATGCGGCAGCTCGTCGTACAGCGCCAGAATCTCCTCTGGCGAGGCGGTTCCCGTCTGGTTTAGCTTCTTGCACACCACGGCTGCCGCCAGGTTCGCCAGAGCGCCCGCTTCCCAGCAACTTGCTCCCGCAGCGAGCGACGCTGCCAGGGTCGCCAGGAACGTATCCCCAGCCCCGACTACGTCAATTGGCGGTGACAGAGACACGCCTGGAGCGTATCGGACCTCTGTTCCATCGCAGATCAGCACACCCTCCCCGCCTAACGTGATGTACACGGGTCGTCCGGTTATCTGATGCAGATCGGGCGCTGCGGCTGCCAGTTCGTCGCGCGACACCTCTTCCGGCGTCTTATCGCGGAAGAGAGCCTGCGCGGCTTCGATGTTGTTGGGTTTCAGTACCATGTGGTAGAACGCGTCGACGCGATACCGGGAATCCGCGACAAAGATCACCTCCGGGTGGGCCTCGGCCAACGCGGCCAACGCAGCGATTCCGCGCTTCGTCAGTACACCGGGGGACACCTGGTCGGTGACTGTGACCACATCCACCTGGGGAAGGACGCTCTGCACCTGAGCCAGGAATACTTCCTCAAGATCGTAGGGCAGCGCATGGTCGCTGAGGAAATCCAGGCGCGCGTCCTCGCGCTGCAATCCATAGGCCAAGAGAATGGGCTTGGCGAACATCGTCGTCGCCCAATCCGCGCTGCTCAACACGTGCTCCACATTTACGCCGATATCCGTCAGCAGCGAGTGCATGATCTCCCACCGCCAGTCCTGTCCTACCACAGTTACCGCATGAACGCCCTCCACTCCCAGAGTCACAAGATTCCAGCACACATTAGAGGCCCCCCCAGGTGTATAACTCTCACGCACTACAGGACGCGTGGGGATGGCGGTCTCCCGCGAAAGCTCGGACTGCATCATATCGGCATACCAGTATGCGTCCACGGCCAAGTCGCCCACAACGGCTACTCGCACACATGAGAGAGAATCTAATATCTCCGACAGTCGTGCCCGTGATGGCAATGGTTGTATCATTCAGTGTTTTCTCCAAAGAAGTCTCTCTCCAACATCTCACACAGGCAATGATAGATCGTCACATGCTCCTCCTGAACCCGGTCGGTCTCTTCTGCAGGCGCGCGGATCACCACATCCGCCCGTTCTCCCAGCGGGCTCCCTCGCTCACCCGTGAGGGCTATCACCGCAAGCCCCAGCGCGCGCGCAGCGCTGGCCGCATAGCACACATTTTGCGCCTTGCCACTCGTGCTGATCCCCAACAGCACATCACCGGGCCGCGCCAGCGCGTGCAGATGCTGTGCCACCCCCATCCCCCGCGCCGCGAAGTCGTTGTCCACAGCACTGACCAGTGAAGGGTTTGCCCCTAGTACGACGGCCCGCAGTCCCTCTTCCAGATGTTCAGCCAACGCTCCGCCGTCGAGCTGGCTGACCAGACGTGCTCTGTGGCCCGGCGACAGGGGCCTGGAACACGCATACGACTTGAGCAGTTCCCCCGAGATGTGAAGGGCATCGCTCATGCTTCCCCCATTGCCACACAGGTACAGCGTACCTCCGCGCTCCAGGCTGGACGCGATGATCAGGTACGCCTGGCCCAGGGCGACGCAGGCCTCCCCCAGGTTCGGTCGACGAGCCACTAACCTGCACAGAGACGCCGCCGCGCCAAGAGAGCGCTCTTTCACCCGCAGCAGAACGGCCGCCAGGTCGTCATAACAGGCAGGTTCGACGGGTTTACGGGCCACCGCTCCATCCAGCATCTCGCACAGGGCATGATGCAGATTCGGAATGGTCTGACGATGATCTCCCTGGATATGATAGCCCCGCCCACCGAGAGAGACAGGACGATTCACGATATTCTTCCGCGGGCGATAGTAGTAGTCCGGGTTGTCTTTCGTCACCGGCGCATGGTAATGCCCCAGGGGTATCAGGTCGAAGTTGGCGGTGGTGAAATCCCGGACGGCGTACCCCAGGTTGCGCGTGATGGAAAGAGCTTTGAGGAACACCTCTGCCCCCGTGACCGCCGAGCCGAAGTTGAGGAAAACACCTCGCTCCAGATCCGCCACCGACGCACAGAAGATCTGAAAATCCAACCCGCTGGCTTGTCCAAGGATGCCGAAATCACAGTCCGGGTGTTGATGGATGATGTCGGCGCCGATCGTAGCGTGGATCGTCATGGGCACACCGAGCCGGTAGGCGTTGTACAGCACACTGTACTCGCGATACGGGAACTCCTCCTCGGCGATCAGCCGCCCGACGGCCTCTCCGTACCCTATGCCATCCCTAGCGCCCCGGCGAAGTGCACGGTGGATCGTCGCCCCCGTCTCCTCGGCCATGCCGAAGGTGCCATCCTCGATACTTGTCGCCACATCCTCACTCGTCTCACCGATCAAGGCGATCTCCAGATCGTGAATCGAGACCGCACCGTTGCCTGCAACGTGGGTGATGATGCCCTGCCGCATCAAGTCGACCACAAGGGGACCCAACCCACACTTGATCACGTGAGCGCCCATCATCCAAATCACCGGCCGGCCTGCGAGCCGAGCTGCCTTGATGTTATCCATCACTTCGCCCATCTCTTGGCTTTCGAAAGGAGGTGGGGGAGCTTCCGGATCCACCAGGTCATCGAGGGTCACCAGGTTGCAACGTCGGCGTATCGGATATGTCTTTACTTCTCTAAGATCGATTGTTCGATGTGGCACTGAACTTGCCTCGATTCAGCCTGACCGCTCTGTGATAGCGTCCCGCAGCAGACTGCGGGGTTTTCCAGAACTAATGGTAACGCGGCCTCAAGCAGTCTATCTCACGATCCGGCGGACAAGCGCCTCGATTTCGTCACTGCGTGCCAACGTGCCGAATTCCAGCTCCGTGCGCACGACTTCGCCGGGCTCCAAGATGCGCAGCGTGCCGCGCTCTGCCTCGCGTGCCCGCCCCTCAGGATAGCAGTTCGCCGGCTCCACGCCGGCCGCGTAGTCAATGACCCCCATCTGCTTCCACTGGATCAACTCTGGCAGTTCGGCCTGTCGCCACCGTATATAGGCAGCCAGTCCCTCGCCTCCATTGAGCCAACGATTGACGATCGCCGCGGTCGCGTATCCGTCTTCATCACCTCGCACCTGATGGTAGAACACCTGCTCGGCATATCCGGGCTGAGGACGTTCGAACCGGTTGTAGGTATCGATCCCTCCCTCAGCCTCGGGATCACGCGGCTTGACGGAGCCATCCACGATCAACTCGCTTCCCTCGGCCACAAGGGGGAAGCCGAAGTTGCAGTGGTACAGCAGCATCAATGGCGCGGGCTCGCATCCCAGGTTCTCGAAGGCGTCCTCTACGCGCAGACGATTCTCCCCCAGCCAGGCCGTGATCTTCCTTGTCATGCGCAGGTTGAACCCAAAGACCCACGCTTCCCGTACCTGACCACTGATCCAGAACTCATACCCATCGCCATCCCAGGTATCCCCCACACTCACGGACTGTGCCGGGGTGTTCGACACGCGACCGTGAAGGCCGTGCTTGCCGAAAGCATCCTCACTGGGGTGACCGGCTGCGCTGAGACCGCACAGGGACAGAAGCCCGCCGTGGAAGTTACGCTGGGATTCATACCCTTCCTGATCGAAGAAATAGGGACTGCGGACGCCACAGCTAGCCTGAAACGCGATGGGCATCCCGTTGAACGCGGCATACCCGATATCCAGTCCGCGATCTATCAGCACCGTGCACCGGAACCCCGCTCCAGTGTACAGATCGGCGACGCGGACACCACGTCCAGGACCGTCCGACAATTCGGCCAGACGAATGCCTCCCAAGGCACTGATGTCTCCTACATAGGCGAGGACATCCTGCTTGGTCCACGACTGATTGAATAGTGTGGTCATCTGCTTCCTCCCTTTCAGTCATGTGGGGGAGGATGGAACATCCTCCCCCACACATTCTGCGTCGCTATGTGCTGGACTTCCGCGACACGAAAGCCCACACTATGGTGCGTTGGCAGCAAGCTCCTCGATGGTCGCCGCCGCTTCGTCAAGCGCTTCCTGCGCTTCCCAACCTTCGTTCAGGATGCGTGCCAGGGCGATGTTCATAGCCTCGTGCATCTCGTCGTAGTAGGTCACCATGGGCTCCGCCTTGGCCATCTTCAGGCTCTCAAGCATCAGGGCGAAGTCAGGGCGAGTCTCCGTGAACTGAGAATCTCCTAGCACCGAGGCACGGGCCGGTGTACCACCAGCCTTGGCGTGCACCAAACCACCCTCCTTGCCGGTAGCCCAGGCCATGAATTTCCAGGCCTCTTCCTTGTTCTCCGATGCCGCGTTCATCACCAGTGTCCAGCCATGCTGGAAAGGCGTGCGATAGATGGAGCCGTCCGGCTGCTCGACGCCCGGCACCAAGGTGATCGCGATATTGTCCTTCTCCGGCATATCGCTGGTCAGAATCAAGCCGTATGCCGCGTTCCAGTAGGGCGTACCCATGGCGATCGTGCCGTTGCCCAGGGCCTCCATAATCTCGTTGAAGCCCAGGTTGCTGGTCTCCGGCGAGATCAACCCCTCGTCTACCATCTGTCGCCACATGTCGCCGTGCGCTACAGCGCCCTCGCTGTTGACGCCCGACTTGCCTTCCTCGTCCACAATCCAGCCGCCCCGGCTCCACATCCCGGTGTAGAAGATCTTCGGCCCTTCCTCAGGGGCCAACGCGTCGAAGCCAGCGCCATACACCGTCGGCGAGTCAGGATTCAGCGACTGCGTCCACTCCGGCGCGATCTCCATGACCTCCTCCCAGGTCTGAGGAGGCTCAGGAACCAGATCTTTGCGATAGTACAGGAAGTGAGCGCTGAGATCCGTCGGCAGCGCATATGTGCTGCCCTTGTATCCGTACGTGACCAGCAAGTCATCTGCGTCGAACTCCGCAGGATCCGTCAACTCGGGATCAACCATGTATCCCTCGATCGGTTGAAGCGTCCCGGCCTCGGCGAACTGCCCGATGTAGGTGCTGGGGAAGAAGATGAGATCCACCTCCCCCGTACCGGCCAGGAGCCGCGTGGACAGGGTATCGAAGTAACCGGCGCGTCCTTGCTCCGTGACCTCGACATGCTTACCCGTGGCCTCCTCGTACGCCTCCGCCACGGCGCGGAGTCCATCGCCCTCCGCTCCGGTACGCGTCATCATGACGACCGGCGTGTACTCGACGGCTTCCTCTGGTTCAGCCTCTTCCTCTTCAACAGGTTCGGCTTCCTCTGCTTCGGCTTCTTCCTCTTCAACAGGCTCGGCTTCCTCCACCTCCTGGGCGGGTTCTTCTGTCGGCTCGGGAGTCGGCTGCGGGCCACAGCTCGCCAGCGCAAGACTCGCCAGGATCGTCAAGATCAGAAACAGACATAGGTGCTTTGACTTAAACATCTTTCCTCCATGTTCGATTGGGTAGATTCTCGTCGCACGCGTTCGGCGTGTTGGCGACGCGGGGGCCACCTGTCTGCGCAGGTGTGATGCGGACCCCTCGTGGGGCGAACCTCTCGCAGCCTGAACCTCAGCAACCGAAAAGGCGCGCCGAAGAGTCGCAGCGACCGGCATGATCAGGTCCTCGTGGGTCACCGATTTCTCCTCTAGATTCAATCGATATTCAGTTTATAGATATCCACCTCCTTACATCAAACCGCGCGTCAGAGCACAATCTCCGCGACTACTCGGACTTCCCCAGGTACGTCATTGACAGTGCAATCACCCGACACGACGTTGGCCGAGCAGCAACCGCTGCCAGGCATCGCGTGCTGCATTCGGCTCCCACTCCTCTTCCATCCGTGGAAGGGGGTCTATACTTAACGAACCGCCCCCAACGTAAGGCCTCGCACGATGTGCTTCTGTACGATGAAGGTGAAAACGACGATAGGAATGACGATCATCACACCCGAGGCAAACAGCGCGCCCCAGTTTACCTCGTAGCCGGTCACAAAGTCGTTCGCCGCGCCGGGTAACGTCTTCGATGCCTGATTCAGCGTGAGTACAACTGAAAACAGGAACTCGTTCCAGGCAAACGTAGCCGCCAAGATAGTCGTGGCGACGATGCCCGGGCGCGCCAGCGGGAAGATGACGAGAAACATCGTCTGCAACCGAGAGGCACCATCCACTTTGGCGGCATCGTCAATCTCGCGCGGTACCTCATCGAAAAAGTCCCGCAACATCCAGACGATGTAGGACAGATTTAGCATCAACGACGTCACGATGAGCGCCCACCACGTGTTGAACATTCCCATGGCTTGGAAAATCAGGAAGTACGGGATGATCATCACTGCCGGGGGCGCCATACGGGTGGACAACACCCAGAAAGACAGGCCATCGCCGCCAGTCCCGAATCGAGACATACTGTACGCAGCCAGAGATCCGATCAGCAAAGCGATCAGGGTGGAGATTCCGGTTACGATGACGCTGTTGCGCACGTAGAGGAAGAATGGTTGTCTCTCGAAGACAAACCGGTAATGTTCCAGCGTGGGCACGAAGCTCAGGCTGAAGCCCCGGGCGGTGAGATCTGCCGCTGGCTTGAATGACGAGATGACCACCCATACCATAGGAAACCCCCACGCGACAACGGCGATTGTCAGCACAACGTAGGTCAGAACAGCTCGCAATCCACTCCGTCTCATGATCTCCCGTCCCTCTTATTGCTTGCCTGTCAGAAGCCTAATGACACTCCGGCTGACGATGGTCATAAGGATAAGGGTAAGAACTGACAGCGCGGCCCCCTGACCGAAGTTCTTCATGCCCAGACCGAATGTGTATATTGAGATGTTCAGCGTCCGCGTGGAGGTGTTGTTGCCAAACAGGGCCCATATGGTATCAAAGGCCTTCACCGCATCCATCACGCGGATCAGGACCACGGCCATGATGGTGGGACGCAGTTGAGGCAGCGTGACGTAACGAAAGATCTGCCACCCGCCGGCCCCATCGACGATCGCTGCCTCGAATGGGGCACGGGGCAGGGAACTCAGCGCCGCGATCAAGGCCAGGACAACGAATGGCGTCCACTGCCAGACGTCGATAAACACCATGGACACCATGGCCCACTTGAAGTTGAGCTGTTTGAACAGAAAATCGCCGATCAGCGGGATCTGATCCACCAGCGGTAGAGGCTTGGACGTCAGCCACGGCACGCGTGGCAGGCCGATGTTGTTCAAGATGGTGTTGATAAACCCCGTGTTGTAGTCCATGAAGTACTTCCATCCTATCCCTACGACGATGGGTGTCATCATCATCGGCAGAACGAGCGCGGTGGTGAAGAAGCCTTTTCCCTTGAACTCCCAGTTCAGCAGCAGGGACAGAGCCATCCCTAGCACGAGCTCTGCCCCTACAGCAAAGAGAACGTACTCGACCGTGCGAACGAGGGACTGGCGGACGACGGAGTCGGTGATGACGCGGAGGTAGTTTTCCAATCCAATGAACGTCCACTCTTTGCGGAAGTTCAGAACGGTGACGTCGAAGAAGCTGATGTACAGCAGGTAGATAAACGGCCCGATGGTGATCAGCCCCAAGAACAGGATAGCGGGAGTCACGCACAGTTTGGGTACCAGATCCTCAGGAGCAAGGATCAAAGCTAACGCGAACAAAACCGCGAAGATCACTACGCTCCAGAGGACGAATGGAAGTGCCTCCCCCTGCCTCAGAGTCAGTCGGTACAGCACCAGTTCGCAGGCCACGAAGACAATGCACAGACCCACAGTGCTATACCTGCGTAGAAAACTCACGTCCGAGCCACGAACTGCTCCTACCCTAGAATCGGCTGAGCCAAGCAATGATAGCCCCCCTGTGTCCAGTTAGAATATGAGCTTGACTTGCACGCCCAGTTCAGCGAAATCTGTTATATCCAGCCGTGGCCCCTTCCGAAGCAAGGAGATCTTCGCCGGCCCACCGACGGGAATAGGAGGCCAGTGCCAGTTGCCGCCCGGCAGCGCCACACCGAGGCTGCCATCCAGCAGGAAGGCCCGAATACGAGCGATGTCGGGCCCATCAGCCTGCGCGTCCACGGGCGCCATCACGAACACGACCTCTCCCACGGGGGGCATGAAGATCTCCCACGTATGGGGGTGCATCTCCATCTTCGTGACAGCAGCACCCGGCGGCAGGGGCTTGCATAACAGTAGCCCCAGGTCCAACTTCTCCTCGTCCGGACCGATATCCACGTTGTGCGTCCAGTAATTCAGGTGAGGAAAGTCCTCAAGAGGAGGGGCATCCTCGAGGCCGATAATCTGACCATAAGGGGCGAATTCATCAGGGGTAATGTCGGTCAAGCGTTCGATTTCCACATACTTGGTCTTCACTTTGGAACCTCCCTTAGTTTAGTGACCTATATCCGATTCAAGCGCTCCCGGACCGTCCACGGCGTGCTGCTGTCGCTGTGCACGACAGCCAGCTCAGGCCCCACGAAACAATGCATCCAGTCACTGATGCTCCTTCCCGGAACCAACCCTTACGTTATCTCCATGCAGCGACCCAGATTGCTCAAAGCCAGCCTGGGGTCAGCACTTTGATTTTCCCACAGGACCACCGGGTCAAAGACCCACCTGGAGCCAGGTCAAGCCATCCAGATAGAAAGACCAACCCAGCTACCACAGAAGCACGGACAATACTAGCGATCCGCGAAATGACTCATCAGCCATAGCTGGGGATCGCGAAAGACCTCACGCAAGACAAGGCACAGAGCACCAGTGATTGGTGCCTCTTTTCCCAACTGCGAGGGTAGGATCGAGATTTCGCGCGATTCCTTCGACAGACAGCGCTCGCGAACGACTGCTTCGATGGTATCGAACAGAAGATCGCCCGCCAGGCCGGCCTGCCCCCCGATGAGAATCGCCTCGGGATCGAGCGAGTGCATGAGGTTGATGACGCCGACGGCCAGCGCCTGGGACATACCCTGGATAGCGTCCAGAGCCACAGCGTCACCCTGCCGAGCCGCCCGGACGATCATCTCGAAGTTGAGAGCATCTAGATCCTCGCCCCCCCACTGTTCAACCAGGCTCTCTCGTCCGGCCTGGACCGTCTCGCGGACCTGGGTCACGATAGCCTGAGGAGCAGCGTAGAGCTCCAGGCATCCCACGTTTCCGCATCCGCATCGCGGTCCGTGGAGATCAACCGTGGTGTGTCCAATCTCACCGCCCATATCGTGCTGCCCGTGATAGAGTTCGCCGTCGATGACGATGCCCCCACCGACGCCCGCGTCGGCCAGGATATAGACGAAAGTGTCCATCTCCCGGGCGACACCGAACCACTTCTCGGCCAGCGCGGACGCGGTGGCGTCGTTATCCAGAATCGTCCTCACCCCGGTTTCCTCCTCGACGATGCGCGCTAGAGGAACGTCGTTCCAACCGGGGAAATTCGGGACCGTGGTGAACACCCCTTCGCGCGGATCCAGAGGACCGGGTGCGCAGATACCGATGCCGATGATTCTGTCCCGCGGCACATCGGCGTCCGAGATGAGCTCTCGAACCATCGTCAGCAAAGCGGGAACCGTGATCTCGACGGGTTCTGACAGGGAGGAGGATTCCGTTCTGCGGGATACTGCCGTTCCGAGGTTCAAGTCCGTGAGCCGGGCTGAGATCCACGACCGGGCCAGATAAACGCCCACGAGGAAGCCCCACTGAGCGTTGATCTGCAGGCGAGATGGTCGACGCCCGCCGGAGGAGGGGAGAAGGCCGCCCTCCTTGATCAGGCCTATGCGGATCAGCTCTTTGACGATGTTCGTGACGGTGGAAGGCGTAAGGCCGGTCCGCCTCGCTAACTCGACGCGAGAGATCCCGCCGCTGGAGCGGATGTGCTCGAAAACGAGAGAGCGGTTGTCCAGTTTGACGTCTTGGATGTTTCTGCCCTGCTGATTGCCCGAGCTAAACCCGTCCACAGCTAGACCTCTTACTTACTTACTTTATTTAATGCATAAACTATCATACCACATCCCCCTTCTCTTGTCAAGACCCGTTCGCCCACGTCTCACCGCACTTGCATTCCCCCCAGCAGTTCGGAGCCTTCGTCCCGGGGACATCTTGTCTCAGTACACCCACCAATATCCCCGCTCTTCCCTATCCCTCCTCCTTGCGCCGTACCAGCCGCGCGATCCCCGCCACGACGTTCACAGCCGGTACCCGTTCCATGTACTGCCGGTACGCATCCCCAAACCGCTCCCCGTTGCGCCGGTCCGCCATCGGCAGGATGCCCACGTAGACGAGAATTACGCCAGCGATGCCGAGGACTGCAATCAGCCAGTGCTGCGTGACCAGCGGCAGCGCCAGGTTGATCAGCATGAAGGCGAGATACTGCGGATGGCGCACCACGCCGTACATACCGCTGTCCACCAGGACCGTAGTCCGCGTGTAGCTCTTGCCCTTCGCCACGCCTCCCTTCCTGCGCAGCTCGACGATGGGCCACCAGCCAAAGATGCACGATAGCGCCCATAGAACCCAGCCCACGGCCTCCAGCGCGGCGGAGACAGCGCCGTCGTAACGGCACAGAGCAAACCTCAGCGCGATCTGCACCACCGTCAACAAGCCCCACACAACCCAGGCCACTCCCGCCAGCCCTCTCTTCCGATTCTCCATGTCACCCGCTCCTTGTCCTAGCTTAGCAGCAGAACCGCCCACCGCACACACACATATCATAGCACAAGCGGAGATCTAGTAGCAAGGACCTGGCGGCGAACGGTTGGATTTAGGAGACGAACGGTTGATGAAAACGCGACTCGCAGCTAAAATACCGCTACGCGTCGAGAACACAGACATCTCACCTGGCTTCCACCAGATGCAACACACCTCCAAGGATGGACGACGATGAGAAAACATATCCCGGCCCTGGTCCTGATCGCCATCCTGATGGGCGGCTGTGCCGGCACAGTTGAGACCCCGTGTCCAATCCCCCCGCCCCCCGTCCTGCGCCAGCCCGAGCCCGTTCACCTGCCCAAGGACCTGCCGACCGTCTGCACCGGCGGTGAGGTGATGCTGGATGCAGACACCGACGGCGTCCGGTTCGAGGGATGCAGTGTGCGCGTGAAACGCTCAGGCATCCACATCACCGGGAGCGAGTTCGTGCGCTCCCGCGTCTTCCTCGAAGCCGTGTCCGACGTGCTCCTTGCCGACAACGTCATCCACGACTACCCTGTGCATGAACAGGCGGCCGTCGTCATCGGCGACTCGCAGGACATCGTCCTGCGCCACAACCACATCCACGACAACGCCGTCGGGGTGGCAGTCGGTGGGAGCCACGGCATTCAGATCGAGGAAAACGTCTTCGAGAGCAACTACCAGCACAACGCGCTGGCCATCTACAGGAGCTCGGCCCAGGTCTCAGGCAATCTCTTCCGCTACAACTACCCTCACGGCATACTCGTTCACTTCGTGGCAGAGCACGGAGAAACGGCGATCTCCATCCACCACAACCTGTTCCTTATGAACGTGGAGGACGCCATCAACTTCGAGGACTGGGCGGGTGCAAACGAGCAAAGCAGCATAAGCCACAACGTCATCAGCGGGACCAACTGGGCCGCCATCAACGTCGAGTACAACTCCTGGGGAGCCAACATCCTGATCGACGGCAACCACATCAGCGGGAGCGGACATCCCATCGAGGAGTTTCCCCCAAGCCCGCTGGGTCCCAGCGTGTGGGGCGAGGGCTGGAGGCACGGCATCAAGCTGGAGGACTGCTCCGGCGTCTCAGTGAGGGGCAACGTGATCGTCGACAGTCGCGAGAACGGCATCGACGTCCGAAACTGCCGGGACGTGACGCTCCAGGGCAACACGGTGACCGGGAACGAGATCGGTCTGTCTATCGGCGGCCCCAGGCAGGAGTCCTTCACCCGCGATGTGTCCCCTCTTTCCGAGGAGAACGCCGGCCCCTCCGCCGTGGTCTGCGAGGACAACTGCTTCTTCGAGAACCAGGAGAACGTCCGCGAGGCAACGGAGGGAGTTGACTGATCCCATCACGATGGGAGTCCCGTCGAGCCCACGGATCTCCTGCTCCAGATCGTCGGCGAAGTCCACCAGGCTGGTGATCCCCAGTCGGGGATCGGGTTCCTCGCTCGGATCCATATCGTGATCACGATCGTCTCAGTCACGGTCCTCCTCCTCTCGCCCCAGCGGGCAAATCGGCTCTCGGTTGGTCACCGAGTACACAAAAACAGCCGACCACCTGCGAGGATTGCTCCCCGGGCAGGGGGCGGCTGTCGTAAACCTGTGATACGGCCCTCATGCCCCCGGATTCACCACCCGTCCGACGAACAGGATAGCGCCGGTCTGTACGTCCCGGACGAAGAAGAGGAAAGGATGATCCACCGTGACCTCGATGGGTTCCGCCACCGCCGCCTTCAACTGCATCACCACGGCCGTGGCCGCGGCCGCTTCTGTACCTGCCTCGTCCACGGAGACGAATGCCTTGTGCACGACGTCCTTGACGAACAAATCGCGGGTCCCATCCATCCCGGAGAAGTCCGCGTTCATGGAGAAGGCATCGGGCATGCCCATCGCGGTGAGGGCATCGACCAGGCTGAAGTCCGACTCGACCTCAAACTTGGGCATAGTCAGGGCGACTTCCCCATAATTGAGGTTGTCCAGTATAGCGTCCATCTGCTCGGCGTCGAGCGCGTCCTCAAACGCTTCAAACTCGCCCGCCTGCGGCAGCAAGATGAGCATCGCCAGTTTCTGGCCGTCGTACGGCAGCTCGACCGCCCGGTAGGTCTGACCCTCCGCGTACCCGAAGGACGCCGTATGCCGCATCATCGGCACGCTGACCTCACCGCCGTCGAGCAGGTAGAACGCGCCATCCTCAGTCAGGCGTTCTTCGAAGGGCTCGGCCCACGCGGCGTTGAAGTAGATGGCGTTGGTCAGGACGAGCCGAGTGAGTTCGTTGATGATGCCCTGTGGAATCAGGTCCTCGATCCGGCCCTCCGTCTGATCTTCGACCCAATCGTTGATCGTGACGCGGGACTCCTCGGGCGCGCCCGCGAAGTCCACGAGCTGCAACCCGGCCCCGTAGTTCGTCGCCAGCATGTCTAGGAACGCATCCAGGAACTCGTATCCCTCCTGTCCCCAGATCCGGTTGACGATGTGCAGGTGGAAGCCCTCGCCATCCGCGCCCTCGGCTCCCTTCCCGCGGCTCGCCAGCGTCAGATCCAGCTTGTTGAAGGCCGGGTGCAGTCGCTCCTGCGGCATCGCGAAGTGCAAGACGCTCGCCATCTGCTGCTCCGTCTGCCCCCGCGCCCCGGCGTACGTCATCGCCAGCGCTAGCGAGATGCTATAGGGAGAGTAGAACAGGTTGTCGTCTTGGTTCTCCTGCCCGAAAACGCGGTATAGGTCAAGGGCGAACGCTGTGTTGCCATCCACCAGGCGCGCCAGGTCGCCGGTTGGCACATCGGGCGCGGTCACCCGTGACCTGTCCGACTGCACGGCCTGGCCTGGCGGCCGGTCGTCAACAGGAGATCCGCCTGGACCGCCACATCCCACCAGGCCCGCCAGTACAGCCAAGATGAGCATGCACTGTAGTATGCTTTTCATCCGACTTGCCTCCTCTTGCTGCTCTTGCCTGCGGCGGCCGTCAAGTCGGCGCCGCTATGCCCTACACGTTCTAGACGGGTCGGAGGCTGAGAAAGTTCCACGGGCCTGGTGGGTTCGTCGACGCGGTTACTCCTCCTGTCCCACGATGATCGTGATGTAAGTCATTCCCTCGTCGGTTTCCGCAATCACGATCGTCGCCCCGAGTCCCTCGTTCTCCTTGACCCAAACGCTCATGTGCGCCTCGGCCGTCGGCATCTCCACGATCTTCTCCCAGCCCCTGTTGGGCATCTCGGCCAGGTAGAAATCGGACACTTTCGCTCGCTCATCGCTCGTCTCGTAGTTCCAGAACTCGGTCAGGGCATAGTCCCCCTCATCCGCCCCGAACGGAGGGGTTATCTGCTCCAACGTCTCACTGGCTCCCGGATAGACGGGGATGTCGCCGTAGATCGCGCCCGCTGAGCCCCCGCCCTCGACGGGTTCCGGCTCAGGCGCCTCTTCCTCGGCCGATTCTTCCTCAGGGGCTTCCGCTTCAGGGGCTGCAGGGGCCTCCGGCAGGGGAGTGGACGTCTCATCCTCGGACTCGACGGCAGGCAGAGGCAGTTCCACCCCATCCCCACCTACGAGATCGCCGATCGCGCCACACGGGCCACAGGCCAACGTGGTCAGGGCCAGGACGGCGAAGGCTACCAACAGGGTTCTATATTTCATCTCATTTTCTCCTTGTATAGCTATCTATGTGATCTGTCTATCGATCCGCGTCTAGACACGAACTAGACATCGACACCCAGGAAAGTGCGAATGAGAAAGCCAATGAAGAAGCTCAGTGCTGCCACGCCGAGGCTCAATCCGCTCATTTCAAGGAAACGTCTCTTGAACGGCACGTCCTTGGCTACGGAGACGTAGTAGTTGAAGAAGCCGATGATCGACACGGCAGCGATCAGCGTACAGGCCAGGCAGACGTAGAAGTTCTCCAGCACCAGGTACGGAAGGATCAGGAAAAACACGGTCACGACGTAGGCCCCGCCCGTGTATATCGAGGCCCGGACGGGGTTCTTGGTGGTTTCCTCCGACTGCGTGGACAGGTATTCCGACGCCCCCATAGACAGAGCCGCGGCGATGCCCGTGATCAAACCGGTCAGCGCGATGAGACGGGTATTCTGAAGCGCAAACGTGAGGCCAGCCAGCGCGCCCGTCAGCTCCACGAGCGCGTCGTTCAGACCCAGCACGATGGAGCCTGTATAGCGCAGCATCTCCTCGTCGAGTAGCGCGAGCAACGCGTCCTCGTGCTCGTTCTCATCGCGGGCGATGGCCTCCGCCTCCGGTATCGCCTCCTGCAACTGCGCGTAGTTCTCCTGCGCGCTTTCCTCGCCCTTCTCCATGAGCTTGACCCCAAACGTGAACCCAAGCACCCGGCTGATCAAGTAGTACTTCCAAATCTTCAGCCGCTGGGGCTTCACGTCCTGCTGGGTGTACTCTCGCCACTCGTGGTAGTGCCGGAGTTCGTCGTTCGCTATCTCCTCGAGGACACGCCTGTTCTCAGGAGACTTGACGGTCCGAGCAAGCTTATTGTAGATGTGGTGCTCCGTAATCTCGTTTCTCTCGTAAATCAGCAGTTGCGCTTGGATGTCCCGACTGATTTCCATGACCGTGGTTCCTCCCCTTACGGAATGGTCGGGGTATTATACTTCAACCACCTCAAGGGAACAACCTGCGGCTGGGCCCCCCCGTGTTCCGCGTAGGGATGAGGGGACAGGAAGAACACAGGACCGTATCGCAGGCAGGACCGTCCCGCGGATTCCGATTCGCACAGGCACAGAGAAGAGATTTGGTGTATAATTCCCCGGGAGAGGGCGACACAGGCGCGCTCTGGATCGTGCGCGGAGACAGTACGCGGGAAGCACGCAGCGGAAGGAGAAGAGGCGTCATGGCATCACACACGGGCGAAGCGAAGCGGTTGCTGTTGATGGGCTGTGGAAGCGTGGGCGGGGTGATCGCTGGAGGGCTGCTACGCGCCGGCCACGACGTCACGGTGGTCACGCACAACGAGAACATCAGCCGGGCGATCAACGCAGATGGCCTGCGCATCATCACGCCGGACGGCCGGTGGACCGTGCCCACCACCGCGCGCACCCATCTGGACGAGGTCCCAGGGCCGTTCGACGCCGTGTACCTGGCGATGAAGGGCAGCGATGCGTCGCAAGCCGCGCGCGACGTGGCGGGATACCTGGCACCCGAGGGTTACGTACTCACGCTCCAGAATGGCGTGGTTGAGGATCGCGTGGGCGCGATCCTAGGCCGGGAGCGCGTGATTGGCGCGCTGGTCGGTTGGGGCGCGACGATGCACACGCCGGGCGTCTGCGAGATGACCTCGCGCGGAGAATTGGTCGTCGGGGAACTGGATGGCCGGGTGACCCCGCGCGTGCAGCAGATCAAGGCCACGCTGGACGCAGTAGCGCCGACGACCGCATCGAGCAACATCTACGGCGTGCTGTGGAGCAAGCTGGCGATCAACTGCGTCGTCGCGACGCTGGGAGCGGTGACCGGGCAACTGCTGGGCACCATGCTCAGGCGCCGCACCGTCCGGCGCATCGCTCTGGCGACCGTCAGCGAGGTGGTGGACGTGGCGCAGGCGCACGGCATCACGATGGAACCGGTGGGCGGCACCCTGGACATCCACCGGCTCTACCTGCCTCCCGACCGTCGGACGGGCGGCTTGGGGCTCGATCTGTTGAGCAGACATGCCATCATGCTGGCCGTGGGGATCAAGTTCCGCCGCCTCAAATCCTCCATGTTGCAGAGCATTGAGCGAGGCCGCTCGGCCGAGATCGACTTCATCAACGGCTACGCGGTCGAGCGGGGCCAGGAGAAAGGCGTGCCGACGCCGGTCAATACGGCGCTGGTGGCGCTGGTGCGAGAGATCGAGGCGGGCACGCGGCCCATCAGCCCCCACAACCTCGACGGGTTGCTGCATTGAGGCAGAAGCGGCGTCTTCTTGGGCGAACTTGAAGGGAATGAGATGAACGCGGATAATGCGAACCCCATGCCGGCAGGATTGCCGTCGTCGACCGCTTACGGTCGGGCCACTGATCGCATGTCAGGTCGTGCGGCCAGAGCAAGAGTACCACGGCCGATCTCGGGAGGCATCCTCCTGTCCTACAAGTGCTCCGCCGAATGCCGGCATTGCATGTACGCCTGCTCGCCCAAGTGGAAGGGCGACTGGATCACCACGGAGGACCTGGAGGAGATCCTGTCCCTGCTTGCGGGCCGGATCGCGCCCAGCCCCTGGGGCGAGCGCGCGATCAGCCTCAACCATGGGCTCCACTTCACCGGCGGGGAGCCCTTCCTGAACTTCGAGCGCTTGCTCCAGGCGGTGGAGATGGCCGAGCAACTGGCGATCCCATCCACCTTCGTCGAGACGAACTGCTCCTGGTGCCGCAGCGACAAGCAAGCCAGGTACAGGCTAGAGTGCCTCAAGGCGGCCGGGTTGAAAGGCATCCTCATCTCGGTCAACCCCTTCTACGCCGAATACGTGCCCTTCGAGAGAACGGAACGTTGCATCCGCGTTAGCGAAAAGGTTTTCGGCAGAAACGTCGTGGTCTATCAGTTGGCCTACTACCGCCGCTTTAGGGAGTTGGGCATCAAGGAGAAATTGCCGATTGAGGACTACATGGCGCTGACGGAGGGCGAGCACCTGGCGGACCTGGTGGAGCTCTTCCTGACGGGCCGGGCCGCCCGCCAGCTACGGCACCTCTACCCCAGCCGCCCGGCGCGCGTCTTCTTCCACGAGCCCTGCCGACCTACGTTCCTGAGAAACTGGCACAACCATTTCGACAACTACGGCAACTTCATGCCGGGCTACTGTGGCGGCATCTCGCTGGGCCGCTGGAGCGAACTGGACACGCTGGAGGAAGAAGGAATAGACCTGGACACACACCCAATCCTGAGGTTCCTAATCGCTGACGACATGCGGGGGCTCTTCCGCTTCGCGAGGGATTTCGGCTACCAGGAGTCCGATGAAGGCTACGTCTCGAAATGCGACTTATGTCTCGACATCCGAAGACACCTGGCCTCCAAGGCGGACTTCGAGGAACTCAAGCCCGCGCAGTTCTACACGCACTTGGAGTAAGTGCGGACGTTGCGGGCGGAATGCCGGCAGGGATGCCGGCGGTCCATTGATTCCGACCGTCTGCGATCGGCTGCATCCGATGATAACACGAACCCGCCTATGGCAAATAACGCGCCGTGACGTGAAGTTCATGGTCGAGACGCTGATGCCAGAGCACAGCGACCAGGAACGCGTCGCTGACCTCATTCTTGAGGACGAGCAACTCATCGAGGCCATGCTGAGTGACGAGCGGCTCTTCCAGCGCCTGATGGGCGAGGCAGACGTTCCAGGCGTCGATCCCGACCGGCCGCGGTCGGCCGCTTCCGCCCGGGCCTCCGATGAAGTCTTGCTCTTCGTCTCGCCGTGGCTCTTCTTCACCGTGCTTCTGCAGCGGGCACGGCGGGACCTGGAGCGGGAGACTTTCACCACGGAACGGCGTCACCAGCAGAAGGTGCTTCTCTTCGACACCGACCAGGTTATCGAGCTGCTAGAGCAGGAATCGCTGCGGGATTACCTGGCGGCCATGTTGGCCTCGTTCACCCGCATCCAGAGCAGGACGATGGCGGTCCGGGTGCGGCAGGGCCTCTGGCACAAGTATCGCATCAGCGACCTCAACGTCGAGAGCATGGTGCGCTACTGCCAGGCCTTGGACGAGGATCTGCGTTTTGAACCCTACAAGCGCATTGCCGACGTGTGTCTCTTCATGGCAGGTATGTTCCCCGACTACATCGAGGCCCAGCACCGCTACCCCCTGAGCCGCCGCATCCGGCCACGCATGAAGGGCCGGATCTGCAAGAGCCGGGAGGACTACGAGGCTCACGGGCGAGCCTTCTACCGGCTGGCGGCGGAGCACGAGCGCGCCGGGGTGGAGGGACTGGATGGCATCCTAGCGACGCTGTCGGAGCGCTTCATCCTGGCCGAGAAGCCGTTGAGCTTCGTGGCCGATCGGTATCTCCACTTCACCAGGCACAGGCTGTTCGAGCTGTAAGAGCGCTCAGTCGCTGCGCCGGCCGGGGACGATGTACACGGTCCTCTTGTAAGGCTGCACCTGCTCCGCAACCCGCTCCTTGACGATATTCCCGGAGACGTGCATCAGCGTGTCGTTGAAGTCGGGATCCACGCCCATCCCGGCCAGGCAGGGGTAGTGATGGTGCAGCAAACCGGCGGTCTCCTCGGCCTTGTCCACCGACACACCCACCAGCCCCTGGGCCACGTGCCGCGCGCAGCCACAGAAGGCGTCGCGCACAACCGTCACCTGGGTGATCGTCCGGCTCCGAGGGTCCACGGTGATGCGGAACTCGGGCCTTCCGAAGTGCTGCGCGAACTCGGCGATGAGCGGATGATCGTACGCCAACTGGTGACGACGGACGTTGTAGTGAGTCCCGGTGAGTGAGCAGAGCGGCTTGGGCGTGACGCAAGCCACGTCCATATCGGCCAACCATCCCCGCAGTTGCCGGGCCAGGCCGCGCGGCAGCCACTCCTCCCGGTCCACCGGCGCGATGACCGCACCTGCCCCCGTCATCCGCGCCACCTCCGGGATGAGCTCCGCCACGCCCTTGTGCTCGCCAAATGCCAGGATCAGGTCGGTGGAAGGGAGCGACGCAGGCAGGTATTCCTCGGGGTAGTCAACGACGGGCGGCAGGACCGCCGGTGCCCGCCACACCTCGACCTGCCAATCGGAGGGACCGTTTGCACGGATGTTGTCCACATGTCGCTGTCCGTACTCACCGCTGATGACCGCCAGAATGTCCATAATCCTCGTGCCCCTTCCTGCGCCAACAGACGGCACCGCTGCGCCCCGGCCCCAGCGGAGCATCGTTGCAACGCAGGCATACCTGTACTAAACTGCCCCGACCGGCGCTGGTCACCATTGCCGGTCGGGGCAGACGCTGCGCCGTCATCTGACTGGCGCCAAGGCAGACCAGTCACGCGCGCTTAGCGCGGACATCCACGATGCCGACTGATACGGACGACGACTGCCGGAGGGCTATTTCCTGAACAGCATGATCAGCCCTACAATGGCCACAATCGCTCCCGCGACGGTGCCGATGATCTGCTGAGGGCCGAACACGATGTTGCCACCTCCGAGCCCGAGAGGATCAGCCGCCGCTGACACCACCAAGATTACGAGCCCAAGCACGAGCAGAGCGATGCCTATAGTCTTATTGCTCATCTATGCCACCTCCCCTCTTCTTCCCGCCAATGGTCCACCAGCCAAACGCGCGGACCGTTCCAATCCGCCGGACGCTGCCCAGACGGCGCGGACGCGGACGTCCGTTCGGCGGACCTGCACACCGATGTCGCGGACGCAGACGCCCGTCGCAGACGCTCAGGAGCGGTCGGTCTCCGCCCCTACTGCAAACGGGGCGCACAGGTTATTATACGCCAGTTATTATAATGGGCAACAGTGCATGGGAGGTGGCGACGAAAGTTAAAAAGAGCCTAAAATCCGTCTGGTGGCTGCCGCGATATTGCGCCCTCAGTCCCCCTCTTCCAGAAGGCGACGCTCCCCTTCCAGCGCGCGGATGTCCGTGACGTCCTGGCTCACCTCGAGCGTGCCCTGGTACGCACCACGTTCATCCCGCACGGCGAAGTACCGGATGTGAATGAACCGTCCCCCCATCTGAATCCAGAACTCGGCCTCGTCGCGCCGCCCGGCGCGGAAATCGTCCAGGATGCGCTGCACGCGGTGGACGCTGGCGGGCGGATGGCACTGCTGCACCTTGCGCCCGATGATGGCCGGGGAACGGGGGAAAATGCGCTCCTTGGTCGCCGAGAAGAACCGCACCGCGTCATCCTGGTCCACGTACGTGACGTCAACCGGCAGGTGGGTCAGCATCCAGTTGACCTGCTGTGCCGTAAGCGCGCCGGTGTCCAGGGGGATCAATCCACCCGCAGGGCCCTCCCTCACCTGTAGGGGCGTGGTCCCCGCGCCCTCCTCGCCGTGGGGGACGCCACGCGGCGACCACTGATCCCCGGGCTCCACGTAGCAGTAGCCCACCTCGGGCCCCTGGGCACGGATCGCCGCCCACTCACCCTGGCTCAGCGTCTCCAGCGCGGCGGGGAAGAGAATGTGCTCCTCCTTGTAGAACATATCCCGGATAGCCGTGCCGAGCGCCTCTAGGACCTCAACAGCCTCGTCTTTTCCCCCATCCGCGCGGGGACCATCGTCCAGCAAGCCGCCGAGTTTCTTCCAACCGGCCCGAACGTCATCGTGAATAGCCCACATCACCGCCGCCGGGCCCTTCAGGCCGTGCTGCTCCAGGTAGGGGAACAGGATATTCTCCTTCCGCAGGTAGTGCTTCTCGTACGCCTGGAGTTTTCGCAGGTGCGCGCGGGCCTGCTCCCATTGAGACGCGCCAACCGCCGCCTCGAGCGCGTCCAACACCTGGGCGGCCGCGGCGTTCTCGGCTTGAAACGTGTGGACGGGGTGGCCGGGAATCATCTCGGGCTGAGACTGGCTATCCAGCGACTCCCGGAAGACGGCGACGTGCACGTCACACAGCCGCTTGATCTCCGAATCCGGCATCCCCTCGGCGATGAGGGCTTGCTCGATCTCGGCGATCTCCTGCGCGCCGACGTCCCGCAGAAGCGCCGCGAACTCTTCCTTGACCTCATCGACCGTCCTGCCTTCGTGCAATTGGCGGATCAGTCGCTTCAACGTCTCCCTGCGCTTAGACTGGTTGTCGATGTACTCACTCATGGCTTCCTCCTATCCCATCTCTAACCTAACAAGACGTCCGTCTGCTCGGCTACACGACCAGCAGTGCCATGTCGTGGGCAAACAGCCCCAGCCGGTCGCCGGAGCGAAGCGGTGTATCCCATCTCTGCGGCGGACCATCTGCGCCGCCGTGGGCCTCCTGGTAGCCCAGCCAGGGAGCCATCCCGTTCCGGGTCGAGAGCAGCCGCCCGTTCAGAAAGACGTGGCACACCCCGGCCAGCGGGACACCCAACCTCTCCAACGCCGTCCTCACCGTCTCCCCAGCCTCTGGCTCCAGCACGACCACGCGCTCCCCGGTTCCTGCACCCGCATCAGGTCCCAGGCTGGCGGCGTAGCGCCGCAACTCCCCGTACAGGTGGACTTCAAGCACCATCATCTACTCCCTTACGGACCGCGGGCATCCCTGCCCGCAGCATCCCTGCCCGCAGCACCCCTGCCCGCAGCACCCCTGCCCGCAGCACCCCTGCCCGC
>CAZYSK010000006.1:84197-91525 GCA_964649415.1 uncultured Anaerolineales bacterium
CCCTGCCCGCAGCACCCCTGCCCGCAGCACCCCTGCCCGCAGCACCCCTGCCCGCGCCACCCCAGACCTGTGAGGTTTCAGAAACCTCACAGGTCTCTGCCCCTGCCTAGCCGTGGATGAGGGCTGGCAAGCACTTCGTGCACACCCACAGGCTCTGCCCCTGATAGCGAACCGGCACGAGATAGGTCTGGTCCTCACCAGCGTCGCAGCGAAAACAGCGCTGAGCCATGTAGACCTGTTCCCGCTCCTTCATCAGGGCCTCGGCCCTTTCCTCGTCAAAGTCCGGTGCCTCTCGCGTCTCGATGCTCAGTGCCCCGGTCGGACAGACCGGGATACAGAAGCCCGCCCCATCGCAGAGCGCCTCGTCCACCACCCGCGCCTTGCCGTCCACCAGGACGATAGCGCCCTCGGCACACGGCATCACGCAGGCACCGCATCCGTTACACAGCTCCTCGTCGATCTTGACTATCTGGCGTGTGGCCATCGCTCATTTCCTCGCTCTCTGTTCTCGCTCAGTTCTCGCTACCCCAGACGATCTCATACGGGCACGTGATGGCCCCCTGGGGACAGACGGTATCGCATAGCGCACAGTACGTGCAGTCGGCCGGGCGCACGATGAAAGGGCCATCCGCGCCCATCTCGACCGCGTGCGTCGGGCATCGCGCGACACAAGCGCCACACCGGTCGCACAACTGCAGATTCACCACGGGTAATGCCCAGTTCTCCATTAACAAGACGGACGTCCGCGTCCGCTCCCCAGACCAACTCTCAACAAAAACCGCCTCTACTGCCATCAGTGTAGCAGAAAGGCGGTCGGTCGTCTACGACAAAAGTCACACACTGTCACAATAGCGCGCCATCAGAATGGCGGCGCTATCAGCGCTCGGATTCGGCCTCCAGTCCTTCCCGGTCGAGCAACACGATGCGCTGCCGTTCCATGCGCACCAGGCCCGCGTCGTCGAAAGCGCGCAGCGCGCGCCCCACCATATCGCGCACCGTGCCCAGGTGGGCCGCGATCTCCGCCTGCGTCCACTGCCGAGCAACCCCATCCTCGCCGCCGTGTTCCAGCAGGAAACGGGCCAACCGGCCCCGCACCGTGTGAAGCGACAGGTCCTCAACCAGGTTGGTCAAGTGGTCCAGCCTGTCGGCGAAGTCTCGCAGGACGGCCAGCGCGACCTCGGGGCACTCGCCCACCAGGCGGCGGAAGTCCTCACTGGTGACGGAGTAGACGATGGCTTCGGTGACGGCCTCGGCGGTGGCGTGGTTAGCGCCCTGGGGCTGGAAAGGGGGCACCGTGTTGAAGGAGTGGCCCGGCCCCAGCCGCGCCAGTACCTGCTCACGTCCATCCCGCGAAAGGCGATACGCACGCACCTGCCCGGCAGCGACGAAGTAGACCGCCTGGCAGGGATCACCCTCGAACATAATGATCTGTCCCGGCTCATAGGCGTGCGCGTGGGCCACCCCTGCGATGCGGCTCAGCGCATCGCCGGAGAGGCCAGCGAAAAGGGAGACACGACGCAGGGCTTGGAACATGGATTCCATCGCAGCGCCATTGTAGCCTAAAGGGCAGTCATGTCAACGGTCAGACGGACAACACGACCAACTCGGACCGCCCCCCCCCGCTATTCGCATTTCGCTATTCGCCACCTTGTCCTCCTGGGATACTCCCTCGATGCCCCGACGGTGAATGAGCCTCCCGAATGAGCCTTCCTAAGAACCCTTTTGCCTCTTATTCCAAATAGGAGTACAATTGCAGAAGCCAGCTCAGTTCAACACAGGTTTTCGTCCGGCGCGAAGCCGCGAGACGCAGCTCGACACCCATGACCCGCCATCTCGTTCGGTCAACCACTAGTCTGGTTCACTATAAGAATGGAGGCACAGGGCAAGACAGCGGAAGAAGTCGGCAGAGCTGTCCATGATGCAGTAGTCGAAGTAGCCAGTCAACTCCCTCCCCGTGTCCTTGTACTCACCGGATTACAGTCAAGAGACCTGAAAGTTCTATCGCGGTGTAAGCCAAAAGAAGCGACAAGACCAGGTTTACAGCTCTCTGTATCCTGGGTTGTCGCAAGTACGTCCTGATGGCCGATCCAAAGAGAGCCCAGGTAGAGGTAGCACAGAAAGCAACTGTCGCCAAGGACAATGCCGAAAGCGTCAAGTAAGCTGAGTTTTCCGTTATTGATGCCAAGAACGTTGAATAGATGGTCAGTTTATGGAAAATAGCAAACGGTCTACGCGTGCCCTTTACAGCATTTCTCAAAAAGGAGACCTCAGAGGCCACCCTTAGGGCGTTCAGAGAAGACAAGCCGCTGAAGGGAGCATCGGAAGGCTACCGCCTTTTTCCGCTAGTATCGTTTGGTCCTGAACGTTCATTTGAAGTCTATTATGTGGAGATTGACCCTGAGACAACTCTAGACGCTGAAGCACATCAAGGGAATGCAGAGGGGTATGTTTTCGTTGTACAAGGCAAGATTGACATCACTATCGAGGACAGGTGTTATGCAGTAGATAGTGATCATTTCATCAACTCCCTTGCCAACCGCTCTCACCGATATCAGAATTCCGACAAGGAAACAGCCGTAGCAATCATGCTTATTTCGTATCTGGCATAGCGTCGGGGCCTAAGCAGCGCACGGTGCTACACGAGCGCCATCTCTTCGGCGCACGCAATGAGAGTAGGGGAGGTCGCATGCTGCAAGAACTGAAACCTGACGAGTTTGAGAGAGCCCGTGCCCTGTTCCAAGGGTTTGACTACAGTCTCTCCATTCATGCTGCGATTGAGGGCAACAACCCAGGCCGGATATTCGTCGACGATGCGTACCATCCGCGCACGGCTCTCGCGCTCACCGTCGAAGGGTATCTCCTGGCCGGGGATGATGGCAACCCTGAGACGAACGCAGCACTGCGTCGCCTGTTCAAGGAGAGGATCTTCACGGGCGAGGTCTTCGTCAACGGAGACTGGTCCATGTCCCTGGCGGTCCACCCCGAGACGTGGGAGGCGAGGTTGCCTGAGCTTATCCCCACGCACGAAGTCGAGAAGAATGAGCGCTATCACTATGTGTGTCGCGCAGTGAAGTTCGACTGGCACAGCCACGTGCCCGAGGCGTACGCGGTCCGCCGCGTTGATCGAATCTTTCTGAATGATGCCAAGGTCGTCTTTCCCGATCCGGTGCGCGAATGGATGGACTTCGGCGAAGTATGGTGGACAGTGGAGAACTTCCTGTCCAAGGGGGTCAGCTTCGTCGTCCTGCGCGAGCGTGAAGTCGTGGCGTGGTGTACGCCCGACTGCGTGGCAGGTGATCGCATAGACGTAGGAGTCATGACGCATCCGGCTCACCGGCGAAGAGGGTTGGCTGCTGTAGCTGTCGCTGCCACGGTCGAGCATTGCCTGAGCCATGGATTCAGCGCCGTCGGGTGGCACTGTAATGCCAACAACGTCGGCTCGTGGAAGACAGCGGAGAAGGTGGGTTTTGAGCGAGACCGCGAGTACGCATACTACTACTACATGGTTGACCCGATCGACCATCTGGCCGAACGGGGGTGGTACTACTACCGGCGTAGAGAGTATGCCAAGACCGTGCAGTACTACCAGCAGGTATTTGCGCTTCGCGACGAGAACCCGGACTATTACTACCACCTCGCGGCCTCAGCCTGGGCTCTGTTGGGGAATAGGGAACAGGCGCTCAAGTACCTGCTGGCTGCCCTGGACCACGGATGGACAAACGTCGAATGGACCAGCCAACAGGAGGAGTTCCGCATCTTGCATAGCACTCCCGAGTGGCGTACAATCCTGGCACGGATGAACCAGGATACGGCGGCGAGATGATCTGTGAGCCAATAAGGAGGTGAACCGAAACCAGCCAAGGCACAGAGAAACCCGTCTTGACAATGATACGATATGGTCCCGTAACACCTAGAAATGAAAGGAGACTCGCAATGTTGCCGCTTGAGCAGGGTTTCGTTCTGGGGATCTCGGCCCAAGAAGCATTCAAGACGATTGAGGCGATCAGCTCACAGCCTCGCTACGTGGGCGCTGATGGGGATGAGCAGGCCATCGCATTCATTGCCGGCAAGTTCGCTGAGTATGGCCTGGAAGTGGCCTACGACGAGTTCGACGCGTTGGCCTATGAGCCGGTTGAGACGGTATTCAAGATCACGAGCCCGTTCGAGAAATCATTGACCGCCGGTACGATGTTCTTCGGCCCTGCTTCCGAAGGCGTGCAGGGGGAGCTGGTTTTCGTCGGCAACGGGGAAGAAGCTGACTACGAAGGCAAGGACGTGGCGGGCAAGATCGCGCTGGTTGAGACCCGCGCAACGGCCCCCAAAGGCGCGTTGTGGCACGACGTGAACCGGGCCGGCGAAAAGGGCGCGAAAGGGATCGTCTTCGTCCATTTCGAACCCCGGTTGCAGATCCTGATGCTGGAAACCGGTTGCTATGGCGAGGAGAAGCGATTCAAGGACATGGAGCATCCCATCCCGGCCATCTCCATTCAGGTCGATGAGTGGCTGGAGACGGTCCGTGAAGCAGCAGGGGCGACCATGGAGGCATTCATCAAGGTCGATGCAATCCAGGAGATGCGCCCCACGCGCAACGTGCGCGGGTTCGTCCGTGGCACCGAGCTGCCTGAGCAACGGGTCATGATGGTCGCCCACCGCGACGGCGTGTCCTGCCCCGCGGCCAACGACAATGGCTCGGGACAGGCCGTTATCGTCGAGCTGGCGCGGGCCTTCGCGCAAGCAAAGCCCAAGCGTACGGTGGAGTTCGTCTCCCTGGGAGCCGGCGAGGTACTCGGCTGCTGCGGTGCCTGGCGCTACGTGGAAATGCACAAGGACGAGTTGGCCAACATCGAGGCGGTGATCAACCTGGATGCCATCGGGTTCGGTGGGCACCTGCGTATCGTGACCGAGGGCTCCTGGCTGGACTACGGCCCGTTGAAGACGTCCGAGTGGTTGAACGAGGCCATTCGACAGGCGGCGGACGACCTGAACTACCACATGGCGACCACGCCCTGCCCGCTGGGGGCCGCCGACGCCACACCGTTCCTGGCCAACGACGTGCCCGCCGCGTGGCTGTGGCGGTTCGACGATCCGTACTGGCACACGCCGCTAGACGATCCCATGCGCGTCGATCCTAACTCGCTCAAGTACACGGCCGAAATCACCGGCCTGGCCCTGTTGCGCCTGGCCAACAAGTAGCCCGGCGCTGCCCACCCGCCGGACCGGACGGATGTCGCCGACCGTAGACGGTCGGTTCATCCGCGGCATCCTTGCCCGCACCGGTGGCATACAAAGGCAGAAATCCCCTCGCGCTGAGACGCCGGGCCAGGTCGCCAGGTGAATCGGCAGGCGGAGGCGCGAAGTGGGATTTCTGCCAGCAACCCGCGCATCACCCGCCGACCGCGCCGTGTGCGGTCGGCGGGTGATGCGTGACCGTTTTGTGCTGCCCTTGGCCCTGTCGTGCGCCATTGTCCTTTGGGTTCAAGTGATGTACAATACGGCCATCCGACTTTGGTGAGGTGGTCTATGATCGAGCGAATTGCAGTCAATCCCAAGATACATTTCGGGAAACACTGCATAGCAGGTACACGTATCACGGTGCAAAGTGTTCTTGAGTTGTTCAGCGAAGGCCTTTCCTTTGACGAGATCATCCAAGACTACCACCCCGATCTTACAGCCGAAGACATTCACGCGTGCATTCGGTATGCTATCGCGCTTGTAGCGGCTGAAGATGTTCACCTCGTGGCAGCTCCGGCATGAGACTCCCGCTAGATCAACTCGAGAGTGATTAGCAGTTCGTTCGCACGCGCAAATTGGCTTCACGGTCAATCTCTTGCAGACGCGCACCCGCAAAGTCGTCGAACTGCTCGCTAAACCGGATCGCCTTGGCACGCTTTCCTCGTTCCAGACACTTCCCACTAACCCTGGTTCTCTATCGTACCCTGTACTATCGAGGAGAGCCGTCTCATCCATATTGACACATTAGGGAGTCATTACATTGGACTACTCGCGCTATTTCTGGCAAGGGAAGAAAGTAAGACTGCGCCCGCTGCGAATAGAGGACGCGGAGCAAGGCTTCATCAACTCCCTGGATAGCCCCTCCAGGCAGCTCCTTCAGCTCGGGATCGAACTGCCCACCTCCGTGGAACTCCTGAGATCATCCCTGGAGAAGTACGTGGGCTGCAGGGACGCAGATGGCGTCATCCTGTTCGTCATCGAGAACCACGAGGGAGCCAACGTCGGCGGCATTTCCTTGCACAGCAGGCATCAGAAGAACGGCACCTTCAGCTTCGGGACATTCATCGATCGAGCACACCGGGGAAAAGGGTATGCTGAAGACGCCCTGCGCATCTTGCTCAGATACGGATTCTGGGAGCAGCGATACCAGAAGTGCAATTCCGCCTGTGTGCATACGAACGAGGCGTCAATCCGGCTACACAAGAAGCTGGGTTTCGTGGAGGAGGGCCGGCGCAGGAGGCAGAACTTCTTCAACGGCCAATACTACGACGACATTCTGTTTGGCCTGACGCGGGAGGAATTCGACGCCCAGGAGAGAGGTTGATGCGGGTGTCAGGCGTAACTTTGCATAGTATTCAACCGATTACCGCAAGGTAGTCCACAGACTAGGAAGAGAGAAATGAACACGAAAACCAATTGGAAAAACAGAGAGTCATGGCTTGGTATAGTCTGCGCACTGGTGCTGCTACTGATCGCCTTCTTCCCCAAGCTGATCTCGGCTCAGGGAACCGGGCCGGATACGATGAATTACCAGGGGTGGCTGCTAGACAACAACGGTGACCCCCGCAGTAATGAAACCCACTGCATGCGCTTTCGCCTTTGTAGCGATAGTGGCTGTGCCGCACCGGTATGGCCCGGCAGCGGCTACGAGTATCATACCGTCACCACCGGGGACGGCGACTACAAGGGCGGCTTGTTCAACGTGACCCTGGGCAGTGTCAACCCCATGCCGCCCACGTTGATGTTCGACTACGACACCCTCTATCTGGAAGTTGGCGTATCGGACGCTAGTTCCGGTTGCGATGGGGTAGGAGAGACGTATACGGTGATGGAACCTCGCAGCCAACTGCGATCCAACGCCTACGCCCAACGCAGCCGCCGGGTGAACACCGAAGAGAGTGATGATACCTACCTGATCCAGGTCACCAACACCGGCGCTGGAGGGGGTATCTCCGCCCAAACCCGCAGCGCCAGCGATGATGCCCGGGCGGCCAGTTTCCTGGCGGCGGGTACCACCGGCCAAACCCATGCCGTGTATGCCCAGAATGACAGCACCGGCGATGGCGCCCGGGCCGGTTTCTTCGATGCCCAGGGGG
>CAZYSK010000006.1:91625-140689 GCA_964649415.1 uncultured Anaerolineales bacterium
ATTCGGGGGCCACCTACGGTGTCTACACCACAATCGACAGCCCGGAAGGCGTCGCCCTCTACGCTACAGGGCCCACCACCGGCGTCGTGGGCATCGCGACAGACAACACGCGCGTCACGCGGGGGGTATACGGTCAGGTAGATAGCACCGCCGATGGGGCGGCAAGCGGCTACTTCCTCGCCGAAGGTACCAGTGGTCAGACGTATGGCCTCTACGCCCAGAATGACAGCACCAGTGCCGGCGCCCGGGCCGGTTTCTTCGATGCCCAGGGGGATTCGGGGGCCACCTACGGTGTCTACACCACAATCGACAGCCCGGAAGGCGTCGCTCTCTACGCTACAGGGCCCACCACCGGCGTCGTGGGCATCGCGACAGACGATGCGCGCGTCACGCGGGGGGTATACGGTCAGGTAGATAGCACCGCCGATGGGACGGCAGGCGGCTACTTCCTCGCCGAAGGTACCAGCGGCCAAACCCATGCCGTGTACGCCCAGAATGATAGCACCAGCAACGGTGCCCGCGCCGGAGAGTTCGTTGCAGCCGGTACCAGCGGCCAAACCCATGCCGTGTACGCCCAGAATGATAGCACCAGCAACGGTGCCCGCGCCGGGGAGTTCGTCGCTGCCGGTACCAGCGGCCAAACCCATGCCGTGTACGCCCAGAATGACAGCACCACCGACGGTGCCCGCGCCGGAGAGTTCGTCGCTGCCGGTGCCAGCGGCCAAACCCATGCCGTGTACGCCCAGAACGACAGCCCCTCGGGGGATGCCGGCTACTTTGACAGCGCCGGTGACGGTATCGTTGCCAGAACCGACAGTACTATCGATGACGCCAGAGCCGGGAGCTTCACTGCAGCCGGCACCAGTGGCAAAACGTGGGGCGTGTTCGCTCGCAATAACAGCACCAGCGATAATGCCCGGGCCGGCGATTTTTGGGCTACTGGCAATAGCGGCGCAACCTACGGCATCTACGTTGAGAACGAAAGCAGCGGGGACGGGGCGGCCACCGGCTTCTTCTGGGCCAATGCTGACAGCGGCGCAACCAAAGCCGTATGGGCCCTTAATGACAGCAACGGTGACAATTCCCGTGCCGGTACTTTCCGATCCCGGGGAGAATCTGGCATCACCTACGGGGTCTATGCCGACGTTGATAGCCCGGCAGGCACGGCTGTCTATGCCTCGGCACCCGTCAGTGCCGTCGTGGGTATCGCCGGGAACAACTCGCTCGTCACGCGGGGGGTGTACGGTGAGGTAGACAGCACCGGGGATGGGGCGGCGGCCGGCTACTTCCACGCCAAAGGTGGCAGCGGCGAGACGTACGGCCTCTACGCCCGAAACGACAGTTCCTCGGGCTATGCCGGTTACTTCGACGGTAACGTCTACGTGAACGGCACCCTGGCCAAGAGCGCAGGCTCGTTCAAAATCGATCATCCCCTGGACCCGGCCAACCGCTACCTGATGCACTCCTTCGTCGAAAGCCCCGATATGAAGAACATCTATGACGGGATCGTTCAACTCGACCAGAACGGAGAGGCCTGGGTCCAACTACCCGGCTATTTCCAGGCCCTGAACCGGGACTTCCGCTACCAGTTGACGCCTATCGGCGGGCCGGGCCCCGGTCTCTACATTGCCAGCGAAATCGAGGACAACCGCTTCCAGATTGCGGGTGGGGAAGCCGGCCTTGAGGTCTCCTGGCAAGTGACGGGCATCCGGCAAGACCCCTATGCGGAGGCGTACCCCATCCCGGTCGAGACGATGAAACCGGCGGAAGAGCGCGGCACATATCTGCATCCCGAGCTGTACGAGTAAGGAGGGCGATCATGAAACGAACACGCATCCTGTTAGCAGGTGTGGTTCTGCTGCTGGTTCTGATAGGGGTGAGTTTGCGGCAGCGGGTTGCGCCGGTGGCAGCTCAGTCTGGCGGCAATTACGACGTAGGGTGGTTTGTCATGGGTAGTGCCGGGGAGCAGTCTGCCGCCGGGGGTGACTATCAGGTTGGTTTCACGCTGGCTCAGGCCCAGGAGCCAACTGTCAGCACCGATGGCGCAAACTACGCGATAATCGGTGGCTTCTGGCACGGCAACGACGTGTCTGCCCCCGGAGGTTCTGTACTCTATCTTCCGATTTATATGGGAGATTTCCAAGCCGGTGGAGGGCGGTAGCTCCGGGTGAAGAGCATCCCATCGCTAGCGGCGGCGGTGAATGTGCAGTGCAGCATGCCGGCTTGAACAAGCAAGTTGTTCAAGCGTACACCCAACCTACAAAGGAGATACGACAATGAAAAGGCATAGATTTCTGGCAGTCCTCGCGATCACCATCGGACCGCTGATTCTGGGAGTGGGCCTGATCCAGGCCCAAGGCCCGGGGGTGCAGGAGACGCCCCCTTCCTCAACCAGTCCTGTCGCACAGCAAGCGCAGATCGGCACCGCCTTCACCTATCAGGGACGACTCGACAAGGACGGCCAACCGGTCAGCGATGACTGCGAGATGGCCTTCCGGCTGTACGATCAGGCCAGCGGGGGCAGCCCGGTGGGCGCGCCCATCACCACCACGGTGACGATCAGCAACAGCACCTTCACGGTCGGGCTGGACTTCGGAGCCGGCGCGTTCGACGGTGACGCCCGCTGGATCGAGATCGCGGTCCGGTGTCCCGGCGATGCCGAGCACGTCACGCTGGCGGGCCGGCAGGAACTGACGCCCGCGCCTTACGCGCTGTATGCGCCCGCGGCGGGCGGCGCCCCGTGGAGCGGATTGATCGGCGTGCCGGCGGGCTTTGCCGACGGCGTGGACGACGCCACCGCCTACAGCGCCGGCTATGGCCTGTCGCTCGACGGGCAGACGCTGTCCGTCGTGACCGGCACGGTGCAGGCGCGCGTCAGCGGGGTTTGTCCGGTGGGGAGCACGGTGCGCGCGGTCAACGCCGACGGCACGGTAGAGTGCCAGCCCGACGCGCCGCTCAATCGGAGCACGCCCCCCACGGCCAACATCAGCACCACACTGGACAGTGATGGCGACGTTGGCTACGATACCTCGGTGACCATCGGCGCGGACGGGCTGGGCCTGATCAGCTACCAGGATGACACCAACGGCGACCTGAAGGTGGCCCACTGCAACGACCTGGCTTGCACCTCCGCCACCCTCTCCTCGCTGGACGGCGACGAGTGCGTTGGCTACTATACCTCGGTGACGGTCGGCGCCGATGGGCTGGCGCTGATCGGCTACTATGACGCCACCAATGGCAACTTGAAAGTGGCTCACTGCGACGACGTGGCCTGCACGTCTGCCTCCCTCGCCACGCTGGACAACGGTGAGAACGTGGGCTATTACACCTCGATAACCATTGGGGCCGATGGGCTGGGGCTGATCAGCTATCATGACTATATCAACGCTGATCTCAAAGTAGCCCACTGCAACGACCTGGCCTGCACCTCTGCCACCCTCGCCACGCTGGACAGCGACGGGCTCGTCGGCTACGATACCTCGGTGACGGTTGGTGCCGACGGGCTGGGGCTGATCAGCTACTATGACGAAACGCACGACAGCTTGAAGGTAGCCCACTGCAACGACCTGGCTTGCACCTCCGCCACCTGCACCACGCTGGGCAGCGTCGAGGAACTCGGCTATCGCACCTCTGTGACGGTCGGCGCGGACGGGCTGGGGCTGATCAGCTACCAGGCGGGCTACAACTTTGCTAGAAGTCTGAAGGTGGCCCACTGCAACGACCTGGCCTGCACCTCTGTCGTCAGCGCCACGCTGGACAGCGCCGGGGACGTTGGCTATTTTGCCTCGGTGACTATCGGCGCCGACGGGCTGGGCCTGATCAGTTACTATGACGCTATAAATTACGATTTGAAGGTGGCCCACTGCAATGACCTGGCCTGCACCAGCGCTACTCTCACCTCGGTGGACAGTGATGGAAGCGTTGGTGCGTATACCTCTATGACCATCGGGGTCGACGGGCTGGGATTGATCAGCTACTATGACGCCACTAACGACGACCTGAAGGTGACCCACTGCGCCAGCCCATTCTGCACGCCGTACTTTCGGCGCCGGTGAGGAGGTCACACCAGATGAATCGCTCAAGAAACACACACGTGCTCAAGATCGGTTTCCTGTTCATCTTGTTGATGGCGCTGCTCCTCACCGGCCGGGCGCTGGCGCAGCCCGGCGGGGGCTATGACCTGACGTGGCACAGCGTGGACGGCGGCGGAGCCACCCTGAGCACGGGCGGCGGCTACGCCCTGGCCGGGACGGCCGGCCAACCGGACGCCGGTGCGCTGAGCGGCGGTGGCTATACGCTGGCCGGCGGCTTGTGGGGCAGCCGGGCAGTCGAGTGCAGGATCTGCCTGCCGCTGATCATGCGCCGCTGAGAGCACAATAGCCGCCTCTCGGCAAGCACCGCCGCCATAAACCGGCAGCCCACAGCTTGACATCCGCTCAGAGGCGCATATCGCAGGACACCCAGCCCGCCTACACAATCACGGTGTAGGCGGGCGTTCTGCTCAACGTGTGCGACTCAAGCTTCCTGCTAGGCTTGTAGGAATTCGTCCCTAGATATGCCTGCCTGAGTGAGTATCGTGCGCAGGGTTGAGCCCTTTATCCGGCGATGATTGGGCATAGTGAGAGGCGTTCGAGTGCCATCGGGGTTCTCGCGCACCATGGCGATGTGGTTGCCTTCTCGCACTAGCTGGAACCCCAGGAGTCGAAATGCTTTGATGACTTTCGTGAGGGGAGCATCAACGGGAAACTTGGGCACTAGGCAGCAACTCCGGCTTCAGCAACAAAGGCTTCCAGAACAAGGGTTTCGCTTTCGAAGACTTCTTTTCCGAACGTCTCGATATGAAAGGCGATAGCAGACTTCACGTCGGCCAAAGCTTCCTCGTATGTATCTCCTTGACCTACAACGATACCCTTCATGCCAAGTGGGTACGCTACGTACCCATCTGAGTGCTTTTCCACAACGATCTTGAATTGTCTGACCATCTTGAGCTCCTACAAGAAACTGTCTCTATGACCTTATGATACCACAAACCGTGAAATGTGCGAGCCCAGTTTTTTGAAGTGGCCTAACAATGATGAAAGCCAGCCCTTGATGTCGCCTGATCCACTCGGCTATCGTTTTCGCCATCTCGTTTCCAGTGGGCTGCCCAACGGCGTCCATCTAGGCCGCTCGGCGGCTCAGGCTTGGCGCCTTCAGTGCAGGGCAACAAGGTAGGCCGGGCGCTATGGCCTTTTCGCCCGCCGGCCGGGCAGGCTTCAGCGAGTTGTTCGGTGGCTCCTCCGACGAGTCTCACCAACCTTGCTACGCCGTGCCCTGCCATGGGGGCGCACCGTCGCCTCGGCCAGCACTCTGAAGACACCCACCTCGGTCTTGGACTCGGTCCATTCACCAAAGGCCGATTCCAGGCTGGAGTACTCGGCCTTGCGTTCGGCCAGCACCTGCTCCCGCTGGGCCTCCGTGTCCCACAGGTCGATCGTCAGATACCGCCGCGGATTCTTCGTGTCGCGCAGCACGGTGGTGCCTCGGAAGCCCGGGGACTGTGCGAACAGCTTGCCCCACGCGCCGCCCGGGCCGTACGCCAGCTCGAACTGGCCTCGGGCCTCCTCCTTGACGACAAACTCACAGACGATTTCGATCATGCTGGACCGGCTCCTCTCTCGACAAACTTCCACTAGCCAGTGTTCCCCGGGCGTCCTCCGACTCGTCGCCGAACGTAAGCATCAACCGCTTGAATCTCTCAATGGAATCCTTCTGTCCCGCTCCCAGAGTTGCACTTGCACAGATCCTCAGTATAATGACCCCACACGAGACCTCCTGCGGACTACACGATCTCCCAAGTATACATCATACAGCTACGACTGCAACAAGCAAACCTGCTGACTACTGACGATGAAACAGGCAGTGGAACTGCTTGTGTTTGTCCCATATTCGTTCGCAAGTCTGTTCGGATCGTGCTGGTGCACGGGTGCTCGTGTCTCTCCCAGGGCGGGATTAGCGTTCAGTGCGGAGGGGGGGAGCGGGCAAGGAGCGGAGCGGGTTGCCCGTCTGGCACGGTGTGCAAGTGCGATGACGTCGGTCCTTGAGCGCGGAAAACGGTTACGTTCTACAGGTTAAGGAGGTCAATCCATGATAAGCACGACGATTTTTCCGGGACGCTATGTTCAAGGCAAAGACGCAAGGAAGAGGCTTGGCAAGGAGCTCTCACGATACGGGGAAAACGGAATCGTCGTCTGCGACCCGTTCATCTATGAGAAGATGCTTTCGGATTTTGAGCCCCACATGAAGGACGGAGTCCAGATCAGCATCGCGGAATTCGGTGGTGAGTGTTCGGATGAAGAGATTGGACGCCTGCTGGAGCTGGCCGAGAAAGCGAAATCCCATTTCGTGGTTGGACTGGGAGGCGGCAAGACTCTGGATACGGCCAAAGCGGTGGCGCACATGGCCAAGCTACCGGTAGCCATAGTGCCCACCATCGCCGCTACCGATGCGCCATGCAGCGCGCTGTCAGTGATCTACACACCGGAAGGTGAGTTCAAACGGTACCTGGTATTGCCCCGCAACCCAGATCTGGTGTTAGTGGACACGCAGATTGCAGCCAATGCCCCAGTGCGCTTGCTGGTCTCGGGGATGGGGGATGCTCTCGCCACCTGGTTCGAGGCAGAATCCTGCATGCACAAGTACGCCCCCAATATGACTGGAGATGTGGGGTCTATGTCGGCGTATGCCCTGGCCAGGCTGTGCTATGACACCCTCCTGAAGTATGGGCTGGCCGCCAAGACCGCTTGTGAAACTCACGTGGTGACGCCCGCTCTGGAGCATATTGTAGAGGCCAACACGCTCCTCAGTGGTTTGGGCTTCGAGAGTGGCGGGTTGGCAGCCTCGCACGCTATCCACAATGGCCTGACTGTGCTGGAACAGACCCATCATTACTATCACGGTGAGAAGGTTGCCTTCGGCACGCTGGCGTCTCTGTTCCTGACGGACAAGCCCGCCGAAACCATCAACCAGGTCTACGAGTTCTGCGAAACGGTTGGTCTTCCATCCACTTTGGCCGGCATCGGGTTGCAAGAGGCAAGTGATGGGGATCTGATGGAAGTGGCCAAGGCGTCATGTGCAGAGGGCGAGACCATTCACAATGAACCGGTTCCGGTGACCCCAGATACGGTGTTCTCGGCGCTCAAGGCAGCGGATGCAGAGGGGAGAAGGCGCCGTTCATCTGACTAACGTCGGACGCGTGGATCTGCTCGGGAGCCCCGCCGCTTCGCTCCAGGGGCTCCGGCAGTCCATCGCGGTGTTTCACCTGCATAGGCGGCACGCGGGGTGGAGCGCATGCGTGGCATATCCAGTGCATCCCGGCCAGCACACGGGCAATTCAACTCGACATCACGCCACACCCAGAATCCCAAGAGGCAGCCGCGGCCCTCGGCACCGCGGCAGAACCACATCCCGTCGTCTCGCTGGATCAGCAGCAGCCAGTTCCCACACCGTCCCCTGGCCTGAGATTCGCCGGCGGCCACAGAACGCGCCGTTCTCACGTTGACGTGTCCCAACAAGCTGTTGCCTGCTGGCCGGTGAGAGCCCAACTGTTCATACCCCAAGGCCGTCCACAGTTTGACATCCCTGCAAGATCGCAGTACACTTGAAGTATCACCAGGCATCAACAGGGTGGAACGGCGATGACAATACTCCCTGATTTCCTGATCGGCATACTCAACGGATGGTTGCCGTTGGTCCTCTATCTCGGCGGTTTCCTGCTTATGATGGCGGCTTTCTCCAGACAGGCCAGAGCAAGGCTCTTCGAGGACCCCAAGTATGGCATGCCGGCCAGCGCCAGGCTTGTGCGCCTGCTGGGTCAAGTAGCGATGTTCGCCTATATCGGCATGATGGTCTTCACGCCCCTCAGGCTCAGTACGCCTGCCTTTCCGGTTGGTGTCCTAATCTACGCCGGAGGCTACGGTGTCGTCATGGCCGCGCTACATTGCTTCAGACACACACCTGCCGATCAAGCCGTGGTCGCCGGGCCTTATCGCCTGTCCCGCAACCCCCAGTGGGTAGGGCTTGTCCTTGTGTTGGTTGGAGCGGCAGTCATGACAGGGGTTTTGCTGTACCTGGGTATTATCCTGGTGGTGGCAATCATCTATCACCTGGTAATCCTGGCAGAAGAGAAAGCCTGCCTGGAACAATATGGCGATAGTTTTCGGGCATACATGACGGGGGTCCCACGTTACTTCTGGTTTGTATGAAGACCTCGGGGCAACCCAACGATCGCCGGTGTGTCCTGCTAAGCTGTCGTCTGCTGGCCGGTGAAAATCCAAGGCCGTCCGCTGTTTGACGTCCGTGCAAGATTGCAGTACACTGTGCACACGTAACCCAATCAAGCCAGGCAGTGAGAGCGCTTCGGAGGTAGGTATTGCAGAAGTGAAGAGCCCGCCCAGCGTCAAAGTGTCGTGGACTCCCTGTGGTTGACCGGAAGCGCGGTCAGCGAGCCGCAGGCTGGCAAGCGGATGAGGTCTTGTGATCGTCGCATAACAATCCTCGTTTCGCTTGAGCATCATGCGGACGAACCTGCGGCTCATCCGCTGTGCTATTTCACAACGTCGGGCTACTGTGAAGTGTGCAGACGAACAACGGTTCAGGCAGTGCTTTGATGCGTTTCTGCAGTTCTCTGCCCCACTTAAGGTTATTTTGAAAGACATAGTACGGCAGAATGAGCCCTCTGAATAGATGTTAGGGGGCATGCTATTGATTGGGCTTGGGCCAGATTGGGTGATCAGGTAAAATAGCAAGACCAGGTAAAGATCCTTGGTGAGTCCAGCCTCACAGACGGGTTGATCGTGGCAGCGTGTGGAGTCCATCTTATGCCATATAGTCGATGTCTTCAGTGTAATCAGGATAACTGCGTGCATATTGATCTTGTCACAGATGATGCCGAGTTCGCCAGAGTTGTGGCAGCTGCACTACGGGCTCATGATGCGCCCCCGCCGCCGAAAGAGCCAGAGATCACAAATGCTCTCCAAGGGAATCTTGCCGAGTTCTGCGTTTGGGATCTAGGTGAACGACAGTGGCGCATCTACGAACGGAGATTCACCTGGACCCCGAATGCGAATAGCCCTTGGCGACCAGGTTCCGATCCGGGTATAGATATCCTGGCGCTGACTTCTGTGGACAATGAACCTCTCGCGCTTGTGGTTGAGGTCAAGTCTAGCCGTTACGATGGAAGCAACTTGGTGCACAGCGGCAACAGTAGCCTTCGAGCAGATTTTGAGCATCTATTCATGGGTGATATCCAGTCTAGATTGGCAGTTCGAATAGGAGCAGTGTGCTCCGATCTAAACTCCAAGTATGGGCTGCCTGACTTGGCGACGAAAGTCAAGAGAGTGGTAGGCAGAGGGCCAAGCGACTCTGAGAATATCAGACTCGTCGGCGTGTTGGTTTGCACAAGGGGAGATAACCAATCACAAACAACGCGTTCTGTTGCTTTTGGTCAGCTTCGAACATGGCTTCTGAATAGGGGATGGAAGACTGAGCAAATCGAGTATCGGTGTATTGAGGTTGGAGATTTTCTGAATTGGTTACGCCAGGTGATCAAGAGAGCGATCTATGGACACGCTTGAAGAGTTCTACAACAGTGCCCGGAAATTCGATTTGGTGACCAATGAGTGGGGTATCGCATCCTGGACCCGTGGTTATGTCAAACCCCAGTTTTCAGAATGGCTTGATGCAGAGAATACTGCTTTGCGTATTCTGCTGGATCTGGCGACACACGATCCGCTAGAGCTCTATGCCGCTGATGGCAAGGAGGATCTTCTGGTCAATATCCTCGCTCGTGCGTTGGGCAACAGTCATCACGAGACTACTTACCAAACGGAGTACCTAGCGACACTATCCGCCCTGACTTTTGCGGGTGCGGGCAATTTCCCTAGCGCATCTATCTTTGCCAAGCAGGCAAGGGGAAATTCAGAAGCGGGTGAGGCCGAAAGATGGATGATGAGTTTCCTTGCGAATCCAAGGTCAGGGCTATCCACGGCGTCGCCTCCTGCACTCTTTCGACGCTATGCCCAGTTGCAGGATACAGCTCTCAGAGAAGGACATACCGACGATTTCGATCGCGCTCATGAAGAATTGCATAGCGCCTGTGGACGGGCGGCTGACGAACTCGGGATTTCCGACCGCTATCTGGTCCTTCTTTGGCAACACGTCCATGAGCGTCTTTGTGAACTGTCCGTAGCACGGATCCTCAGGGAAATCGGTTTTCCTCACCAAGGTTATTCGGCGGTCCTCGTCCAGACCACATCTCCTCTATTCTACCCTCCACAGGCACAGATATTGCAGGACCGGGCTTTGATAGAGCCAGGGGAGAACGTCTTAGTCTCGCTCCCTACCAGCACTGGCAAAAGTCTGATAGGCGAGATCGCTCTTGTGGCGAGCCTGCGATGGAAACCCATGGAGCGTTGGCTGGCAGTATACATTGCTCCTTATCGTGCGCTAGCTGATCAACTCCATGAGCGAATGGGACGGCGACTTCGCAACCGCGAGGTTAGCATTGCTTGTATCAAACGTCGCGGCAATTACTTGACTGATATGTCTTCGATCAAGCAGCGTCTGCCAACTATCATGATCGCGACTCCCGAGTCTTTTGATGCATTGCTCCGTCAGGATCCCAATCTTAGCTCCTGCCTATCTGCTTGTGTCTTTGACGAGTTTCACCTCATAGAGCAGCATCAAAGGGGATTGCGCTACGAAGGGACTTTGGGTCGTTTTCTTCATGGAGCTGCCGGAAATGGATGGCCCAAGATCGTTGCTTTGTCAGCGGTAGTTACCGATGTGGAGGATGTAAAGCGGTGGCTGAGAATAGATGAGGCCAGTTTCTTCCATTCTGCCTGGAAACCTACGGCACGGCGGATAGCAGTCACGTCGCCCAGCGGGCGAGTCGAGTACTTTCCGCTTGGTGAGCAAATTCCCAATACGCCTGCCAGTGAACCAGCCTGGCAGGGCCAGATTAGCTTGCCATATCAGATTGACACAGCACCGGCAAGACCGGTCAGCAAATACGAATTCGCTCGCTACAGGCAGGCAATCGAACTACTGGATCACCAGGTAAGGAGCAATGTCGCAGGAGTCGCACTTGATCAGTATGAGAGGTTCCATGAACCCGTTTTGATTCTGGCAAGCTCGCGCACGGATACACGGTTAATCGCCTCTCTGGTCAAGAACGGTTTTGATCAGCGTGCTCCAGACAGTCCGGCGTACAACCTAGCGCTCGAATTGGAGCAACGATGTCCCCATCTGTTCACTCTCCGGGAATGCTTGGGATATGGTGTAGCCTATCATAACGCATCTCTTCCTGACTGGGTGCGTCGACGGATCGAGGAACTGATAAGCCGAAAGGAACTAGATGTCGTGGCTGCGACGACTACTTTGGCCGAAGGTGTAGATATGCCTTTTCGCGTTGTTGTGATGGCCGATTGGCGATCTTGGCTCTTTGGCCAGAAACGCCCGATGCCAACCTTGCTTTTCCATAACATCGCGGGACGGTGCGGACGCGCATGGGAGTTCTCCGAAGGGGATACCCTAATTGTAGACAATCCCGGTCGAGAGCCAACATACTTTCCAGATCGGTACAGAGACTATGTGACTCGTTACGTGGATCCAGAACCCTTTCCACTGTACTCCTCTGTCAAGTGGTCAATAGACAGCCAGGACAGTGACATTGTAGCAGACACACAGGCTGTTTTGGAATCACAGTTCGCTGCCTATTTGGCAGCATGTGGGGGGACGGAGGGCGTAGAGGAGCGCTATGTCCATTCGCTCTATGCTGGCCAGGAGTTGGCGTCGGCAGACTATGTTGAGAAGGCTACAAATGCGTTTGTGCGTGATATGCTGGCTGAGCAAAACTATCCAGTGTTGGTTCAACATAGCCCTCTAGAGCTAACCGACTTCGGGGAGGTTGTGCTGGTGACCGGACTATCCCCCCGATCAGGAGTCAGACTAGCGTATTTCCTGGACGCTTTTGAGGCAAAAGACCAGCCCTCAAAGGACATCAGGATTCGCGCCAGGCACGGTGTCACTTGGGAACCGGTTCTATATGACATCTGGGAACAGATCGAAGCGAGTCACACTGAGTCGGAGCAGGTTGAGGAAGATACTTGGGTCAGAGAGCTGGACGGTTACCGGCTGAAGAACCAGATCCGGGGACAGAGACATCCGGTTACTGGGAGTAACTTCCCGATGGTTCTTATGGCTTGGGTCTCTGGAGTCCCGATCGAGGTAATGGCTTACCTAACCTTGCGAGGTCGAAACCAAAAAGAACTCCTGCAAAGTGCTGAGCAATGGCTACAAGGAGAATCTACACACCCGTCGCTCGATCTGGAGCAATGGATCGAACGACTTGCAGAGTTTTGCGATGGCTACTTGGGGCATCAGTGGGCCTGGGTCTGTCGTGGTGCTGCACTCATAGGCTCTGACACCAGTCACGATGACTTAGCGCAGGAACTGGCGCGTTTGGCCGGGCAGCTAGGCTTCGGAGTGAGTCAAGTTGAAGCTCAAGAGTTTCTCGCCAGCGGTTGCCCTCTAGATCGTGCCAAAGTGGACTGGGCTATCCGTGAATACAAGAATTCGACCAATCAACAACAGCTTGATCTGGAATCGTTTTCGGAATGGCTTCGCGATGAGACAGAACACCTATTGAAGACGCCAATAGGTTTTTTCGGGACAGTTCGTGTGAGTGAAAGAGATATTCGTGAGTTGGCCCAGTTTGTTCAAGTTCACAGGAGAAGAGGTCCAAGCCGCACGAGCAATCTGTATCATCACTGAAGCTTTGACCAAATCAGGATTGCTACGTCAGTCGGATAGGGCACCGGTCTGTGGTCGAACGAGTGCCTGTTGAACAGAATCAAGGAGTCACAGTCAGTGCAACTGCAAACACACCTGGAGTGTACACGCAAGCGCTACGATCAGACAGCTTCGGCGTCGGGTGGTTAACATCAAGATCGCTGATGGTCAAAAAAACGCTGCCCTAGAAGGATTCCAGGGCAGCGCCACCACACCAAGCGCAGAGCAATGGGCAATCGACACCACCTAGCGCCAAGTGATGTTGTTGGTGCTTGGATTCAGAGGGTCTAGGGGGTTGTCATGTATGCTCACTGAGCCCGGTACAGTGCTCCCATCTGGAAGTCCGACAGGGCCGATTGGTATTTGTGTGGTGATGGTGAAATCATTGATCTGGTTGCCGAAGGGATGGATGTGCGTGTCTCCACCTCCTGGCAATGGAACGGAACTGTTTCTTGGATGGAATGGGTTATTGGGATTCATGATTCTACATCCTTTCAGACTAGACAACACACCCAATCACTATTGTAAGCATACCACATCTCAACAGCTATTTCAATGGGAAAGAAGTACTAGACTGGGACAATCGCATCTGGCCAGTTTCGCCTGTCCGCCCTGGAAACGGCTCCAGAGAAGGCCTGATGGGGTGACAAACGCATCCAGACGCTGATTCTTGTCGCTGAAGGGAAAACAGTTCTTCAGATGCGACAACCCCAAATACCAAATGGCGAAACCAGAAGGTCGGGCGCGGTACTCAAGTGCATGCCCAAGTTACGTATTAGAAAGCCTACGCCTTCATCTGGGAGAGGTGAGGCTCCATAACCTCGAAGTTCTCCCTCAAGCTGGGTCCCCAGGTCCAGCCAGTCCTCTTCCAAGGCAAGAGACAGTGCTGAGTCCTGGAATGCCTTCTCCATCGCATAGAGATCGCTGAACCTGAGGCAATGATAGATATGTCTGGCCTGGGACTAATCCTCAGTCGTCCAAGTGCAAGGGCAATTCTCACCTAAGACCCCACCCCCCATTTGCTCCAGGTGAGGGATTGCGGTACAATCCTCCTGAAGTAGCCGCACACCGCTACCAGGGAGGAGGACATGCTCCCACCTCTTCTGACCACCAAACTCTATATCCCGCCGTCGCGCCCGAACCTGGTCCACCGCCCCCGCCTGATCGAGCGGCTGGACGAGGCGCTGCGGCTGAAGCACCGGCTGATACTCATCTCCGCCCCGGCCGGCTTCGGCAAGACCACGTTGCTCAGCGAGTGGGCGCGGCACAGGGCCGAGGCGAGCCCGCCCCTGCCGCAGATCCGCGTCGCCTGGCTCTCGCTGGACGAGGACGACAACGACCCGGCGCGCTTCATGGCCTACCTCATCGCCGCGCTGCAGACGATCAACAAAGACGTCGGGGCCAGCGTGTTGGCCGCCCTCCAATCGCCGCAGCGCCACCCCGTGACCGAGCACCTGACGGCGCTGATCAACCAGGTCAACGCCGTCCCCGATCGCTTCGCCCTGGTCCTCGACGACTACCACGCCGTCACAGCCCAAGCCGTCCACGACGCGCTCGCGTTCCTGCTCGACCACATGCCGCCCCAGATGCACGTGGTCGTCGCCACCCGCGCCGATCCCGCCCTGCCCGTCGCCCGCCTGCGCGGCCGCGGGCAACTGACCGACCTGCGCCAGTCTGACCTGCGCTTCATGCCCGATGAGGTCGCCGCGTTCCTCAACCGGGCCATAGGCCTGGCGCTGTCCGAGACAGACGTGCGTGCCCTGATCTCCCGCACGGAGGGCTGGATCGCCGGGCTACAGATGGCAGCCATCTCCCTGCGGGGGGAGGCCGAGACCGCCGAGTTCATCCGCGCCTTCGCGGGCAGCCACCGCTACGTCCTGGACTACCTGGTCGAGGAGGTCCTGGAGCGCCAACCCAAGAGAGTGCAGACCTTCCTGCTCCAGACGTCTATCCTGGATCGCCTCAGCGGCCCGCTGTGCGACGCGGTGTCGCAAATCGGCAAATCGGCAAATCAGCAAATCGGCAGATCGGCAAATCGGCAAGTCAGCAAATCAGCAGATCGGCGGACCGTGGACACGCTGGCCGGACCGGACCGCGGGCATCCCTGCCCGCAGTACGCGCCCACTGACTCGCAGGCTATGCTGGAGTACCTCGAACGCAACAATCTCTTTGTCGTCCCCCTGGACGGCGAGCGGCGCTGGTACCGCTACCACCACCTGTTCTCCGACCTGCTGCAACACCGCCTGGTCCAGGCACAGCCGGACCTCGCGCCGATCCTGCACGGGCGGGCCAGCGCGTGGTACGAGCAGAACGGGCTGCCGGGCGCGGCGATCGACCACGCGTTATCGGCGGGCGACTTCGAGTGGGCGGCGCACCTGGTCGAGCAGAGCGCAGAATCCACCATGCTGCGCAGCGAGGTCGACACCCTGCGGGGGTGGATAGGCGCCCTGCCCGAGGACGTGGTGCGCGCCCGCCCCCTGGTGTGCATCTACGACGCCGTGGCCATGCTATTCAGCAGCCGCCCGCTGGAGACGGCCATGGCGCGCGTGCATGACGCCGAAGAGGCCGATAGCGCGGGCTCGGTCGCCGGCCACGTGATCGCGTTCCACGCCCTGCTCGCCGCCTATCGCGGTGATGCCCGCCGGAGCGCGGAACTGTCCGAGCGCGCGCTGGCGCTCCTGCCCCCGGACAGCCTCTTCTTTCGCAGCCTCATCGCCGGATACCTCGGGCTGAGCCAACTGTACGCGGGGAACCTCGCGGCCGCCAGAGACGCCTTTGCCGAGGCGGCCCGGATCAGCCAGGAGGTAGGCAACGTCACCAACGCCGTGCTGGCCCTGCAGCACCTGGGTGATCTGTACGCCCTCCAGTGCCAGTTCAGCGCGGCGAAGAGAACCTATCAGCAGGCGCTGGACCTGGCCGTCGACGAGCAAGGGCGGCGGCAGCCCATCGCGGGCATGGCGCTCATCGGGTTGGGGCGCGTCCTGCGAGAGCAACACGACCTGGCGGGTGCGACGCGCTTACTCCAGGAAGGTATCGACCTGGTCAAGGGCTGGGGCGAGGCGGGGGCCATCAGCGGCTACATCGGGCTAGCACTCGCCAGGCAGGCGCAAGGGGACGTGGAGGGCGCGCGCGCGGCGATGGAAACAGCCGAGCGGCTGGCGAGTGAGTTCGACGCCATGGAAGCGGACGACATCATGGTAGCCGTGTACAAAATCCGCCTGTGGCTCACGCAGGGCCACGTTGAGCCGGCCGAGCGCTGGCTCGAACAACAGGGTTGGGAACAGGGCGTCGATCTGGATCAACTGGGGGACGAGTTGGCCGGGCGGGTAGACGGCGTGGCCTACCCCATCCTGCGGATTTTCGAGTACATAACCGTGGTGCGGGTGTACATGGCCCAGGGCCGCACCGAACAGGCGCTGGGCGTGCTGGAGCCGCTGCTGCGCTACGTCGAACGCGCGGGGTGGTCGGCCTTTGCCCTCACCCTTCTGACCCTCCAGGCACTGGCCCTCTCGCACGCGTGCGACGGGACCGAGACGGAGGACGACGTCGCGCGGGCGATGGTGCCCCTGGAGCGCGCCCTCTCCCTCGCCGAGCCCGACGACCTGGCGGGCCAATTCCTGGACGAAGGCGAGCCCATGTACAGGCTACTGCGCCACGCCGCGGCCCGAGTCCCGCCGGGGCGGCCTGGCCCGGCCCGGTACGTTCACAGGCTCCTGAGCGCCTTCGAGCAGGAACTCGCCCGGGTGACGCCCACGCCGGCGCCGGGCCCGCCCCCCGAGACACTGGTCGAGCCCCTCAGCGAGCGCGAGCTCCAGGTGTTGCGCCTCCTGACCACCCACCTGTCGACCACGGAGATCGCAGAGGAGCTTTTCCTCTCCGTCAACACGGTCCGCTCCCACGTCAAGAACATCTACAGCAAGCTGAACGTGCACAGCCGGGCCGATGCCGTTCAGCGCGGGCAAGAGCTGGGACTGCTGTAGACCCCCTTGTAGGAACGCGGGCATCCTTGCCCGCCGGGCGGGTACAAGACCCGCCCCTACGATTCTCCACGTAACACGCAACACGCAACACGATCACCCACACCAATCACCCACCTCAGGTGATGACAACTCACCCATGCAGTGGCTATACTGCGGGCGACACGGATTGGAACAATCCGCGCCAGCCCGATTCTGAGGTGCTGCCTGGGCGATGACCGGGAGCCCCCCACATCGACCACAGACCCGCGTATCAGGGCTCGTGCAAGGAGGCAGATTCTGTGACCCAACAGAGCGAGCAACTTACAGCAGCCTATCGGATCAAGGTCCGCGGGGTGCTCGACCGGAAATGGTCGGACTGGTTCAACGGCGTGACGATCACGTGCGAGAGCGCGAGCGACGGCTCACCAATCACCACGCTGACCGGCGTCGCCGACCAGGCCCGGCTGCGGGGCATCCTGTCCAAGATCTGGGACTTGAATCTGACGGTGATCTCCGTCACCCAGGTTGATGAACCAGGCGCTACAGGTTTTGGAAACCTGTAGCGTCTTGACATATGAGGGAGGTACACAATGGGAAAACTCTTGAGAATGGCGTGGCGCAACGTCTGGCGCAACAGGCGGCGCACCGTGATCGCGGTGATCGCCATCTCGCTCGGACTGGCGCTGATGGTCTTCTTTGACGGCTTCATCGCCGGCAGCAAGCAGTCGCTATATGGCAACGCCGTGAAGCTGCAAGGCGGGAACGTGCAGATACACGCGCCGGGTTACTTCGCCAAGGCCAAGCGCATGCCCCTGCTGCCCCTCGCCGACGCCGGCGCCGCCGTGCAGGCCACGCGGGCACAGCCCCAGGTCATCGCTGCCTCGCGCCGCATCAACACCAGCGGCATGGTCAGCAGCCGTGAGGGCACGTTCCCCGTGGGCATCACCGGCATCGAGCCCGAGCAGGAGGCGCCGGTCAGCCTGATCGCCGAGAACATCGTCGCCGGGCGGTACCTGGCTGCCGATGACGAGGACGTGATCCTGATCGGCCGGGCATTGGCCGATCGCCTGAACGCGGGCGTCGGAGATCGGATCACGCTGGTGGGGCGCGCCACGCACGAGCAGATGCGTCGCCGCACGATGACCGTCGCCGGGATCTATGGGATCGGGCTCTCGGAGGTGGAGAAGGGCGTGGTCTACGTCTCGCTGCTCGAGGCACAGACGCTATTTGACCTGCGGGATCAGGCCACCGAAGTGGTCGTCGCCCTGGAACACGTGGGGACGGAAGCGCCCGCCGTCCGCGCCCTGCAAGCCGCGCTGCCCGGATATGAGGTCCATTCCTGGGAGGAGCTGACGCCCGAGATCAAGACGTCCATGGAAGCGAACGAGGTCTTCATGGATATCTTCGCCCTGGTGATCGTGCTCATCGCCGGGTTGGGCATCCTCAACCTGCTGCTGATGGCCGTCTTCGAGCGCACGCGCGAGATCGGCTTGCTGGCGGCCATGGGACTGAAGCGGCGCGAGATCATGACCCTCTTCGTCCTGGAGGGGATGATGATCGGCATACTCGGCGCGCTGGCCGGAGCCCTCATCGGAGGGACGCTCACCGGCGTCGTCGGCATCTATGGCCTGGACTATTCCGAAGCCTCCGGGGCGACCGAGGCGATGGCGCTGATGGGAGACCGTGCCTATCCGCGCCTGACGCCCGACGTCCTGCTGGGGCGCGCGGTCACGGTCGCCGTCATCGCGGCCCTGGCCTCGCTCTACCCCGCCTGGCAGGCCTCGCGGCGGGAGCCGGCCGAGGCGCTGCATTACGTCTGAAATGCGAAACGCAATGTGTGAAGCACAGGGAGAAGAGCTATGGGCAAACTATCAATCGCTAAACTATGGATGATCGCCTACCGCGACCTGGGACGCAACAAGCGGCGCTCCATCCTGACCATGGTCGCCGTGGGACTGGGACTGGGATTGTTGATCACCATCGCCGGCCTGGTGGCCGGGGAGATCGGCGGCGCGCTGGATAACAGCATCCGCCTGCGAACGGGTCACGTTCAGGTGCGCGCGGCGTCCTACGAGGAGGAAAAGGTCAGCCTGGAATGGGAAGACTTGCTTGAGGACCCGCAGGGGCTGGCGGCACAGATCCAGGCACTGGGGGAGACGCGGACCGCCACGCCGCTGCTGTGGGCCAGTGGCATCCTGGGTACACGCGAGGAGTCGGTCGGCGTGCAGGTGGTGGGCATCGACCCGCTTTCGGAAGCGCACGCGCCCTTCCGAGAGAGCCTGACCGCCGGCCAGTTCCTGGACCCGGACGACCGGGATGGCATCCTCATCGGCCAGCGATTGGCCGATAGCCTGGGGCTGACCACCGGCGACCAGGTCAGCTTGCTGGTCAGCACCGCCGACCAGCAGCCCGACGAGGCCGTCTTCGCCATCCGCGGCGTGTTCTGGACCGGTGTCCCCGTCTATGATGAGACGATGCTCCTGATGTCCCTGTCCAAAGCCCAGGCCTTCACCCGCACCGGAGAACGGGCGAGCACGGTCCTGGTCTTGCTGGACGACCGTGAGGCATCCGACGGCATCGCGGGCAAGCTGATGCAGCCAGGACGCCAGGTGCTCACCTGGCGCGATATGAATCAGTTGCTGTTGACCTCGACCGAAATGGCCGCCGGATACATGGGCCTGATCAACCTGATCGTGCTCGCAGTCGTCGCCGTTTTCATCGCCAACACGCTGCTGATGTCCGTCTTCGAGCGGACGCGCGAGATGGGCATCCTGGCCGCGCTGGGCATGAAGGACCGCCAGATCCTCGCCATGTTCTTGCTCGAGGCAGCCACACTGGGACTGGCCGGCATTGCCGTGGGATTGGTCCTGGGAGGGCTCGGCGTGGGCTACCTCGCCACGGTGGGACTACAGATAGGCGACGTGGGCGCCACCGGCATCGCGATCGGCGAGACGATCTACGCGCGCTTCGAGCTGCAGGAGGCGATATCGCTATCCGTGACCAGCCTGGTCATCACGCTGTTGGCCGCGCTCTATCCGGCCTGGTTTGCGGCTCGGATGGAGCCGATTGACGCGCTGCGAGCTCTGTAAGATCACAAGAAACCCGGTTTTTTGGGAAAAACCGGGTTTCTCCAACCGAGGAGGTGCAAGATGCCAGTCATTGAATTGCAGGACGTAACCAGAGTCTACACGATCGGGGAAGTCAAGACACCCGCGCTGCGTGGCGTCGACCTGAGCATCGACGAGGGCGAATTCACAGCCATCGTCGGGCCGTCGGGATCGGGCAAGACGACGATGTTGCAGTTGATGGGCTGCCTGGATCGGCCCAGCGGCGGGACGGTGCACATCAACGGGCAGGACGTGACGCGGCTCAAGCCCAACAAGCGCGCCGACCTGCGCAAGGGCACCATTGGCTTCGTCTTCCAGTTCTTCGCCCTGATCCCTGGCCTGACGGCCTACGAGAACGTCGAGCTTCCGCTGCTGTTGACCGGGGCGAAGAAAGCGGAACGGCGCGAGCGCGTGAACGAGCTGCTGGAGGCGGTGGGCCTCTCCGACCGCGCCGGTCACCGTCCCGACCAGATGAGCGGCGGCGAGCAGCAACGCGTCGCCATCGCCCGCGCCCTGGCCACCCATCCCGTGCTGGTGCTGGCGGACGAGCCGACCGCGAACCTGGACTCAGTCAACGGTGAACAAGTCATGGAGATCATGCAGCGGTTGAACGCGGAGACCGGCACGACCTTCGTCTTCGCCACCCACGACCCCCGCGTGATCCCCTTCGCCCGCCGCGTCGTCGAGCTGCGCGATGGCCGGGTCACGGAGAACAGCAAATCGTAGGGGCGCGGTCTCCGCGCCCAAAGCAATCGTAAGGGCACGCCATTCTGATGGCGCAGTCTTTGTACCTGCCCCGTCCGCCAGGAGGGAAAATGCGAAGGCGCAACACAATGTCTATACGATGGGCGACGATCGTCCTGATGGTGACCACGCTCGCAGCCTGCAAGCGCGCTCCCACCCCGACGCCCACCCCCGTAGCTACACCGGCATCCCAAGGACCGGGATTCCACCCCCCGGCCGGCGCGCTCGTCGCGTCGGGGGAGATCGTTCCACCCCAGGCCACGGGCGTCAGCTTCACCGTCTCCGGCCGCGTCCGGTCGGTGAGCGCCGCCGTAGGGGATACGGTCCAGGCGGGCGACGTCCTGGCCACGCTGGAGACCGCATCCCTGGAGAGCGACGTCGCCAAGGCCCAGGCTGCGGTGGCCGTCGCGGAAGCCCAACTGGCGCTCCTCACGGCCCCCCCGCGCCCGGCCGAGATCGCCGCCGCCCAGGCACGCCTGGAGGCCGCCCAGGCGGCCCTGGCCCAGGCGGCTGCCCAGCGCGATCAACCCGGCCTCGGCGCGACAGAGGCGGAGGTCACCGCCGCCCAGGCCCAGGTCATGGCCGCCACCGCCGATCAGCGGGAGGCCGACGAGATCCACGACTTGACGATGACCTGCGTCACCCTGGTCTGGGAAGGCGAGGAGATGACCATCTGCCCGGCCCTCGGCGTGATCGAGGAAGGGGCACGCCACAGTCTGCACGTCGCCAGCGAGGCCCAGGCCGCTGCCCAGGCCGAGCTCGACGCCCTCCTGGCCGGCGCTGGCGCCGAGGTGCGCACCGCGCAGGCGGGCGTCGCCGCGGCCGCGGCCCAGCGGGATGCCGCCGCGGCCCAACTCGCTCTCGTGCAGGCACAGGTGCCCGCCGAAGCGGTCGCCGTCGCCCAGGCCAAGGTGGCCCAGGCCCAGGCGGCTGTGCAGGTCGCCGAGGCCGCCCTTGGCCAGGCCACGCTGCGTGCGCCGTGCGCCGGCACGGTCACCGCGCTTGAGGTCACCCCGGGTGAGGCGGTCATGCCCGGCCAGCTCGTGCTGACACTGGCCCAGTTGGGCCCGTTGCAGGCGGAGACGACGGACCTCAGCGAGCGACAGGTGGGCCAGGTAAGCGCCGGCCAGGAAGCTACCGTCTACGTCGAAGCCCTGGACGCCGAGGCCAAAGGGCGCGTGGTGCACGTCGCCCCACGGGCGACTACCGCCGGCGGGGACGTCGTCTACCCGGTACGCGTCGAACTGGACGAGCAGCCGCTGGACTTGCGCTGGGGCATGAGCGTCGAGGTCGCGATTGCCGCGGACGCCCCGGCGAGCGCCGCCGGCGCGGCCCTCCCCGCTTCTGGCAGCACAGTCGCCGCCGCCTCGGGCGAGATCGTCCCCGCGCAGGAGGCCCGGCTCAGCTTCCCCACCGCCGGGCGACTGGAGGCGGTGCGCGTGGCCGAGGGCGACGCGGTGCAGCCGGGCGACGTGCTGGCTACGCTGGAGACCCCCTACGGCAGCGCGCAGGTCGCCCAGGCCGAAGCGACGCTCAAGGTAGCCCAGGCCCAACTCGCGCTCCTCCAGGCCCCGCCGCGCCCCGAGGAACTCGCCAGCGCACAGGCCCTGTTGGAGGCCGCCGAGGCCGCACTGGCCCAGGCCGCCGCACGACGCGATCAACTCGCCGCCGGCGCAGCCGAGGCGGCGGTCGCGGCCGCGCGCGTCCAACTCGCCGCCGCCCAGGCCGAGGAGAAGGCCGCACGCGACGCCTTCGACCAGTTGGACGAGCGCCAGGTCGAGGACTGGGAGAAGGAAGTGACCATCCTCCGCTTCCGCGCCGCCGAGCAGAACCGGGCCGCGGCAGAGGCTCAAGTGACGGCCGCCGAGGCGGACGCTCACGTCCAGATACGCGCCGCCCAGGCTGCGGTGGCCAGGGCGGCCGCCCAGCGTGACCAGGCCCAGGCCCAGCTCGACCTGCTGCAGGCCGGACCTGGCGCCGAGGAGATCGCGGCCGCCCAGGCCGCCATCGTCCAGGCCGAGGTGGCGCTCGCGGCTGTGCGGGCCGATCTGGACCAGAGCGTGTTGCACGCCCCCTTCGCCGGCACCGTCACCGAGCTCGAGGCCAGCACCGGTGAGACGCGGATGCCAGGCCAGGCCGTGTTGACGCTGGCCGACCTGCGCTCCCTTCGGGTCGAGACCACCGACTTGAGCGAGATGGACGTGGGCCAGGTCGCGTCGGGCCAACAGGCCACCGTCTACGTCGAGGCCCTCGGCCGGGAGATCGCAGGGCACGTGGCGAGCATCGAACCCAAGGCCGGCACGGTGGGGGGCGACGTGGTCTACAAGGTCGTCGTGGAGTTGGAGGAGCAGCCGCCCGGCCTGCGCTGGGGCATGAGCGTGGACGTGGAAATCATGCGTGATGCGTGATACGTGTTGCGCGTTGCGTGTTGCGTGCTTCGTCTCCCCTTCGTCCATCTCGTTGTCCCTGTGTTGCGGGGATGGGGTCCAGGATCCGGGAATACCAGGGTGGACACATGACCAATCATGGGTCTAGCCACCTGTCCAATCCCAAGATTGTCCGCCAGGGCGATGCGCCGGGGAGCCGTCTGTGCTACACTGAGTAACACGATAGCGTCACACTAGACTTCCGAGGTCTCCAGGAGTTCATTCAATCCGCCTAACACCCTGCGGAAGCCGCGATTTCTGCTACTTGAAGCTATGTCCTACGGATTGGAACAATCCGCCGGATTGGAACAATCCGCGACTTCGGAAGTCTGAGGCTACGCAGCTTGCCTGACACATCTGGCCGCAGAGAGACCGGGTAGGTGCTTGGCGTTCTGGGGAGCCATGCCGGTCGAAGGGGAAGCAACCGCAATGGGAACGGGTACCAACGGTGCACTGATTGACCTGTGCGACGTGGTCAAGAGCTACGAAACCGGTGCAGGAGACGTGACGGTCCTCAACGACATCACGCTGCACGTGCGGTCCGGCGAATTCATCAGCGTTGTGGGGCCTTCAGGATCCGGCAAGTCGACGCTCCTGAACATGGTCACCGGCATCGATCGGCCGAGCAGCGGCGAGGTGTTCGTCGGGGGCCAGGCCGTCCACGACCTGAGCGAGAACCAGTTGGCCCGCTGGCGGGGGCGGAACGTCGGCGTCATCTTCCAGTTCTTCCAACTGCTGCCCACGTTGACCATCCTGGAGAACGTGATCCTGCCAATGGACTTCTGCCACGCGCACCGGCGGCGCGAGCGCAGGGAGCGCGCGATGCACCTCCTGGATCAGGTAGGCATCGCCGGCCACGCCCACAAGCTGCCCAGCGCGCTCAGCGGCGGGGAACAGCAGCGGGCGGCCATCGCGCGGGCGATGGCCAACGATCCCCCCCTGCTGGTCGGCGACGAGCCGACGGGCAACCTGGACACCTCCACCGCCAACGACGTCTTCGCGCTGTTCGAGCGTCTGGTGGACCAGGGTAAGACGTTGATGATCGTCACCCACGACCGGAGCCTGAGCGAACGCACCGAGCGCGTGCTACACCTCCTCGACGGGCACCTCCACCGCGACGAGGACAACGGCCGATGAGCATCATCTGGCGCAAGATCTGGCGCGACCTGTGGCGTGACAAGTTCCGCACGTTCCTGGTCGTCCTCTCCACCGCAGTGGGGGTGTTCGCCCTGGGGTTCGTCTACGGCGCGTCCGACGTGCTGCGCGCCCAGATGACGGAGAGCCACCGGGCGAGCGTCTTCCCGCACATCACGTTCTACACGGGTCTGTTCGACCACGACGCCGTCGAGACGATCCAGCACGAACCAGGCGTCGCCGAGGTGGAGGCCGAACGCAGCGCCAGCATCCGCTGGAAGTTGGAGGGTGAAGCCGACTGGCACGATGGGTCCGTGGACGCTCGCGCCGACTACGAGGCGCAACACGTGAACCTGATCGACCTGCTGGAGGGCGATTGGCCCTCGGGACGGGCGCTCGTGGTTGAGCGGCTGTCGTCACGCCACTTCCGCATTTCCCCCGACGCGCCGATCATCGTCGAGTTCGGGCGAACCGAACGCCGTATCGACGTCCAGGGCGTGGCCCGCCGCCCCCAGGTCTTTCCACCGCAGTGGGGCGGCGACGCGGTCTTCTGCGCCACGATGGAGACCATCGCCTGGCTGACCGACCAGGATGAGGGCTTCAACAGGCTTCACGTTCTCCTGGATTCGTTCAGCGAAGAGGGAGCGGAGGCGGCCGCCGAGCAGCTTCAGGATCGGCTAGAAGGGATGGGGATAGGAGTCGGCGGGTACGAAATCACCGATCCCGACGTCCACTGGGCCCAGGAGACCATCGACTCGATACTGCTCATTCTAAAGGTACTGGGGGCGCTCTCGCTGGCGTTGAGCGGTTTCTTGATCATCAACATGATGAACGCCACGGTCGCCCAGCAAATATGGCAGATCGGCGTGATGAAGGTAGTGGGCGCGACAGGCGGGCGCGTGATGCGCGTCTACCTGGCGCTGGCGCTGATCTACGGCCTGCTTGCCCTTCTCCTGGCCGTCCCGCCGGGGATCGTTGCCGCGCACCTGCTGGCCGGTTGGCTGCTTGGGCTGCTGAACATCATCGACAACTCTTTCCGCCTGATGCCGGACGCGCTCGCCATTCAGGTTGCGGTGGGGCTGGCCGTGCCGTTGGTAGCGGCACTGGTGCCGGTGATCGGCGGCACGCGCATCTCCCCGCACCAGGCGATCAGCAACTACGGGCTGGGGGCCGGGTTTGGGAGCAACTGGCTCGATCGCCTAGTCGCGCGCATCCGCCGCCTGCCGCGCCCGCTGGTACTCAGCCTGCGCAACACCTTCCGCCGCAAGGTGCGCATCGCCCTGACGCTGATCACACTGGTGCTTGGCGGCATACTGTTCATCATGGTCTTGAGCGTGGGAACTTCGTTGAGCAACACGATCGAGGTACTGCTCGACGACTTCGGCTTCGACGTGCTGGTCGTGTTTGACCGCAGTCATCGTGCGGCGCGCCTGGTCGAGGCAAGCGAGAGCGTGCCCGGCGTGACCTACGCCGAGGTATGGGACGTCCAGATCGCGACGCTGGAATTGGACAGCGGAGAGGACATCCAGGGACAGCTCTGGGGCGTACCGGACAACTCCAGGATGTTCAACCCGCGGATCACCAGCGGCCGCGCGCTGCTGCCGGACGACGGGCGCGCGATTCTGCTCAACAGCAAGATCGCCGCCGACGAGGATATCCGCGTCGGTGACACGGTCACGTTGACGTTGGACGGGGAGGATCTGACCTGGACGGTGGTCGGCCTGGTCATCAACGTCAACAACCTGGGGCGAGACAACTTCGTGCCCTTCGACACGTTGGCCCGGGAGATCGGCAACACCAACCGAGGGGCCTTCGTCATGATGGCGACCGAGGGACACGAGGCCGATGTCCACCTGAGGCTAGTCCACGATCTGCGCGCCACGTATAGCGCATGCCGCCTCAAGCCGGTTTTCTTCCAGAGCGGCGGTGAGTTGCGGCAACAGACAGAGGCCCAGTTTGACATGATCGTGTATCTGATGCTGGCGATGGCCGTGCTGGCGGCGGTGGTTGGCAGCGTGGGGTTGATGAGCACGATGTCCATCAACGTGATCGAGCGAGGGCGCGAGATCGGCGTGATGCGCGCCATCGGCGCCGGGTCGGGCGCCATCCTCGGCATCTTCGTCGTCGAAGGCATCATCGTGGGCGTGTTGAGCTGGCTCATCGCCGCGCCGCTCAGCTACCCCGGGGCACGCATCTTCAGCGGCGTCATTGGCCGCACGCTGTTGCAGACACCGCTCGAATTCGACTACGCCATAGGCGGCATGTTGAGCTGGCTGGCGATCGTGGTCGTGCTGTCGGCGCTGGCGAGCCTGTGGCCCGCGCTGCGCGCGACGCAGGTCAGCGTGCGGGAAACGCTGGCGTACGAGTGACGGGCTTCATTCAGAAACCAGGTTTCTTGTCCACTTGACGGGAGGCACCTATGACCGGGAAAGCAGGGCTAAAAGCGGGCTTGATCGGTGTGGCCATCATGCTGATGCACACAGGGCTCAGCCGGCTTCTACCCTCGTACGGGAGCCTGGTATGGGTCAGCGCCGGGGTGAGTCTGCTGGTATACGCCGGCATCGGGGTGTTGGCAGGCTTGCTCCTGACCCCACCTCGCACGCCGGGCAAAGGAGCGGGGGCGGGCGCTATCGCCAGCCTGATGAGCGGGCTGGTCGCCGGCGCGGTCGGTACTGCCATCATGGTCATCCAGATGGCCAGCGGCGAGGCGATCTCGGGCCTGAGTCCCGAGCAGATGCAACAGATACAGCAGTTGACCGAAAGCGGCATGGATCCGGCAACCTTCGCCCTCCTCGCCATTCCGGGCCTGGCATGCGTCGTGGCCATCGGCACGGGGCTGTCCGCTGCCAGCGGGGCCATCGTCGCCGCCGTCAAGCCTGATTAGGCCTGCTCAGGCAGCAGTTCCCCCCATCTCACTCTACGCGACATTGATCGTGCGTCCGCTCGGAACGAGGCTGATCCCCCACTCATCATAAGAGAACCCATCGTCGGCCTGTTGTGTCTGGCTGGGGTGGTACCTTCCTCGATGCCCCGACAGTGAATGAGCCTCCCCAAGAATCCGTTTTGCCTCGGATTCCAAATAGGGGTACAATCGTAGATAGTCCCTTATGCAGATTCCGATCATCGTGTTCAGCCACCGGGCGAGGGTTACGAGAACGTGACTTCAAAAGAAGGGTGGCGTAACGGAGAAAGGGTGGGCCCTACCCTGCCCAGAGAGAGAATGGACGATTCTGTTTTCTGATGACAGTGGATTCTATACGCGAGGTCTTCAATATCACGGTCCCTGACCTGGGCCACATACCAGTGCGGGAAAAACCGTGCCTGCTCTGTGGACGCCGTGACTTCTTTCCGCTCAATTCCTTCGTTCTGAACAACAGGCGATTCCACACGGTGCGCTGCTTCCGTGACGGGATGATGTGGCTAGACCCTCAACCTACCGAGGAGTTCTACCAGGAGCTGTACGCCAAACACTACCATTCGACAGGTTCCGATGACCCGCTGCTCGAACAGGCAACGCTGGACGTACATTCAGAAACCGACGAACTCAAACGAATTGCCCGGCTTCGCCTGAATCAAATTGAGCAGTTTACTGACACTGGCTGCCTGTTGGAGGTGGGGTTTGGAAGCGGAGCGATGTTGGAAGCGGCAGCGGGGAGGGGATGGCAAGTAGTTGGACTAGAGCTAGACGAGGGTTGTGTAGACAGGATGACGGGGCGCGGGATTTCGGCTCACCACTGTGATTTGCTCGAATACCCTGGAGAACCGGAGAGCTTTGATGTGGTGGGGATGTATAGCGTGATCGAGCACACGCTGGACCCGGTCGCCTATCTCGAAAAAGCGCTTTCACTCTTGAAGGCTGGAGGCATTCTGGTGTTTCGCCTGCCAGACACCGGGGCTGAAGGCCCTCCCGCTTCTCTGATTGCCCACGTCTACCATTTCAACGCGCATACGATCATGGTGCTATTGCGCCGGTGCGGATTCGAAGTCCTGCAGGTTGACAGTTTCGGCCTGTGGAAGCCCAGCAAGTATCCGGGTTCGCTGTGGAGTATGAACGTAGTCAGCCGGAAGGGATAGAAGCGGTTGTTCGAGCTGAATGCTAGGCCCAAGGCACGTACAAGTGAGCGGGAAGAGAGCGGCCAGACAAGGCGGTGAGCAAGGCAACTATCTTGAGCAGTCGCAAACCAATCACCAAATGGAGGGAAATGATGAACACGTATCGTCGACCAGGGAACTACATTGAAGTCGAACCGGGTGTGGAGATCTACTACGAAGACGAAGGCACCGGGACGCCGATCGTCATCGTACCAGGATGGACCTTCACCACAGAAGTGTTCGTCCATCAGGTAGAGCACTTCTCCAAGACGCATCGGGTCATAGTAATCGACCCCCGCAGTCAGGGCCGATCGTCGATTACACTTCACGGGAATGACTACGTCACTCATGCCGCCGATCTGGCGAAGATCATCAAGGCGCTGGATCTCCGGGACATTGTACTCGTCGGGTGGTCATTTGGATGTCTGGCGACGTGGGGATACGTCAAGCAGGAGGGCACAAAGGCACTGAAGGCGATGGTGTCCATTGACCTGTCACCCAAGCCGCTGTCCGTGAATCCAGAAGATTGGGTGGAGGGTCCGCTCGACGAAATTGCCGAGGCCTACAACTCCTTCCTGCTATCGCGGCAAGGGCAACGGGACTTTGTGACCTCCTATGCAGAAGAAGTCATGGTGCAACGCGAACTCAGCGAAGAAGAGCTGTTCTGGATCGTTGGGCAATCGCTGAAGACACCACACTACATCGCCAGCGCCCTGTTTGCAGCTGGCATGTTCACGAACCACATAGCGGAAGCCAAACTCGTGGATGAGACGTTGCCTGCTCTCAGCATCATTGCCGAGCATTGGGCGGACACGGCGGTGCCGTTCATGCAAGGGCACTGCCCCAACACCAAGACGGCCGTGTTGGGCGGGCATATGATGTTCTGGGAGCATCCCGAGAAGTTCAACAAGATTCTGTCCGACTTCATCGCTTCGGTCTGATAGTTCGGTCTGACAGAATTCGCAATCACCCACTGCGATCACCTATCTTGGTGATGACAACTCACCCATCCGGCAACTATACTCTGGGCGCAAGGGTTGGCACCCCTTCCCGAATCCAAACACACGGGAGAACTGGAGGACAAAACATGAAAATCCAAGACCGCCTATCTAGACCTGCCACACCCGCGCAGCAGACAGAGGGGAAAGCGGACCGGAACAAGATCGTGAAACGGATGCTGCAGGTCATCATCCAGTTTCTGCTGTTCGCAGTGGTGTTGTTCGCCTCAGCCGGCAGCCTGCGCTGGACGTGGCTGTGGATCTACCTTGGTTTGGGCGTCGGCATCCTCGTGGTCAACACGCTGGTCCTGCCGGCCGAACTGATCGCAGAACGCGGCCAGCCCAAGGAGAACGTCAAGAGGTGGGACAAAGTGATCTCAGGCGCGATCATCATCCCCACGCTGGCAGCGTGGATCGTGACGGGGCTGGACAAACGCTACGGATGGACGCCGCAGTTGCCGGTAACAGTTCACATCGCCGGGCTGGTTCTCATGGTGCTGGGGCAAGGCCTGTTCACCTGGGCGATGGTGTCGAACAAGTTCTTCTCGACCGCCGTGCGCATCCAGATGGACCGGAGCCACGCAGTCGCCACGGATGGGCCGTACCGGTGCGTGCGTCATCCGGGATACGTCGGATACCTGATGACCGCACTGGCGCTGCCGCTGAGCCTTGGTTCGCTGTGGGGGCTCATCCCGGAGGGACTCGTGGCGTGTCTGTTCGTCATCCGCACCGCGCTTGAAGACAAGACTCTGATCGAGGAACTCGATGGCTACAGGGACTATGCTCAGCGGGTGCGCTATCGCCTGATCCCGGGCGTGTGGTAGGGCCAGGCCCATAGGCCGTACCGCACAACAAAAGGACCCCTCGTTGTACCGAGGGGTCCTTTGATTTCGCGCTCTATGCGTGCTGCGCGATCTCTGGGAATTGAAACGGATCCACGTCAGCCTAGTAAGGCGGCGCTTGCGGTGCTGCCGGTGCTTTCTCTTCCTCCGGGATGTCGGTGATCAGCGCCTCGGTGGACAGGACCATGGCCGCGATAGACGCAGCGTTCGAGAGCGCGCCCTTGGTCACCTTGGCCGGGTCAATGATGCCAGCCTCTACCATGTCCATGAATTTGCCTTGAAGCACGTCGTAGCCGATCTTGTCGTCGCCCTTCTCCTGCTGCATCCGCCGCACAGTATCCAGGATCACCGCGCCATCCTCGCCCGCGTTCTCGGAGATCTTCCGTATGGGCATCTCGAGCGCTGTGCGCAGGATGTTGACACCAGTCTGCTCGTCGGGGTAGGTCATCTTGACCTTTTCCAATGCAGCGATGGCATTGACCAGCGCCACACCGCCGCCCGGCACGATCCCCTCCTCGACCGCCGCGCGGGTGGCCGAGAGCGCGTCCTCGACGCGGTGCTTCTTTTCCTTCAATTCGGTCTCGGTGGCTGCACCGACGCGGATGATGGCCACGCCACCGGCCAGCTTCGCCAGTCGCTCCTGCAGCTTCTCCCGGTCGTAATCAGAGGTGGACTTGTCGATCTCGACCTTGATCTGCTCCATACGGCCTTTGATCTGCGCATCGTCCCCGTGGCCACCGACGACGGTTGTGTCATCCTTGGTGGAGATCACCTTGTCAGCGCGGCCCAGATCATCTATGGTCGCGCTATCCAGCTTGCGCCCCTCCTCCTCGGTGATCACGTTACCACCGGTCAGAGTAGCGATGTCCCGCAACATAGCCTTGCGGCGGTCGCCGAAGCCAGGAGCCTTCACCGCCAGGCAGTTCAGCATGCCGCGCAGCTTGTTCAGCACCAGCGTGGCCAGCGCCTCGCCGTCGATGTCCTCGGCGAGGACGACCAGGTTGCGCGCGCCTCGCTGCACCAGTTTCTCCAAAACGGGCACCAGGTCCTGCGCAGCCGAGATCTTCTTGTCGTGGATCAGGATGTAGGGTTCATCGATGACGGACTCCATCGCCTCCGGGCTGGAGATGAAATAGGGGGAGATGTAGCCGCGGTCGAACTGCATACCCTCGACGTACTCGGTCTCGAACTCCAGTCCCTTGCTCTCCTCGACGGTGATGACGCCGTCCTTGCCGACCTTATCCATCACCTCGGCGATCAACTCGCCGATCTCTCGATCCTGCGCGGAGATGGCCGCCACGTTCGCGATCTCGTCTTTGACGGTCAGCTCAATAGCCTGGTCGGCGATGGCGTCAACGACGGCCTCAGCACCGGCCAGGATGCCGCGCTTGAGCAGCATGGCATTGGCGCCTGCGGCCACGTTCTTCATACCCTCGGTAATGATCGTGTGAGCGAGCAGCGTGGCGGTCGTCGTCCCGTCACCGGCGATGTCGTTAGTCTTGGTGGCTGCTTCCTTGAGCAGTTGTGCCCCCATGTTCTCAAAGGGGTCTTCCAGCTCGATCTCCTTGGCCACTGTGACGCCATCGTGGGTGATGGTAGGCGCGCCCCACTTCTTGTCGAGCGCGACGTTGCGCCCCTTGGGGCCCAGCGTGGTCACGACAGCGTTCGCCAAGACGTCGATCCCGTGCTTGAGGGACCGACGAGCATCCTCACTGAAAACTAATTGCTTTGCCATATCTGTTTCCTCCTATCGAAATCAGGTTTTGTGCTATTATTCCACGATGGCCAGGATATCGCTCTGCTTCAGGAACAGGATTTCCGTGCCCTCGTCCGTCTTGAACGACGTGCCAGCATACTTGGCGTACACGACTGTATCCCCAACCTTGACGTCCATCGGGACACGCTTGCCATCGTCGTCAAGGCGGCCCGGACCCACAGCCAGGATCGTCCCTTGCTGGGGTTTTTCTTTGGCGGTATCGGGAAGCACCAATTGACCACCGGCGAAGGTTTCCTCGTCCTTCTCCAGCGGCTCAATAACTACCCGATCGGCCATTGGTCTGATGTTCAATGCCATCTTGCAACCTCCTGATTATAAGTTGTCTGAGTCGAGTCGTCCTTCCGCTCTTAGCACTCAAGTCGCAAGAGTGCTAACACGACGTAATCTTACCACAAATTCCTGCCCATGTCAAGAGCTTTTGGGCTTTTCACCACCCTTGAGCCCGACCAATCCTGAAAGCGGCACCAAAAAAACCGGGCAAGTAACCCGGTTCAGCGTCGCCTCTCCACTCACGTTGCCTCACGCGGCGATATCCATGCTCTGGCGAATGAAGCGTCATCGGAATGGCGGCATCCGACAACGAAGAACCTGGTTCCTCAGCGCTCGTCCAAACGCACGATCATAAGTCAGAAGTAGACAACAAGAGGGCGGCCCGTAGGCCGCCCTTGCTGCTCTGGTAACAGCCCGGCACACTCCGATGGGCTATTCGCGAGAGCGATGCACCTGGACCGGTAGGGGCGCATCCGGTTGTGAATGCCTTTCTCGTGCCCCGGTGAAGGAGTAGACCGGGCTCACCTCGCCCTCCTGTACGTAGCGCAACACCTCGCCGACGCGCAATCCCTTTACGCCCATGTCGTCAACTGTGCGCCCCCGCTCGTAGTAATTGGTGGCGTGGACCACGCAGGCCAGCCGGACCATAGAGTCTATCGCCCACGTATTCACGCCAAACTGGGCGCCAAACGACACCAAGGGCACCATGCTGAAAGGCACGTCCTCAAAGACGTAGCGATGGCGCAGATTGCGCGGCGCCTTGATTCCCCGATAGCCCGGATTGGCCTGAATCGCCTCGTACAACGTGTTGCCCTGCGCCGAATAGGCATCCTTCAGCCACCTCAAAGCCGGGCGGGCGCGCACTCCCAGCGCAGCAGCTATCGTCACCCGCTCCCGATCCAGCACCTTCAGCACCTGGGCGGTTGAACGCGTGACGCCATCGATGTAGAACTGGAAATCTCCCTTCGTGCGCTCGATCCATCCTGCGTTGAGCAACGTCAGCGCCGGGTGAAAGATCGCCCCCATGTTGTCCAGACTGGTATGAAGCACATTGGGAACAGGTATGAACTGCGGATAGGCCTCACATATCGCCTCCAGCACATAGCCGGTGCGCGTAGCCGGCAGCGCGGCCAGGGGCACGCTGTTCTTACGCCGGAAGATGCGGGCCTGAGCCGGGCCGGTACTGCGGCTGGCGAAGATGAAGGTGCCTGCCTCAGCTACGACCACGTCAGCGGTACAGCCCTCCTGGATGAGAATCTGGCGGAACTCCAGCGCTCCGCCAGTGCGGCCCGGATTGAGAATCACAATCTGACCGTCCCGAAGATAGGGCGCACAACACCGGGCAATGTTCCGGTGTCCCGAAGCAGGCAGTACAACCATAACAACGTGGGCATCATCCAGCGCCTCGCCGATGTCTGAGGTAGCGCCCGCCAGGCGGCAACGGCGGGTATCCCCGCTTTCGTACTCCAGCTCGATCTCACCCTGCAAGGCAATCTCGCTGATGCGCTGGTGCGTGCGGTTGTACAGCTTCACCGCGAAGCCCTTGGCAGCCAGGTCAGCCGCCATGGCCTTGCCACCATGCCCTGCACCGATCACTGTATAGCGTGTCTCGTCAGCCATGAAGTCCCACCTCTCCTGAGGTCTCCCCTGAATGCTACTATCGATACGGCCTCGCCCGTGCCCTACGCGATCGGCTGCTTGGGCAGATCCTTCGTCCGACCCATCCACGACAGATGACGCACTCCTCCAAAGTGCTCTTTGAACACGCGATAGTACATGAGCTCCTCCTTGGTGTTGAGTGTCCACCCATTGGGCAATAGGCGCTCCCGGCTGAACTCAGCATCCGTGATCTGTTCCTCGGCATGCCCCGCCAGCAACTGGCCTACTCCAGCCCCTTGCCAGAACTTCGCTTTGGGCCGCCACAGCACCTGCTCAGGAAGCACATCGGTCAGCGCCTGGCGCAGAATCCACTTCTCTATCACCTCGTCACCCCGACGCACCTTGAATCGCACCGGGATACTCAGGGCGTATTCGGCCACGTCAAGGTCCAAGAATGCCACGTGGGCCACGATGCCGTGCGCACTGGCACTGCGATCGACCCGCTGGAGAGCCGTGTTACTCAAGCTCCGTGTGATACCCAACAACTCGTCCTCAAGTTGATCTGATCTCAGCTCCTTCAGGTAGGCGTACCCACCGAAAAGCTCATCGGCCCCCTCTCCCGAGAATACCGATCCGACGTAGTCGGCAGCGCATTTGCCCACCAGGTAGTTGGTGACGGACGAACGTACCAAGAGCGCGTCGAAAGACTCCAAATGGTAGATCACATCCGGCAAGACGTCCAGCAGTTCATCCAGGGTGACAACGATCTGGTGATGCGATGTATCCAGCGCATCAGCCACGTGCTGGGCAAACTTCAAGTCCGGCGCACCATCCAGTCCTGCCGCAAAGGTGTGCAGCTTTCGCACGTGCGGTCGCGCCAGCGCCACCATTGCGCTAGAATCCAATCCGCCGGAAAGCCAGGACCCCATCACGTCACTGTCGATCCGACGACACACAGCCTGCTCCAACCGCAGGCGCAGATTCGACGTGATCTCGTCGGTGTCCTCGTTCAACTGAGAATCAGACTGGACCTCAGAGAAAGACTCGAAGCCCCTCCGCTCGTCGTACCAGGTTCCAGGCGGGAACTCGCGCACATCCTGCGTTGCACCCAACAGTGCCTTGACCTCCGAAGCAAAGCAAAGCGCCCCGTCCTCAGTCCAGCCGTAGTATAGCGGCCGGATGCCCAGCAGGTCGCGTGCCAGGAACACGCCATCAGGCATCGCGACAGCCAGCGCAAAAGGCTCCCGTTCCTGGACCAAGGCGGATGACTCGGGCAAGGGCGGGCAATCGCCGTCCCAGGCCGCCCTGCGCTGTAAGGTCGGCGAAGTGGGCACGGCCTGCGCTTCTGGCCAGACGGCCCCCAGAGTCGCCCCTTGGGTCTCAATGATCTTGGAACCGGAACCGCCCCGATGCGTGATCTTCCCAAGCATGCATGCTACCAGTTCCTGTCTGTTACCGCGATTGACACCAACAATACCTGCCACGATTAAGTCGCCTCCTTCGAATAGACGTAGTACACACCACAAGCTTGCAGTCGAGCCTCAGATAACACAGTGGGGCCGAGCGCGCACCCTCCTGAGAGCACAAAGCACCCGGCCACAATCTAGTCGGTATTCACTTGCCAGAGCGAGCCACGAAGCGCAGACCTACGTTGGAACGCTGTCAATGCTAAGTTAGCTTTGTCCGGCGTTGACCACAACGACGTCCATAGCACTTGGCCCCTTTGGTGTCTGTTCCACGACGAACTCTACATGGTCTCCATCGTGCAACCAGTGCGCGTCCGTCCTGATGCGGAACTCGTTCATATGGACAAATACGTCCTGAAGCCCATCGTCGCGCAGAATGAAGCCATAGCGCTTCTGATGGTTGAACCACTTGATGCGTCCGCTGACCCTTCCATTCGTCGCCTGCTCACTATTCATCGTTTGCTCACCTCCGAAAAAACGCCCAACTACATCACCGTGACCGCAGACAGGTTCTCCCGCAGCGTTGTCCTGACTCTCGCCTCGGCTTCGATTAGATCGATACCGTCCACGGCCGCAGCCTCCCCAGCGAGAAGCATGATCGCCTTGTCATAGATCCGTTTCCCCTTCAGGGTCAGATGGCCCTCCTGCATCTGTCGCCACGCCATATCTCTCACCGCCTCCGCGACGTTGAAGACATCACCCGTATGGAGCTTCTGCTTCAACAACTCGTACCGATCTTTGTGATCGGGGGGCAGCTTGCGCGGGACGCCACGCAACACACGCCATACCTTTCTCAGCGTGGCCTGGGAAACGGCAGGCCTCAGGCCCACCTCCGCCGCAGCACTGGCCGGGATCATCACACTGGTACCAGGCTGGCACAGCAATGCGATCCTGTAGTACACAGCGTTTCTTCCATGCCAGTGCCGTTCTTGGACCCGTTCTACAACTCCGGCTCCGCGGATGGGATGAACAACTAGATCACCGGCCTCAAACGTCATAGCGTCCTCCCTGGCCTCAACCCGTGTCACCACGCCTGATCTTCCCTGCAGATCCCTAGACGCTCTAACAATCGCCCCCTAGCACGACGACATCCACGGCAGCCGGACCCATCGATGTTTGCTCGATGCTGAATTCCACAGATCCTCCGTCCTCCAATCGACGAGCACTCTGGGGGTCGCGAAAACCATCGCTCTGCACGAATACAGCGGAAAGTCCGCTATTGCAGTGGATACGGCCATAGCGTTTCTGGTAACTGAACCATCGGATGTGCCCTTCCAACCTGCTGCCGTTCACACCCTGGTCACCTCGATGAGCGTACGGCGTCTCGTTTGTCACTTCTTCACGCTCCTCATTCCGCGCGTGATCCCCGGTCTGGACGAGTCCCTCGCCTTGAGGGGCCACGACCATCGCCACCACCACCGTCTGTGGCTACAAAGAAGTAATGTGGGGAAATCGTAGAAACGGACTCAACTCGCAATCCGTTCACGCGGACTGCATCCTCACCATCCGGCAACATAGAGGTGTGAACGCGACACACACTGGGCCTCTTCCCCTTGAAGCGGGGCTTGGCACAGTAGGCAGACACAGCCTCATCGATCTTGGCTTCCAATGGCTTCTGCTTGTCATCGTCGAACCAGAGAAGACCAACTTCCACAGATTGCCTCCTACGTTGTACGCTTGACGTGCGATATGATTTCATACAGTATGTCTCAAATAACCGACGCAGCGACGCCGCTCTCTACGCCCCCAGCGGCCTCAGCAGGCAGCGGCAGTTGGACCAACCGGGCCAGAGTACGATCTAGCCAGTCCAGCTCCGCAGAAGCCAAGGCCAGACCATAGTCCAACGTCAGACGCTCTCCTACGTCCGCCTCCTCCGTCATCTTCTGGGCAGACTGCTCCAGTTTGCGTTGGTGTACAGCAACGTGCTCGCGCCGCTGCTCGAGATAGGCACTTAGATCGCCGGGCGAAAGACTGCCCGCAAGGACCAGGCGCATCACGAACGCTCTCAAGGAAGAGCCCACCTCCATCGGCCGGCTCAACCACGCCATAAACGCCCCTTTTCCCGCCTCTGTGATGCTGTAGATCTTCCGCGGCGGCCTCCCTTGACCCGGGACCTCCTCGACAGTAGCCAGGCCCTCGGCCAGCAAGGCATGCAGAGCAGGATAAAGACTGCCATAGCTGGGACTGTCAACCAGCCAACTTAGGCTCTTAAGAAAGCATTTGATGTCGTAACCAGACATTGGTTGCTGGGCCAGCAGTCCCAGGATGAAGTGCCGGGTGCTCATCGCGCTTGACATAGTACGCTCCGTACGCTGCAAATCGTTCGTTATATGATCATACGTTATATATCGATTGGATATATCATACTACACAGTGGCAATATTGGCAACTGCGACCGAGAGACATCAAGCGCTGCGAGATGAACGGGTGGACGTGCCCATACTGACGTCGGTCGCGCTGCGGCCTAGCTCTCGCGCTGCTGTAGCCAGGTCTCCAGCAGACCGACGCCGCGCAATATGACTAGCACCAGTGCCGTCACGCCTACCGCAAGCACAAACTGCGACAAGGCCACACATACACCCACCGCAGCGGTAAACAGAATTGAGGCTGCGGTCGTGAGGCCTTCGACCCGTTGCTCAGCCCTGCGTAGCACAATCGTGCCCGCCCCGAGGAAGCTCACGCCGGTAACCACAGCCTCGATGATGCGGACAGGATCCGATCGCACCAGGTCGGCGCTCAGACTGCTACCGAAGTGTGCCACTACAACGTCAACCAGTGCGACGAATAACGCCGCCGCGCCACCTACCAGCATATGCGTGCGTAAACCGGCCGGCTTGTCCTCGATCTCGCGCTCTACCCCGATCAGGGCGCCCAGTAACATGGCTAGCCCAACCTGGGTCAGGATCTGGAGCTGAGCCTGGTAGCGTCCCAAAAGCCTCACACCTGCCCTCCACCGCCCACCTCAGCTCAGGTAGGTCCTCAGTCGTCGCCTTAGGCGCGGGTGACGCAGCTTTCTGAGGGCCTTGCCCTCGATTTGGCGCACGCGTTCCCTGGTCACACCCAGTTTCTCTCCGACATCCTTCAAAGTATACGTGTGATCGCCGCTCAGGCCATAGCGCAGGCGTAGCACACGGGCCTCACGCGGCGTGAGGGTTGTCAGCGCCTCCTTGAGACACTCCCGAAGCAACTCTTGCTCAGCAGTCTGGATTGGCGAGGGAGCCTTCTCGTCCTCGATGAACTGGCCAAGCTCGCCCGCACCCTCCTCTTGGCTGACCGGGCTGTCCAGGGAGATCGGTTGCCGCGAGACACGCATCATCCAGCGGACTTTCTGAGGATGGAGCGACATCTCCTCTGCAAGCTCTTCAGGAGTAGGTTGGCGACCCAAGTCCTGCTCCATAGCCTGTGACGTTTTGATGAGTCTCCTGATGCGACCGCCCATATGAACAGGGAGACGAATCGTACGCCCCTGCTGAGACAGGGCACGGGTGATGGCCTGACGGATCCACCAAGTAGCATACGTGCCGAACTTGAAGCCTCGCTTGTAGTCAAACCTATCCGCCGCCCGAATCAAGCCCACATTGCCCGCCTGAATGAGGTCCTGAAAGGGCAGACCAAGTCCCCTGTATCGCTTGGCCACACTCACCACGAGGCGGGTGTTGGCCTCGATTAGATGCTCGCGGGCACCCCGTCCCTGACTGACGAGTTGCTGCAACCTTGCCCGCTCACCGGGACTGTATCGGCCTTCGTCTACGCGACGTTGGGCTTCCCGTCCCTGCTCCACCTGCTCGGCCAGCCGCACTTCCTCCTCGGGTGTCAGCAGAGGCACCTGGCTCATCTCCCTCAGATATAGGCCGACAGCATCACCGACCGGGATCGCGCTCAGGTCAGCGGCGTCAGCGTGATTTCTGTTCCCACCTGGAGTCTCTTCCGCACCGACACGCTCCGCCTCGACCTCATCCTCACTGTCATAGACCTTGATATCCCGACCCCGGAGCGCATCGAAGACCTCCTCCAACCGGGCCATAGAAGAAGCGCTGTGCTCTTTCACCTCAGGAAAGACCTCCATGATATGATCTAGCGTGAGGTAACCTTGCTCCCTCGCTACTTCCAGCAGTGAGTGCAAGCGGACGTATAGGGTCCCACCGCTCATTTCCCCAGATACGGCGCCAGACGCCGCACGCGCCGTTTCAGGCCTTTCGACTCTACAGGTACCATCTCGTCAAACTTCCGCTTCACCCGCTTGCTCTTCTTCCGCCGGAAGTGGGATTTGCCCTGCACCGTGCGCACCAGTTTGCCCTTTCCGCCCTTCGTACGGCGGAAGCGCTTGGACGTGGATCGATGGGTCTTGATCTTCGGCATACACTTCTCTCCTTCACTCACTCAAACGCAGATGATTGCCTTGCGCTCTTCGACTGCGACTACTAGGGCGCTCATTACGCAGGCGCACCCTGGGGGACGATCTCCCGAACTGTCACCAGACTTAGCGCGATCTGACGCTCCCACTGATCAATACCGAGCACGCGCACCGTGACCGGAGAACCCGCCCCAAGATCCGGCGAGCCGGGCATTTTGGAACTATGAACAAGCCCCTCCACCCCGCCACCGACGTCCACAAAGACACCAAAGGGCACAACATTGGTCACAGTTCCCTCTACCGTGTCGCCCTCGTGCAACTCCTTGGCTACACGATGCCAGGGATCCGGTAGCAGACGTTTGCGGCTCAAGGCGACCCGCTCACGCTCCCGATCCACGTTCAGGACATACACCTCTACCTTGTCGCCCACATCAAGTACATCATCGGGGTGATCCACGTGTTGCCAGTCCAGTTCCGAGATGTGAACCAAGCCATCCAACCCACCCAAATCTACAAATGCCCCGAAGTCTACCAGGTTGCGCACGACGCCGGTGCGCACCTCGCCTTCGGTCAATTCCTCCAGCAACTGCTGGCGCTTGCGGCGCTGCGCGACACGCTCCGAAAGCACCAAACGTCGACGGTGCTGGTTCACCTCGATCACTACCAACGACAGTGCCTGTCCAATCAGATCCAATTTCGCCTGCTGCAATCGCTTGCCCCGCAGGCCACGACCGATGGAGGTCAGATGCGAGTTGGGGACAAACCCGCGCAGACGGCCGAACGACACCAGGACACCACCTCGGTTAGAATCCGTCACCTGCGTCTCAATCAGCTCTTCACTCGCGAGATGCTCCTGCGCGCGCAGCCAATCCTGCTGCTGCAGGCCCTTGTTCAGCGAGACCGCGATCCCATCCCCGTAGCCCTGCTTCCTCAGGATAACGACCGGGACGATATCGCCGACCTGCAAACCGGCGAGCAACCGATCATCGGTCACCAAGCTCAGGTCGCCAGGCGGGATGATGCCATCGCTCTTCGCACCCACGTCAACAATTATGTCATTCTCACCGATGGAGAGAACGGTTGCCTCACGAACTTCCCCACGGCGCGGGTCTGAGCGGTCGAAATCGCCGCTTCTGAGCAGTCCGCCCAGCCGTTGCCCTGGCCTGTCGCGCTCTCCCCCCTCATGCGGCGTATACTCAACGCTAGCGTCGCCTTCTGTGATGCCCCCAGCAGCCAGCCCTGCGACGAACCCCGCCGTCACGGTTCCCTCCTGGGGACGGAATGACGCTAGTCCCTCACTGCGCTGATGATGCGCCCCTCGGGCACGGTCCTGCGGAAGCGTCCCAGCAGGCTGCCGAATAGTTTCCCCTTTCCTATACGCTCTTCGCAAATCCCTACCTCCCCCTTCTCCTTGCGGCGCACCGTGAACACCGCCCTGCCGGAATGGCTGCTTGCCACACAAACGAAAACAGACCTGTTCAGCCGTCACCCGCAAGATGAGCCTCGGCGCAGAACAGGTCCGCAGCAAGAACCACGTCTCGTTTTCAAGTCAGAGGCAAAGATACTACGCTACGCGCACCTCCGCGAAGTAATGCCCACATCACTACCTCGCAAGGCTTACGTCCTCCAATGCATACTCAGTTGCCGCTCGAGGCGCAGTGAACCACAAATCCACACCCACCATAACTCACCCTGAAGGGACGATATATCTTTCCAGTATATATCTTTTAGATATATTGTACCACGCAAAGCTATGCGTGTCAAGAGTCACAGCCGAGATTCGGTCGTAGATGGCCTCTCGACGCGGATTGGGGGCCGCAGTGTCATCAAGACAGCAGGTCCCGAACGTACCGCGAGCTAAGGCCCTAGACCGTGAGGGACTCTTCCTGTTCTGTGGGCTCTTTCAGCTCAGGCAAGATTTCGCCCTTGAAGATCCAGACCTTGACTCCGATGCGGCCATAGGACGTGCGCGCCTCTTCCTGTGCGTAGTCAATGTCGGCCCGCAGGGTCTGCAACGGCACCCGTCCATCGCGCACCCACTGACGACGCGCCATCTCAGACCCAAACAGACGCCCCTTGCACGCGACTTTAACCCCACGAGCGCCGGCGTTCATTGCCGCTCGCATCGCCCGCTGCATCGCCCGCCGGGGGGAAATCCGCCGCTCCAGCTGGGAGACAACGTTCTCGGCTACCAGCTTGGCGTCTAGTTCAGGCTGTTCCACCTCGTGCACATCGATTGAGACGCGCTTGCTAGTCATCGCCTGTAACTTGCTGCGCATTTCCTTGACCACAACCCCTTTCCGGCCAATGACGATACCGGGCCTTGCCGTCCAGATCGTCGTTGCAACCTGATTGGGAAAGCGCTCAATCTCAACACGGGAGATACCTGCATGTCCAGCGGCATCCCTGATGTAGCGACGAATCGCCAGATCTTCGTGCAGCAGTTCCACGTAATCGTCACCATCTGCGTACCACCGCGACTTCCAATCCCTGATCACACCAAGCCTGAAACCGTAAGGATGTACTTTGCGACCCAAGAGTCCTCCTCGTTATGTCTAGAACCTAATGCGCTGCCACTGTCTTGGCACTCGAGTGTCTTCATGCACAGCATCGAGGCCATAGCAATAACCGTACCATGGCAGCAATCGAACACAACAACTACAGATTGACGACGATCACCCCAGCCATCACGCCACGGCGGCCGGCGACATACCCTGCTGCAATTCCGCCCGGACCTGCGCCTCGGCTTCTGACAGATCGGTGCCCTGCGCGGCCGCCACCTCCCCAGCCAAGAGCGCCAGCCCTCGCTCGTAGATCCGCTTGCCCACTGTCGTCAGGCGACCTTCTCGCTCCTGGTGCCAGGCAATATCCCTGACCGCCTCCGCGACCTGAAGCACGTCCCCGGTGTGGAGTCTCTCCTCCAGCACCTTGTACCGCGCCTTGTGATCAGTGGGCAGCGTCCCGGGACGCGCATGGAACACTCGCCACACCCGGCCCAACTTGGACCGCGGGATTGCCTCGCGCAGGCCAAGTTCATCTGCAACATCAACCGGGATCATCACAGTGGTGCCTGGCTCGCTCAGCAACCTGATCCTATAATACTGCCTGCTGCCGTCTTGCCTTGACCGTTCCTCGACCCCCAAGACCACTCCCGCTCCACGAATCGGGTGAATGACCGGATCACCTGCTTCAAACATCCTCGCCTTCCTCCCACGCTGCAATCTGGTCACAGCCTGTGCCCAAAGTCCCCGGGGACGCAACAAAGCTCTTTGGGCACCATCTCCGCGCTCGACGCGTGCACCGCAAACCTGGTTATGCCCCACCCGCCAGGTGGGGCCACTACAAACATCAGGAGAACACCGGCACACGGGCCGACGGTCGCACCTATCGGGCAGCTACCCCCCGTTTGTACCGATACACAATCCGCCCGCGGGTCAAATCATACGGAGAAACCTCGACCCTGACTCGGTCACCTAGCAGGACGCGAATGTAGTACTTGCGCATCTTGCCGCATAGGTAGGCCAGGACCTCGTGATCGTTGTCTAGCCTGACCCGGAAACGAGTCCCCTTGAGCGCCTCCACCACCGTCCCTGTTGTCTCGATCTTCTGCTTGCTCGGTCTCTCCCGCTGACCCTTCACGTACCCTCCTCGATCGTTGTATGGGTCCCTCGAACTTGTCCAGAGGGTGCACTCTGTACTACCTCCGGCGAAGCCTTAGCATCGAGGACAGTCACCTCGTCGTACGGCAGCAGAGGGTCTGGGTCGCCAGGAGAGCCTGGATAGTTGATGGCAAACACCAAAAACTCGCCCTCTGTTGGTTCCCACCCCCGCTGCAGCCGCTCCGCGATGGCCCGCGCTCCCAGCCCGGCCACCATGTCCCGCCGGCGTTCAGTCGACGCCAGAGACCCCATACGCAAGAATCGAAAGAGCGGCGAAACAAATGCAGACACACGCCAACTTCGTCCGTCGTCCCTGGAATTGACGTCAAATAGGGCTACGTCGTCGGCCCCTTCCTCTGCGATTCGCGTCTCGGACAATCGAACCTGATAGGATGGCATCCTCATCCCCTCACCATTTCCACGTTCAACGCTTCCGGGCCGTTGGAGGAATAGCCCACGTGAAAGCGGGCCGCTTGTCCCTCGTGTACCTCGTTTCTGCTCTTCCCCAAGATCTGCCGCTGGTGGAAGAAGATATCCTCGCCTTCGCCGGTAGTGATGAAGCCGTAATGCTCGCGCGAATCGAAGCACTTCACCCTACCACACTGCTTGGGCAACGGCCCTTTCCTCGTGAAACAAGTCGGACACAGCACCGGCCTGTGCACGTACACGCCTCGCCGTGCCAACAGGTCAAGATACGTACTGGTCAACACAAAGCCCCGTCCGCATCGCTGGCATACGAGTACCTCAACTTGGTCTGACATCGATGTCCCCTCCAAACAAACTGCCGCCTCGGTTGCCCACAGACGCCTGCAACTGGTCCGACGCGTCCCCTACGCGTGGTACCGTCGCTTCTTGCGCTGTTGTCGCTGTCGCTCTCGGCGCATAGCCTTGAGACGAGCACGACGCCGCTGCTCGCTCTTAGAAGTGAAATAGCGCTTCTTCTTCACGGTGCTCAGGATTCGCTCCTTAACCACCTGCTTGCGAAAGCGCTTTAGCAGACTCTCTTGCGATTCTCCAGGTTTCAACACAACCGTCGTCATTCTTGGTACACCCCCTGTTCAAATCCGTAACCGACACTCTACCTCCACCGGGGCACCCGGCGCTAGCCGCTAGTCAGACTCTCCTCGCTCATCGGCCCTCGCACAGCGGACACAGACCCGGGTGTCTGGCAGAACCGCCAATCGATCAGGGTGGATTGGCCTCCCACACTTCTCGCAAATTCCATAAGCAACCGACCCCGTCCGCGACAGCGTGCGCTCCAGGCTCTCAGCCCGCTCCCTGAGGTGCCCCAGCAGAGCCTTGTCCAGTTCCCAGCGCGTGACATCAGGAGCCCCGCTGCCCAGCCCGTATTCGGGCCTGTCGCTAAGGTTCTCCTCCAGCGCGGCGATCTGGGATCGTACGTCTTCCAGTTCGCGCTGCACGAGCACCTTTTTGTCCTCCACCATCTGCGCCATCCCTACCAAGACACAAAAGACCCGGCTGGCCGCCACCTGCGTCACCGGTTTCGGCACTAACCAGGTCTCCTAAAGCCCGATCTGGAAGATCAGAGTTGAGACTTAGAAGCGACTCCCCAGATAAGTACCTCAGGCACTCGGAACCGCAAGGCTCGTTTGTGCGGCTTCGACAGGCGGTGGCAGCTCTGAAAGCTCGGCTAGCGTACTGTCCAGCCAGGCCAGCTCCGCACGAGCCACGCTCAACGCATAATCAAGCGCCAAGCGCTCCCCCAGATCTATCCGCGCATCCATCGCGTGAGTAGCCTGCTCCAGATCGAGTTGGTGATCGGCCACCTGCCCACGCCGGCGCTGCAAATACTCAATCAGACCGGCTTGCGAGAGATTGCTGGCCAGGATCAGGCGCATCACAAAAGCCTTCAACGAGGTAGCCGATGCAACGGATTGCTCCATCCATTTCCGCAAGACTTGCCGGCCTGCATCTGTGATGCTGTAGATCTTCCGTGGAGGCTTGTCCTGACGGGGAACCACCTCGACCGTCACCAGACCATCTTCTAGCAAAGCGTGCAAGGCAGGATAGAGACTGCCGAAACTAGGACTGTCTATCAACCAAGTCAAGCTCTTAAGAAAGCGCTTGATATCGTAACCAGACATCGGTTGTCGTGTCAACAGACCCAGGACAAAGTGACGAGTGCTTATCGCGCTAGCCATAGCATGTTCCAATATATAACGTTTCGAGATATTATACCATAGCCCGTTGAAACTGACAAGGAAGCCACGTTGCCAACGCTATGAGCCGGCAATATCGGATGGCAGCAACTCATCCAGGCTGCGGAGCACGTAGTCGGGCTGGATCTTGGAAGCGGCCAATGACTCATGCGTTGTGACGCCGGTGAGGACAACAGCGGTCGCCATCCCCGCCTCCAGCCCCATGCAGATGTCCGTCTCCAGCCGATCGCCGACCATGATGCATTCCGAGGCCGGAAGCACCAAGCGGTTGAGGATAGCCCGGACGGTGATGGGCGAAGGCTTGCCGACGACGACCTCCACATCCTTGCCTGTGCAGCCCTTGATCGCGCCGATCACCGCCGCTGCGTCGGGGAGCCCGCCGGCAGGGGTGGGACAGTAGGCGTCGGCATTGGTCGCGATCACGCGCGCTCCGGCGCGAACAGCGTCGAAGGCAATCTGGAGCTTGCAGTAGTCGAAGGCACGGTCGAACGAGGCGACGACAAACTCGACCTCGCCGGGCTGGTCGGTCAGGCGGAAACCGGCAGCGCGCAACTCCGCCAGCAGGGGGGCCTCCCCGATGACGAACAGGGCAGCCCCTGGGGCCTCCCGTCCCAGCCATTGGGTGAGCACCCACGATGAGTTAATCACGTGGTCGGGCGACGTAGGGATGCCCAGGCGCGTCAGCTTGGCCGCGTAGTCCGCACGGGTCTCCAGCGGCTTGTTGCTGAGGAAAACGACGCGGGAACCTGCCCCGCGCAGTGTCTCAATCGTGCGCTTTGCTCCTGGCAGGAGCGCGTCGCCCAGGTATACCGTGCCGTCCATGTCCAAGACGTAGCCAGGGAAAAGACGTTCGACGTTCGACATAAGCGCTATCAGCAGTTCAGGGTGAGCAAAGGTACCGGCACGTCGCGCCTGCGCGGGGCCCTGCAGCGATGAGCCCCTCGGAGGCCGGATGCACCGGTGAGCGACGTCACCCGGATGCCAGGAAACTCACGACCGTCCTATCGAAGACATTCGGCTTGGCCTGATGGACGACGTGACCGGCTCCCGGGATGATGGTCAGCCCTGCCCCTGTGTCGGAGGCCAGACGCAGGCCGTAACGCGGGGCAACCCAGGTATCGCGTTCGCCCCACACCAGGTAGAGGGGCAGGCGGATTTCCCGATAACTTTGGGAGGCCCGCTTGAAAGCCCCGTTCCAGTAGTCGCGCAGTGCAGCAGCACAAGCCGGCCGGTACTCCGGCCGGCGGAAGGCGGACCGATACTGGGCTACCACCTGGGGTGTCAAGAGCGCGGGATCGCGATACATGGAGCGGAGAATGGGCCAGATTAGCCACGGCCCGGCCAAGCGCTGGCCCACGGTGCTGAGGAATGAACAGCGGCTGAGGTACGCCAGGGCATTTAAGGGGGCGCGGTAGCATGTGGGGGCAACCAATACGACTCGCCGCAGCCGGCCCGGGTAATAGATCGCCAGGTGCAGCCCGACACCGCCCCCCATCGAATGACCGACCAGGTGTGCCCACGCGATGCCGAGCGCATCCAGCAGCCCTACCGCCAGACGTGTCAGGTCATCCACTCCGAAGCGAGCGCCGGCGGGGAGGGCCGACTGGCCATAGCCCGGGTGATCGTAGGCCAGGACGCGAAAGCCCGCCCCGACCAACGCACGCAGGTTACGATGCCAGGTGTAGGCGGAATCCGCGAAGCCGTGGACGAGCAGCACAGGTTCCCCAGTGCCGATCTCAATCACGCGCAGCCGGTGCTCTCCGATGCCCACAAATTGCACCCGGGCCTCGGTCTTGAGGAAGTGTTGCCACTCGGGATCACCTGTGGCGGGAGATAGGTCCGCGAAACGCTGTCTCCTGGATCGTGTTGTCGAGGATTGCATCTCGCAATGATACCACAGGATGGCTCAGTAGGGTAGTGCGTGGCTTCGCGTGCATTTCAGTCATGGTACAGACTTTGTGTAAGCCAGGAAGGCAGGGCGAACAGGCGCTCTCTTGCCTCGTGGGACGACCACTTCTACCTGTGTCGCGGCGCGTTCCAGTGGCGTAAGGTCATAACGCGTGCCCAGACTGAGAATCGTCTGAGTGATTCGGGTCCCTTGACAGCAGAGCAATTGTGTTCTATAATAAGGTTAACCTAAAAATAGTGTTCAGATATATTATGGTTAGTATAAATATCCACAAAGAGGAACTGACTCCGCTCACCGAAAGTATGCAGATGTACCTGGTTACCATCGCCCGGCTGCGGATGGATGGACAACCAGTGCCACTCTCCCAGCTAGCAGACGCGTTGTCCATCTCCCCAGTTTCGGTCAACGAGATGTGCCGCAAGCTGCAGGATCACGGGCTGGTAATCTACCGGCCATACAAGGGCGCGTTACTCACCCCGGAGGGGGAACAACGCGCTCACTACATCCTGCGCCGCCACCGGCTGTGGGAGGTCTTCCTGGTGGGGAAGCTAGGCTTCAGCTACGAGGAAGCGCACGAGGCCGCCTGCGAGCTGGAGCATGCCACTGCCAAGACGGTAGCCGACCGACTCGACGCTTTTCTGGAGTATCCATCGGTCAACCCACAGGGAGAGAGTATCCCCCGACGGGACGGCAGCCTTCCCACGCGCAAATTGGTGGCACTGACAGCGCTCCCTGCCGGACAGCGCGCCCACGTAGTTCGCTGCGACGTGAGCGATGCTGCACGCGCCTTCCTCGACGAGCAAGGCATTCGCCCAGGAGTATCACTGACGGTGGTGGCCGCAGCGGCGGACAGCATGCTGGTGCAGGTAGGAGAAGCACAGCTATCGTTGGCACGGAGCCTATCAGAGGCCATACAGCTAGAAACTGACTCTGCCATTGGCAGAGTCAGTGAAGGCTCTGCTGTTGGCAGGGTTACCGAAGTTGAGAAAGAAACGGAAGACGTGGACAGCGAGGTGGAAAGCACTGCCCCTCGATCATCATCAACGATCTTAGATAAGGAGATTTCGGAGATGCAAACCAAGACTGAGACAACCGTTCGTCAGATACCGTTACACAAGCTGGGCGCTGGACAGCGCGGCGTCGTCGTGCGTGTGGGCGGCAAAGGCCCGGCCAGGCGACGCATGATGGACATGGGATTGGTACCGGGCAGCGAGGTGGAGGTTGTACGGGTGGCCCCGTTGGGCGACCCCATCGAGTTCACCGTCAAAGGCTACAGCCTTTCGCTCCGCAAGTCGGAGGCCAAGGTCATTGAGGTCGAGGTGACGGACTGAAAGGAGCGCCTATGATGCCCTTGGCAATGGTTTCCCCCGGTGAAGAGGTAAGGCTATGCGCCATTCACGGCGGGCGCTGTATGCGCAAGCGACTGGCCGACCTGGGACTGAATCTCGGCATGACGGTCCGCGTTGTCCAGCGGGACAGGCACGGACCACTGATCCTGGCCGTGAAGGACTCTCGACTGGCCCTGGGACGCGGCATGGCCCACAGGATTATGGTCGAACTGACATAAAGACACTTTTTGGACAAGGAGCAAGATTTATGGCTACAGAACACACGATTGCCCTGGCCGGCAACCCTAACGCCGGCAAGAGCACCCTATTCAATGCCCTGACCGGCGCCCGCCAACACGTGGGCAACTGGCCGGGCAAGACCGTCGAGA
>CAZYSK010000007.1:0-138012 GCA_964649415.1 uncultured Anaerolineales bacterium
GTTTCTTTGTGAAATGAACCATCTCAAATGCGGGAAGTTATAGATTTACAAACCCCTAGGGTCTGGGAGGTGGACGCCGCGCTGCGCGACCTGGTGGACCGGGGGCTGCTGCACCGCGACCGCGAGACGGGGCGCTACGACCTGCATCCCATCGTGCGGCGCTACGCCTACGACCGGCTGGGCGGCGAGGCGCGAGCCGACGCCCACGGCCGGTTGCGCGACTATTTCGCCGCCGTGCCCCCGCCCGAGCGGGTGACCACGCTGGACGACCTGGCCCCGGTGATCGAGCTCTACCACCACACCGTGCGGGCCGGGCAATACGACGAGGCGTGCGACCTGTTCTACGACCGTATCAACAAGCCCACCTACTACCAGTTCGGCGCCTACCAGTTGCGGATCGAGCTGCTGCGCGCCCTCTTCCCCGACGGCGAGGACAAGCCGCCGCGCCTGAAGGACGAGAGCGCCCAGGCCTGGACGCTGAACGAACTGGCCAACAGCTACAGCCTCAGCGGCCAGCCCCGCCGGGCGGTGCCGCTGTTTGAGCAGCAGATCGCCATCCGCGAGAAGCAGGGCGTCGAGCGCAGCGTCGCCGTCGGCCTGGGGAACCTGGCCTGCATGGCCCAGATCCACATCGGCGCGCTGCGGGCCGCCGAGGCCAACCTGCGCCGCCAGATCGCGCTGGGCCGGGAGATCGAGGACGAGCGCCTGGAGGCGGTCGGGCACCGGGAACTGGGCCGGCTGCTGGCCTGCCGCGGCGCCTGGGCCGAGGCGGAGGAGGAACTGGCGACAGCGCTGGCGCTCTTTGAGGAGCACGGGGCGACACAATCGCAAGGTGTCACCTGGGCCTACTGCGCCCAGCGCGTCCTCCTGCTGGCCCGCTGGTCCGCCCTCAGCGGCGACCCGGAGTCGGAGATCGCCAACCGGCGATCGGCCACGGACGCCGCCCGCCGGGCGCTAGGACTGGCAGACGAGACGGCCCGCATCCGTTACCCCCACGAACGCGACTACGTGCGCGCCCACTGGCTGCTGGGCGCCGCGCACCGCGCGAACGATGATCGGGACGCCGCCGAGCGCCACCTGAGCCAGGCCCTGACCCGCTGCCGGGGCATCAACATGGTCGACCACGAGGCCGACATCCTGCTCGACCTGGCCCGGCTGCGCCACGCCCAGGGGCACCGCGAGGAGGCCCTGCGCCTGGCGGAGGAGGCGCGCCTCATCGCCGAGCGCAGCGGCTACGCTTTCCAGGGCGCGGACGTGCACCTCTTCCTGGCTGAGCTGGCGCTGGGGGCGGGAGATACCGGGGCGGCGCTGGGCCACGCCGAGACGGCCCGCGAGCTGGCGACCTGCGACGGCCCACCGGACCATACCTACCGGGTCGCCTACGAGGAGGCGAGGGCGCTGCTGGGCAGGCTGGGCGCTGATCAGTCTGTGGGGCCGTCTGTGAGGCCGTCCGCCGGCGAGCGAGCCGGGAGATGACGTCGGGGCAATCGTTTGCGCCTTTTGCGTTCTGGGGTATACTTCGATTTACCATGGGCTGGCAGTGGATTGACGGGCGGTTTCGATACCGCAACGATACTGTAACGTAAAAGAAACCTTAAAGGCCCCCGCCTTGGGCTATACTGATTCTAGCGATTCTACTGATTCTAGCGATTCTTGGGAGCCCGCGGATTCGGCGGTGCTCTCATTCGGGTAACCCAGCCAGCCATCCCAGGAGTGCCTAGGCCCTTGTCTGTTCCTGGACTCACGCTGATCCGTTCCAAGCTACTGGTGCCCAGCCCTGCTGGCCTTCTGCACCGCCCCCGCGTGTCGCAGGCCATCGAGCACGGCCTGGAGCGCAAGCTGACGCTCATCTCCGCGCCGGCCGGCTACGGCAAGACGTCGGCCTTGATTGGCTTCGCCCGCCACAGCCCTGTCCCGGTGTGCTGGTACACGGCCGACGAGCGCGATCGGGACCTGGGCGTGTTCGTCGAGTACCTGGTCGGCGCTGTCGGCGAGCGCTTCCCCGGCTTCGGCCAGCGGACCCGGGCGGCGCTGGACGCCCTGTCGGGCGATCTCGTCCAGGGCTCGGCCACGGTCGTGGGGGAGCTGGTCAATGAGATGCTGGAGATCGACTCCCCGCTCGTCCTCGTGGTGGACAACTACGAGGCGCTGGACGGCGCGTTCGGCATCCGGACTTTCGTCCGCCACCTGCTCGACGTGCTCCCCTTCAATTGCCACCTGATGCTGGGCAGCCGCGTGCTCCCCGGTGTCCCCGTCGCCCGCCTGGTGGCCAAGAGCCAACTGGCCGGCTTGACGGTGAACGAACTGCGCTTCGCCCCCGAGGAGATTCGCGACCTGCTGCGCCTGTCGGAGGTCGTCGAGGTATCGGAGGCTCAGGCGCAGGAGATCGCCGCGAAGTCCGAGGGCTGGATCACGGGCGTCCTGCTGCTGGCCGACCTGCTGCGCGAGGATGTTCGGGCCGGCGTGCTGGGTGTGGAGAAGGCTACCGCGGACACGTACGACTACCTGGCCCGCGAGGTGGTGAGCCGGCAGCCGCCCGACGTCCAGCAGTTCCTGCACACCTCGGCCGTGCTGCGCGAGGTGTCCCCACGGCTGTCGCGCGAGATACTCGGCGTCAGGGACCCGCGGGCCCTGATGGCGGAGGTGGAGCGGCGCAACCTGTTCGTCACCCGCCTGGGCCGGGGGGGCGCGCTCACCTATCGCTACCACAACCTGTTCCGCGATTTCCTGCACCGGCGGCTGCGCCAGAAAGACCCTGCGCGCTACGCCGAACTGCACATGCGGGCCGCGCGGCGCTTCGAGCGAGACAACGACGTCGAGGAGGCGGTGTACCATTACCTGGCCGCCGACTCTCATCCTCACGCGACGACGCTGATGGAGCGGGTCGCGTTGGAGTGGTTCACCCGGGGGCGGGTCGAGACACTGCTGGGTTGGGCCGAGGCGTTGTCCGAGGAGGCTCGCTCCAAGGCGCCCAGGCTGTTGCTCTATCAGAGCAAGGTGCTCACCGACCGCTTCGGCTATGAGCAGGCGCGACAGGCGCTGAAGTACGCCGAGGCCGGTTTTGTCGCCCGGGGAGACGTGACGCAGTTGGCCGGCGTGTACAACCAGCGTGCCTGGCTGAGGCTGTTTGAAGGCCGCTACGAGGACGCGGTTGTCGAGGCGCAGAAATCGCTCACCGTGCTGGATCGGCAGGAGACGCCTGGGCGAGCGCAGGCGCAGCGGCTCATCGGGAGGGCCTACGTCGGGCTGGGGCGTTTTACGGAGGGGATCGCGCAACTGGAGGAAGCGCTCGAGCTGTACCGGGAGAGCGGGAGCCTGTATGACGTGGTCAACCTGCTGCAGGACCTGGGCACCGCCCTGGTTGACGTGGGACGCTTCGATGAGGCGGTCAACTGCATGAGCGAGGCGTTGACCATTGGGCGACGGTTGGGCTCGCTGACGCAACTGGCCGGCGTGCTCAACAACCTGGGCTGGCTGCAGTACGCACGGGGGGAGTACCAGGAGTCACTGGCTCTGTATGAAGAGGGATTGGCAGCCGCGCAACGGGGTGGCGCGCTGCGGTTCCAGGCCTACATCTCGGTCGGCATGGCCGATCTCTACCGGGATGTGGGTTTCTACGAACAGGCCCGGCGACTGTACAACGAGGGCTGGCAGATCGCCCAGGAAAGCGAGCCGGGACTGGCCGTCTATCTCCTGACGGCCCACTCCTGTGTGCACCGTTGGCAGGGCGACTACATGCGCGCCATGACCGTGCTGGAGCACGCCCACCAGTTGGCCGAGGAGAAGGGATTGGAGTTCGAGACGCGAGGGCTCCTGCCTGTGGACAAGGGGATCACGCTTGCGGAGAGCGGTGATGGTGAGACCGGCCGGCGCCTGCTTTCCGACGCCGCGCGTTTCCTGGAGCAGCGCCAGGCCCGGCGAGACCTGGCCCGCGCCTGGTTCCTGCTGGCCAAGGCTTACCTGCTGGCCGGTGAGCGAGAAAAGGCCGTCGTGAAGTTGCGCCGGGCGATGGATCTGGTGGACGAGATCGGCATATACCAGTTCGCCGCTGCGGAGGGGCAACACGCTGAGGATCTCCTGAGGCTGGGCATCTCCGAGGGCATCGCGCCCTGTCGCCTCATCCCGGAGCGGGTGGAAGGGCTCAGGGCGTTCAGGGAGGAATTGGCGCTCACCGATGCGCTGGGAGAGACAGAGGACGGCGCGGTCAGCAACCTGGAGGTGTACACCCTGGGCGACGGACGGGTGGTCTGCGACGGCCGCCTGGTCCCGCCGTCCGAATGGCAGGGAGCGATGGCCAAGGAGCTGTTCTACTACATCCTGCTGCACGGGCCGCTGGAGCGGGACGCCATCGGCCTGGTCTTCTGGCCCGACCTGTCCACACGGAGGATGCGGGACAGTTTCCACACCACGCTGTATCGCATGCGCCGTGCCGTGGGTGCCGACGTGATCGTGGTCGAGGATGGGCGCTACCGCGTGGGCGACGTGGACTGCTGGTTGGACGTCGAGCAATTCGAGGATTCGGTCGAGCGGGCGCGCCTGCTGCCCCCGGGCGATTGGCAGACGGAGAACCTCTGGCGGCGCGCGGTGTCGCTCTATCAGGGCGATTTCCTGCCCGAGGTAGAGCGGGTGTGGTGCGTGGCGAGGCGGGAGGCGTTGCGCGAGATGCACATCGAGGCGTTGCTTGGGGTGGGGCGGTGCCAGGAGGCGCGGCAGGCGTTCGACGAGGCGATTGCCTGGTATCGACGCGCCCTCGAGGTCGACGGGCTGCGGGAGGACGTGCACCGGCGTATCATGCAGTGCTACGACCGGGCCGGTCGCCGGGCCGAGGCGTTGGCTCAGTATGGTCGGTGCCAGGAGATCCTGATGCAGGAGATGGGGCTGGAGCCGGCCCGTGAGACCAGGCAGTTGTATGAACGGATACTTGGAAGGAGTGGTGACTGAGACTGTCGCCCAGATAGCTGTCTTTTCCTCCAAGGTCCTCCGTTTGATCTGCGAAGGCTGCGTAAAGCAGCCTTTTTTTGTTTCTGGAGGGCGCTTGTTTGACCGGTTGTCAGAGGTTTGTTTAGAGCCTTGTGCTATTCTACCTAGCGAATCTAGAATCCAATGGAGGGAACGATGAAGAACAAACAGAATCGGATCGCTGTGGTGGTGATGAGCTTGGTGGTGCTTCTGATGTTGGCTCTTGGCCCTGTGGCCTCCGGTGTGGCCGCAGCGCCCCAGGGTGGCGTTGTGGATGGGTTGCACGGCCTGTGGGCAGATCCGATGGCCGGTGGCGGCAGTGGAACGTAGGTGATGGGAATGGCGACACGCAAGATTGACGAGCTGGTCTGGCTGGCACTGACTGACTCCACGTTCCGCGAGCGCTTGCTCAATGGGCAGCGCCGCGAGATCGTGGCCAGTTTTGGCCTGACAGAAGTGGAACGGCAGGCCGTGTTGGCTGTGAAGGCCGATACGTTGGAGGCCTTCGCCGATGCCCTGTGCCAGCCCTAGCAGCGGCGTTCAATGAATCCCACTCTGGCTTGACGGCTGCGGCCGTGCCAGAGTGGGCGTGATTGTGCCAGACGACCTTGAGGAAGACGCCTGGAGCGTTTCCTTGAGGGGCGTTTGGCTACCGGCTTTGCGGGTAGGGCATCGATTGCCGATAGATTAACGGAGGACCTATGTCGAAAGTAGCGCTTCAAGCGGTTATTGGGACCGCGCTTGTGGACAGGCAGTTCTGCGAGGAATTTCTCGATGGGAAGCGGCCGGCTATCCTGGCCCAGTTCGATCTCACGGACGAGGAGCGGGAAACGGCTTTGGCGATGCGGTCGAATTCCATCCAGGAGTTTGCACGCGGGATGTGCGACTGGATGGTCTCCTGACCACGGAGACAGACCGACTGTCCGACCGTCTGCCCGACCGTCTGCGGTCGGCGTCGGCCTCGGCACTGGCATCGGCGACATCCGCCTCAAGAGGGGGTGATCGTCGTGCGCGCGTCTGTGTGCCGTGTATGATCTGGCTGTGTGCTGCGGAGACTTCTCATCTTTTCGGTCTGCGCCTGGTGTGAAGCGGAAGCCGGGCTTGCAGCTTGTGGGTTGAGCGTTATTGGGTATTCCTGTGACTTCGATCAAATCACTTCAATTGGACAGGGGATGGGAACACGTGGAGCGGGAAGCGTCAGCTGTGGATGGCTTTCTCGTGGAATGCCTGGCATGGGGGCTGCTGCGCGCCTATGGCGTTGAGGGCCCGCCTGTGCCCGTGCGGGAGATGATCCTCCATTCGCTTCCCATCTTTGATCGCTTGAGCATTCTGGAGTTGAATCTGGGCCTGTACGATGCCACCTACAAACTCCTGCTAGATGGATCGCGGCTGATCGCGGTGGACACTGAGAAGCCGCAGGCCGTTCAACGTGCGAGTATGGCCAGGGAGTTGTACGTGGCTTTCTGTCATTCCTCTCGGGCGGCTGAATTGCGATGGCCTTACCGCGAGCAACCTCATCTCTGCAGCACCCTCTTTGCGCGCTGTCTGCTGATGCCTGCCGCGTGGGTGCGGCGGGCGTGTGCCGACGCCGTCTCTCTGGAGGATCTGGCTGCTCGTTTCGGTGCCCCGGTTCGCATGGCCGCGCAGCGCGTGAGTGAGACGGCATCTCACAAGTACGCCTCGGTCAGGTTCCCCCTCGTTGATCTTGCTTGAGCCGGTGCGGCACGGGGACTCTGTGCGCATAGGACGAACGAGTTCATGACGCGGACTGGGAGATCGCATTGATGCAAAACGACGACGTGCTCGGGGGTCAGCGGGAGATCGGTCCCGTCTGGTCCCAACTTCTCTCTAGCGTGGCCAAACGGGAACGGGTCGTGATCGTGGGACTGGCCGAATCACTCGCGGATGATCTGTTCTATCTGGAGGAACCGTGGCGAGGGCGGTTCCTGGACCTGGTGGCCAACCTGGCCACCAGGTGGGGGTGGTCGGGCGAGCAGCCCACCCGTGAGGAAGTGGCGGCCTGGCTGGGTGCTGATCCCAACCTGTATCAGCGGGTTTGGTCGTTGCTCCAGGCCTGGCCCAGGCCGGAGAGGTGATCCGTCGCTGACCCGGGTGAGGGATCCGCAGCGGCCGTGTCACGGACGGGCATGGGCCAGAGCGAGCGTCCGCTAGGTCCTCCCCGGCTCACCTCTGAGCACGGTTGGCGTGCGGGCGAACCACAGCCGTACCACTCGCTGTGTCTCCGTCCCGCAGGTCACCTTTTCCCCGATCCGGTGACCGCACACCCACACGATCTCGTCTCCCGCCAGGAGCAGTGGGACGTGGTCGCGCCACGCCAGCGGGATCTTCACGTTCGTCATGAACGCGCTCAACCTGACGCTGTGTCCATGCATCCCCTGGGGGTAGAAGCGATCCCCGCGCCGGCGGGGGCGCAATGCCAGCGGCCCCGCCAGTGCGTCCACGTCCAGGTAGGCCGTCCAGGGGTCGGGGTTGGCGGATATTGGTTGTGCGCTCCATTGCTCCAGGACCTCCGCGTGTAACTCCCACCCCGACCGGGGGAGCGCCGTCGTGCCAGGTACGCGCACCGGCACGGACTCCGTGGACCACAGCAGGGGCTCATCGGGCGGGCGGCCCGCGTCGCTGGCCTCGCCCACAGCCAGTGTCTCGTAGCCCACGGTGAGCGCCAACCCCATGGGCAGCGTGGCCTGGGCGTTGGTCTCTCCCCTGAGCGCCACCCGGCGGGCGTTCTCCACGTGGACGAAATCCACATCGCGGAGGCTCGACCGCAGATGGTAGGCTGCCTGGCGCAAGGTGGCGCGCTGGAGCGCCACCGGCAACGCGCGCCATGCGGCGAGATCGAAGACGACGCGCGCCTCTCGCTCCTCCCGGACCACGCTGGCCCATGCCTCGTTCCGCACCTGGGCCAGAAGCTCGTAGTCGGCGGCCACGACGGCGGCCGTGTGGCACAGCCGGGCGCGGATATTGGGGTTGTAGGTCTCCAGGGTTGGCAGCAACTCGTGGCGCAGCCGGTTGCGGAAGTAGGTGGTGTCCAGGTTGGAGCGGTCGAAACGCGGCGTGAGGCCCTCGCTGGCGCAGTATCTTTCGATCTTGCGGCGGGGAACCTGCAACAGGGGGCGGATAATGTGCAAGTCAGAAACCAGGTTTTCTTCCCCCGACGCGGAACGCGGCCGCAGCGGGGCGAGCAGGCGATAGTCCGCGAGAGGGGTTGTCGGGAGCATCCCCCGCAGCCCGGCCGGCCCGGCCCCCCGCAGGAAGTGCATCAGGACCGTCTCGGCCTGGTCATCGGCGTTGTGGCCGACCGCGATCTTGAGGGCACCGGCTTCCTCGGCCACTCGGGCCAGGAACGCGTAGCGCACGCGGCGGGCCGTTTCCTCGAATGCCAGGCGATGCGCTCGGGCCAGCGCCGGCACGTCTCGCCGCTCGACGGTGACCGGAAGTCCCCACCCGGTGGCCAGCGCCGCCACGATTTCCGCGTCGGCGTCGGCGTCCGCCCCGCGCGCTCCGTGGTGCAGGTGGGCGACGTGCAGTTGCAGGGAGTACGCCTCGCGCAGGTGCATCAGGACGTGAAGCAGGCAGAGCGAATCCGGCCCACCAGACACGCCGACGACGACCCTGTCGCCAGGGACAAGCAGGTCGTATTCCTCGATCGTGCGCCGGACGTCGTGCAGGAGGTCTGTCAAGAGCTACACCACTTTGTAGACGCGGTCGCCAGGTCGCACCCTGAACCGGACCTTGACGCCCACGTCTGCCCCGGGGCCAGCCTCTTTCACATCCTGGTGCATGATCTGCATTGAGGTGACCTCTTGTTCGAAGTCCGTCGTGTGCCCCAAGATGTGGAGGCGTTCGCCCACGGTGAGTTTGCCCGTCAATGTGATTCCGGCGACGCCGATCTTGCCGAACCAGTGGCTGACTGCGCCAATGAGCTCCTCCGCCATCTTGTGCCCTCCTATTCTTTTGTCATCCCTACTGCTCTTACCTCGCCAACCGCGGGCAGCTATTGGCAACTACGAGCCACTGCGGAAACCTGTGGGCATTGGCACGCACTGCCCGCGTGTGGCCTTACAGGCGAATCACCGAGCCGCAGTACTCGCACGTGATCTCCCTCATGCCGCGCACGATTTCGACGGAGAGGGTCGCGCCGCAGGTGGGGCACTTCGTCGGTACGTCACGGGTGGCCTCTACGGCTGCTTCGTCCTTGGGCCGGGTACGCTCCTTGGTGATCTCGCCTGACCTGACCCGGCCGATGATCCTGACCCACTCCTCGTTGTCCGCCCCTCGCAGCCGGAGCGTAGCGCCGCTGAGATCGGCCTCTGGAGAGAACAGCAGCTCCAGCATCTCTTTGCGTCCCAAGAGGCCCTTCTGGCTGGCCTTGCTTTCCTCAACCTGACCGATGGGTACCTCGAAGATGAGCTGTTGCACCGTCTCCTTCTGAGTGGCGATGAACAGCACTTTCTTGGTCGCCACGCGCTCCTTCTGCTCGAAGACGAGTCGCTCGTCCGTCAGGTAGAGCACGCCCTCCGGTCCATCTTTTTCGCTCTCCATGTACTGGGCCTTACAGGCCATCACGGGGTCCTCCGCCGGGTGGAGCTGGAAACTGGCCTCATCAATCTGATCAAGCAGCCAGCCGATTTCCTCTACCTGAGACTGTGTCTGATTCACGTTCTGCTGGAGCGTCTCGTACGTCGCCTCAAGCGCCGACTGAGTGGCGCTCACCATAGACTCCAGCGTCTCCATCGCGCTCTCAGCACGGGCGATGTCCGAGGTGCGCCCGCGCATAGCCTGGCGGAGCGCACTCTCAGCGACTTTGCTCTCCTGTTCCAGTTTTCGCTGTTGCAGGCTCACTTCTCGGGACACGCGGCGGTGTGCCTCGTTCCACTGCTTGGCCAGCACGTTGACCTTGTTTTCCAGGAAGCTACAGAACACGTAGCCCCGGGTGCGTAATTCACCGATCTTGTTTGGAAGCAGCGAGAGGGTGGTCTCGATGCTCTCGACGTCGTTGCGCACGTTGACCAGGGTCAGTGACTCCTGCAAGTCGCCTAGCTGGCTCTGAAGGGCGTCGAGTTTGGCGCGGTTCTCTTCGCTCAGCGGCGTGCTCATTCTGTGCCTCCTGCTATGTCTTCTGGTCTTGGTGAACGTCGGCAGATAACTTGGTGCTTGCCTTGCTGCCCATCTGCGAGCGCAGATAGGCCTCCATGAACTCGTCCAGTTGCCCGTCGAGCACGGCCTGCACGTTGCCCGTCTCGTGGTCGGTCCGATGGTCTTTGGCCATCTGGTAGGGATGCAGCACGTATGATCGAATCTGGTTGCCCCAGCCGGCGTCCACGTGCTCTCCCTTTAGCTCGGCGATCTCGGCATGTCGTTTCTCTTCCTCCATCTGGATCAGCCGTGCTCGCAGGACGCGCAGCGCCGTTTCCCGATTCTGGGTCTGGGAGCGCTCGTTCTGGCAGGATACGACGGTGCCGGTGGGGAGGTGGGTGATGCGCACGGCGGTCTCGTTCTTCTGCATGTGCTGCCCGCCGGCCGACGAGGCGCGGAAGGTGTCGATCTGCAGATCGTTGGGGTCAATCGTCACCGAGACCTCATCGCCGATGTCGGGCCAGACCTCGATCAGGGCGAAGGACGTGTGGCGGCGGTGGGCTGCGTCGAAGGGGGAGAGCCGTACCAGCCGATGTACGCCCCGCTCGGCGCGCAGATACCCGTACGCGTAGTCGCCAGACACGGTGATGGTGGCCCTTTTCGTCCCCGCTTCATCGCCAGGCAACCGGTCTACCACCTCGGACTCGTACCCACGCGCTTCCATCCAACGCAGGTACATGCGCAACAGCATCTCGGCCCAGTCCTGGGCATCGGTGCCCCCGGCACCTGCGTGAATGGCGAGGATCGCGCTGCCCCGATCGTATGATCCGGACAGAAGCAGGTGGAACTCGAGCGTCCCGAGCTCCTGTTCTAGCGCCGCGGTCTCGGCAGCCAGTTCATCGTGCAGGCTTTCGTCGTCCATTGACGCGAGTTCTAGCCCGTCGTGGGCTCGTTTCGTCAGTGTGTTCCACATCCCCACCTCGTCCTGCAGAGCGGAGAGGCGACGCATGGCTGCCTGGGCGGTCTCTGGATCGCCCCAGAAGTCTGGGGCGCTGGCGCGTTTTTCTAGCCGGGTGATCTCCTGTGCCTTCGCGGCTAGGTCAAAGATGCCCCCGGATTTCTTCTAGTTTGGCGTTGCAGGTCGTCAGACGACTACGGATCTCTTCCACGGTGAATCCTGTACTCCTATCTAGACGGCTATTCAAACAATCCCTTGACAAAGGCGTCAGCGTCGAATGCGGCCAGATCCTCCATACGCTCCCCGGTGCCGACGAAGCGCACGGGGAGCCCCAGCTCGCGGGCGATGGCGAAGACCATCCCCCCCCTGGCGGTGCTGTCCAGCTTGGCCAGGATCACGCCGCTCACCTCTACAGCTTCCTGGAAGTGCCGGGCCTGCGCCAGGGCGTTCTGACCGGTGGTCGCGTCGAGCACCAGCAGCGTCTCGTGGGGTGCCCCCTCGACGTTTCTGGCTGTGACTTTGCAGACCTTGCGCAGTTCGGACATCAGGTTGTACTGCGTGTGCAGCCGGCCGGCGGTGTCCGCGATGACTAAGTCGTGCCCCCGCGACCGGGCCGCCTCCAGCGCATCGAAGACGACCGCGCCGGGGTCGCCCCCCTCGGGGCCGGTGACGATGTCCACGCCTGCCCGGTCGGCCCAGATCTTGAGCTGATCCATCGCCGCAGCGCGGAACGTGTCCGCCGCCGCCAAGAGCACCCGGCGGCCCTGCTTGCGATAGCGGTGGGCCAACTTGGCGATGCTTGTCGTCTTGCCGGACCCGTTCACGCCCACGATGAGCACGACGTCCAGCGGGCGGTTTCCCAGGTCGAGCGCGGGCGGGTCGGGCAGCAGCGCCCGCAAGTCCTCCTGTAGCGCCGCCTGGAGTGTGTCCGAGTGCAGGATCGCCTCCTCGCGGCTGCGCCGGCGCAGCCCGTCGACGAGATCGAGCGTCGTCTGCACGCCCATATCGGCCTGGATGAGCAGCTCTTCCAGTTCGTCCCACGTGTCATCTGTCACCTGGCTGGTGCCCAGGAGCCCTGCGACGCGGCTGAAGATCACGTTGCGGGTGCGCGTCAGACTGTGTTTGATCGATTGAGCGATTCCAGTGGCCACGTCGCACTCCAAGACGGTTGGCTGCCGAATAACCAGATGGTGGACAGATTATACTCCAAAGCGAGCGGTTGAGCAATGCTCATTTCGGCGCCCCTCTCTACTTCCCAATAGACATCCCGGTTGGATCTATCTCGTGCAGTATGCGCAGCTCTTCCTCCGTGGGCGGATCGGTCGTTTCGACCGCGTCGGAAACGGTGACCTCGAACCCGCTGTTCTCCTGGACCTCGTCGACCGTCTTCCCCGGATGGAGAGCCAGAAGCACCATGCGCTTCGTCGCCTGGTCGAAGCCGAAGACGCCGAGCTGCGTGATCACCCGGTGTGGTCCGCTCCCCTCGGGCAGCCCGGCTCTCTCCCTAGCGCCGGGGCCGTCCAGGTATCCGGGCGTGGTGATGAAATCCACTTTCTCCACGAAACGCCGTTTGTCCTGGCCCATGATAATGATCGTGCGCTGGCAGAGCGAGCCCACGTCGTTGGCGCCTCCGCTTCCGGGGAAGCGCACCTTCGGCCTGTCCCAGTCGCCAATGACCGTGGTGTTGATGTTGCCGTACACGTCCATCTGCGCCGCGCCCAGAAAACCGTAATCGAGGTAGCCCGCCTGGGTCAACGACATCGTATCGTGCATACTCGAAGCGGCGATCCCCTTGTAGAAGGTGCGGGAATCGCCCACGGAGATGGGCAGGACGGGGGATTGAGGCCCCATGCCGCCGGCCTCAAAGAGGATGAGCAGGCCGGGAGCGTGCGTCCGCTCGGCCAGCATTGCGGCGATCATGGGCAGGCCCGTGCCCACGAAGACGGATCTCTTGTCCTCCAGTATCTTGGAAGCCACACAGGCCTGAAGCTCCCGGGGGTTGTATGCCGTCGCTTGATTGGCCATTGCTATACTCCTTCAAGCATGATGACAATGCGCCATCAGAATGGCGCCTTTGGAAGGATGACGGCGTGGTGGTGGATACGCCAACGCGCCACGTCCTATTTCTTCAGCCACGGAGCCTGCATGGGCTCCTGGAACTGCTCCACCCGCTTCAGATAGCTCAGTTTCTTGAGGCCGCCGACGCGCTCCAGGTATTCGTCGAAGTCCTGCACGCCGTGAACGTACTTGTCGAAGTAATCTCTAGCGCCTTCCGGCGTCTTCGAGAGTCTGAGCCACTCGCCGATGTGGTCTTCGTCGAAGAAGTAGAGGTAGGGCATCTCCGTTGGGTGAGCGCCGTAGGGTACCTCGCAGACCGCGTCGACCAAGAAGAACGGAATGGCGGTGCGGTCGGGCTCATCCCTGATCCGCTCGATGTCGATGATCTCCTCCGTGGTGATGATCAGCCGCCGCGCGGCCCTGGCGAGTTCGAAATCCTCGATCAGGGTACCGTCTATCTGCGCATTGCCGTACACGTCACAGCGCGGGACGTGGAACATCGCTACGTCGGGGTAGGCAGCCGGGATCAGGCAGACGGGCTTCCCGCTCCAGGGGTCCTTCACGACCTTGCAACTGCTTTTCTTGAGCGTATCGGAGCCCAGCATGTTGCGGGAGGTGATGAACGGCACGCCCATCATGCCCGCCATGAAGCGCCATTGGTAGCCAGCGTTCGATGTCTCGGCCACCACCTTGCACTGGCCTGTCTCCACCGCCCTCCTGCCAGCCGGAGAGAGCCCCCTCAGTTCGTGACCGAACGCATAGGCTACCTCGATTCGGTTCACGCATCCGGAGCCGATGAGGAGATCCACGTCGTGGACGGCTGTCTTGCCGGCCATGACCAGGTCGCGCTTGCCCTGGCGGATGATTTCGTAGAGCAGGGCCATGGCGATCCGGATGTGCCCGAAGCCGCCGAAGGCGATGAAGTCGCCATCGTGGACGAATGTGTCCACGGCCTCCCGCACGCTCATCCGCTTGTCGCGTAGCTCCCGCGACTTGTTCTGGAGAATCCACTTCCGGTTCTCGTCGGGATCGTGCCAACCGATCAACTCTCCCTCGCCTTCCATCAGAATGTCCATGTTTGTCCTCCTTGCCTGTGCTGATTCTGTCGCTGGACCCCAGTGCGCGCACTGAGGCGAGTGACTCCCTGCCTTCGGACCGCCAGCATCTTGCTGGCATTCCTGGAAGCGCACGCGTGTCGAACCTGCCTTCTGCCCCGTGAGGCGATACGCCTGGCACCGGGCGGGTCACGTGCCCGGCAGGTGGGGCATGCCTGGCCTGCGTCCGGGGTATTCCCCCGGGTGCGCTGGCCAGACTCGACAGCCGGTCTATGGTCTATCATTGTGTGTATTGGTGGTTCTGCCTGGCGTGCGTGTTGCATTGCCTTCAACCGAGCAGCGCTGTTCATCGCTGATTGGCCAAGCACTCGCGGTCTTTTCTGTGGCACCTCTGACGCTGTGTGAGCCTTTGCGCGCTGGAGCGGGTCCTGAATGGACTGCTAGGTGGGGTCAAGCGCGAGGACGAGAGGCCCACGGGTGGGATTGAGGAGAAGATGGGCCGGCGCGTCTCGGCCCCGACAACCCAGAGCGCGCGAACCAGAATCATTATATCACAGGCAGGTTTCATCGTCAAGCATTGAATGCTGCAAATATACACATTGGTTTAGTGTTCTCTGTGCAAAGCGAGGTGGACGGTTTCGCGCGCACAGACTGCTGATGGCCGGGCGCTGATTGCGGATTTGGGCAGATTGGTGTAACATTGGCGTGGGACGTACGGACGCAAGCACGGACGGACGGACGCACGGACGGACGCACGGACGGACGCACGGACGGACGCACGGACGGACGCACGGACGGACGCACGATCAATGTCCGCAATGTCCGCAATGTCCGCAATGTCCGCGATGTCCGCAGTGTCCACAACGTCCACCTATTCGATGAGGAGTGATCATGTCCAGTCTTTCCATCGTCCTCCCTGCGTACAACGAAGAGGCAAACGTCGAAGGCGCGGTAGAGCACGTCTCCGCGGTGGCCCAGCAGTTGGGCATGGACCACGAGATTATCCTGGTCAACGACGGCAGCAGCGACCGCACAGGCGAGATCGGCCGCGCACTGGCACAGCGCGTCCCCAACTTCCGCCTGGTGGAGCATTACCCCAACCGGGGTTACGGCGGGGCATTGAAGGCGGGATTCTCCGCTGCCGGCAAGGAACTGATCGCGTTCTTCCCGGCCGACAAGCAGTTCGACTTCGGCGAGATTGAGCGACTGCTGGCGCGTATAGACGAGGCGGACATCGTGTCTGGCTACCGGGCTGACCGGCAGGACAGCCCCGTGCGCAAGTTCTTCGCCTTCGGTTGGAACACGCTGATGCGGCTGCTCTTTGGCTATCTGTGCCGTGACGTGGACTGTGGCTTCAAGCTGTTCCGGCGCGAGATCCTGGAGCACGTGACGATTGGCTCCGATGGCGCGATGATTGACACGGAGTTCCTGTTCAAGGCGCGAAGCCGTGGGTATCGCATTGCCGACGTGCCGGTGACCCACCTGCCTCGCGTGGCCGGTGAGGCCACCGGCGGCAACCTCAGGGTGATCGTCAAGGCCTTTCGCGACCTGGTGAGCTTCCGTCTGCGGCTGAGCCGGGAGATGCGCGGGGAGCAGCGGACATGAGACATGACCCATTGGCGGAAGGCTGTGCGCCAGGCGCAGCGCGTCATTCGGCAGGTGGCGGAGATGCTTGATGACCTGGGGGAGTCGCCGGGACGTGCATCTCACGTGTAGGGATTGCGAATGCACTTTCCCCCTGGATCCCGTCCGCTGCTGGTGTGACTGCGGCGGTCTGCTGGACATCTTGGGTGGGGTGTCCGTGGGCCGAGATCAAGTGGACGGCCGGGCGTACACCCTGTGGCGCTACAAGTCCACCTTGCCGCTCCCGGGTGATGTGCGCCCGGTGACGCTGGGCGAGGGCTGGACCCCACTCGTCAAGGCCGGGTGGGATGGGCTGCCTGTCTATCTCAAGGCCGAGCATCTCAACCCCACCGGCTCCTTCAAGGACCGGGGGGCCGCTGTGTTGGTCACGGCGCTGAAGGCGGCCGGCGTGCAGGACGTGGTCGAGGATTCGTCGGGCAACGCCGGTGCCGCGTTGGCGGCCTACGCCGCCCGCGCCGGCCTCCATGCACGCATCTACGTGCCGGCCCACGCCTCTGCGGTCAAGCAGGCGCAGATCGCCGCCTACGGCGCTGAGGTTGTGCCGGTGCCGGGACCGCGCATCGAGGCCTCTCGCGCGGTGCACCGGGCGGTCGATGCGGGGGCCGTCTATGCCAGCCACGTCTACAGCCCCTTCTACCCGCAGGGGGTGAAGACGATCGCTTTCGAGGTGTGGGAACAGTTGGGCGAACGTGCGCCAGATAGCGTCGTGTTGCCGCTGGGCCACGGCAGCCTGCTGCGCGGGGTGCACCGTGGGTTCAGCGAACTGCTCTCGGCCGGCTGCATCGAGCGGATACCGCGGTTCTTTGGCGTGCAGGCGGAGGCGTGCGCGCCGATTGCGCGTGCCTGGACGCAGGGCGCGACGGACGTGGAGCCCGTCGAGGGCGGGCAGACCGTCGCGGAGGGGGTGTGCATTGCCGCGCCACCCTGGGGTGGCGCGGTGCTTGCCTCTGTGCGTGAGAGCGGCGGTGGGGTGCTGGCCGTGTCGGATGCAGAGGCGCTGGCTGCGCAGAAGAAGCTGGCCCATCAAGGTATCTACGTCGAGCCAACCTCTGCGCTGGCGATGGCCGCGCTCGACCACGTGCGCGACCGCGTGGGCAGCGTTCCGCTCGTTGTGTTGACCGGCAGCGGGTTCAAGAGTGAGCCGGAGTCGCATCGATGAGCGACTGGCAGCGGCGAGTCGTCGTCTTCTCCCGTCGCCACGACCTCCTGGGCGAACCAAGCACCCACGCCCTCGATCTGCTGTCCGAGGTGGGCGAGGTGGCGAAGGAACTGCTGCTGGGCAGCGATTACGGCCGCAGGCCGCTGCAGATTCGTCCCGAGCTGGCCGGCGAGCTTGGCGATGCGCTCTATAGCTTGCTGGCGTTGATGGAAGCCTGCAACGTGGATGCCAGTAGCGCGCTCGACACGGCCCTGGGGAAGTACGAGCAGAGGCTGGCCGAACGCGGGGATGCGGGCTCGAGGGGTGTGGAGCCGGAGCGTCCGTCAGAGTGTCAGCCAGAGTGTCAGAAAGAGTGTCAGAGGGGAGAGGCCCCATCAGACAGACTATGAAGAGATCGCCGGAGGCAGACGAGGTGAGCGTGTTCTCACAACAACCACCTGGGTCCTCAGACGACGGCAGCCAGCCGGCCGCTTGGGAGATCCTGCGACAGACGCTGGCGCACCGCTTCCGCAATCCGGAGCTTGTGCTTCGCGCGCTGACTCATCCCTCCTTTGTGAACGAGCACCCGGAGGATGAGATCAGGGACAACCAGCGCCTGGAGTTCCTGGGCGACGCCGTGATCGACTTCATCGCCGGGGCGTGGGTGTACCGCCACTACCCCGATTTCGACGAGGGGCGGATGACCCGTCTACGAGCGGCCTTGGTGCGCACCGAGACGCTGGCCCAGCTAGCCACGGAGGTGGGCGTTGGCGAGGCCCTGCGGCTGGGACGGGGGGAGGAAGAGTCGGGCGGACGGGAGCGGGAGGCCAATCTGTGTGATGCGTTCGAGGCCCTCGTGGGGGCGCTCTATCTGGATGGCGGATTGGCGGCCGCCGAGGCTTTCGTCGAGCCGTTCATCGGGCCGGTGGCTGAGGAGATCCTGGCAGCGGCGGCGGACCGGGACGCCAAGAGCCGGCTGCAGGAGTGGAGCCAGGCGGAGCTCGGGATCACGCCACGCTATCGCGTCGCCAGCGAGCGGGGGCCAGACCACGCCAAGACGTTCGTCGCAGAGGTGCTCTTGGGCAAGGATGTGGTGGGCCGGGGGGAGGGGCGCAGCAAGCAGTTGGCCGAACAGGCGGCGGCTCAGGCGGCGTGGGAGTCAGCCACGTTGGCCATCGGGGACGCGTAGCGTCACCAGCGTCACTTCCGGGCGGCAGTTGAAACGCACAGGCGGCGAGATCATGCCGACGCCCCGGTTCACGTACAGCCACATGTCGCCCACGCGGTATCGACCGGCGTGGTACTTCGTGGCCAGGTAGGGCAGGGCGATGGGCTTGAGGAGAGGGATCCGCACCTGCCCCCCGTGGGAGTGGCCCGAGAGCTGCGCGCCCACTCGCCCGTCGGCTGCTACCTGATCGGCGTAGTCCGGCTCGTGAGCCAGGAGCACGGTGGCTGCACCGGCCGGCACGTTGTCCAACGCCTTGTCCAGGTCGGCGTGGCCCTCCCATACGTCGTCCACCGCCGCTACCCACAGTCCATCCGCTACCTCCACCGCTCCATTGCGCAGCACCGTGAGCCCGGCGTCGGCCAGGAGGCCGGAGATGAGCGCGGCATTGGTCCAGTGGTCGTGGTTGCCCAGGCAGGCCAGCACGTTGCCCGACGCGACCAGGGGAGAGAGCGCCTCGGCGCACGATTGCGCATAATCGGCGGATTCGGTCACGTAGTCGCCGGTCACGACGACGAGATCGGCTGCCTGTTCCAGGGCCAGGTCCACCGCCTGCACGATGTGTCGCTGCTCCATCACGAGGCCCCGGTGGATGTCTGAGAGCTGCACGATGGTGAAGCCGTCCAGACGGGGGGGCAGGCCGGAGAGTGGCACGTCCACGCGCTCCAGGGCCAGCCAGTGGGCTTCGATGAGCGTGGTGTAGCCCACACTGCCGATCGTGCATGCCCCAAGCGTCGCTGCGCTGCCCAGCGCCAACTTCATGAAGTACCGTCGCGTCAACTGGCGTTTCATACGCCCATTATATGCCTTCGTGTGAAACTCGCAATTGTGTACGTGCAATTTGCCATCTGCCCCCAAGCGCGGTATACTTCCCGCACGCATGCGTCTCAAACATCTGACACTTCAAGGCTATAAGTCCTTTGCGACCAAGACCGAGTTCCTTTTCCCCACTGGCGTCACAGCCATCGTCGGCCCCAACGGGTCAGGCAAGAGCAACATCGCCGATGGAATCCGCTGGGTGCTGGGTGAACAGCGCATGCGTGCGCTCCGGGGCAAATCCACCGCCGACATGATCTTCGCGGGCGGGCGTCGTCGCGCGCGGGCTGGGATGGCGGAAGTTTCCTTGACGCTCGACAACTCCGACGGTTGGTTGCCGATTGAATTCAGCGAGGTCACCCTCACGCGGCGCGCCCACCGGTCCGGTGAGAATGAATACCTGGTGAACGGGTCACGGGTGCGGCTGCGCGACATCGCCGATCTGCTGGCGGAAAGCGGCCTCAGCCAGCGTGCCTACACCGTCATCGGCCAGGGTCTCGTGGATGCGGCGCTGTCGTTGCGACCTCAGGAGCGGCGCATGCTCTTCGAGGAGGCCGCCGGCATCAGCGTCTATCGCGCTCGCCGGGAGGACGCCGTCAGTCGCCTGGACGAGACGAAGCGCAATCTGGAGCGCGTGTACGATATCGTGGGGGAGATCACCCCCCGGCTGCGGCGGCTCGAGCGGGAGACGGAGCGCGTCGAAGAGCACCGCCGCGTGTCTGCGCATCTGGAGCGGCTGCAACGCACGTGGTACGGCTATCAGTGGGGACGCCAGCAGGCCTCGCTGGGTCGCGCCCTCAGGGTTGCCCAGGCGCTGGGCGCGAACCTGGAGCGGCAGCAGGCGGAGGCCTCGGCGCTGGAAGAGCGACTGACCGAGATGCGCCAGCAGGAGGGCGATCTGCGGGGTGGGTTGCGGGATTGGCATCGCGAGAGTGCCGAGCTGCACGATCGAGCCAACGAGGTGCAGCGCGAGTTGGCCGTGGCCGAGGAGCGGGTGCGGCTGTTGCAGGTCCGTCGCGAGGAATTGCTGGCTGAGCTGGAGCCATTGGGCAGCCAACGGGATGCGCAGGCGGAAAAGGTAGCTCAAGCCCAGGCGCAGTTGGCACAAGTGGCGCGTGACCTGGCGGAACGCAAGGAGCGATTGGCCCGCCTAGAGAGCGAGTGGGCCGTCGTGGAGGCGCGGGCGGACGAGCCCCGCCAGCAGCAGGCGCAGGTGGAGCGGGAATTACGCGACCGTCGTGCACGGTTGGAGCAGTTGAACCAGGCGCTCCTCGATGGGCGCGCGGAGGCAGCGCGCCTGGCCAGCGAACAGGCCGTGGCGGAGGAGCGGGCGCGGCAGTTGAAGGCCCGCTACGAGGATGCTCTGGCCGAGATCGAGGCGCTGGGCGGCCAGCGGGAGGCCGTGGCGGAGCAGGTCGCCCAGGTCCGCGAACAGGTCGAGCACCTGGCGCAGGGACTGGACGAGCGCAGAAAGCGACTGGCGGATCTGGAGCGGGAGTGGTCGGTTGTGCAGGATCGGGCGCGGGGACACGAGCGCCAACGCGAACAGGCTGAACAGGAGTTGCGCAGCCGTCGCGCGCGTGCAGAACAGTTGAACCAGGCGGCCATGGAGGCGCGCGCGGAGGCGGCCCGGCTGGCGGGGGAGCAGGATGCGCTGAGTCGCGTGCGCGCCGCGGAGAGTGCCGGGGGCGGTGGCGTGCAGGCCGTGCTGCAGGCCAGCCTGGCAGGGGTCCTCGGTCCACTGGCGGCGCTGGTTCGGGTGCCTCGCCGGTGGGAGCGCGCCGTCGAGGCGGCTTTGGGTGCCGATCTCCGCGCCGTCGTGGTGGAGCGGTTCTCCGTTGTGGACGAGGTGCGCCGCGTCCTCGAATCCACGGGCGGGCGGGTGACGCTGTGGCCGTTGGATCACGTGCGCCCGGCGCCGGCGTTGCCTGAGGGCGCGCTGTGTGCGGCCGACGTCGCCGTGTGTGACGATGGGGCCGGCGGGTGCGCGCGACCCGCGGTCGAGACGGTGCTGGGCACGGTGGCCCTGTGTGAGAACCTGGCGGCGGCCCGTGCGCTGCTTCCCGGGATGCCGCCGGGCAGCCGGTGTGCCACGGCGTCGGGACTTGTCCTGCGCGCGGACGGCGCGCTCTCACTGGGTGCAGTTGAGGTTGACGGCGGGGCGGAGGAGCGCGCCCGGCAGGAGCTTGCCGCGCAGTTGGCGGAGACGCAGCAGCGGTGCCAGGAGATTGAGGCGCGGCAGCGCGGCGAAACCGAAGTGATCGCGAAGCTGGCGGGCGATTTGGACGGACTGACCCGCCAGGCCACGGCGGCCCGAGAGGAGATGGGACAGCTCGAGCGGACGACTCTGGGCCAGGCACGGACCGAGGTCGCGGTGGCCCAGGAGTCGCTGCGCAGCCGGCAGGCGGCCCTGCAGGGTGAAGAGGCGCAGTTGGAGCGACTGCGAACACAGCTGGCCGCCCTGCGGCAGCAGGCTCACGATCTTGAGGTGGAGCGGGCCGCCAACCTGGCGCGTGCCGAGGGGCTGCGTGCGGAGCGCGCCACGCCGGGATCACAGCCGGGCGGGGAGGAGGCACAGGCCGGACCGGGCTGGAGGGGAGGGCGCGGAGACTGCGCTCCTACAGAGGGGGGGCAATCTGTGCGCGGTTCCGCGGCGTTGGCAGAGACACAGCGGCGGTGCCGGGAGATTGAGGCGCAGCAGCGCGGCGAGGCCGAACGGATCGCGACGCTTGAGGCGCGCCTGGAGACGCTGGCCCAGGAGGCCTTGGCGGCCGACGACGAAGCGGCACGGATCGAGCGGGACACGGTGGGCCGCGCCCGCACCGAGGTCGCCGTGGCCGAGGAGTCGCTGCGCAGCCAGCAGGACGCTGTGCAACGTGAGACGGCGCTGCTGGAGCGGCTGCGCGCCCAGGTGTCCGCTCGCCGCCAGCGGGCGGCGGAACTGGAGACGGAGTTGACGACTGTCGTCGCCCACGCCGAAGAGCTGCGGGCGGACCTGTCCGAGGTGGAGGCGCAACTGCGCCGGGTGCAAGCCCACATTCAGCCGGCCGAGGATGAGCTGGCGCGCCTGCGCGAGGAACAGGCACGGCTGGAGGTTCGGGAGCGCCGCCTGCGCGATCGCTTGCGCGATACCGAGGCCCGCCAGGGCCGTGCCGATCTGGACGTCGCCCGCTGCCGGGACGAGTTGAAGCTGCTGTCCCGGCGGATCGAGGAGGATCTGGGGCTGGTCGAACTGGAGCTGGCCGAGGCGGTCACTGCCCAGACGCCATTGCCACTGCGACCGCTGGTCTCCGATCTCCCTGTCGTGGAGGATCTGCCTGCGGGGTTGGAGGAGGAGATACAGCGGCTAAAGGCCCGCCTGCGGCGCATGGGTTCCGTCAACCCCAACGCACCCACCGATTATGCTGAGGTCCAGGAGCGGCATCGCTTCCTGACCGATCAGTCGGCCGATCTGGAGGACGCCTCGGCCCAGTTGCACCAGGTGGTGGCCGAGCTGGATGAACTGATGGAAACCGCCTTCCAGGAGATCTTCGACGCGGTGGCGACGGAGTTCTCCGAGACGTTCACGACCCTGTTCAACGGGGGTAGCGCGCGCCTGGAGTTGACCGAGCCCGATGACCTGATGAACACGGGTGTCGATATCGTCGCCCGGCCTCCTGGCAAGCGCGCGCAGCGCCTGGCGCTCCTCTCCGGCGGGGAACGCGCGCTGACGGCTGTCGCGCTGCTGTTCTCACTCCTGCGCATCAGCCCGACCCCCTTCTGCGTGCTCGACGAGGTGGACGCGATGCTCGACGAGGCGAACGTGGGCCGCTTCCGCACGTTGCTGGAGGGCCTGGCGGAGCAGACTCAGTTCATCGTCATCACTCACAATCGGGTCACGACGGAGGCCGGCAATGCTATCTACGGCGTCTCGATGGGCGCGGACGGAGTCTCACAGGTCGTGTCGCTTCAGTTGGACTAGCCCCAGGCGCAGGCTCAAGACGGAGGCACGATGAATCAGTCGTTAATCTCGAATCCCGGATCCTCGACTGCCAGTCGCTACGTCGCTGTCCTGACCACCGGTGGCACGATCGCCATGCGGCACGATGCGGCGTCCGGCGGGGCCATACCTACGTTGGGCGCGAGGGATTTTCTGGCCGCGCTGCCCTCGGGTCTGCCGGAGTTGCGGACGGAGGAGGTGGTCAACCTGCCCAGTTCCCACTTCACGCTGGGGACGCTGCGGACGATCCGTGAACGAGTGACCGCGCTGGCGGCCGACACGCGCGTGGCGGGTGTGGTGGTCACCCACGGGACCGACACGTTGGAGGAGACGGCCTATCTGCTCGACCTGACGGTGCCGGGCGAGAAGCCGATCGTCCTCACTGGCGCGATGCGCGCTGCCTCTGACGTGGGCTACGAGGGCACGGCGAATCTGCTGGCCGCCGTTCGGGTTGCGGCAGCGCCCCAAGCGCGGGGCCTGGGCGCGGTGGTGGTCCTCAACGACGAGATTCACGCCGCGCGGCACGTCACCAAGATGCACACGCTCAGCCCGGCGACCTTTCAATCGCCGGGGTGGGGGGCGGTGGGGCGGGTGGAAGGGCCGGTCCCGGGTGGCGGCGTGATTGTTGAGCGCCGTCTGGATCGGCGGGTGTTGCCCTGGCACGGCCTGGAGCCGAACGTGGCGTTGATCAAGCTGGTCGTGGGCGCGGAGCCCGCTCTGCTGGAGGATGCGCTGGCGCGAGGTGCCCTGGGCGTCGTGATCGAGGCGCTGGGGGGCGGGCGCGTGCCGCCCTGGTGGCTGCCGGCGATTGAGCGCGCGCGGGCGCAGGGCGTAGCGGTGGTGATTGCCAGCCGGTGTCCCTCGGGGCGGGTCTGGGACGCCTACGGTTACCTGGGCGCGTATCGCACGCTGGCCGAAATGGGGTGCTTGTTCGCCGAGGGGCTGAATGGGCAGAAAGCGCGTGTCAAGCTGATGGTCGTGCTGGCTGCCGCCCGGGTCACGGGCGAGGTGGCCGAGTCTTGGAATGAGTGATCGATCATAGAATCGTCGCCGGCCCCAGGCTGTTTGTCATTTGTCATTCGCTCATTATGTGATTGATTTCGGGAGGTGCTGTACTGAATTCGCCAGAACTGGATTCACTGGAGTTGGCCCGGCGCGTAGTGGACGCGATCGCTGATAAGAAGGGCGAAGATGTGTTGTTGCTAGATCTCCGGGAGATCTCCATCCTGGCTGACTACTTCGTCATCGGCAGCGTGGCCAGCGAACGGCAGACGCGGGCTGTCGTCTCGGGTGTCAAGCAGGAGGTCAGGGAGACGCTCGGCGTCACACCCCTGCGCGTCGAGGGGAAAGCTGCCACCGGGTGGGTGCTGATGGACTACGGGGGCGTCGTGGTGCACGTGTTCTCGCCGGAGATGCGCGCCTATTACGACCTGGAAGGGCTGTGGCAGGACGCGCGCATCGTGGTGCGCATGCTCTGATCCTTCGTTCGATCCTGTCATCGCACTATCTGTCTACGGCCAGGATCTCTTCCCCGATCCTGTGCCAGGTTTCCGTTACCTTCCCCAAGCTGAACTTCCCGCCGTAGTCGCTGCGGAGACGCTTGAAACCCTGTTCTTCCATCTCCAGGTTTCTGCATACCCAGTAGTCGATCTTCTCACCCTTGCCGTCGCATCTGAGCTCGACCTTCGCACTGCCCTGCATGACGGTCAGTGGCCTGAACTGCACTGCCATCTCGTAGACCAGTTTGCCGATCGGGACTCTCGACGCTGTGATCTCGTGGGGTGCCCCGGAGGGAGGCTGGATGTAGATCGGGGCCAACCCCTCCGCGCGTGCCAGGGCCGCGTTCGACTTGTCCGCGGTCAGGAAATACGCGCCTTTGTGGAAGTCGATTTGGCGCAAGAAATCCCTGAACTGGCTGCGGATGATCATGTCGCCGCTCGACGACTTCCTCGACCAGTGCACGTCACCACCGTGGCTCTGTTGGCTCCTCCGTAGATCCGCCCTGAGCCCCTGAAGCTCAACCCGCGTGTCCAGAGCGGGATCCGCCTGGCCGACGACGAGCAGGGAGATCCCGGCCACGTCCTCGCTTTGGTTCAGCTCAATCACTTCCTGGAGCGCGCGAAACCCCATCCTGCCGTTCTTCTCCAGGAATCCCACCGGGTTGCGGATGTTCGCGGCTTCCTCAAGTTCGTGCATCACGCTGCTGGGGATCACCAACAGCATCCAATTGGGCGTGGGGGCGTAGCTCCTGGGATTCACCAGCGAGAGCGCGGGCAGCAGATGCTCGTTCAGCGTGCAGTTGTACAGCACGTTCGTGTCCATTCCCAGGATGACGTCGTCGAACTCGGAGAGCCTGGTGGCGATCTCCTTCCAATTGGACGGCCACAAGTACCCACAGCGGTAGAGGGCGGCCCTGACGCCCTCGTTGCGCCCGTCGTATGCCACTTTCCCGTCCTGGCTGATCGTAGCCAGATGCGTGCCGTTGTCCAGGAGTTGCAGCTCCCGCTTCTGGAACAGCCACCAATCCAGCAACAGGTGGTAGGCCGGGAAATCCACAAACCCAGACTCTGGCAGGTCGTAGTCTCGTACAGCGGGCTCTCTGCCCTCGGGGGCCTTCAGCGTGATCTCGATGCTGAGGGCTTGCACGCCGTCGAACTCGAACGGCTTCATCTCGATTCCCGCGACCTGTATGCCGAACTCCTGGTTCAGCGCGTACGCGATCTCCAGCCCTTTCGACGCATTGCCCGCGATGGCCCTGACCACGAGAGGGTCCACCCCCCGGTTGAGGTGTGCCAGGACGTCGGGTATGTGCTCCAGTGTCCGCTTGCCCCAGATGTTCAAGATGGTCATTTTGCCCTCCTGGAAATATGGCGACACGTGAAGGTTGACGGTGTGTTCCGACAGAACTGTGGGTACTCACTATGCGCACAAGGTGGAAGGAAACGCAGAAACACCCGCCGCACCTTGACGGTGGGCGGGCGCCGGTGCTTGCGGCAATGCCGGTTGCCGTCGTGCGTCCATCGCCTGAGTTGCAGTCACGAGTCCTCGGATCTGTACAGAAGACTACAAAGAAGGCTGCGTTGACTCCACTCTGCACGTATTGTAGTGCAATGCGGTTGAGAGGTCAAGCGCACGTCTTCCGTGTTCTCCGCAAAACAGATCGGCAGGAGCTGGGCGGTTGCCTATGGAGATGAAGGTCGCCGGACAACAGAGATCTCCACCTTGGCTCCAATGGGCTTTGCCACGGCGGGAACCCGATGAGCAATCCGCGGTGACAGGGCAGGCGGATGCTAATGCCGGCACTGATCTTGCCGGGTAACGCCCCTGTGCCCTAGTTTGTAGGCCAGCAGAAGAACCTTCAGAATTCGTTGCGCTTCCTGATCTACGATCAGTTTTGGGGGCGCAGTTCCAATTTGACGAACACATCGGACAAGAGTATAATGCAATCAGGTCTGGTTTATCATAAGCACCTCCTGGAGGAACAGGGCGATGGTCGAGTTGCGTGAACTGATTAGTGATATCGGCGCCATTGAGAAGCAGTTGCGCCGTTTTGAAGGCAAATACAGCGTCCTATCCCACGAGTTCTACCAGGCTTTCACCAACGGTGAATTGTCCGAGTTCGACGCCTACGATGAATACCGCATGGAATTCCTCGAATGGGCGGCGCTCTACCAGACGCGGCAAAAGCTGGAACAGGAGTACCAACGATTGAGCGTTTGCCAGCCGACCGCCACGCGCATTCGCCTCCAACTCACGACAGCGTAACTCCAATGCTCGACAATCCCCTGCGTAGTCGCGAGGCCTATGAGCGATTCCTGTACACGCTGACCGTGCAGTATCCCGGTATCAGGCGTTCCACATTGGTCTACATCCCCTCCGGCGCATACTTCGGTCGCGTCGAGGGGTTTTTGTTGTTCGATGCTCATGTCGTGTTGTGTGTACTGGAGCACCTGACCTTTCTCACTCGTGGGGAGATTGAACACTACGGCTACGAGGTGTCCCGCAGCGCACGGACGGTAGGCCAGCTTGTTGAATCGTCGGCCGCTGAATATTGCGCGCCTGCATATCCCCACAAAGAGAAGCTGTACTGGTATGATTCGTTCTCGCACCCTCACGACCCTGTCTTGGTCGCCACCGATCCCCATCACAAGCACGTTTCCCCGGACATCAAGCATCACCGTGTCCCCGCGCCGGAACTCTCGTTCACCGAGCCCAACCTGCCGTTGCTGATCCGGGAGATCGAGCAACTGCTGAAGAGTTGATCGCCCTTCTGCATGTGTTGTAGCGCGACGCGGTTGAGAGGTCAAGCGGACGCCTTCCGTATTGACTCCCATTTCGTCATGGAAGCGCCGGGGGTGCTGAGAGAACGAGAGCCTCTTCGCGTCCTTGCGCCTCTGCGTTGAGTGCCTTGCCTCCCTATGGGGAATCGTCCGCTGGCTTTCCGACGGTGACTGTCTGCAGGCGCACCGCACCGGCATCCGTGTCACCGATGGGCAGCCGCGCGCCGGTCTCGGCCACGTACATCCCTACCTCCAGCTGGTGCGTGCCCGGTGTGGCATCGGTGCGGATGGGAATCTCGTACACGTCGGCGACGACCTCGCCCGCCAGCCATAGGTGCGTCGGGTAGGTGCCGCCAACGGGGACGCTGTCGCGTTGGCCCGTCATCGAGCCGTCGGGGGCCAGCAGGTGGGTGAACACGGTGTAGCTCTCATCCATCTCCGCCAGCGCCCGCCAGTACAGCGTGAGCGTAATCGTCCCCCCAGGCGCGACGATCGCTTCTTCCTCTTCGTAGGCCTCCTCATCGGGGCCGGGGCTGGCCGTCAGATCGTAGCCCAGCAGCTCGACCTGGTCGCCGAGCGTGGCCGCGAGCGGGTGAGAGATGGGGGGGGCCTCGAAGGTGCGCGCGGTCTCCTGCACCGCGATCGTTCCCAGGTGGAAGGAGCGCCGGCCGACCTGTATCCGCATGGGATAGTCACCCGGCGGCGTGTCGAGCGGCAGACGCGGGTCGTGGCGGTCCGTGACAATCTCGCCAGCGGCCCACTCGGAGGTGGGGTACGTGCCGTGGACCGGCGCGCCCGCGTACAGCGTCGCGTCGCCCAGGGTGAGGGCGATCTCGGTATCGGGCAGGGGGGCGGACGCGGCCTGCCAGAACAGTGTCAGGTAGAGCCGCTCGCCGGGCCGGGCGCTCGCCGTGTCCAGGTTGGCCCCCAGCAGCGCCAGGCCATCGGCGCGGGCGTCGATGTGGTTGCGGATGCCCAGCTCGTCGGGGGTGGGAGGCGCGGTGGCGCGGGCCAGGCGCACCGGTAGCTCGACGGCGGTACCGGCGTAACGCCCGCCCTCGTCGATCACCGGCAGCAGCGAGTCGCCGCCGGAGGAATAGAAGCCGAAACGGAGCGCGTAGTCGCCGGGGGGCGCGCCCGGAGCGACCGGGATGGAGAGGTGGTCCACCACCCACTCGCCGGTCGTCCACTGCTCGGCCGGGTAGTCGAAGGGCAGGCTTTCTCCCCAGACGAAGCCCCAGGGATCCGTCAGGCGGGCGACGGGGCCGTAGTCTCCCCGGTCAGGGATGCCGGTCACCTGCCACCACACGGACACTTCGGCGGTCTCGCCGGAGCGCGGCGTGCCCGCGACGTCGTAGCCCAGCAGGAGCGCGGTCTGGCCCAGGTTGGCGCTCAGCGGGCGCGAGGGCGCGAGACCGTCGACCAACCGTGCGCGGTAGGCGTGGAACGCGGGCGCACCGTCAGGGCCCGGTGACGCGGCGACGAGCGAGCCTGCCGGCAACATCGATTGCACCCAGGCCAGGTCGTTCGACGCCGAGTGGGGGAAGATCAGGAGCGCCTCGCCTTCAGGTGGGAAGACCAGGGTGTGCCCGCCGGTGAGCCAGCGGACCGCCGCGTAGTCCTGAGCCAGGAAGGCCAGCGTCGGGTGGCGGTAGTGGATGCTGGCGACGTAGGGCGTCGCGGTGGCCAACTCGGTCCCATTGAGGAATGCGGCAGCGTCGGCCAGGTCGCCGTCGGCGGCGTAGTACAGCGCGGCGGAGGGCGCCCAGTCGCGGAAGTATGCCGTGGCGGTGAGGGGCGTTAGGAGGAGAAGGGGGAGAAGGAGAATGACAAATGACAAATGACAGATGGAGGTTGGAGGTTGGAGGTTGGAGGTTGGAGAGTGGAGGTTGGAGGTTGGAGGTTGGAGGCTGGAGAGTAGAGAACGGAGAATGGAGAGTGGAGAATGGAGGCTGGAGGTTGGAGGTTGGAGGTTGGGCTCTGGGATTTGGGCTTTGATGACCGATATGCCGAGGGCGGGGAGGAGGTAGAGGAAGGGCAGGAGGCCGGCGGCGCGCAGGTTGCTGGGGGTGATCTCGCCGGTGGCCAGAGCGTTGGGTAAGAGCATGGTGGGCAGGTAGGTGAGGAGAAAGACGCGGGTGGCGAGGTGGAGATTGGAGGGTGGAGAAAGAAACCAGGTTTTTTCCGAAAAACCTGGTTTCTGCGGAGGGTGGAAGCTGGAGGATGGGCGCAGGGGTTTGAGCAGGGCGATCAGGCCCAGGAGGGAAAGGACGGCTGTGATGGGGTCGAGGAGCGGGCGGTGGGGGAGGTTGAAGCGGACGTAGGGATCGCCTTTCAGGAACAGCATGGCGGCGCAGGCGCGGATGCCGGACCAGACCTCGCCCAAGTCGGCGGCGGCGACCTGCTGCGTGCGGTTCAGGAAGCTACCGGGGTGTGTCAGCCAGTAGTGGGCCAGCGGCGCCAGGGTGAGCGCGGCGACGGCGACGAAGAGGGCCAGTTGCGCCAGGCGGGCGCGGCGCTGCCCCCGGTCGGTGATGAGTAGGGTCAGCAGCGCGGCGGCCAGCGGGATCGGGAAGGCGCGGGCGGCCAGGTAGGTGTAGGCGGTCAGCCCACAGAACAGGCCGGCCAGCAGGAGGAAGGGAAGGGAACCCCGTCCCCACATTGGCTTGGACCGCTCGGATTGGGACAGTCCGCAGCATCCTTGCGCGCTCTCCCGTCCCACGGAGCGCGACCGCCTGGACCGCGAGCATCCCTGCTCGCTCTCCTGTCCTACGGGACGCGGACATTCGGACCGCGAGCATCCTTGCTCGCTCTTCTGTCTGAAGGGACGCCAGCGCTCGGACCGCGAGCATCCTTGCTCGCTCTTCTGTCCCACGAGGCCCAGGCGCAACCCGCGCCACAGAGCTGCGACGGTGAGGGCTTGCAGGAGGGGTTGGGTCACAGCGCGGAATCCGTAGCGGCTGAGGACCAGGTGCCAGAAGGAGGTCGCCACGAAGGCTCCTGTGAGGAGCGCGATCCAGTCCGCGTCGCGGTGGCCGTGGAGCAGTTCCCGCACCGCCCAGATGGTCGCCGCGACGGTCGCCAATCCGACCAGGGCCGCGCTCAGCCGCAGCGCCAGCGGCGTCGCGCCCAGCAGCTTCATCCACAGCGCGGCCCAGTAGAAGAACAGCACCTCCTTGCCGGTGTAGGAGGGGATGAAAACCGGGCGCGCGGCTCCTCGGGCGATCTCGGCGGCCAGGATGCCGTTGGCGGCCTCGTCGTAGTGCAGGCCGGCGGGCAGCTCGGGCAGGCGATGCAGCCGCAGCCCGGCCGCGACGAGCAGGACGAGCAGCAGACCTGCCGCGAAAGGCCAGCGTGGCGGTGAGTCAGGCCTGTTGCGTGCCACCGTTACACCCCACGCTCATTCGGTTGCGGTGACCAAGCCGGCGGCACCCCCGGCGCGGCAGGCGAAGATGGTCGCGTCCCTGCCGGTCTGCTCCCGGTAGCGGCGGGCCACCTGGCGCTCGAACTCGGCCACGGCCGCCTCGTGCACCAGCGCGACCACGCAGCCTCCCCATCCCGCCCCGGTCAGCCGCGCCCCGACCGTCCCCTCGATGGCGCGGGCTGCGTCCGCCATGACTTCCAGTTCCGGGCAACTGATGGCGTAGTCGTCGCGGGCGCTGGCGTGGGCCTCGTTCAACAGGCGGCCTACGGTTTCGACGTCGCCTGCCTCCAGCGCGCTGACGGTCGCCAGCACGCGCGTGTTTTCGCTATGGACGTGGCGGCAGCAGGCTCGCACGCGGAGTTCCATGTCCTCGGCGCCCCCTTCCGTGGCGAGTGGCAGGTCGTCCAGGTCGGCTCCCCGCGCGTGGGCTTCGGCCACGGTCATCGTCTCCGGCAGGAGCGGGGCCAGGTCGTCCCAGGCCACGTCCTGCACGTCGCGCAGGTGCTGGACGTCATGCCAGCAAGGATGCAGCGGATGCAGACATCCGTCTCTAGAGAGGGGACTGAGCGGATGCAGACATCCGGGCGGTCCGTTGGCTCCGACCATCTGCCCCCGACCATCTGTGGTTGGCTGCGAGCAGGGATGCTCGCGGTCCGAGCGATTGGCCTTCGCGCTACCTCGGTCACGCCCGGGGGAGGTGAAGTGCGGGCGCAGGCAGGCCACGCCGGCCCGGCAGGCGGCGACGCGCAGGTTGAATTCCCCGCGTACGTTGGCGTGGTGTACGCTGGTGTCCGCCACCAGGACGCGCACACCCGGCGGCAACGGGACGTGGGCGAAGGTGTAGCGTTGCTCAAAGCTCCGGTTCCGAGTTCCACCCTTCACGCCCTCTGCGGGCCGGCAGTCCAGGAACAGCGCGTGGTCAGGCCGGGCCAGCAGCGCGATGAATTGGTCCATAATCCCGCCCCGCGTACCCACGAACCATTCGGCCTGGCTGCACAGGTGGGCGAAGGGGGCCGCGTCGGGTTGCCAGCCGTTGACGTGCGCCAGCGCCAGGGCGGCCGCCACGGTGAGCGCCGACGACGAGCTCACCCCCGCGCCCCGGGGCGTGCCGTGGGGTGGGGCAGCGGCCACGAGGGCGTCTATGCCGTGCAGGGAGCCCGGCGTTCCTAGCTGGCGGGCGACCATCTGGGCGGCACCCCGGGCGTAGTTCGACCAGTCCCCCGGTGGGGCAGCAGCGACGTTCGGTCCGATGGGGAAGACACGTGGCGCGAATTCGGGCTCGACGTTGCGGAGATAGACGGTCGCGTCCGAGCGTGCGCGGGCCAGCAGCAGCACGTCGCGGTCGAGCGCCACCGGCAGGACAAAGCCGTGGTTGTAGTCGGTGTGCTCGCCGATCAAGTTGACCCGGCCAGGCGCGCGGAACGCAAGCACCGGACCAGGGCCGTATGTGCGGGCGAAGGATGCCAGGGCTGCGCGGTAGCGGACCTGCTGTGCGTCCGCTCCCTCTCCGTAGACGCGAGTGAGGGCGCTGGCGAGGGACATGGTCTACTCCAGGTTGTCGGAGATCGGGATGGCGATTGGGCCGACCTCTTCGACGACGGCGTGGACGACGAGTTCGTGCGCGCCGTGTTCGAGAGCGCACGCCGCAACCCGCAACGTGATCGTCGCGCCGATGGGAAACGGGAGCGGTGCCTGGGCGGATATGCCGCTCGCCGGGCGCTGCCTGCCGCTGGGCGAGATGGCGGTAATCAGCACAGGGTCCATTGCCCGTCCGTCCACGTCAAGGCCGGTGAGGGCAGTGATGGTGGCAGGAGCGATGGTGTTCTTCAGGGCAAGAACGAAACCACCGTCCTCGGTGCGCAGCGACCCTTCGACGTAGAGTTTCCTCAGCACCGATTTTGGAATAGCGGGCATAGCGGGCTTCTCCTACGCTTCCTCCCTAGCTCACGGGCAGTGTGCTCATCACCGACGTTGTGCAAGTAGTATAGCATGGACTCCAATATCTGGCGACTGTAGACCGGCGGTTCACGGTGGGGATCCGCGCCGACCTTCCTGGCCTATGGGGGGGCTATGTCAGCAACAGCAGCGCGCCGGCCGTCCCGGTGATGACGAGGGCGGCGAGCGCGATGCGGCGGTAGATTGGTCCCCACTCGGCCTTGAAGTAGACGCGAGTCAGCGCCAGGCAGAGGTGGATTGGAGAGCACATGGTCCCCACGACGCCTCCGGCCATCAACCAGACCACCCAGCCCGGTCCAATTGCTCCCCCGTCTGCGATCACGAGCGGCAGTATCACCGGAAAACCAATGCTGAAGGCCGCGGTGATGAGGCCGGTCAGCAGGCCGGCGATGCATGGCAGGCCAAAGGCGACTACCGGCAGCGGGATGCTCGTTGCGGTCAGAGCGTCCGAGACCGCGATGACAGCGCCACTGTTCTCCAGGACGCAGCGGAAGATCAGCGCGCCGAATATGACGAGCACCGTCTTCCAGGGAACACGCTCGCGGCATATTGTCCACAGGTCGCGTAACGGGATGCGTTTGGTCGCCATCACCAGCGGGATGGTCACCACCAGGCTCAGGATCAGGGTGAAGCGTTCATCGATGGGGAGGAGCAGCGAGAGGATGATGACGAGCAGAATCGGCCAGATGCTCGTCCCCAAGCTGCGCAGGCTTTGGCCCCAGGGGGGCGGTGGCGAATCGTCCGCACCGTGCCGAGGCAGTCCAAGCAGCCCGAAGAGGAGGCCGCCGGCCGCCGCCGACACGGAGACCGGCCACGACATGCTTGCCAATTGGAGCGTCGTCAGGTCCAGCAAGGCGGCGGCCAGCATCATAGACGGATACAGTGGGAGGACGGGCTCCCACAGGTGGCGAAACCAGTAGTTCACGAACGTCTTGCGCTCGGGGTCCGCCCCTAGCCGGTCGCCGACTACGTCCACCATCGGTGCCGAGAACATAGCCCCACCGACCATCGGAAGCAGTCCTACCAGCGCCGGAAGCGCCGCGATGACGATGTGTCCGTTGGGGATCAGTGCCTGGAGCGACTCGACCATCCTCTTGAGGCTGGCCGTCTGGCGCAGGAGTTCCGCCAGGACCATGACGAGCACGACGGCCAGAGCCAGCCGCAGCGTCAGGATATCCACGGCGGTCGTGGCTGCGTCGCGCAGGACGTCCAAGAGCGGATAGTTGAACAGGACGCCTATGGCAGCGGAGGCGAGCATCAGCACGAGTCCCAGGTTCCACTTGCGGGTCAGCAACAGTACGATGCCAGCGAAGACGAGGGCCAGTTTGAGGAGGGGGATCATAGCTGCTCCTCACTTCCCCTCGCCTGAGGCGAACGCGGCGGTGGATGTACGATGGATTTGCAGTGGAGACGGATAGAGCAGGATTTCTCTGAGCACGTTTGCTTCTGTGTCAAGGTGTGCATAGACTGGGAAGTATACCCGGAAACAGCGATAAGTCCAGCTACGTGGCATCGATGACTGCTCTGATTGATCGAAAGACCCGATTCGGGACACGGATGCACGCGGATTCGTACGGATGAGACGGACTGTTCCAGCCCCGGACTGGAACAGTCCGATGGAGAATTGGAGTAGATCGGAGTTAGAGCGAGATGCCTTTCCCAAACGGGTCTGTCCAGGCTTGCAGCGACGCCTCGAGCTCAGGGTGCTCTTTGGCTGCCTCCTTGAGCGGGACGCCGTTCATCGTGGCGTCAATCGCCTGGCGGAAGGCCTTGCCACCGGCCACCGGGCCCTGCGGATGGGCGTGGATCCCCCCGCCGGAGCCGATGACGATGTGGTTCCCCAGGTCCTTCATCACCTTGGGCACCATGGAGGGGGTGATGCCGCCAGAAGGCATAGGGAAGGTGGGCCGGATGTCGTACAATGGGAAGGAGTGGTTGCGGGCCACGTTGACGAATTTGTCCTTGATCACCGGAGCCTTGCCGTATGGCGCTGGGAAGACGACGATGTCGGCACCGGCCAGGCGGGGCAGTTTGCCCAGAACGAGTTGCGAGCTGACACCGTGGAAAGGCGACATGTAGTATGCGCCCGCCACGTCCATGTGGCCCAGGATCGGCACGTTGATGTCCGGGTCCTCCGCCAGTGCCCGCAGCACCGGGAAGCCAGCCGCCAGATAGTTAACCATGATGGCGTTACAGCCCAGTTCCACCGCGCGGCGGGCGTTCTCGAAGACGTTGGGTAACTCGTCGGTGACGTTGACCGTGTAGAGAGTGTGTTCGCCGGTCTCCTCGTACACTTGCCGTTCGGCTTCCATGTAGAGCTTCACGCGTGCCTGTATCTTGTTGAAGGAGGCGTTGGCCAGGAGCTCGTCGTCCTTGATGATGTCGCAGCCGCCCAATGCCGCCTTGCGGAACAGCTCGACGCCCACCTCTGGCGTGTAGCCCGTGCAGGGCTTGATCATGTTGTTCAGCAGCGGTCGATCAGGGACTCCCAGGAGCTCCCTTACGCCGGTGATGCCGAACTTGGGGCCCTGGAATCCCTCGACGAACTTCCTGGGGAAGCGAATGTCCAGGACCTTGATGCGCCCACCCATCGAGATGTTGCCCACCACGGTCGTCAACAACATAGGGATCTGGGAGCCGATGTTGATCCAGGGGAAGGCGATCTGGATAACGTAGCTGCGCTCCTCCAGCCCCGACGGGACGGAGAACTCGAAGTCCGGTACCTCGTAGACGCCGATCACCTTGGCCACGTGTTGGCAGCGCACCTCGGGGGTTTCTCCCGGGACAGCGACCCAGGTACCGGTAGATTGCTCGATGGCCAGCGCCGGGGCCAGGCGGGGGATGGGCACGCTGGCTGGGAACGAGGCCATGTACGTTCCGATGAGATATCCCTCGTAGTCCACACCGTCGGGCAGGGCCAGGGGCAGAGATTCAGTTTCCATTTGTGACATCTTACGACCTCCTCATTTACCTGAAGTCAGGACGGCTGACGTTTGACGTTGGGCGTTTCACGCCTCGCGTTTGACCTTGATAAGTATATGCCACTACTCCCGACATTCTCGAAACCGTACCTCGTTCACCTCCCGATACAAGCCCCGCAGGCACTCATAGATCTGCCGGTAGGCCTGGTAGAGAGCGTCGTAGACCGCTGCGTTGCACGCCTGGGGATCGAACTCTTGCTGCACGCGGATGACGTCCTTCAGCGACTCGAAATTTGGGTACACCCCCAGTCCAATTGCGGCGGTGAGCGCAGCGCCAACCGCCCCGGCCTCCTGGGGCTGTGCCACCGTCTCGACGCGCCGCCCGGTTGCGTCTGCGATGATCTGCATCCAGGGCGCACCCCGCGCCCCACCGCCGATGACGCGCAGAGTCGGCAGCGGGAAGCCGAAGGTCTTTTCGACGATCTCGATCATCCAACGCAGGTTGTAGGCTACGCCTTCGTATACGGCTCGCAGCAGGTGCTCGCGGGTGTGATCGGCGCTCAGGTTGAAGAACGTAGAGCGCACCCACGTGTCGGCGACGGGTGACCTCTCTCCGTACATCCACGGCGTGCAGATCAGGAAGTCGGAGCCGGGGGGGATGGTTTGCACGTCGTGGTCCATCAACGCGTACACGTTGGGGATGTTGGGATCTGCTTGCTCGTGGCGGTAGAACGCGTCGGCGATCCATTTGAGGCATGCCCCGGCTGTCTCCATCTCCGAGAACAGCAGCGCTTTGTCCGGATCGGCCGAGTGAATGGAGACGACGCCGTGGCGGCCCGTCACGGTCTTGTGGGTGACGACGCCCACCCAGCCGGACGTACCCAGGTAGATGTGCCCGTCTCCTTCGCCGACTGCGCCGGAGCCGACCGCTGCTCCCGGCGCGTCCCCCATGCCGCCGAAAACGGGGGTGCCCGCCATCAACCCACATGCGCTTGCCGCGTCCGCGGTCAGTTTCCCCGCCTGGTCAATGGAGCGCATCAGTGGGGGAAACTTGTCCGGGTCCAGGCCCAGGTAGCGGATGAGCCAGCGCATCCACTCCTTTTTCTTCAAGTCGAGACAGAAGGCGGATGCGCAGGACCATTCGAACGCCATCTCCCCGGTAGCTCGGTGGACGAGGTAGCCGTTGACGTCCAGGAAGTGGGTCATTTCCTTGTAGACCTGCGGCTCGTTCTCTTTGATCCAGAGCAGCTTGGGCAGGCCATCCTTTCCGGTCAGTTCGGCACCCGCGGCGGCAGCGAAGATACGCCCGTTGATGAACTTGCGCATAATCCACGCGGCCTGCTTGGGCGCGCGCCCGTCCAGCCAGATAATGGCCGGCCGCAAGGGTTGGCCGTCCGCTCCCATCGGAACGATGCCCAGCATCTGGGTGGTGTATATCATCGCCATCACGTCCTGGGGCGAGGCACCGGCCTGCTCCAGCACCTGTCGCGTGGTGACGGCGACTGCGTTCCACCAGTCCTCCGGGTCCTGTTCGGCCCAGTCGGGACGGGGATAGTGGACCGGGTAGTCCTGGAAGGCGGTGGCGTGGACGGTCCCCTTCGTGTCCACCAGCACGGCCTTGTTGCCGCCGGTACCAACGTCGTGGGCGAGGATGTATTCAGACATATCTACCTCCGGGAATGGATTGAGGACCGCGGCCTGCGGCGTGCGTGCCTACGGGCATTACTCCTCTGGAATGGCTTCAGCCATCATCCTTTGCAGAATCGTCTCCTTCATCTCATCGGGAATCTGGGACACTTGTTCGGTGCAGAACCGGAACGTCTCCAACGCGCGGTCCAGCTGCTCGTCGGTGATGGTCAGGGGAGGCTTGATTTTGATCACGTTGCGCATACTCGGCCGCCCGTCCACGATGTCGGGCATGCTGACGTCGAAGATGACGCCGAACTTCTTCGCTATCTCGACGAATGCAACGGCCAATGCCGTCGCCGGAGTCTTGCTCTCGCGATCCTCCACCAGCTCGACGCCGATGAACAGGCCGGGGCAGCGCACGTCGCCGATGATGTCGTATTCCTCCTGGAGGTGCCGCAGGTAGGCGGTGGCCCTTTCGCCGAGCGCGCGTACCCGCTCGCACAGCCCCGCGCCCTCGACGACCGCGAGGTTGGCCAGGGCGGCTGCGAAGGGAAGGGGGTCCGCGCCGAAGGTCGTGTGTTCTTCGACCGCGGTGAATCGCTTGAGATCGGCCCGTGCCACCAGCGCGCCGACGGGGAAACCGCCGCCCAGACCCTTGGTGAGCACGAACATGTCGGGCATCACGCTGTAGTATTCGGCCGCACTCATCACGCCGATGCGTCCACAGGCGGTCTGAGATTCGTCGAAGATGAGGAAAACGCCGTGCCTGTCGCAGATCTCCCGCAAGCCTGCCAGGTAGCCGGGTGGGGTGGGCACCTGCCCGCCCGCGCCCTGCATCGGCTCGATGATCAGGCCAGCGATGGATGTGCTGGAGTGGTGGTAGATGGCGTTCTCCACCAGGTTGAGGCAAGCCAGCCCACATGTCCGTGGCTCTCTGTCCAGCGGACAGCGGTAGCAGTAGGGATAGGAAAAGCGGACGAAATGATCTCGTCCGAACAAGGGAAAACGGGTGATGTAGGGGAAGTACTGGCTGGCGGCGAGCATGGCCAGCGAAGCCCCGTGGTATCCGTGTGACGCGACCAGGAAGATGTCGGCCCCGGGCTTGTTGACCATTGCCAGTTTCATCGCCGCTTCGATCGTGGCACCGCCTCCCTGGACGTTCAGGCACACCTTGCGCGGTTCGCCTGGGAAGAGCGTCGAAAGGCGGTTGATCAGTTTGATGCGCGGGATGGTGGGGTAGGCGTAGCGGACGTGGGTGAGGTACTTCATCTGCTCGGCCACCGTCGCCAGCACGTCCGGATTGCAGTAGCCGACGTTCAACGTCCACGCCTGGGCCGTGCAATCCAGGTAGGCGTTGCCCTCGTAGTCGTACACGATTGCGCCGCCTGGTTCGCCACGATAGAGTATGGTTTTCTTGAGTGGGGTGAGCGAGAATTCGCGAGCTTGCGCGATCTCCTCGTCACTCACCTGGCTTAGCAGTGAGGTGATTTCCTCTTCGCTGAGCACCTGCGGAGAGAATACAGCAGTCATTGTTGGGCCTCCTTGGGTTTTCGGTCACTGAGGCGTATGGCCTGTGATTTGCCCATCAACTGGACCGCGTCGCGCAGGACGAACGCCGCTGCGATGCCTGTCAGCATCGTCACGATCCCTGCCGCCGCGAAGATGGCCTGAACGCCGATGAGCGCGCCAAGCACGGCCGAGAGGCCCTCCGCCACGGCAGTAGCCGCGACGACGAGCATATTCACGGCTGCTTGCACCCGCCCGCGCACCGCATCGGGTGAGAGGGCCTGAGAAATCGTGTCCAGTGCCCCACGGGCCATCACGACACACGCGCCGATGACGGTGATGCTGATCAACACGACGGCGTAGTTTGGAGCGAAAGCGAAGGCGACGATGGCCGCGCCGGCCAGGATCAGCATCCACCCGACGATGGTGCTCGTCGAAAGCCGTCGCGAGAGCCGGCTGACCATCACGCCGCCAAGCACGGACCCCATCCCCAGCATACTCATCGCAATGCCGTACTCCAGGCCGCTTGCTTCCACCTGTTCCTTCAGATGGGGGATGGCCAGCAGGACGATGGCCCCGATCCCCAACGTGGCTACGGCCGTGACGCTCAGCACCCGGCGCAGGGCCCGGCTGCTGCGGATGAAATCCAGTCCGGCCCGCATCTCCTCCCAGACGCCCTTGGCATGGCCCGCGGACGGCTGCCCTGATGTGGGGTGAGGGATGCGCATCACGGCGATGACAATCGCGGACGCGAAGAACGTCACGCTATCGAATATGATGGCCAACGGCATCCACAACTCGACGGTCGCTCCGGCGATGACCGGACCCACGATCAGGCCAATGATGTAGCTGCCCTGGATCAGACTATTGGCCGCCAGAAGCAGGTTGGCCGGCACCAGGTTTGGAATCGCCGCGTTGCGTGCCGGGTAGAAGAACACGCCCATGAGCGCGAGCCCCGCCGCTGCCAGGTAGAGTATCCACAACTGCTCGGCGCCGTTGACGAGCAGGATGGAGAGCACGATCACCCCACGCAGTACATCGGAGCCGATCATCACCGCTTTGCGGTCCCAGCGGTCGGCCATCACCCCACCCACTAGTCCGAATATGATCTGCGGGATGGCGATGGAGATTGCAGGGATGAGCATGGCCAGAGGCGACTGGGAAAGATCGGATATCAACGTGATCGCTGCGATCAACAGGCACTGGTCGCCGATCTGGGAGAGCAACTGCCCAGCCCACAGCAAGGTGAAATCGCGGTTGTGGAGCAGTTTGTGGATCGCTTGCTGCTGACTCAGGGGACGCAAGGCCAATGGCTTCTCCGACATAGTCTCAGGGTACGTGGCTGACCACCGGGTGCGTCTGTCGGGGCGGGTGGATGACGGGCGCCCCGCGCAAGACCCGCGTTGTGGGCCAAGCGCACCGGTCGCACTGATCGGTCGCGATCAGCCTGATCGGTCGCGATCGGCGCTCACCCTTCCGACGCCATCAGGCGCGGACGGCGATTGAGGCTCCATGCCGCCCCGTCAAGCCTTCAGGAGAGGGCGCTGGCTCTCTCCTGAGTGCGTACCCGGTAGTCGCGGACTGTCTTAGTCCGTGGGTGTTCACTCCGCCTTGGCGGCGGCGAAGATGGCCCCGCCAATCGCCCCCAGAGCAGCGCCGATGGCGAGACTCCCCAGGCAACATAGACTGCCGCCGATGCCTACGCCGCTCCAGCCCTGTGTGAACCGGGCGAACTCCTGGGGGTCGACGCCGTACTCGCGGAGCTGCCGCAAGACCTGCGGGTCTATGACCGGCATGCTACCTACGGGGCCACGCGTTGCTACCCGGACGGCGGTGACTACAAGGTTGATCAATCCGGCGCCTGCCCCGCTGATCAGTCCGGCGATCGCCCCTGCTCCCGCCCCTGTGCCAGCGGTGCGCGGCGGTGTCAGGAAGAACGCCGCCAGCACGCCGATGCCCGCGTAAGCCAGCAGATCCACGCCACAGCAGACGCATTGTAGCGCGGCCAGCGGGATCAACGCCAGCAGCGTCAACACAAGCATGACTGCCACGCCAATCAGCCCTGCCTTCAATCCTGCCTTTCCTGCCATGAAACACCTCCATTTGGTATTGGCACGCCCTGAACAAACGTGGTCTGTCCTCAGCGGCGCGTAACCTATGCGCAGCGTGAGGTGTGCTTATATTGTACACCAGGGCTGCGTCGAGGAGAAATCGCGCTATCCAAGCACGACCCGCCCGTTTTTCACGACCGTCTCAACCGGGTTGGTGCCGAAGCGGTAGCCCAGGTGACGATAATCGGGCAAGTCCAGAATCAGAATGTCGGCTGCGCGTCCCGCCGTCAGGCTTCCTATCTCATCCCCCAGCCCAACCGCGTAGGCGGCGTTGAGTGTCACGGCGACGAGGGCCTGGCCCGGCGTGAGGTGCAGATAGCGGCACGCCAGTGCGATGGTGAAAGGAACCGATTCGCACCAGGCGGTGCCGGGATTGCAGTCGGTCGCCAGGGCGAGGGTGCCCCCGGCGTCGAGGATCGCCTGTGCTGGCGTGTAGTCGCCGTGTGCCAGGCCGAATGGCGTGGCCGGCAGGGCCACGGCGACTGTGGCCGACTGACCCAGTTCCTCGATCTCCGGCTGCGGCGTGCATACCAAGTGATCGGCGGAGGTGGCACCCAGTTCCACGGCCAGCGCCGTGCCGCCCAGCGGCTTGAACTCGTCGACGTGCACCTTCAGCCCGAACCCCAGGGCGCGCGCGGATTCCAGGATGCGCCGGGTCTGGTCCAGCGAAAAGGCCCCTTCTTCGCAAAAGACGTCGCAGAACCGGGGCTGGAGCTCTGGCTCCTGGGCTTTGACCGCGGGCAGCATGTCGTCGACAACTAGATCCACGTATCCGTCGGCGTCGGCCCGGTACTCGGCCGGAACGGCGTGAGCGCCCAGGAAGGTAGGGACGAGGGTCGCCGGGTGCTTGGCGTCCAGTGCAGCGATGGCAGCAAGCAGTTTCAGTTCGTCGGCAGTGGTGAGCCCGTAACCGGTCTTGGCCTCCACGGTGGTGGAGCCGTGGGCTAACATGCGGTCCAACCGTGGAAGCGTCTCCTGCACCAGTTGGTCCAGCGTCGCCGCGCGGGTGGCGTGCACCGTGGACATGATGCCGCCCCCGGCGGCCATGATCTCCATGTAGGTTGCGCCACGCACACGTTGCTCGAACTCACTGGCCCGGTCGCCCGCCCACACGAGGTGGGTGTGGGGATCTACGAAGCCGGGACAGACGACCTTCCCCGAGGCATCTAGTTCAACGGCGGCCTGGCACTCGGCGCGTATATCGTCCGTGAGGCCGACGGCGACGATGCGCCCGTCTGAGCATGCGACCGCTCCGTCCTTGATCAGGCCCAGGTCGCCCAGACCGTGCCCCCGCTGAGGCCCGCCGTTCTGGGGGGGGGCGACGCACAACTGAGCGGCGGAGTGAATCAGCAATTCGGTTTTCATCCTGTCTCCACCAATCGGGTCTGTCACCAGTGGACCCGTACACGCTGTGCTTGATGCGGTGAGACGCTCCTTAGCGCCGCTTCACCGCGCAGGTGTGAACCATCTCCGAAGTGACTGGAGGGATATGTGTGGTTTGGGCTAGGGTATTCCCTTCAACGGAAGGAAAGGAGCGACCGGTCCTTGCATACGGTACACCATTTCCATGGTCAGCGGGTGGTAGGAAAAGGTGGTCGATGCTGCAGGGGACGTGAGTGGGATGCCGTCCGCTGCGATCAGCCAGACGTTCACCTGGCTCTCCACGCCCTGCTCGTCTGCGAAGGTGATCACGTGGGCGTGAGGAGGGGCTCCGACTGGCACGGCAGGAATATCGGCCTGTACCCAGCATCTCTCGGTATAGCGGGCCAGCGGGCGCTGTGGCCCAAGCACGGTGATGGTGTCAGGACCAGGTGTTCCCTCGACGGCGAAGACGGCGACCCATTCGCCGTCAGTGGGCAGCTCGTGTCGCATGGCGACTGCCTGCACGTAGTCGCCCAATACATCCGCCGCGTACCGGCGTGGTGCAGCCGCCTGGGCCTTGCCCCAGCCGCCGTTGTAGGCCGCCAATGCATAGTATACGTCGCCCCCTGCGTCGCGGATTGTGTGCGCCAGAGCCCGCGTACCCCAGAACAGGTTTGTCCACGGGTTCTCCAGTTCCTCGGCGCTGGGTCGCCACTCGAACGGCATCACGCCCATCAACCCGACGGCCCCGGCCGGGCCACGCTCCCTCGGGCGTCCCAGTGATTCTTTCCAGATGACGGAAGCGATCAGGTCCGGATCGACGTTACGTTGCTCGGCGTATGGGAGAAGGACGGGTTCCCATCGACTCACATCGGGATCCCAGTAGGGCGAAAGCCCGTCACCGTTGACCGGACCGTCGCTTTGCGCGAGGGTCGGCTGGGGGAACAAGAGAGCTGTCGTCGCTGCCAGGAACGTGACAGCGCAGGTCAGTCGCCAACGGTGCATTGGGATGTGGTTACTCCTCTCCCCCGGTGTGGAATTGGGGGGGAATCGAAGTTACTATATCCGAAATTGCGCGAAATGTCAAGTCTCACCCAATAAGAACTTTCGAACAGGAACCCCGCGTCGGAGCAGCTTTGCTTGCCAAAGCGATCAAGGCATGCTATATTGGCATGACCACTCTGTAGTGCTCGTCCAGCCGCGCGGGCGTAGATCGAGTTTGGCAGTGCGTCAATCGCCCGGTTGAAGTGGTGGCTGGTCACAATGACCACACCGGAAGGGATAGAGGGGCCGGACGGCGGTGTTGCCGCTTTCGTCAGTATCGCGCGTGACGGAGGCTGCTATTCACGCCAGGGGGAAAGCGGAGGTATGTCTCGGTGGCCGCCGCCAGGTTGGAGTAGTCACCTCGGTAAGCGGGCGGCAGCAACGCTGCCATTTGGTACATAGCCTCATCGGCCATCTGCTGGCGTACCTGGCGGGTCACTTTGACGCCACCGGCATCCAAGTGAAACCGTTGGCCCACGACGATGTGAAAGTCGGTGCGGCGCAAGCGGGGAAGGTTATCCCAGAAGAGTTCCCCACCGTAATAGACCAAGGGCAGCAAGGGCGCGCCGCTGCGCAGTGCCAGGAACGCAACGCCAGGTTTGCCCTGCTGTAAGCGCCCGTGGCCGCTGCGGGTGCCCTCGGGGGCCATGATCAGGATGTGACCCGCTTCCAACGCCGTCAGTGCCTGGCGAAGAGCGGTCACATCGGCCCCACCACGGCGCAGCGGGATGGCTCCCCATAGGTCAGCCAGCGGTCGCAAGGCGGGATTATCCCACGTCTCTGCCTTCGCAAGTGCAATCGTCGTTCGTGGCTGCATGTGGGTGTATATTACGGGGGCCTCCAGGAAGTTGACGTGGTTGACAATGATGATGAGCGGCCCTTGATCCGGCACCTGCACCAACTGCGCGTCGTTCACCCGGCACAGGATGCGTATCAGGCGCTTGATAGACGATGTCACCACCTGATAGGCGAGTGTCCTCGACTTCTCTGCCCCCTCGTAGGGGGCAGGGGGGGAGACAGGGGTCATTTGGCGGTCTCCTGTGGTTGGCAGATGATCTTGATCTGGCGCGGTAGCAGTTCCATCTCCAGCCGTTGCCCTTCGATGCATAGCGTCTCCCCGTCGGCGTGGGCGGGCAATACCCCCTCGACGGCGGTGACGACGACTTTTCGTGCCTGCACCATCTTGATTGGCTCCTGGGTAGCCTGCGTGCCTCGCATAAAGTGAGGAATGAGGCCAAAGATGCGAGCGTGGCTTACTTCGCGGGCGATGCACAGGTCGAACAGGCCGTCGTCAGGCTTGCCCTCCGGGGCCATCATGAAGCCACCGCCCATCCGCTGCCCGTTCATGATCGAGACCATCAGCGAAGGCTGTGTGCTCGTCTGCCCGTCGCACTCGATCTTGGTGACCGGGGCCTTGTAGTACAGGAAGACGGTCTTGAGTGTGGCGACAATGTAAGATGGAAAGCCGTGCAGCCGGCTCATTTTTACTGCTTCGAAACCGACGACGGCGTCGAAGCCAATGCCGACGCCGTTGCCGAAGTAGCGGCCCTGGGGGTATTGGCCGCCGACGACTCTGCCGACGTCAACCGTGCGCCGATGGTCTTGGGCCAGTGCCCGACAACCCGCTTCCAGGTCAGTGGGAATACCCATGCTGTAGGCGAAATCGTTCCCCCGACCGACGCACAGGATACCCATTGTGGCTCCCCCTCTTGTCCCCCCCGCTTGCGGGAGGGAGGAAGGGGGGGCGGTCTTGGCCAGCATCAAGCCATTGAGCACCTCGTTAGCGGTGCCGTCGCCGCCAACCGCGACCACAACGTCGTACCCAGCCGTGGCGGCCTCCTGGGCCAGTTCGGCGGCGTGCCAGGGGCGCTCAGTGCGCACCAGGTCGAAATCCAGGGTGTATGTGTTCAGCATACGCTTGATACGGGGAATGGCCTGTTCGCCGCTTCCCCTACCCGCGGTCGGGTTGACGATGATCTTGTATTTGGCCATCAGACGTAGAATCCTCTCGGGTCAATCTCTTCCCGCAGGAGGCGCAGCTCCTCCGGTGGCGACCTGCCAGTCCATCAGCCTTACTTCGTCAGAAACGTGCTTGATCTGGCTCGTGATTGAGGTGAGGATCACGTCAGAATGAGTCTGGTTGTATGCCTCACTGCTCACGACCACAGCCGGACGCTGCTTGCTTCCACTCTGGTCGGTGAAGGGAAGAAGCGCGAGGAGCACATCGCCCTGCTTATAGATGGTCATATGTAGCACGCTCAAGCGCAACTCAGTTGAGGTCGGGGGCTTCCGACATCCTACGTTCCTTCAATGCTTGCCTGGCCGCATGGGCGTAGATCGAGTTTGGCAGTGCATCAATCGCCCGGTTGAAGTGGCGGATGGCCTCGGCCTCGCGCCCTGTCCGGCGGCAGGCCAGGCCCAGGTTGTAGTAGCCAGCCGCCAGATATTTGGCCCCTGGTCGTATCTTTTCGTCGGCCAATGCTTCCCCAAGCGTGAGGCATGCCGCCTCCGGTTGCTGCATACGCAACTCGGTCACTCCGCGGTTGATGAGCACGATCTGGCGGCTGACGACGTCGGGTCCCAGGCGCAGGGCGAGCCGGTAGAAGTCAAGCGCCTGGCCATACCGCCCCTTGGAGGTGAACCAGTTGCCCAGGTCAACCAGCAGCCGCACCCGCATGGTGACTATATAGAGAACGACGAGGAAGAGCAGCGGGTGGACTGGCACAGAGGCAAGAGTGAGCGCGGCACCGACAGCGGTGATGGTCAGTCCCTCGATGGCAAAGCGGGTGGATAGCCCCTGCCGGCGCAAAAAGGACAGGGCTCCAAAACCGAGAAGGTAGAGCAGGCTGGTGAGTGATATCAGCAGGGCTGGATGCATGGATGTGGACCTCTGGTAGATTCAGAAACCAGGTTTCTTGGAGAAACCTGGTTTCTGGTGCTCAGTTTCTAGTGCTTAAGCGAACAGTTGGTTTGCAGTGCGCTCCAGCATCTCCACACCGCGCACCTCTGTCTCGAAGAGAGGCACAATGGCACGCACATCGGGAAAACTGCGCCAGATATCCCCCATGTAGTCTTCCTGCATGGCGATGCGGTTGCGTACGAAGTCGGGTGCGTTTTCCTCCACCCCTTCTTTGTCGATCAGCATATTCACCACCACGCCGCCCACGGGTATGCCGAACTCCCGGAACCAGTTGATGAAGCGCTTGATGACGGCGATCGGCAGCGCTTCTGGCAGCGTCACGAAGAAGAAGGCGGTCTTCTCGTCATCGGTGAGCAGCCCCTTGGCCCGTTCCATCCGCTCGCGGAACCCAAGCAGGTAGTCCATCAGTGGGTCCCGTTCCGTCTTCTTGCTGTAGGACAGCAGTTCCTTCAACGACTTGGCCTCTTCACGGCTCTGCATCATCTTGTTCACCCACATGCCATACACGCTGGACATGCCCAACAGCCGGCGGGCATTGGCTGTAGGTGCGGTATCGAAGACGTAAGCCTCGTACTTGTCCTCGAACATCAGGTCAATCATGTTCTCGAACATAGCCGATTCCTCGAAAGCCGGGTTCATCGTGGCCGATTCCACGAACTCGTCGGCCTTCGTCTTGATATCGGCATACTTGAGGAACCACTCGATCTTCTGGGTCAGTTCCACCTTCGATCTCTCGATGGTGTCCTTGGTGTCAATCTCGTAGGCCTGCATGTTCGGCGCGCCCTCTACCGGCGTTGGCTGGCCGAAGACGTCCTGATCCAGCAGACTGCTGAGCGAGTGGACCGGGTTGGTGGATGCCAGCAGCGTACGCTTGCCCTGCTTGGCCATCCACAGTGCGGCCGCACCGGCCATGACAGTCTTCCCGACGCCACCCTTGCCGCCGAAGAAGACGTATTTCATCTGTTGGTGCTCGGCCAGGAATTGCTGCGTTGATTGCTTGATCTCTGGCGTGATCATGCCTCACCTCCAAACAGCGCGTCCGCGACCTTGCCGATCATCTCCAGACCGGTGATATCGCGTTCGAACTCCGGCACGCTCGTCAGCACCTCTTCGCCGAAGGTCTGGTCTATCTGCCCCAGGTAGTCCTTCTGCATAGCGATCCGATTCCGCAGGTACTCCGGGATATCCTGCGCGGCCAATTCCGGCGGGATGACGCGATTCACGATGTAGCCCGAGATGGGCACATCGTATTTGGCGAACAGTTTCGCGGCCTTGAGTGTGTCCAGGATGATCATCTCCTCCGGCGTGACGACGAAGAAGAAGGCCGTCTTTTCGCGGTCGGTGAGGATGCTGGACGAGGTGTTGATGCGCTGCTTGATGTCCTGCAATTCGGTGAGGATCGCGTCCTCTTCCGACTCCTTGTCGCGGTCGAGGATGGCGGCTACCTGGGAATACTCCTGCATCTCCTCGCGCAGCGCTGTGATCTTGCCGATCCACTCGTCGTATACGCTGGCCATGCTCAGGTAGTACAGGGCGTGGCCCAGAGGCACCAGGTCGTAGATGTAGTAGTCGTATTCGCCGCCGACGACGATATCTACCACGGCGTCGAAGATGGCGCTCTCCTCCATCGCGGGCTCGGCCGCGGCGGCTTGAATGTAGTTCTCAATCTCCTCAGGCATCTCATCAAAGCCGTACATGTCGAAGATCTTCTGGCGAATCTCGTCTTGATACTCCTTGATGTGACGGTCAGCGTCGATCTCCTGGGCGAAGAGGCCGGGGACAATCTCCACTGCTCCTTTGCCGAAGATATCCTGCTCGAAGATATCGGAGAGGGACGCCTGGGGATCCACAGAGAATACGAGCACCTTGTGTCCCTGCTTGGCCAGCCAGTAGGCGGTAGCGGCAGAGAAGGTGGTCTTGCCCAATCCCCCCTTGCCGCCGAACTCGATGTAGCGGCGGTTGGGGTGTTCCTTGAACACTTGTGCCAGTGACAACGTTGCCTCCTTATGCCAATGCGTCGGTTAGGTCACGCTCGCGCAACATGCGTCGCTTCCAGGTGCTGATCTGCGGCACGACATAAGGCAGCAGGCGCAGCGAGTAGTAGGGCGGCAGGATAGGGATGCCCAGCAAGTCGCCCATTGTGATCAAGATGAACAGGTGTTCCATACTGCCGCGCGTTTTGAGTGCGAAGCGCGTCATGTCATGGCCCGCCATGCCATATAGGAATTGCTTGGCCGAACTACCGAACTTCTTCAGCCATCCCACTTGCTTTTCTTCTTCGCTCATTATATTACGTTACCTCCAGATTGCTCTCAGTATGATGGCCAGATTTGTAGAGCCTATCCGATATCCTGGTCAAATAGATCCGTCAGATCACGCTCTCTGAGCATGCTGCGTCGCCAGCCCTCAATTCGGGGAACGGCGTATGGAAGCAGCCGCAACACGTAGTATGGAGGGAGAATCGGTATACCTAGCAGCTCGCCGAACACAATCAATATGAAAACTCGCTCCAATTCTCCCCGGGACTTTCTGCATTCGCGCACCCATTCATAGACGCTCATCCCATACAGGATTTCGCCCGCCACGTGTGCAGCGTGATGCACCCTATCCCGAATGGACTCCCACGCGATACGTCCCACTAGCCTCTCCAGTCTCAGAAGACGTTGCGAGGGATATCTGCTGTTCCAACAGCCAAACAACCTCCCAGCATCTCTGCGGGATAGGCAGCCCGTATCTCTTGGTGCACGGGCGTGCCTATACCTGCCACGCCAAATAGCCTTTCGCAATGTGAACAGTGCAATAAGTCCATAGGAACGTGAGCAAGCATTTCCAAGAGGATTGTTTGGGGAACTGCTAGCATCCTGTTCCTTATTCGGCGATGGGAGGGTCGGGGGTTGCCCTCCCATCGCGTAATCTGTTCACTCTCCTATGCTTGGGCGATTACGTTGCTTCGACAGCCTCTTCCTCTCGTGGCTTTCTCAGTGCCTTCCAGCCATCGACGACGAGGAGCAGTCCCGCCACCATAAGCACGATGGCGATAACGCCCACGAGTATGGCGGCGATGGCAGCCTGGGTTGTCGCAGCAGCCGGAAGTTTGACGACGAAGTTGGTGTAGGCCAGATACAGCAGGGCAGCCATCGTAGTGACGATCATGAAGATCGAGGGGTAGAGTGCCCAGGTATGTTTCCTGCCTTCCGCCAGCGCCCACAGCGCGATCAGCAGCAGTGCCAGACCTGCCATCAACTGGTTGGCAGCGCCGAAGGCCGCCCAAATGGTCAGCCATGGGATAACCCAGACGAAGATCAACGTCAGTATCAGGGCCACGATGGTGCCCACATGGACGTTCTTCATCGCTGGCACTGCGTCGCCCACCAATTCGGAACTGGCCACCCGCATGAAGCGTACCACCAGTTGCATGATGGTCAGGGCCATGATGGTCAAGAAGACAGATCCATAGGCCACGCCGAAGTCAGTGGGGATGCCGATGTAGCTCAGGAAGTTGGCCAGGCCCTTGGAAAACACCGCCAAAGCCGCACCCGCACCACCTGCATCCTGGTACCCCTGGAAGCTCCCAAACGCTACAGTAGCGGTCAGGAAGGCGATGACGGCGAACGCCATCTCCATGAACATAGCGCCACCGCCTACTGGCAGCGCATCGGTCTCTTTCTCTAGCTGGCGGGCCGTGCCTGACGAGGAGACCAGACTATGCCAGCCGGAGATAGCGCCACAGGCGATGGTGACGAACAGCATAGGCCACAACGGGCCGCTGGCGGTTGTGAACTGGGTGAAGACAGGGAAGTCGCCCATCCCAGGTCGCCACAGCAGCAGTCCGACGATGCCGCCCAGTACTCCCAGCGCGACGATCCAGAAGGAGACGTAGTTGATGGGCTGAGCGAAAGACCAGATCGGTAGCACTGAGCCCAGATAGCAGAAGGCAATCACCAGTAAGGTGCCGACGACCTGGGCTTGCGTGTTGCCCAAGAAGACAGTGGGGGGTTCGGGTAGCCCAAGAAGAGCCGAGAAGATGTTGGATATGAACGGCAATGTGCTGACCCAGATGCCCACGAAGGTGAGTACAACGGTAACAACGGTCGTGAGAACGATATCTTGCTTCCATTTGTAGGTCATCTGCCCGGCTAGAACGCCCATCAGAACCACGGCGATCATGCCGAAGGGGACCTTGGGATTGGTCATGAGCACTTTCCCCACGGCGTTGCCGAAGGCGCCCATGATCAGGAGCAGATAGAAATAGATGAAGATCATGAGGATGTTGCGCGCGCGGGGCGAGATGAGTCTGTAGCTCAGCGCACCCATCGTTTCCCCCTCGCGGCGCACGCCCATGATCATAGCGCCATAGTCCTGAACCCAGCCGATGAAGAAGGTGCCCAGGATGACCCAGATCAGCGCCGGCAGCCAACCCCACTGCACGGCGATGATGGGGCCGGTGATGGGGCCTAGCGCAGCGATTGACTTGAACTGGTAGCCGAAGAGGACGTTGCGGCTGGCCGGTGTGAAGTCCACCCCGTCCATGTATAGCTTGGCAGGGGTTGCCTTCTTCGGGTCTGGCTGGACGATCTTGCGGTCAATGCCCCGGGCATACCAGAAGTAGCCCACGCCGATGCCTAGTGCTCCCAAGAGAAGTACAATAATCGAGTTCATCGTTATCTTACCCTCCTAAGTTACAGCCTGTGAAGGTCATTGATAAAAAAACGATATGGTCGGGATGCCATTTGAACCTCTTCCAATACTGTCTGCCTTAAGCTACCCTAGACCTCCTTTCTCCCCCATGCTGAGACCTGGTCAGTCTGGACCAATGGTCTCTATTCAAGACAGATATGTCACCCGCTGTTAACGTGCGTCGCTCCCCCTATCGTGGCCTGAAGGTCTGCCAGGAAGACCTCACTGGGCGTGACTACCAGGCCACCCATCTTCATCTGCAACTGGATGTGTGGGTCGGTCTTTTGCCACGTGAAGTGCTGCAGATGTTTACCGTAGCTCTGAAACCAGGGCATCAGTGCCGTCACCTGACGTTCAGTGCCGCGACCCTGAACTGCTACGGAAAGCCCGTGCGGTCCTTTCTGTCGCCTCCAGTATTCCTCTTGGGGATGCGTTCTCCCGGAGGCAGAACGCACGACAATCGCGCCCCGATGAGGCGAGCGCAGTGTTGCACGTATTATAAGCCTGTCTTGTCTTCCACGCAAGCGATCAAACAACCACAGCAGCGGGACCTCGCGGTTTTCGAGCAGCAGCGTGATCTCCAGTCGTCGGAAAGGGGGATTTGCGTGGACGACGTTGACGCGTGCACCGGAGGCCGGCGATCCGAGCCAGCCGGCCTCCCGTTCCTCTCCCAACACGTCCAGTCCGCTCTCTAGCCAGCGAAAGAGGCGCTGTCCACGGCGGCGGTTGATCAGATGGCCTACGCCATACCACAGTGCCAGAAGCGTGCACAGTCCAGTGATCGCAATGATTTCTGGTCTCATGTCGATTGCCTCTTTGATGCCCACACTGTTGAAACACGCGAAACTGCGGCAAGATACGTCCCCCGGCGGGGGCCGGTACCCGCCAGGCTCGACTAGTTAGCTCTCCCGGCTGTGCAGGCTTGTTACAGGCCCTCCAATTGTTGCAGGATCGTGTGCAAGTCCGGCTGGTCGCTTGGATCCAGACCAATGTAGCCCCAGGCGACGCGCCCGTCCGTCTCGATAATGAACGCGGCCGGAGCGGCGATGCCGTCGCCGAACAGGTTATACACGCCGTAGGACTGGGCCACGCGATGCGTGGGATCGGACAGCACGGGGAATGCGGCGTTCGCGCCCTGTCGCCATCCCTCGACGGCTGCCTCGGATGCAACCGCCACCGCGATCACCTCCACGCCGGTTTCCTGGAAGTCCCGGTACTCTAGTTGCAACTCCACGAGTTGCCGGGCGGGTCCTCAGCCATGCCGGTGAAAAAAGACCAGCACCACCGGCCCTTTGGCCAACTGCTCCGCCAGTGTGAATGAATCTCCACTGGCGCGCTCGAGCGCGAAATCGGGGGCGACTTCAGGAATAGTGCGTTCCGGGGTGGGAAGGGGCGACTGTGCGGCCTGCGTGGGGCAGGCCGCGGAGGCAGGTGCCCGGGTAGGGGTGGGCAGAACGGATTCGGTCGCCAGTGGCGAATGCCTGATGGGGACGTACGGCACGCTGGCGTTCGCCGCTGCCCGGTCGATCGCAATCTCGGTGCTGGCGCGCTGTTCCTCTAGCCAGGCCGTCGCATCGTATCCCCGGCGTTCCAATTCCGCCAGCCCGGCCTGCACCATCAGTGAGCGAGAGACCTCCCGCTCGAAAGCCTCACGCGTGAGTCCTACCTGCTCCAGCACGGCTGTCACGGCAGCATCGTCCACTCCCCACGTCTGCACCAGCGCGGCGATCTGTTCCTCGACCTGTGCTGGCGTGGGCGTCTGCTCCGGCGGTATCTCGTGCAGCACCAACTCCGCGTTAATCAGCCGATCCAACGTCTCTGATGGGGCAGGGGCTGGTTGCCCGGCCAGCCCGCTCAGCACCTGGTCGAGCAAGAGAGCCTCTTGCCAGAGGGTGTGCGTGATGTGGCGTGTGTCCTGGCCAAAGACAATGCTGGCTACCGCCGGGTCGTCGCGGGTAGGGGATAGCGCCGGCGTGATCATCGGGGCAGGCTCGCCCGGGCCACGCCCTAGCAGTGCCAGTAGTAGGCCCAATCCAAACACGGTCGCGATACCGATGCCCAAGATGGCCCATACGCGGCCTGAGAAAACACTCTTCATACGTTGCCTTTGCGTGAGAGGTGCTGAAGCACGTACCGGCTGAAGCCTATCACTTCTTGGCCGACTTGTCAACTGGGTTTGTGCAGCCGAACAGAGACAGGGGGGCAAGGCGCGGGCCAGTTGCCGCTGGCTGTCCCAGTTGCGCGATATTCACGACGGGGTTAGAATGGGCGGAAGCTCGAATCCGAGCAATCTCTGATGATATCCTGTGTTTGCTTCGAATGCATGCACGGACTGACGTGGAAGAATGACCCATGACGACACATGACGACAGGTTAATCCCCGTATCGGCGTGTATCGCTGTAGGAGCGGTGTTGGGCGTCCTGTTGGCCGTTGGCAGCCAGGCCCCTGGCCTCGGGCTGGCGCCGCGTGGAAACGGGCATCCGACTTTGACGACGACACGCCTCGGTCTCGCTTCGCCCACACCCACTCTGGCCTCTCCCACGTCGACATCGACCCTGACCCAGACTCCGGGAGCGAGGGCTCTCCGCACGCCGAGGTCTACCGCTACCTCCCATTCCACTCGAACGCCTGTGCCTTCGGAGACGCCGACCCCGACTCTCACTCCCACCCGGTTCAGGATGAACAGCCCGGAGTTGATCGGCGTGACGCCCACTGTGTCCGATACGACCGCCGTGCCAACGCACGTGCCGCCGGTGGATGTATTGCCGGAGGCGATCAACATCGTCGTGCTGGGCAGCGATCGTCGCCCGGGTTGGGAAGACTGGCACACCGATGTGGTTCAGGTCGTGTCCCTCCAGCCGTTGGTGCCGTCGGTGACCGTGCTGTCCATCCCCCGCGATCTATACGTCTACATCCCCGGTTTTTGGATGAGTCGCATCAACTTCGCCGATATGTACGGCGAGATGTACCGCTACGAGGGCGGAGGACCTGCGCTGGTCCAGCAGACGCTGCTGTATAACCTGGGTATCCCGGTGGATCACTACGTGCGCACAGACTTCGATGGCTTCATCGGCATCGTGGATGCGCTGGGTGGCGTCGATATCCCGGTGCATTGCCGCCTGGAGGATCACTGGCCCTATCCCGACGAGAACGGTGAGTATCCCATTAAGGTGTTGGAGCCGGGTGTCCATCGTATGGACGGCGAGACGGCGCTCTGGTACGCTCGCTCGCGGAAGACGTCGAGCGTCTTCGCCCGCGAGCGCCGCCAGCAGCAGGTGCTGCAGGCGATCTGGCGCAAGTCTCGCAGCGTCGATCTCCTGGGCAACTTCCCCCAGTTGTGGGATCAATTCCGGGGCATGGTTGTCACGGATATGGAGTTTGGCGACGTGGCGATGTTGGCAGGCGTGGCCCTCCGGCTCGATGAGCAGAACGTGCGTTTCCGCAATATCGGTTATCAGCAGGTCACGCCCTGGACGACGCCGAAGGGAGGTTCGGTGTTTCTGCCCAACTGGGAGGAGATCGAGCCGGTGGTGGTTGAGGCGCTGGGCCCGGTACCGGAGGGGCGCTTGTGGCGCACGTTGCAGACGGTGGAGGTCTGGAACGGGACGGGACGCCCGGATTGGGATCAACTCGCGGCCGACCGGCTGTTTCGGGAGGGCTTCGTCGCGACCATCGGTCAGCCTGACCGGCGGGGCTACGCGCAGACACAGTTGATTGACTTCACGTCCACGAGCAAGGGGGGCGCAGCGCCCTACCTGCGGTGGATGTTTCAGGTCGCGCCAGAAAACGTGATCTCCGCGCCTGATGGCGGCGGAGGGGCCTCGTATCGTCTCATCATCGGGGCCGACTATCAGACGTGCCGCATGCCGTAGGAGGGACGGGGGGGGCAGCGGCCAAGTCCCAAGTCCCAAACTCCAAGAGGTGAGGACAGGGGGAGAGGGGGCTAGAGGTTACGGACCACGCAACACACAGCGCGTAGCGCGAGATGCGTTTCACATCTGGCGGCGTGCTTACCGAATCAGGAGGATGCAATGCACAAGGATCGACTTCGCAGTTTGCTTGAGCGGGTTGGCTCGAGCGGGTTTGACGCCCTGGCGTTCGTGCCCGGCCCCAACTTGTTCTATCTCACCGGGCTCTCGTTCCATCTGAGCGAGCGTCCGATTGTCGCGCTCTTTCCCGCAGGCGGGCCGTCTGCCATTGTCCTGCCCGCCTTCGAGGCGGTCAAGGTTGAGCAGGCGCGCATCGAGCTGGAGGTGTTTCCATATACCGACGAGGAGGGATACGTCCCGGCCTTTCAGACTGCCTGCGCTACGCTGGGTTTGGCCGGGCGCACCATCGGAGTCGAGGCGCTGGCGATGCGGCTGCTGGAGGCACGGCTGTTGGGGCGCTGCGCGCCCGGGAGCAGGCTCAGCGCGGTCGAAGACGTGGTGGCCGAATTGCGCATGCGCAAGGACGGGCACGAGCTGGCGCAGATGCGGCGCGCCATCGATGTCACTGAGGTGGGGCTGCGTGCCACGATGCAGCAGGTGCGCGTGGGGATGACAGAGAGAGAGCTCGCCGCGCTGGTCAAGATCGAGATGCTCCGGGCTGGTGCGGAGGGGATGGCCTTCGCGCCCATCGTCGTGGCTGGCCCCAACGGCGCGTCTCCCCACGCGACCCCAAGTGACCGCCCCGTCCAATCGGGCGAGACTGTCACGGTGGATTGTGGCGCGGTCGTGGGTGGCTATGCCGCCGACATCACGCGCACGTTCGCCATCGGCGCGCTGGAGCCGGAACTGGCCCGCGTCTATGAGATCGTGCGACAGGCCAACGAGGCTGGTCGGGCGGCGGTGGGACCGGGTGTGCCTGCGGAGAGGGTCGACCGGGCCGCGCGGGCGGTGATCGAGCGGGCCGGGTACGGCGAGTATTTCATCCACCGCACGGGCCACGGGCTGGGGCTGGAGACGCACGAACCGCCATACATCGTCGCGGGCAACGAGCGCTCCCTGGAGCCGGGGATGACGTTCACCGTCGAGCCGGGCGTCTATCTGCCGGGGCGGGGTGGGGTGCGCATCGAGGACGACGTTCTCGTGACCGCCGGCGGCGGAGAAACCCTGACGACGTTGGCGCGCGACTTGATTCTGCTCTGAAGTGGGCAACGGCGTGGACAGGGCAGACCCGCATCGTCCTCAATACCACTTCCTTCCACCGGCCAACTGGATGAACGACCCCAATGGGCTGATCCAATGGGACGGACAATACCATCTGTTCTATCAGTACAACCCCAACGGTCCGAGCTGGGGAACGATCCATTGGGGCCACGCGGTCAGCGGAGACCTGGTGCACTGGACCGACTTGCCACTCGCGCTGTCGCCGACGCCGGGCGGCCCGGATGCGGATGGCTGCTGGTCGGGCTGTGCCGTAGACGAGGGCGGCGTGCCGACGCTCATATACACGGGGGTCTACCCGGAGCGGCCCTGCTTGGCGACCAGTGCCGACGATCTGCGCACGTGGCAGAAGCACGCAGGCAATCCCGTGATCGCCTCTCCACCGGAAGGTCTGGACGTAGTCGGCTTTCGGGATCACAGCGTGTGGCGAGAAGGGCGCACGTGGTACCAGGTCATCGGTTCCGGCATCAGGAACGTCGGGGGCGCAATTCTGCTGTACCGATCACCCGACCTGATCCACTGGGAGTACGTCCGGCCGATTCTCGTTGGCGACAGTAGCAGGACTGAGTCCCTTCCTACCGGCACGATGTGGGAGTGTCCGGACTTCTTTCCCCTGGGCGACCGCCACGTCCTGCTCGTCTCCGTTTACGAGGACAGGCCGCTATACACGGCCTACTTCATCGGTACGTATGCGGGCCACAGATTCACGCCAGAAACCCTGGGGAAACTGGACTGTGGCGATATTCATCTGTATGCGCCACAGACGATGCTTGATGACCGGGGCCGGCGGATCATGTTTGGGTGGATTCAGGAAGGGCGTGCGGAGGAGGCACAGCAGGCCGCCGGCTGGAGCGGCGTGATGTCTTTGCCCCGCGTTCTGTGTGCGCGCCCCGATGGGCTACTGGGCATCGAACCTGCGCCGGAATTGGAGTCGCTGCGCGGCCGGCAACGCCGGTACACAGAAGTCGCCCTCGCGCCATCGGGTTCAGGTGTCCTGGAGGACGTGCGGGGTGATTGCCTCGAGATCGCGGCTGAGTTCGAGCCGGGGGAGGCTGCACCAGCAGGTGGCGCGAAGCAGTTCGGCCTGAAGCTGCGCTGTTCGCCGGACGGGTCGGAACAGACCTCGGTGCTATATGATCGCAGCGCCGGGCGACTGGTCTTCGACCGGGAGCGATCCAGTCTCAGCCCCGACGCTCAGCGTCACGCGCAGGAGGGAGCGCTCAACCTGGCGGCAGGCGAAGGGCTGAGGCTACACGTGTTCCTGGATCGCTCCGTGGTCGAGGTCTACGCCAATGGTCGGCTGTGTCTCACGAGCCGGATCTATCCGTCACGGACGGACAGCCTCGGCATGGACCTGTTCGCCCGCGGCGGCCGTGCCTGGCTCAAATCGCTGGACGTCTGGGAGATGGATTCGATCTGGGCGGGCCGCTCCAGGTCGCCTTGATGCTCGATCTGCCGATCAGGCCTGACCAATTCGGTCAGGGCGATGCAAGCGCCCGCGCCTGTGCCTCGGCGTTGTACGAACTGCGCACCAGTGGAGCACTTTCAACCCAACGGAAGCCCATCGCCTCTCCCTGCTCGCGGAACATGTCGAACTCCTCCGGGGAGTAGTACCGGGATATGGGGGTGTGCTCCTTGGTGGGCTGCAGGTACTGACCGATCGTGAGGATATCCACGTCCAGGTCACGCAGGTCGCGCATCACTTCCAGTATCTCTTCCGTTGTCTCCCCGAGGCCGACCATCACCCCGCTCTTGGTGATTGCCTCCGGCCACAGGACTTTGGCGTTGCGCAGCACGGCCAGCGACCACTCGTAGCGGCACTGGGGTTGTACTTCGCGGAAGAGGCGTGGCACGGTTTCCACGTTGTGGTTGAGGATGTCGGGCCGCGCGTCCATCACTGTCCGGAGCGGCTCGATGCTCCCACGGAAATCCGGGATCAGCACCTCGACCGTGCAGCCAGGCTGAAGGGCACGGATGCGGCGGATGACGTCGGCGAACACGGATGCCCCGCCGTCGGGCACGTCGTCTCGGTCTACCGAGGTGATGACGGCGTGCTTGAGGCCCATTGCCTGGACGGCCTGGGCGACGTGCTCCGGCTCCTCGGGGTCGAGTGGGGCGGGGCGACCTGTTTTCACATTGCAGAAGTGACAGTTGCGGGTGCAGGTATCGCCGAGGATGAGGAACGTCGCCGTGCGGTGCCCCCAGCACTCGGCGATGTTGGGGCAGTGGGCCTCCTCGCAGACGGTGTGCAGTGACTTGGCACGCATCAATCGCTTGAGCCAGTGGTACGTGTCGCCCGTAGGAGCGCGCACGCGCAGCCATGACGGGCGGCGCTGCGGGCGTTGGGGTGCATGTTGTTCAGATCTATCCATATTCAGATGCTCATCCAGTGAATCTCTCGTTTCTCGAACGTCGCCAGGCGTGTGAACCCTGCCGCCCGAGCTATGTCGAGCGCCTCGTCGAAGCAGGCCCCAACAGAATCGGCCGTGTGAGCGTCAGAGCCGATGGTCAAGACCTCGCCGCCCACTTCGCGGTAGGCGTGCAGTACTTGCAGCGTCGGGTTAGGGTGCCCCATCCCGCGCCGGCGAGGAGATGTGTTGATCTCCAGCCCCTTGCCTCGCTCCACGAGTGTACGGAGTGCGCGACGGATCGTGTGCTCGTAGGGCGTGTAGTCCGGCGTTTTCAGATCGAAAGCCTTGTATACGGCCCGGCGCACGATGTCGAAATGGGCCAAGACGTCGCAATCTGCCTCGGCCGCCAGGCGCGCCACTTCCCTGAAGTAGGAGTCCAGCCCCTCTTCGAGACTTTGCCCGTTGAAATAATCCCCGGTCCAGGTGGGGCGATTCCCCACCCAGTGTATGGAGCCCAGCACGAAGTCGAAGTCGTGCGCCTCCAGAAACGACCTCACCTGGTCCCGGTATGTGTGTCCTTCGCCTATCTCTACCCCGGCTCGAATCGTCAGCGTATGGCCGTATCTGCGCCGGCAGCGCTCGATCTCGGCCATGTAAGCGCCGGGGCGCAGATACTCGTGGCACTCGTCCAACGGTTCGAAGTCAACGTGGTCTGTAAAGGCGATCTCCTGTATCCCATGGCCGATGGCCGCTTCGCAGGCCGCGGCCATCGGCGTCTCGCTGTCGCAGGAGAAGCGGGTGTGGATGTGGTAGTCGGGCGGATGGGTCAAATGTGGATCGCTTCCCCAAACACTGCGTGTGCGGCCTCCATCAGCACCTCGCTCAGCGTGGGATGGGCGTGCACGGTGCGCGCGATCTCGTGGGGGGTCAGCTCCCAATTGCGCGCCAGCACCAGCTCCGGCAGCAACTCGGTGACCTCTGGACCGACGAGGGATGCGCCGAGGATCTCGCCACTGGCGGCGTCGGCCACGACCTTGACGAAGCCGGCGTAGTCGCCCAGCCCCAATGCCTTGCCGTTGGCCCGGAAGGGGAAACTGCCCACCTTGACCTCGTGCCCGTTCTCGACTGCCTGTGCCTCACTGATGCCGAAGCTCCCCACCTGCGGATGGCAGTACGTGCACCGGGGCATCCCAATGTAGTCGAGCGTCACCGTCTCTACGCCGGCGATGGTCTCTGCCGCAACGATACCCTGTGCAGAGGCAACGTGGGCCAGCGCCAGTTTGCCGGTCACGTCGCCGATGGCGTAGACGCCTGCAACACTGGTGCGCATCGCGTCGTCGACGACTACGTGGCCCCGTTCGATCTGTACACCAATCTCCTCCAGACCGAGGTTGGCGCTGTTGGGGCGTACGCCGATGGCGATGAGCGTGCGTTCGGCATCCAGCACTTGCTCGCCCTTCTCGCTCGACACGGTCACCTTCACACCGGTGGCGCTCGTCTCAACGCCCTGCACGCGCGTAGAGGTCAACACCTTTACCTTGCGGCGCTTGAAAGCCCGTTCGATCTCCTTGCTGACCTCTTCGTCCTCAAGCGGCAGCGCGTGGGGCAGCATCTCGACGACCGTGACCTCAGCGCCGTAGGTGCTCCAGATGTGGGCGAATTCCATCCCGATGGGTCCGGCCCCAACGACGACGGCCGAGGCAGGTAGATCCCGCAGCACGATGGCTTGCCGGTAGGTCATGACCCGTTCGCCGTCCACCTCGATGCCGGGAATCGTGCGCGCCTCTCCACCTGTGGCGAGGATGACGTTGTTTGTCTCCAGGGTGCGAGTGCCGCCAGCGTTGAGGGCGACCTCGACTGTGTGGGCAGACGTCAGCGTCCCGGTTCCCTCAATCACCTCGACGTTGTTCTTGCGCATCAACGCGCCAACGCCCTTGACCAGCCGCGCGGACACCTTGCGGCTGCGGTCCACCGCTGAGCCGAAATCGGCCTGGAAGCCCTCCACGCTGAAGCCGAAATCCTTCCCGCGGCTCAGAAGAGAGATGACTTCGGCGTTGCGCAGGAGCGCCTTAGTGGGAATACAGCCCCAGTTGAGGCATACCCCACCCAGGTGTTCCTTCTCGACCAATGCGACCTTCAGACCGAGTTGAGCGGCCCGGATAGCGGCCACATATCCCCCCGGCCCTGCGCCGATGACGATGACATCGTAAGTTGGTTCTGCCATGTGAATCCTCCATTATGATGTGAGAAGATAGAACACTGATGAGCGCTGGCCCACGCCGGTATTGATGCCTGGCCCTGCGCTCAATTCGTTGAGTGTGTATGTGCCTGCGAAAACCATCCACAGGCGCAAGCCAGTCAGAGTGTACCACAGGCGGGGAAGCAAGGCAAGTCAGGGGTGACGCACCTGGCTTGGCGTGGCTAGCACTCTTGCGCGCGTGCTGCGTTCGCTAGAGGGTCAAACGTCAAGCGTCAACCGTCGGGAGTATCGCGTGGGGATGGGACAGGGAGTCAGGGGGTTGATGCCCGGACTTCCACATCTCGCAGGACCACGTGGTCGCCACCGGTAGCCGTGAGCAGCCGCTCCCCGGAAGAGACGTGGTAGAGGCCGAGAATGAGCGTGTAGCGGCCGGGTGACAAGTCGGGCGGGAGAGTGAGGCCATACCGGTCGGCCAGGCGTTGGCCTGGCTGCCAGGTGTTTGTCGGCACCAGGCTGCCGCCGGGCTCGGCGTCGTGCTGCGCGACGAGTTTGCCCGAGTCGTCCAGCAACTGGAGGGTGACCTTGTATCGTTCGGAGACAGGAGCCGAAGCCTCCCAGAACAGCGTCACCGGCAGGATATCTCTGGGAGCGAACGAATCCCCCGGCAGCGCGTAGTCGCGCAAACAGATGGATTCGCCGAAACGAACGTTCAACGCGCCGGCGGGCGCCTCCGGCAGCGCGGCTACGCCATAAGTCGCTAAGCGTACCCGACCGTACCAACGATCGGTGGCCTTGTAGGCGTGCGTGGCTAGCCATCCCCCGATCAGTCGCTGGGGGTCGGATTCGGCATCGCCCCAGTAGAGCACGAAGAGCCTGCGATACCTGCCGGTGACTGGGGAGAGGAAAGCCTCTGCGCCGGCGTCGTCGGGGTGGTAGGGGGCCGGATAGATGTCGGATGCTGGCGGTCCATTGGTCGTGTGTCCGAAGTAGTAGGTGAAGACTTCCCACTGATTGGGCGCGTTGAGTATGATGGCGTCATTGGGCCGCTTGAGCGCGATGACGTCGGCAGCGATCTGGCGGTAGTCGTCGCGGGCATATGTGGGGTCGAAGTAGAGGTTGTGCAGGGAGGGGTAGGTCGCGACAGCAGCGAGCACGGACAGGACGAAGGGGACGGCGGACGCGATACGTGCGGCAGCGGGCTGGACAGCCTGCGCCAGGTTGCTGGCGCCGTGGGCGAGCAAGATGTGGAACGGAGGCAAGACCACGACGAGGAACTTGAGCCAGGCTGGCTTATATAGATCGAGAGCGAAGATGAGCCCGATGGGGAGCAGCAGGTACAGGGCGATGCTGCTGACTTCCAGCCAGCACAACGGATGCCGTCGGAGCCCAGAAACCAGGTTTTTCGGAGAAGACCTGGTTCCCATGACAGGCGGATGTGGTCTGCCAGGCCACAGGCCCGCGAGCAGCAACAACGCTGTGCCGATCAGCGTCGCTGTGGTCTCCTCAAGCGGCAGTGTGGTGCCGACGCTGAGTATCCGCAGCACGTCTACCAGCGCGTGCCCCAACTCGTACGCCCTCCCGGCCGCCTGGCGGCCAATGACGCTTCTGAGCGCGATGGGCAGCCAGGGCAGGTAGAGCGCGAGGATGGCTGCTTGTAGCCCGACCCATCGCGCGATCCAGCGCCAACGGCATGCCCATCGGCGTGCCACGGCCAGCCACCACAGGCCGAACACGGCGTTGTGGACGAGCAGAACGAAGGGAAAGGCATATTGGATGTACAAGCCGGCAGCGCTGACCAGGATGTACGCCGCGCCATCGGAATGGCGCCTCTGTAGGAACGATGGCGCGCCATCAGAATGGCGCCTTTGTAGGAATGATGGCGCGCCATCAGAATGGCGCCTTTGTAGGAATGATGGCGCGCCATCAGAATGGCGCCTTTGTAGGGACATTGGCGCGCCATCAAGATCGGAGCCAGAGGTTGAGCAACGGGTGCCGGTGAGGATGCGGATCGCCGCGTACGTGGAGGCCGCGGAGATGGCGGCCAGGAGCGCATACATGCGCGCTTCCTGGGAGTAATACGTGGCGAAGGGCGATATCGCCCCTAGAAACGCCCCCATTACACCCACGGCCTCGCTGAACAGGCGGCGACCCAGCGAGTGGGTGAGGACAACGACGAGCATGCCGGCCACGACGGAGACGAAACGCAGTGCAAACTCACTCTGTCCGGCCAGCGCCCGCCAGTAGTGGAGCAGCAAGTAGTAACCAGGCGGGTGAACGTCTCCCCCCGCGCCTTCCAGGATCAGATCGGGTGTTCGCTCCGCGATGCGTGCCGAGTTTCCTTCGTCGTTCCAGAAGGACTGCGCATCGAGGCGATAGACCCGGAGGAAGAAAGCCAGGAGCAGAATGGCCAGGAGCCCACTATTCAGAGCGCGGTTGCCGCGCCCAACGCGACGTTTCATTGTCCCCGTCGCTTACCCTTTCCTGTTCGCCGGGGCAAGGCCAGGGCCAGTCCGCACGCAAACGCCAGGCCCACAGCGAGAAGGAACGACACCCTCCCGGGTTCACGGACCCACGCGGGCCAGGCGTGGACCGTGAGCGCGTCCAGACCAACCTCCCCGGCACCGGCGGTCAACGTCACCTGGTGGCGCTTCGGCCACCAGCTCCGCACCAGTTGCACGGGTTGCCCGTCGAGCAAGATGCGGTGAGCGGGCTGTCCGTCCACCGCGATCTCGGCGTCGCCTGTGCCCGGGCCGGGTGCCAGCGTCAGGGCCGTGCCCTCGAATGCAAAGCGCAGGGTGCTGTCAGGCGTGCTCGTCCGCCGGTAAGCCCCCAGCAGGGCCGAGTCGTCGTGCGCCGTTTCCCAGTTGCCTCCGTATGCCAGCGCCCAGTGATCCTCTTGGTGAGTGCCCCGGTAGAGGGTGGGCGTGAGGCCGGCCGTGTACTCGCGTATTGCATCGTAGACCGGCAGGGGGGTGAAGTCCGGCTCGACCATGCGGAAGTAGTACCAGGACTGGTTCTGCTCGGCGTCTGAGGCGCGCTTGAAGAACCAGAAGTTGACCGCGCCTACCCAGGGCCAGTCCTCCATGACGCGCTGGTAGGCTGACAGCGCGTAGCGAGCCTGCTGCTCCGGGGTCACCTGGCCGTACGCTCCCCATCCCGCGATGGATGGGTCATTGGGCACGGCGTTGGAGTTCATCTCGCTGATCCATACAGGTTTCGCGGCGTCGCCGTTGGCGACCATGATGTCGCGAATGTAGACCGGGCGGGAGAAGTTGATGTTGATCGGCCGCATGCGATGATCGGTGGGGCCGGACCAGAGCAGATAGTCGTTGACGGAGAGGATGTCGAAGCAGGCGGCGGCCCCGGCGTCGTACATGCGTTGAAGGAAGACGAAATCGCTCAGACCCAGCGCCGGCCCTGGGCCGGGGTGGAGCGAGACGGTGGGGGCCAGCGCACCGCTGAGTATGATCGCCTCCGGGTCGGCCTCTTTGGCACGGTGGTATCCCTCGCATAGGAGCGCGGTGTAGCCATCGGGGTCGACCGGTTGTTCACCCCATTCAGGGTAGATGTTGGGCTCGTTCCAGAGCTGGTAGTAGTGCACGCGCCCCCGATAGCGGGAAACGACGGCGTATACGTAGTCGCCCCAGTCCGCCAGGTCATCGGGGGGCGCGTACGTGCCCTGGGCGTCGCCATCCGCGCGTGTCCAGGCGGGCGGGTTGCTCAGGCGGGCGATGACCTCCAGGTCATGCCGCTCGGATAGGTTCACGATGTTGTCGTACTTGTCCCAAGCAGAGCGGTAGGGCTCGTGTCGCCGGTCCTCGAAGTCGCCCTTGCCGTGAATCTCGATGTCTTCCCACGGGAACTCCTGGCGAATCCAGTGAAAGCCCGCGTCCGCGATCATCTCCAGCGATCTCTCACGTTTCCATTCCTCGGCTTCCTGTTCCAGGAAGACGTTGATGCCGAAGGGATTGACGCCGGCGTGGGCCACGGGTGTGTTGGATGCCGTGTGTGGCTGAGGGCGCACGCCGTTGGCGGCCAACTGGATCGCCCCACGCGCCTGTGGAAGCCAGTCGTCCTCTCCTGTGCGGGCGGACATCCAACTGGAAGGAGAGGTTTGGCAGCTCGGCAGGGTCAACACCGCCAAGGCAGCATAGATGAGGATTAGCTTGCGCATTGCGCTGCGATTATACCTTGCTTCGTCTGGGGCACAAGGCGTGATTGGGTCTGCGTCCGGCACGATGCGAGGTGCGTGTTGGCATCCTTACTCTGGCATCGGGGGAGCGCCACACGGCACTCCGGCGGACCTACGGATGGATGACGCCGACCTCAGCGGTCGGCATCCGCCCTCACTACGAACGGGAGGCGTTGGTGATGGCACTCTGGCTGCCCTACGGACGGTCGGGAGCGGCAGTATCCGCCCGCTATCACGAATGGGGCAGGATCACTGGTCGACGAGCGAGGATATGGGACCGGGGATCTTGTCGGACGACAAGTAGATTCGCACCTCGTCGCGTGTGTCCTCGAACTGGCGGATCAGCTCTTTGTCGGTGCCTTTGAAACCGGAGATAGAGCGACGGGCGCACGTGCAACAGCCCAGTGACGCGCGATAGCTGTCCAGGTCGCAGGTGAGGCAACTTCCCAGTCTGATCATCATCAAGGAGAATCCCAGTATGTCCTCGTGACCGTCGGGAAGCGAGGCAATGTGGTCAATCAGATCGGCCCACTCCGGGCCGCGTAGGTTCCTCAATTTGGGGATACACCGCGGCGGGAAGAGGATTTCGCTTTCAGGGTACATTGTTCTATGGTCCCTTGTTGAGATTCCGAGGCTTGGTTGGTTATTGGTTACATTGACATGCGGTGAGCTGGTGTGGACATCACCGACACTGCGGACGTCATGCTGGCAGGATGCCGGCGGTCCATTGACCGTGCGTGCGTCCGTGCGTGCGTCCGTCCGTCCGCCCGTTCGTAGGTCCGTCCGGGGCAGATCCCGTGTATGTTTGGCCTCCCGCTATGCTGTGCTAATCATAACACAAAAGCAAGCCGATTTCAAGCATTTTCTTTGCATGAAATCGACCTGCTGGTGAGTTTGCTGAAGATGCGCAATGGATCACAGATTCGGCATCGAATTCACCTACTCTATTTGCCGGTCAGGCCATACGTTGCGCTGGCTATGTGCTGCGCGGCGAGACCTCAGGAGGTCGCGTCGGATGTGGACGGAGTGGTTGCGTGGCGAGTCATCAGCTTGCTGTATACCCAAAGCGCCACGAACAATAGAACATAGCCCGACACCGCGCCAACTGCGGTCGGGCGACGCATCGTGGCCGTTACCTGAACACCTTCGCGATGGAGGAACCACCACCCCACCAACCCGATCACGGCACTCGCCGCGATTGTGCCGATGGCTGCCAGTAGACTCGTGCTTGGGTTCAAGGCCACCCACAGGGTTGGCAGTGTCACCAGAACCAGGAACAGCGCGGCGGATTGCCAGTCCTTGCGGAATCGTGTGCGTTCAAGCATCAGTTCCAGGGAAATCGCCCGGTATCATAGCAGGGGCTATGCCTCTCCCCGCAGAATCAGCCATATCTCGCGAAGCGTCGGGCGCTTGCCGTAGATGAGCAGACCCACGCGGAACAGCTTGGCTCCCGCCCAAAGCGCGATGGGGATGGAGATGAGGAGCGCGGCGATGCTGCCTGCCACATCGATCCACGGTACCTCTGCCAGTGGGAGCCGCAGCATCATCATCGTGGGTGCTGTGAGGGGAAAGAAGCTCAGCACGCGGGCGAAGATGACGTTGGGGTTGGCAAACAGGAACCCGCTGATCATGTACGGAATCGCGGCGAAGAAGCTGAAGATGCTGGCCAGTTGCTGGCTTTCCTGCGTCGTGGTGCCCAGTGCCCCAACCCCGGCCATCAGGATGGCGTACAGAGTGAAGCCGAGCAGGTAGTAGACCACGCCCAGGATCAGAACGCGCGCCGGGATGGCGAAGGCGCCAGCCACGGCCAGGAGGGCCACCGCTCCACCACTGAGTCCTACTGTGCTTCCCACCCAGACCAGCACCTGTGTCAAGCCCAGCGCGCCCAAACCGGCGACCTTTCCCGCCATCAGCTCCATGGGGCGCACCGAGGAAACGATGATCTCGATCACGCGACTATCCTTCTCCTCGGCAACGCTCTGCAGGAGGTAGCCCGACGACATGAAGATCGTCATCACCAGGAAGATGGCCAGGAAATACGGAATGATGAAGGTGAAGGCGAATCCCCAGGGGCCTTCCCCTTGCGTCTCTCCACCCGAGGAGATCACCCGAGGTTGTGCGTCTACCGGGGCAGCCGCCCGCTGCTGCAACGCCGGCGTCACCTCGCCGTCCAGCAGATGATCCACGAAGAAAGCGCGCACTGTTGCCGAGTCACTGACCGTGGCCGCGCTGAAGCCGCTCCCCACACTCAGCACGACGACGCGCCCAGTCTCCAGGTAGTCTTCCCCGATGAGCATGACCTTCGATACTTCCTCGGCTTGCAGCGCCGCCTCGGCCTCCTCCTCGCTGTCGTACGGAACGAAGTCCTCCTGGTACTTGGGTAGGATGGGGGAGAAGTCTCCCGTCTTATCCACCACGCCGATGGCCTTGTCGCCCACCTCAAACTGCCTTTCGAAGAACGCACCGAGTTGGCGGGCCTGGCCTGCAAAGAGTGTGCCGATCAGCAAGGCGACAATGCCCAATGCGGGCACCATTGCTGTCACGATGATGAACCCGGCCCGCCGGATGGTGGTCAGGTACTCGTGGCGGGCGACCACCCAGACCTTAGTCCAGTCCATTGACAGCCTCCTCGTCCTCACCGCTCACCGCAGCGACGAATATCTCCCCTAGCGGCACCGGCGCTACCTCGAACGCCTGGATGTCCACACCCTGCTCCAGGAGCGCGAGCAGCACCCCTTGTGGGTTGGCACTGTCGGCCAGCGCCAGGTTGAACGCCCCGTCGTTGGACTCTACCTCGACGACGCCTGGCAGATCCGCCGGGATGTAGGGGGCGCGGACTCGGACGGTGTGCGGGGCGTATTCTCGCTTGATCTCCGCCAGCGGACCGTAGAGCACGGCCTGTCCCCGATGGATGAGCAGGATTCGATCGCACAGCACCTCCACCAGGTTCATCTGATGAGAGCTGAGGACGATCGTCTTGCCCTCCTGCTGTTGTTCGGCGACGAAGTCCTTGACGCGCTCGACGTTCACCGGGTCCAGCCCTTGGAACGGCTCGTCCAGAAACAGCACCTCCGGGTCGTGAATCAGGCTGGCGACGAGCTGGAGCCGCTGCTGCATGCCCTGGCTCAGGTCCCGGACCTTGCGCGTGGCCCAGTCGTGGAGTTGGACCCGCTCCAGCAGGTCCATGGCCCGCTCTCGAGCCGTGGACCGCGGCATTCCCTTGAGTTCGGCCAGATAGACCAGCGTATCCAGCACCTTCAGCTTGCGGTAGAGCCCTCGCTCCTCGGGGAGATACCCTACCTGGGCCTTGGCCCGGCCTGGTGGCTGGCCCAGGACCGTTACGTGCCCCGCGTCGGGGCTGATGATGTCCATGATGACCCGGATGGTAGTTGTCTTCCCAGCGCCGTTGGGTCCCAGGAGACCGAAAATCTCTCCTTTCTTCACTTCGAAGGAGAGATGATCCACTGCCACCACGTCCCCGTATCGTTTCACGAGATCGCGTACTTGAATGATCACGCTGCCCTGCCTCCAGATGTGTGAGCACACGCAAACACAGTGTACCAAACGTTATCCGCATTGCCCGCAAGAAACCAGGTCTTCAGCGATGTCGCGGACGCAGCGTCCGTCAGCGCATGAAAAACCCGGTCTCGGGATTAATGATACTCTCGAATGTGGAATCGCGCAAATGGCTACAGATGCCGGATGTACACACGATGGTTCTTGTAGGGTTTGCCGCCGAGATTCACCAAGTCGTTGCGCATCTGCACCGCTGTCTCCGCTACCTGCGTCAGGTCGGCGTGTTGGAAGTTGAACTCGCGGATGCTCTTCTCAATTTCGGAGTACAGCAGCGCGTTCCCGCCGCGGCCCTGGAACTCGGACAGAATGCCTGCGCCGTTCAGCGCGACCCATTGCGTGCGACGCATTTCGAGCAGTAGATCGGGGAGTCCCAGGGGAAGCAGATGCCCCCGCGCCCGTTGAAGGGCCGAGGAGACGTCGGGAAAGGCGAACAGGAAGCCCACGACGCGATCCCAGTGCGTAATGAGCTTGATCAAGCGGTGGTTCGCCACCATGAGCACGTTGCTCACCAGGAAGTCAATCTCGCGCTCGGTGAGAGGGTAGTATTCCCAGTTGTCCACGAACGCCTGATTGTAAGCCTCACCGATGCGGCCTGCCCACTTGAGCAGCGCGCGCTTGCTGCGAAAGCGCCGCACAGTCAAGCTTCCTCTTTGCTGCACCCGCTCCGCGATGCGGTGTATGCGCTCAGGCAGGTGGAAGGTGTCTATGTTGAGGTAGCACGAGACGAAGTCCACTTCCTTCTGAAAGCCCAGTGCCTCGACCAGGCGTGGGTAGTAGTCGTAGTTGTAGTTCATCATCGTCATCATCTGACGGTGTTCGAAGCCTTCCACCAGCAGCCCGTAGCCGTCGAGCGCGCCGAAGCCCTTGGGACCGACGATCTGGTTCAGCCCACGGTCCTGCGCCCACTCGAAGACGCGCTCGAACAGCGCGGTGACCGCTTCCTGGTCGTCCTCGCACTCGAAGAGGTAGAACTGTGCCTGCCGTGTGCCGTGGTACTCGTTGAAGCGGCGGTTCTCCAGGGCAGCGATCCGCCCCACGTCCCGACCGTTGCGCACAGCGATGAAGAAATCAGCGTCGGAGTGCTCATAAAACGGATGCTTCTGGCGGTCCAACTGCGTACGTACGTCGGTCAACAGCGGAGGCACCCATTGAGGATGCCCCGCGTAGAGCCGAAAGGGGATGCGGAGAAAGCGGCGTACTTGAGCCTTGGACTGGGTGTCGATCTGTCGTATGTTGATCATATCAATCTCCCTTGAGTGGCCTGACTATTACACCGGAATCCCAAGTCCAAGTGGAAGTCCCCCAACCACCGGATGCGTGGGAAGCTGCCCGGGACCGCGTGGACGAGGTGTTCATACGCTGTCCAGGACAGGCAGTTGAGGTGGAATTCTACCGCATCCTATCGTGACTGGCAACCTGGTTCATCGCCATCGATCACATCGTCGAGTATGTGAGGCCAGTGGTGTTTGTCGGTGTGCGCCTGTTGCCCGCGGGGCTGATCTTCGTAGCGCTGCTGCTCCCCACTCGTGGGCATCAGATGTGGCAGATGATTCGTGCTGAGGGCTGGCGACTGGTCTTGCTGGGGCTTTTTGGCGCAGTGTTTCCGAGCTTGTTCGTGGGGTGGGGCGAGACCCGGGTTGCGCCCGGGACAGCCGCCTTGATCACCGCTCTGCACCCGCTAAGCATCGCGGACGGGAGCCAGACCTATGATCAATCGGTCAGGCAGTTGACAGACGCCCCCGATAGGACAACGGGCCACTCCCGCTTCGGGAGCAGCCCGTTCTGGGCAACCAGGTCGCTAGGTCAGAATGCTCTGGAGGCGCATCGCAAGGGACATGTCCCCGCTGATCTTGATCTTGCCCTGCATGAACGCGCTGACCGGGTTGATCTCGCCGCTGGACATTGCCACAAAATCATCCGCAGCCATGGCGAGGGTCACGTTGGGAGAGGCTGTCTCTCCCTCCTCCAGCGTCAACTTCCCGTCCGCCAGCGTCGCCGTCCACTTGCCGCCCTCGTCCCCGCTCAGGTCAAATAGGACGACGCCGTTGACGCCCTGGATTTTCGCTGGGTCCGCGTTGCTTAAGTTCTCAAGGATCTCTTTTACGCTTGTGGCAGTCATTGTGTTTCCTCCTCGGCATGATTTGAACCCATTATAGTCTTAACGGGGCCCCATGTCAATTGGCTCGACGGGCGTGCCCTGTGATTCTTCGCTCTGCAAGGGGCGTTCAGACTGGGTTGTGCTTTGCTGCTTCTGTGACGTGGTGTATAATAGCTTCAGGAGTATCTACTCAGGTGACCGGCACTTGTGTACCAATCTTGATGGAAATGGCATCTGGTTACCACCAAAAGGGGCGTTTCTGAGGGCAGTTGTGGAAGTGCCGGTCACCTTGATGCCCCAAACAGGTCATGCCTGAGCAGTTACCTTCAGGATTGGATGAAGTGTGCGACACTTGGAGAGGTGACAAAGATGCGGAAAGCCTTCAGTTTCCTGGCCGGATTGGTCGTTGGGGCCTCTGTCGGGGCTGTGGTTGCCATATTGTTCGCTCCTTCTTCGGGGCCCGAATTGCAGCGCAAGGTGCGTACCCGCGTGCAGGAGATCATTGACGAGGGAAAACGGGCCGCCGAGGCCCGTCGGGTCGAGCTAGAAGCAGAACTTGAGGCCTTCAAGCGCAGTGCCCCGGTGGTCATCGAGGAGACGCCCGAGCAGTCGGAGGCGTAGGCACCTCGGTCGGCGTCTCTTGGCCAGCGCTTGCTGCGCGCAGGCGTTGGCCGAGTCTCCATCCCCGGTTTGAACGCCGCGGAGGCGGGGGGCTCGTATGCCCCCAGGTTCAGGACGCTTTCTCGATCCGCAGTTGATAGAGCGCCGGGTACGGGGTGTGGGGGGTCAAACCGGAGATCACCAGTATTCCCCCGGTCCAGCCTTCGCTTCCCAGCGGCGCGGTCCATCTTGCTGTCTGATCCGGTTCCACCGCTAACCGGTCGACAGTCACCCTGTCCCCTGTCACACCGATGAGGAGCGCGAGATAGCGTTGGGGGACCTGGTTGTTGCTGCGGACGAAGCCTCTCGATTGCCAGTCGTTTTCCCCGCCTTCGATGTCGTCAGCATAGCCTATCTCAGGGATGGCGATGTCGTCAAGCACGAAACCCGTCCCTATGTTTGCCTCGTCAGTCAGATACGCGAAGCGCACCAATACGCGCCCCCCGGTGTACGGCGACAAGTCAACCGTCTCCTGGACCCACCCCGGCGGGTCGCCGCTCCGACCTGTGTAGGCGTGTCCCGGGTTGTTGCCGTGCGGGTCGTCGCCCGTGCCGGAGGGCGTGGAGAGCACCTGCCATCGCTCCCCGCCGTCGGTGCTGATCTCGACGGTGGCGTAGTCATAGCCTGCCTCAATGTCGTACCACGTCCAGTATGTCAGCGTCGCTTTCTCAGTGGCGGAGAGGTCGAAGGCCCGCGCGAGCGTCGTCAGAGACTCGTCGGCGCGATTGGACCACCAGAAGAAATCGCCGCTGTGTGGTGACGTGTCAAGCAGGGGGGTCAACTGCGCCCCGGTGAACTGAACCTGGAGGTCGTCGCTGCCCTCCAATAGGACGTAATCCGCGCCGAATTGCTGGACCGAGGCGTCCAGGGTGAACGGGTAGTCGTCGCACGTCGCCGCGGGCACAGGCCTGTGTAGTTCGAGCGTGTCGTATCCGTACCGCGCGGGGAATGCGTCTGTTTGTGCGTCCACGTCCAGATAGTTGGCCACCACCCAGTTCGCAAACAGGTCCTCGCCCCTCGTATCTGAGCCCAGTTTGGCTAGTGTGGCGTCGAACCCAGCAATCCCATTGAGCGGCTGGGATACCAATTCCCGCGTGCCCTCATTGCCCAAAAGCTCACGGAAGTAGCTGACGAAAAGATAGGCCGCGCCCCGATGGGCCAAGGCAGTTGACTCCGACCGTCTCCGGTCGGCAGCGTCCGGCGGTCCAGAACCGTCAGTGTCTGTCTTGTCTTCCCAGAGGGTGAGCGAGGTGTCTGGGTGCTCCAGGTATGCTAACTCTGGTCTGCCCAGTGTCGGGGTGTCCTCTCCGGGTCCAGATTCATTCGGCCCGTCGATCGCATCCGGCCAGTCCCGGGCGGCCAGTTCAGCAAGCCCTTCCTTGACCCACCTCTCCTCGTTCCGGTCGTGGGTCCACTGGATCAGGCGTTGGAACTGGGTGGCAAGCACGGCATAGTAAGTCGGACTCCCCACGTCCACGGCGTCCATGTTAACGGTGATCATCTCGGCCTCGTTGGACGTCGGATAGAGGGCGCGGGGAAACTCGTCAACGCTCGATGTGTAGCCGAGCAAGCCGTCGCCCAAACCGGTGGCGTGCAAGATGATGATGTGTGGATCGTTGTCAACTCCCGGCATCCACTCGCTGCCGAAGATAGCGCGCGTTTCGGAGTAGACCTGCGTCTCGAACAGAATCGCCGCCTCTTCGAGTCTGCGCACGTCGTGCCACGTTCCTTCCTCTACCCACATCTCGACGCGCTCGGTCTGCACACGCAGGCGTGCGCTGATCTCTCGTCGCTCTTCGGTTGAGCTGTCTATGACCCAGAAGGTGCGGGTGGCATTGGGAACGCGGCGGGGTGGTTCTGGATTGACCACGGTGTAGTCGAAAGGTCTGGGAGGCGGGTCGTCCAGGCACATTCCCTGACCGTCCGCAGCGGAGGCGGGGACGGGGGTATGGGTTGGATTGGTCGGTGGCTTGGGCGTGGGCGCTGCGGCTGTAGCGACAGGCGTTGGGACGGCAGTGGGCGTGGCGGTGAGGGTGGGTGTGGGGGGCGCTGTGGGCGTGTGTGTAGGAGTCGCGGAAGGGACTGGCGTTGGTGTGTGGGTGGACCCGGGGCCGGGCGAAGGGGCAGGAATCGGGGTCAAGCGCCCGGTGCACGCTGCCAGGCTCAACAGGAGGGCGAGGGGCAGTAGGCGCGAGGCGCGCATCGTACCTCCAGACCGCGGGGGCCGCTACCTGGCCCGGATGCCGTCACCCGCCGCTGCCGCAGCCACGCCCTCGAAGAGGCGCTGCATCTCAGGGTGGCCTTCGATCATCGCCTCTGGATGCCATTGCACGCCGAGGCAAAAGGGGTGATCGGGAGCCTCAAGGCCTTCGATGATACCGTCGGGAGCGCGGGCGGTGACGACTAGCCCTTTGCCTACAGCCTTGACGGCTTGGTGGTGGGCGCTGTTCACGTCGAGTTCGCCAGCACCGACCAGGGCAGCCAGTTGGGTGCCTGCCGCAACGTCGACTGTGTGGGCAATCACGTTCATAGGCCGGCCGGCAACGGTGCTGTGGGTCAGCGCGTCGCGGACTTGCGTGGAGATGTCCTGTACGAGTGTTCCCCCTGTCGCGACGTTTAGCACCTGGATGCCGCGGCATATCGCCAGCAGAGGGAGGTGCTCCGCCAGTGCCCATCGCGCCAGCGCAAGCTCCGCCTGATCACGCCGCTCATCCACAAGCCACAACAGTCCGCTGTCCTCCTCGCCGAAAAACACCGGCGCAATATCTCCCCCACCTGAGAGGACCAGGCCGTCGAGGTGCTTGAAGATGGCGTGTAGCTTTGGCTCTTCCAGGTATGGCGGGATGACCACTGGAGCACCCCCGCCCATCTGCACGGCGCGCACGTACGTACGGCTGATGGCGAATAGGGGTAGGTTCGGCGGACGGGCAGATTGCTCCGTGCGCCCGCTGATGCCGATGACAGGACGGCTCATGTGGAATTCCCGGCGATACTGAACGGCGTGGTGATGATGTCTCTATCTCGGTGGACGAGCAGGTCCGCCAGCAGGTGCAAGAAGAGGCGTAGGAGGTCCTACGCCCGCTCCAGGCGAGCTCGTGAATGGCCTGATGGGACTACTGCATCCGCTTTTCGCGCAGGCGAGCTTGCTTGCCGCGTTTCTGCCGCAGGTAGTAGAGCTGTGCCCGGCGGACACGCGCCCGTCGCAGCACTTCGACCTTCTCGACACGCGGTGAGCTCAGTAGAAAGGTGCGCTCGACTCCGATACCGTGGGATGCAATGCGCCGTACGGTGAAGTTGGCGCTCGCTCCGCCCCCGTGCATACCGATCACGGTACCCTGAAACACCTGCACGCGCTCGCGGTCGCCCTCAACGATACGTGCGTGTACCTTGACAGTATCGCCTGGCTGCAAGTCAGGGATGTTGGGGTTGGGTTCTCGTTGACGGTCCAAAGATTCGATTAGGTTCATGGCATTATCTCACATCCGTTGGTCTGCCATTCCATTGTCAGTTAGGTCATGGCCTGGTACAATGCCTCCCTATGCCTATGGGCCCAGGGAAGCGGTACAAGATTATACTACGGTTTGTCAAATGAGGCAACTCGCAGGCTGCGACCGTTATGTCTCAGGTGAGAACCGAGGCATTTGCGCCGGTGCCACCCTGCTCGGGCAGGGTGGCGGTCAGGCGACTGTTGAAGGAGGGCGAGGGCGAGTCCGAGTTCGGCGACCACGTCGAGGGGAGGAAAAATGGATTGGAGTGCTTTCTTATCAGCGTTTGGGCTGATCTTTGTGGCCGAGTTGGGTGACAAGACCCAGCTTGCGGTGGTGACGCAGACCTGCAAGTATCGCAAGCCTTGGGCCATCGTTTTGGGCGCAAGCGTTGCCCTGATCGCGGTCACAGCACTTGGGGCTGTTGGTGGACAGATCCTGGGGCAGTTTGTCCCCGAAGGTGTGCTGAGCGTCGTGGCAGCGGTGGCTTTTGTCGTGGTGGGGATGCTCACAGCCCGAGAGGCTATCGGGGCAAGCAAAGGCACATCGGACGAGGCTACGTGCGACTGTACCGAAGATGAAGCGGTTGCTGAGTCCGTTTCTGCCTGGGACTGGAAAGCCTTCAGTTCGACTTTTGCACTGCTGTTCGCCGCCGAGTTAGGCGACAAAACCCAGTTGGCTGTCTTGAGCATGGCAGGCAAGTGCGGGAATGTGTGGCCTGTCTTCATCGGCGGCGCTCTGGCTCTGACTTCAGTAACGGCGCTGGGTGTCGTCGGCGGACAGGCGCTATGCAAGCTCATCCCTGCACGGTCGTTGCTGTTGGTTTCTGCTATTGCCTTCGTAGTGATGGGCATCTTGATGGGGGTGCGGGTGATATGAGCCGGTCTTGCCACCGTTCCTTTTCCGAGTACAATAAGCATCCTGAGCATAACACGTGATGGAAAGGAACCAGCGATGAGCACCGATCTTGATCAACTCTGCATCAACACGATTCGCACACTGGCCATGGATGGTGTGCAGAAGGCCAAGTCCGGGCATCCTGGCATGCCGATGGGTACGGCGGATATGGCCTACGTGCTGTGGACTCGTTTCCTTAAGCATAATCCCGCCAACCCGACCTGGCCCAACCGCGATCGGTTTGTCCTTTCAGCCGGGCACGGCTCGATGCTGATGTACAGCTTGCTCCATCTGACGGGCTACGATTTGTTGTTGGAGGAGCTCAAGAACTTTCGACAATGGGAAAGTCGCACCCCTGGCCACCCTGAGTATGGCCTCACGCCCGGGATTGAGACCACCACCGGTCCCTTGGGGCAGGGCTTCGCCACCGGGGTGGGCATGGCGGTCGCCGAGCGGTTCTTGGCTGCTACTTTCAACCGGTCGGGGTTTCCCCTGTTCGACCACAACGTCTACGCTATCTGTTCCGATGGCGACCTGATGGAAGGCGTGAGCCACGAGGCAGCCAGCCTGGCCGGTCACTTGGGCCTGGGTGAGTTGATCTACCTATATGACGACAACGAGATCTCCATCGAGGGCTCGACCGATATCACCTTTACCGAGGACGTGCCGGCTCGATTCCGTGCCTATGGTTGGTACGTTCACGAGGTGGACGGCTACGACCTGGATGGGATCGAGGCGGCTATTCGCGCGGCGCGACAGGAAACAGAGCGGCCATCGCTCATCGTCTGCCGCACCCACATCGCCCACGGCAGTCCCAACAAACACGACACAGCCGGTGCGCACGGTGCACCGTTGGGGGAAGAGGAAGTACGCTTGACTAAAGAGGGGTTGGGATGGCCCAGCGATGAGCACTTCCGAATCCCCGACGAGGCGCTGAACGTGTTCCGGCGAGCGGTTGAGGATGGGAAACAGGCGGAAGCGGAGTGGAACGAGACCTTTGGGGGCTACAAGGATGCGTTTTCCGAGGAGGCCGCGCTGCTGGAGACCCTCTGGGCTGGGGAGTTGCCGGAAGACTGGTCGGATGCGCTGCCCACGTTTGCCCCTGACGATGGCCCGGTGGCCACGCGCAACGCTTCGGGGATGGTGCTTCAAGCGCTCGCGCCCGTTCTGCCCACCCTCATCGGTGGCTCCGCTGATCTCGCTCCCTCCAACAAGACGCTGCTCAACGGTTACGGCGATTTCCAGCACGACAACCCGGCGGGACGCAACATCCGTTTCGGCGTGCGCGAGCACACGATGGGCGCGATTCTGAACGGGATGGCACTGTACGGCAGTCTGCTTCCCTATGGTGGCACTTTCCTCGTGTTCTCGGACTACATGCGCCCGGCGGTGCGCCTGGCGGCGCTGATGGGGTTGCCGGTCGTCTATGTCTGGACCCACGACTCTGTATGGCTGGGCGAGGATGGTCCCACTCATCAGCCGATCGAGCATCTGGCGGCGTTGCGTGCTATGCCCAACCTGCTAGTTATCCGCCCGGCTGACGCCAACGAGACCGCCGCAGCTTGGCGCGTGGCGCTGGAACGGCGTGATGGGCCGACGGCGCTGGTGCTCACCCGCCAGAAACTGCCCATCTTAGCTGGAGCTGAGCGCGATGCGGCGGAGACGGTCGGGCGTGGCGCGTATATCCTGTCCGATAGCCTCGGTCCGCTTGATGCAATCCTCATCGCCACGGGCTCCGAGGTAAGCCTGGCGTTGGAGGCCCGCGACCTATTGGCTGAGAAGGGCAAAGCAGTGCGCGTGGTGAGCATGCCGTGTTGGAAGCTCTTCGACGCGCAGCCAGGGTCGTATCGGGATGCGGTGCTGCCGGCGGGAGTGACAGCGCGATTGGCGATCGAGGCCGGCGCGACGCAAGGGTGGGCCAAGTACGTTGGTCCGGCTGGCGACGTGATGGGGCTGGAGCGTTTCGGAGCTTCAGCGCCCTACAAGGTGCTCAGGGAGAAGCTAGGGTTCACGCCGGAAGCGGTGGCCGAGCGGGTGTTGGGCCTGTTGGACTAGGGCCGGGATGACCGACGCAGGTACACACGCACTCACGTATACCGGGTACTACGACGCCGAGCATCGACCAGTGCGCGGTGTGGTGCCTGTCGAGGAGGTAATCACCCTCCACGTGAACGGCCAGCCTCTGGTGAGGCTCTTGTGCACGCCCGTCCAACTCGAGGAACTGGCAACGGGCTTCCTGTTTAACCAGGGACTGATCGAGTCACTGGACGAACTGATGGCGGTTGAGTTCCGCGATGACGATCAGTGTCTGGATGTGCGGCTTCATCACGACCTCAAGCTGCCCGAGTTGCGTGTATTCACCTCAGGCTATTCAGGCGGGGCGACCTTCGAGGACTTGACTCAGGTGTGTCGCGAGGTGGATTCGGACCTGTGCCTCACCCCGCTGCAGGTAGCAGGGTTGATGGAGGAGTTCTCACGTGTAAGCCCTCTCTACCGTCGTGCGGGTGGTGTGCACGGGGCCGCACTGGCGGATGGAGAGCAGCTGTTGTGCATGGCGGAGGACGTCGGTCGCAACAATGCCTTGGACAAGGTCACGGGCCTCTGTATGTGGCAGGGCCTGCACATATGCGACCACGTCTTGCTTATCACCGGTCGGGTCAGCTCTGAGATGCTGCACAAGGTGGCGCGGATGGGGGTCCCCATCGTCGTCTCGCGCAAATCGCCGACCTCGCTTTCGGTCCGATTGGCGCAAGCGTGCAGTATTACGCTGATCGGCTACACGCGGCGACGGAGTTTCCGGGTCTATACAGGCGTCGAGCGGGTCGTGGCAGAGAAGCAGGAAGTTCCATAGGCCATACTCGGCGGACTGCATGCCGTCGGGACGACGGCGGTCTGCCCCTGTGAGATGCAACGGGTGGTGTTTCATAGTGCTCGCGTGAGGGGCCATGGGTGGTCTGTCGGCTACTGTGCTGGGCTTTGCAGCCGTGCTGGCGGTTGGGGTGACCGTTTTCTCCCTGATCGTCATCGTCAGGGGACATCGCCGGCGGGTTCGCGCACGAGAAGAGCGGGATCGGGCGTTGCGGCACGAACGGCTGCTGCTCAGCCTTGAGGCACTGGACGTAGGTTTGGCGGGTTTGACCGCGGCTGCGCTTCAGGGCAGGGAGCATTTTGCGCGCGAACGTGTCCTCAGGCTGGCGCAGGTGATCAGTGCTGCGAACCGAAGTGGGGATGCAGATCTGCGGCGGCTGACGGACGTGGTCGCCGCGTGCTGTGATGCCCTGGTCCAGGCTGCCCAAGAGGGAGACCTTGTCGACTCGTCGATGCGCCAAGTGATCGACGCTCAACGAGCGGTCTACCGCCGGATGGAGACGTTGCTGGATTAGCGTTCGATGGATGTTGCTTGAAGCCGCCCGGCTTCGCTAATCGAACATCGTGTCCAGTCGCTGGGCCGACTCCGGATTCTCGTCCACTTGCAGTCTGGAGCCCACCCTCTCTGGCTGTACTCGCATCTGAGAGCGCACGGCGTGCAGTTCGTTCGCCAGACGTGTGGCCAACTCCTCCCAGTGTGCCAGTCGCTGTTGTCCCTCGTGGGCGGCTTTGATCAGTCGTACCACGGCATCGGCCGGGTTCGGTTGGGCTGCCAGCCATTCAGCCACCCGGCGGTGGTCGGCATCGTATGGGTTGAAATCCAGGTGGAAGGTGCGAAGCATCCGTTGGCTACCCATCAAATGTCGCCGACCGCTGTCCAAGGCGGTAGAGCCCTTCCGCGTTGGCCCAGAACGCGTTGCGCAACAGATTGGCGTGGGGGTATATCTCGTGAAGTGCGTCGTACAGTTGCGGGCCACCTCCACCGGTTATCAGAACTGCGTCCAGACTGGTGCCCTGGCCCCACAGATCCCGGGCGCGGGCGACGATTGCCGTCTGAATGTCCGTGACAGCGGGCTTGATTAGCGACTCCAGCGATACTGGCTCGCCGCGCACCTTGGCCTGCCCTGCCTGGATAGCCCGGTCGACCTCGTGGGGTGTCAACTCCAGCATATAGCGATCTCCCAGCGCCTGCTGTACTTGGCTGATGACCTTGCTCCAACCGATACGGACGGATCCGCTCAGGCGTTGCACGTAGCGCAGTTCGTCTGCGACGACGAAGTCAGTGGTGTAGGTGCCTACGTCAATGACACCGATTCGCCCGCCTTCCATGTCCGTATTGGCGATCCTGCCGTTCTCGCTCAACAGTTCACGGAACAGCGACCCAAAGGGCTGCGGTGCGACGAACACGGATTCCACCGCAAAATCCATGGCCTGCTCGGCCGCGACCCGGTATATGCCTTCGAACGATTTGACGACGTCGGGGCGGTCGCCGAAGAAGTCCACCGGCAGTCCGGTGACCACCTGGATGCGTTTGATGTCAGGTGCCAGCTTGGCCAGCTCGACCAAGGCGGCCACGAAGAGCATCTTGTACGTGCTGTCGTGGACCCGGCTGCGGTCGAAGATCGTAGACTGAACCCGGCTCTGGAGAATCGCTTGCTCGCCGTAGAAGAAGCGCCAATCGCCGTATTTGACAGGGCGCTCTTCCCCGCCACGGATCAGGTCGGTCGCGAAGCGGATGTCTTCGGCCGTGCCAATCACGCTGGGGAACGAGAAGTTCAGACCGTCGGGGCCGACACCTTTGGTGTAACCATAGCCAATATCAATCGAGAGTATCATCGCTGGGGTTCTCCTTCCTACACGGCTCGTTGGCTCGTGTTCGTGGGAAGTCGTGTGCCGCCCTGTTTCTTCTCTTTCTGTTGGCATCTCTCCAGGCGGAGACGAAGCGTGCAGTTCCGGCGTCGCGGGCGTGGCGGCCTGCTTTTCGAGCTCCTCTACTGCTGCCGTGATCGCCTGGACCTCTGGGTGTTTCGTTTTCTGTGGCGGTTGGAGGTGGGTGGGCTGTGGTGTGGCCATGGTCCTCTCCTTCGCGCTGGGCTCAAGCGCCGGCTCTGGGCCGTAGTCTGTGGTCTGCACCGACGCGCTCAGTGTCTCCTCCCAGAAGGGTATGTACTGCCAGTAGCGTGGTCCTTTCGCACACGATACCGCTTCGATGTGTTCCTCGGCAAAACGGGGGCCCAGGTCCACTTGCTCCCCCCGACTGCCAGTCTGGTAATGGTAGACGCGAAAGACGCGTCGTCCGTCGGTGAGGAGCCAACGCTCCCGTGCTCTGCGGGCTGTGAGACCTGACTGGCATGCCAGCGTTTCGTCCAACTGGGCCGCCAGCTTGGCCAGTTCTTCGCTTGGGAACCCGAAGTGAAGCGGCTGGTCGGCGGGGCCTAGGATTTCCGCTCGACTCACCGTGGACAGTGGTCTTCCCTTGGCCACGACGGGGTAGTTGCGCGCCAGCAAAGAGCCTGGCACCAGCGCCACTGTCCCGGGCCTCTCTGTGACGCTCCGACCGTGAGGGGGCCAGGGCCATGGTTCCGCTTTCCGGAAACCGGCGCTCCCCGCCATCACCACCTGGTACAGCACGCCGTCTGGTCCGACGAACAGCGCTCCTTCCGGCAGTGTCTCCGTGGGCACGGATTCAAGTTCGCTCATCGCAGTTCCCGCCTACCTGGGCTAGCCTGTGGATGCTCCTGCCCTACTGCGTTTGTCTGCTGACTTTGCCTAATCGAGTATGCGGCGTCGTTGTAGCAGGGATAAGTATACCATGAATTGCAGTAGGGGGGAATTCTTCTTGCGGAGACGACTTGCAGCGTGCCCTACGGGCGGTTTCAACGGGAGCGGGTCACGCCTGTCGCGCTCAGGCCCAATGGCCTCGCGGGCGACGAGCCATCCCGTCCGGCCTATGGTGCGCGCCATCAGAATGGCGCCTTTGTACGAATAATGGTGTACTGTGCGTGAGGCTTGGTCTAGCCCATCAAACCCATGCGCCAGAGGGCGAATCGCACGATGTCCATCACTGGCTGCCAGCCAGTGGTTGCCATCGCTGCCGCTGCCGCCAGGAGAGCCAGCCAGACCGCTGGCAGGGCGAGTACCATCCGCAATGCTGAACTGATTCCTTTCATCGCATACCTCCCTATGGTCGCTCGTCTGTCCTATAGACGCTTGGAGGCCCTTGAGGGTTCCCTGTCAGGGAGGTCACTGCGGATGCACCGACTGTCTGCGGTCGGCGACATCCGCCTTGAGGAAGTCAGTTGTGCGGACGCACCGACCGTCTGCGGTCGGCGACATCCGCCTTGAGGAAGTCAGTTGTGCGGACGCACCGACCGTCTGCGGTCGGCGACATCCGCCTTGACGAAGTCAATTGTGCCGATGCACCGACCGACTGCGGCCGGCGACATGCGCCCTCAGACAGTCAATTGGCGCGAATGACGAGCGGCAGCCATAGCGGGCGTGCCTGCACGACCGTCGCCTGGCGCGTGAGGGTCCCCAGCACGCTCCCGGCGATTTCGACTGTGTTCGTCAGTGCCACGCCGAAGGGCGTGGCCGCAGTGGGAGAGAGTGCATAGCTCACGCGTATCTCGCTGGCCGGCGTGAGCACGCCAACCCAGCGAATGGCTTGCTCGGGGTAGAGCAGCACGATCTCGGGCACGTTCACCAGGGTCTCCGTTAGCGCGACCATGGTGGGCGGCAATGTGTCCGTCATCACGGCACTGGCCGTGAGGTTGCCGGTGTTGCTGATGTGGACGGTGTACGTGACGATTTGGCCGGGGCTGAAGCGATCGGGTGAGGCCGATTTGCGGGAGCTGGCCAATACCGGGGCCGCTTCGGTCAGAACCGTGGTGAATGCCTGTCCCCATTCCTCGTCGGTGTAGGACGCTTGGTTTCCATGCGTGTCGCGGGCGCGCGTGCGGAAGAAGTAGGTGTGGCCATGGGTGCCGGTGTACGTCCCCGACGTAGCGCTCGTGGCGCTGAGCCATGCGGTCCACTCTCCGTCGTAGCCATCGCGCACCTGTACGTCGTATGCGGCAACGTCTGACCAGGTATCCTGCCCGGTCCAGGTCACGGGGAAGGCAGTTGTCGCCACCCAGAACGGCAGAGGACTCACTGTCGAGGTCGGGGGGAGGCAGTCTTGAGGATTGAGCGCCGCGAGCACGTTGCCATCGGGCGCATGGTCGACGTCCGCCTTGGACAAGTACACGAAGGCTACGTCCTCCGTGGCACGCCCTCCGGTCTGCACCGACGCGCCGTATGGCTCCTCTGGGCCGACGGCGGGCAGTTCCCAGTGGGCCAGTTCGGCGCAGGTGTGTCGATCCCAGACGTAGAGCACGCTCTCGCCGTTGGCGCGCGATCTGGTGGTGTGCGCACCGATGATGAAGCGCCCGTCGCTTTCACGCACGCCCAGCGCGGCCTCGGCCGTCGCCGCGCTCAGTTGGCCGATTCCGCTCACAGGGTACCAGTACTCCGTCCACTCTAGAGATGCGCCCGCCGTGATGGTCGCCGTGTCCCAGAAGGTCGGGGCAATGCCCCCGTGTAGCTCGACGTAGGCCGAGTCATCATCGGTCCAGGTGCTCGCTGGGATCGGGTCTGACCACCCGAAGCCGAACCCCTTGCTGCCGCGCGCGACGTCGGGCGGAAATATGCGCGCCATGCCTTCATCTGCGCTGGTGTCGTAGACGGCGGCGAAGCTGGCCGTTGCATAGGGTCGCTCGAAGAAGCCGAGCCATCGGTTCCAGTTGCCCAGACGGGAGTAGTCTCGTCCGCTGTGGACAGGCCAATCCATGGGCTGGCCTGGCTCGGGGAGCTCAACGTCGCCCCTTGAGTGCACGGTCACTTGATCGGCGTTGTAGACGAAATGCAGGTCCGCCCCCACGGTATTCGCTGCGCCGGGGGCAAGCATGGCGTTCGTCCAGTACTTGTAGTTCGCCGTCTCCCCGGTGGGGTTCTCGATGCGCGGTTGGACGATCAGGATACCTCGGTCGCTTGGGAGGTATACGGACACGGCCGCGCGAATCCGGTCGGAGGCGGTTGAATCGCGCAGCGTGACGGTGACGCCTGCCGTGGATGTGAGGACTTGATAGGCCCACGGTTCGCCCCATTCATATCCGTGCTCCTCCACAGGCAGACCCCACTCGATACCCCCGACCGCCAGCCACCAGCCTTGCTCCAGTGGCCCCCAATGAGTGGGTTTGACGACCGGGTTTTGGTACAGCTCGTTGTGCCCGGTGGGTTTGAAGACTATCTGGTAGATTCGGCCCCCCAGCTCAGGCAGCAACGTCACCTGGATTTGCTCGTTCTCCATCACCAGCAGTTCGTAGTCGTGGGGGATGGGCGTCGGGTGAGAGTCCTCGTAGGCGCTCCAGTCCAGCACTGTGTAGGTTATATTGTAGGTCGGCGTGTGCACAGTCGTCAGATAGGGGGCGTATGGATAGGTGGGCAGGGTCAGCGTCGTGGTCTGGAACGAGGCTGTGCCTGGCGCGGGAGGGGACGCCACCGTCACCGTGCGGCGATCCTCAGCATCGTTGAGCGCGGCATCGTATGCTATGGCTCGCAGGGTCGTGGTATGTGCCCGGTGTCCGCGCAGGTCAAGTGCGGCTCGATAGGGTGGGCTGGCGACGACGGCTTGAAGTTCATCGCCGGCGTAGAACTCAACCTTGGAGATAGCGTTGTCGTCGGTCGCGGTGGCCCACACGACGGTGTTGTCCAGGACGGTGCGCCCCTCACTCGGGGCGATGAGGGTGACAGAGGGCGCTGTCACCTCTGCGCGCTGGGCCGGGGTATTGCCGTAGGGAGCAGGGAAGTCGCGCCGCACCTGGCTGACGCGTGCCCCGAGGACGCTGATCTGGGCTACGTCATCCGTGCCCAAATCAGCCCCGGCGGCCCAGCTCAGGTAAGGGACCGTCTGAGGATCGTAGCCCATCACCAGTGTGCCGATGGTGTCCACGGCCACGGCATCCTGGCCCGCCATGATCAATCCCATTGGAGGATCCAGGGATGTCGTCCCTACGGGCCCATCGGTCAGACCTCGCAGGGCATCTACGACGGCGAAGTCAAGCGGGCGGGCCAGGTTGAGGTCCACGATGTATCGTCCCAGATCGTTCGCATTGTGGGAGAACGCGCCTTTGTACACCTGGAGGCCAGGATGGTGATAAATGTCGGAGGGGGCGATGCCGAACTGGTTCTTGAGTGCCAGGGTCACTCCGGCGTGGAGGTGATTCTTCAGCACGGGTACGCCGATAAGCTCGTCGGCGTCGAGTATGGCGTGCGGCAGCCAGTACTCCGTCCTGATGAGACCTTGCTGGAGTTGTATGCGTCGTACAAAGCTGGGGTTGTGTTCATCGAGTCCGCCCGAGTTGTTGAGATCTAGCAGGGGGGCGCCGGTGGCGTCGTCGGTCATGTCACCATTCAGGTCATAACCGCAGAGACGGAATGCCTCGATGGTAGCGCCTCGGGCGTCGTGCCCGTCGCGATACCGCGCTGCGCCGTCGGCAATCAGGACCTGGCCCGCGCCAGCCTCTCGCGCGAGCTGAACCACAGCGCGGGTCACGCGGGGGTCGGTCGTATGCCCTTCGTCGGGAGCAGCCCCCCAGACCAGGTTGGGTTTGACGAGCACAGTGTTGCCCGGTTGGATGATGTGGTCCAGCCCGCCTGCCAGCGCCACTGCCTGACGCACGAGTGCCTCGACCTCGATATCTGTGACGGGCGGGTGAGTTGCCTGCACGACGGCGACCTGAGTAGGTTCACCGGGCGTGCTGCAGCGCGCTGCTCGATGCTGCAGCGTGCTCACGCCGCCCAACAGCGTGAGCAATCCAGCCAGTGCGATCAGTCTCCATCGCCTCAGACGCGGCCGACGTCGACCTCGGACGGCGCCGACCGCAGACGGTCGGGCGCAGGCGGTCGGTGGACCGGGCGTCCAGATCGGTGTTCGTTTCATTCTCCGCCTCCAGAGATTTGATCGAATCGTGTTTCGCCGTGCGTCAAGCGCCCCAGACCAGATTGAGCGCCGTCCCCGCCAGTGCGGCCCCTGCGGTGACGTAGACGACGTAGATCGCCAACGCGCGCCGGTTGAGCAGCGTGCCGAGCGCTGCTATCGCCGTCAGCCGCGTGGCCGGCCCGGCCAGGAAGAAGGCCAGAGCCGCGCCCGGGCTCATTCCCTGGGACAGCAGGCTGGCGATGACCGGCACCGCACCGCCTCCACAGGCGTAGAGCGGGACGCCCAGTAATCCGGCCAGGATCACGCCGTACCAGCGGTCTGCGCCCAGCAGTGAGGAGATCCAAGACGCGGGGATCAGCGCTTGCTGCAGAGCCGCCAGTGCTACGCCTGCGACGAAGTACAGACCTGCCGTCTCGGTGAGCCGCAACAGGCTGTGCCACGGCTCGTTTTCCCGTCGGTCGGATGCGGGAGGGCAGGAAGTGATCGTCTTCAGGTTCAGGAACGCCTCCGGCCGCAATCGCTGCATCAGCAGTCCGGCCGGCACGCTGAGCAACAGCACCGTCGCTGCGTGTGCCAGCGCCAGAGGCCAGCGTAGCCCGCCGACCATCATGATGAACAACTGGGGATTGAGGAGTGAGGAGGCGATCAAGAAGGAGAGTACCGGACCGGGCGGCGCGCCGCCGCGCACGAGTTCCATCAGCACCGGCACTGTGCCGTACGTACACAAGGGTGAGACGCCACCCAGGCACGCTGCCCCTAGTACCGTGCCGGGACCGGGGTGACGCAGCAAGCGTCCCCAGCGGCGGGCCAGATCCAGTTGGTTCAGCACTACGGCCAACAGGATACCGCTGGCCACGTAAGGCCCCAATTGCAGCACCTGATTCCAGGCCAATGTCGCTGCCAGGATCAGGCGCGAGGACAGGTTGGCAGGCATTGCCCTCCCTGCAGTCAAGCCACCGCTCTGTTGCTTGCTCGGCCGCTGCGGGCGCGGAAGCCACGCTCTTACGAATCGCTACTGGAAAAGGCGGGTGATCTCGTCCCGCTCGGAGTGGGGCAGCGGCCGGTCGCCGGCCTGGCTGCGCAGCACGACGCCCCGCTCTGGCTCGACCACGCGGCCGATAGCCGCGGCCGCGATGCCGGCCCGTTCCAGCGCGGCCAGTACCGCGTCGGCGTCCTCTGGTGGAACCGACAGCAGCAATGCGCCGGAGGCGATCAGACCCAGCGGATCCAGTCCCAGCCGCGCGCACAACGTCCGTGTCTCGGGCAGAATCGGGATGGCCGACTCGTCTACCGCTATCCCAACGCCGGCTGCCTGGGCGAGTTCCCACAACCCGTTCGCCAGTCCGCCCTCTGTCGGGTCGTGCATGGCGTGCACGTCTCCGGCTGCCATCGCTATGGCTGCATCCTGGACGACGCTGATGCCGGGGTCGTACAGGAACTCCCGGCACCGCTTCAGCATGGTCTCGTCTATTCCTGCCAGTTCTGCGCCCGGACGAAGCTCATTCGCTTTTTCCCGCGCGATGATGGCTGTTCCCTCGACTGCGATGCCCTTCGTCACGAGGAGTACGTCGCCTGGCCGGGCACCATCGGGCCGCACCAGCCCCTCTGGGGCCACCTCTCCCAGCATGCAGCCGACGACTATGGGACGCTCAAGTCCGTGGGTGATCTCAGTGTGGCCTCCCACGAGCTCGGCGTTCAGTTCACGGCAGGCATCGGCGATTTGGTCGAAGATCGTGTCTACCAGTGCTTGATCTGTGTTTCCCTCGGGGAGTAGTAGCGTGGCAAGAAACCAGCGCGGCCTGGCGCCCATGCAGGAAACGTCGTTGGCGTTGACGTGGACGGCGTACCAGCCGATCTCATCACTGGCGAACGTGATGGGGTCGGTCTTGAAGACCAGGTAGCGGTCATCGAAGGAGATGACGGCTGCATCACGACCGATGCCGGGACCCAGGATGACGCGTGGGTCAGAGGGAGCGTGGCGGGTCAACAACCGGGCCAGGTGCTCGGCGGGTAGCTTTCCAAGGGGATACGGGCCTCTCATCACCTACGCATTCTACCGCACTTCATCCCGCGCTGCAAATCTGGGTGGACAGGGACCGCGGGCACGACCCGTGGAACGTGGTCCCCACGCCCTTGCGGCTGGGAGGGTGTCGCGCGTTTGTCTATCCGCGCGGGCTAAACTATAATACGCTCAACCTGGATGCCCAGCAACGGCCGTAGGCTTGGGTTCGCTAGTCCAAGGACGCGCCGCAGAAGCACAGAGCGCTCAGGTCTCTTGGAGGAAGCGTTTGAGCGTAACCAGCGTGGCGCGCAGCAGTTCCTCGCCCAGCGGCACCATGCGGATATCTATGAACATTTGCTCCTCGGGCAAACGCTCATCGAGTCTCTCCATCTCCTCGCGGAAGATATGCAGCAGGTCTTCCTCGTGGTCCTCGATGAACCGCACCAGGTCAGGTCGGGCGATCCGGAAGGCGGCTTCACGCATGAATCGTCTCATAGGGAGTTCCCTTTCTGTGTGGGTTGGGCCTGGACCGACAGGGGCCCATCCGCTCTTATAGGTTTTCGTAGGCTGATTATAAACCATTCGGCCCAATTCTGGAAAACCCGCGTGGGTTCGCGATCGGGCGCAGGGCGAAGTGCGGACGTTGGCGTGGGCGTAGACATATGCCTCTAGCGGGTTGATTGTCGTGCGTCCGATGATGTAAGGCCATTTCCACAGCCTGGAGGTAAATGACATGGCAATACGAGATGTGATGGCGGTGATTCTGGGAGGTGGGCGGGGCTCACGCCTGTATCCGCTCACCAAGCTGAGGGCCAAGCCTGCGGTGCCCATCGGCGGCAGATATCGCTTGATTGATATTCCGATCAGCAATTGTCTCAACTCTGATGTGCACAAGATCTACGTGTTGACCCAGTTCCTCTCAGCCTCGCTGCACCGCCACATATACCAGACTTACAAGTTCGACCTGTTCTCCGGTGGGTTCGTCAATATCCTGGCCGCCGAGGAGACGCCCAGCGGCATGGATTGGTACCAGGGCACGGCCGACGCGGTGCGCAAGCAGCTTCCACGCTTCGTGCACGCCCACGTTGAGGACGTCATGGTTCTCTCGGGTGATCATCTCTATCGCATGGACTACCAGGACTTCATCAGTCTGCACCGTGAGAAACGGGCTGATGTGACGGTCGCTGTACAGCCGGTAGCGCGTGCCGATGCGTCACGCTTTGGCATTCTCAAGACCGACAAGGACATGCGTATCACGGCTTTCCACGAAAAACCCGGCGATGATGCCCTGGATGGACTGGAGAGCATGCCGGAGGGCGAGAGGCCGTACCTGGCCTCAATGGGGATATACATCTTCCGTTCTGACATCCTGCGGGGGTTGTTGGAAGAATCGGAAGCTGAGGATTTCGGAAGACAGATCATCCCGGACGCCATTGAACGCCTGCGCGTGTATGCATACCTGTTCGACGGCTACTGGGAGGACATCGGCACCATTCGGGCTTTCTATGAGGCCAATCTGTCGCTTACTCAACCTGAGCCGCCCTTTGACTTCTACGATTTGGAACGGCCCATCTACACACGTCCCCGTTTCCTCCCCGCTTCCCGGGCTGATGGATGTGACATGGAGCGAGCAGTGTTGGCCGAGGGGTGCCTAATCCGGGAGTCGGACATCCGTGAGGCAGTGATTGGGCTGCGCAGCGTCATCGGGCCGGACGTGCGGTTGGCGCGGGCGGTGATGATGGGGGCTGATTTTTACGAGACACCCGAGCGGAAGGCCCAGAACCGGCGGTTGGGGCGGCCTGACGTGGGCATCGGCCGAGGTAGCACGGTCGAGGGGGCCATCATAGATAAGAATGCCCGCATCGGGCAAGGGGTCATCATCCGCCCCCATGCACCCGAAGAGGATATGGTGGAGGAGGAGAACTACGTGATCCGGGATGGCGTCGTTGTTATTCCCAAGAACTCCGTCATCGTCGATGGGACGGTGATCTGATGCGGGCGCGGAACTGCCAGGTCTACTGGCGGTCACGCTATCCGTCTTGTCGGTGGGTTTCCCGGCCAGGAAACCCGATCGAATTGGAACAATCTGACGAATTGCGTCGTCCGACGGGGCAGTCGTGCTGGGCTGCCTTGCGTCTTTGAATAGCACGTTTGGTTGTCCAAGAAAACCTACGCCTTGTCTTGACACTTCTTCGTGTCAGCGTATAATTACCCGTCTATTATGCGTATTACCGGGTCGCAGATGGAGAAGAACTGAGCGATGAACCGTAAGCTGATCTACGTTGTATTGGGAGCCGTCGCTGTGCTGGCCGTGGTGGGCGTGCTAGTCTGGCGTTCGCGGCCGGCGGCGCAGCCGGAGGAGGCGCTTCGCTCCGCTGTGGTGGAGCGGGGCACGATGCTCGTGGCCGTTTCGGCCAGCGGTAGCGTCGAGCCGGAGGCGCGCGTTGGCCTGGCGTTTGAGCTGGGCGGGCGGGTGGCCGAGGTGCCGGTCAAGGTTGGTGATCGAGTCGAGGCGGGCGACGTGTTGGCCCGGCTGGATGCAAGGCAGTTGGCCTTGCAGGTGCAGCAGGCCGAGGCGTCTCTGGCGTTGATCGAGGCTCAACTGGCCCAACTGCAGGCTGGGCCACGGCCCGAGGAGATCGCAGCGACGGAGGCCAACCTGGAGGCCGCGCAAGCGCAGGCGAGCGCTGCCGCCGCCAGGCGCGATCGAGTCGAGGACGGGGCGAGTGAGGCCCAGATCGCCTCCGCCGAAGCGCAGGTGGCGTCCGCGAAGCTTCAGAAGGAGGTGGCTCAAGACACGTACGACGCCATCACCGAGGAAGACACCGGAAGATCCCATCGCAAGGAACATGCAAACTACAACCTCTATGTCGCCAAGGAGGCATTGGCTGCTGCCCAGGCTGAACTAGATAGGTTGCTGTCTGGGGCGGACGCCGACGAGGTTCGAGCATCTCGGGCCAACGTCGCGGTCAGCGTTGCACAGGGGGATGCTGCTCAGGCCCAACTGGCCCTGCTGCTGGCGGGCGCGACGGACGAGCAGATCGCTGACGTCGAAGCGCAGGTTGTGCAGGCAGAGGCTGCGGTGGAACTGGCAAAGATCGCTATGCGACAGACTGCTTTGTTGTCACCCTTCGACGGCGTCGTCGCGGAGGTCAACGTCATGGCTGGCGAGATGGCCTCAATTGGGCGGCCTCTTGTCACTGTACTTGACACGTCTCGTTTCCACGTCACTGTGGACGTGGACGAGGTAGACGTAGGGCAGCTTTCGGTGGGACGGGATGTCGAGGTGACACTGGATGCGCTGCCCGACGTTGTGATCGATGGCACGGTCAAGCGCATTGCGCCGGATGCACAGACTGTGTCGGCCGCTGCTGGGCTTGAGGGCGGCGTGGTCTACTACGACGTAACCATCGAACTGGATCCCACCGACGCGCCGATCCGCGCCGATATGACGGCCAACGCGGTCATCGTCGTGGATGAACTCACCGGCGTGTTGAAGATTCCCACTTGGGTAGTCCGCGTGGACCGCGACGCAGGGCAGACCTACGTGCACAAACAGGTAGGGGACGACTTCGAGCGGGTGGAGGTTAGGTTGGGCGTGCGTTACCAGGGAGTCGCTCAGGTACTTGACGGTCTCGCGGAAGGAGATGAGGTCGTCTGGATCCCAGAGTCTGGGGTTTTCGATTTCGGTGGTGAATGATGCGGATAAACTACATCCGAGCGAGATGGAGAACTGGGCGATGAAAGGCAAATGGGTCTACATTGCTTTGGGCGTCCTTGCCGTGTTGGCAGTGGTAGGCGTGCTGGTCTGGCGTTCGCGGCCGGCGGCGCAGTCGGAGGAGGCGTTTCGCTCTGCTGTGGTGAGGCGGGGCACGATGCTCGTGGCTGTTTCGGCCAGCGGGAGCGTCGAGCCGGAGGCGCGCGTCGGCCTGGCGTTTGAGCTGGGCGGGCAGGTTGCCGAGGTGCTGGTGGAGGTAGGGGATCAGGTCGAAGCGGGTGACGCGTTGGCCCGGCTGGATAGTGAGCGGCTAGCGTGGCAGGTGCGGCAGGCTGAGGCGGCATTGGCTTCAGCCGAGGCCCAGCTGGCCCAGCTCCAGGTGGGGCCGCGCCCTGAGGAGGTCATAGGGGCGGAGGCCAACCTGGAGGCCGCCCAGGCACAGGTGGACGCGGCCGCTGCGAATCGCGATCAACTGGCGAGTGGGGCGAACGACGCACAGATTGCCGCCGCCGCCGCCGATCTCGCTTCGGCCATCGCACAGCAGAAGATCGCAGAAGACACGCACGATTTGACCATGGAGTGCTTCACGTTCAGTCTGGCACCCGGCACGGTCGTGCCTCTCCCGGACGGTTCGACAATCACGCTGACGGAGGGTCTGGAAGATGGTATCTGCCCGGCTCTGGGTGTGCCCGAGGAGCAGGCGCGCTACAATCTAGAGGCTGCCGACAAGGCACTGGCCGCCGCTCGTGTCCGATACGACGAGGTGCTTGCCGGGGCGGACGCCAACGACGTGCGGGCGGCTCAGGCCAACGTCGCGGCTGCGGCTGCACAGCGGGATGCATTGCAGGCTCAGTTGGAGCTGCTGCTGGCGGGCGCGACGGACGAGCAGATCGCTGCGGCCAAGGCGCGGGTCGCGCAGGCGCGGACCGCGCTGGACCAAGCCGAGCTTTCGCTGGAGCAGGCTACACTGCGAGCGCCCTTCGACGGCGTTGTCGCGGAGGTCAACATCACGCCCGGCGGCGTGACGTCGGCGCTGCCGGCCGTAACGCTGGTGGATGCGTCCGGTTTCCACATTAGCATTGATGTGGATGAGATAGACGTGGGGCAGCTTTCGGAGGGGCAGGAGGCCGAGGTGACCCTGGATGCGTTTCCCGAAGCAGTCATTGGTGGAACTGTGGAGCGCATCGCCCCGGCTGCCACACGGCAGGGCGGCGTCGTCTACTACGACGTGACCGTCAAACTAGAGCCCACTGACGTCCCAATCCGCGCCGATATGACGGCCAGCGCGACTATTGTCGTGGACGAGATCGCTGACGTGTTGCTGATCCCCACCTGGGTGGTTCGGGTGGACCGTGATACGGGCGCGACCTACGTGGATCGGCAGGTGGCGGGCGCGGTCGAACGGGTGGACGTTGTGCTGGGTGCCCGTCACGGGGGGAATGCGCAGGTACTTGATGGGCTCTCGGAGGGCGACGTGGCTGTCTGGATGGAGGACGAGCAGTTCGGTTTCGGCCCTCAGTAGGGACCGCGCAGCGCGCCTCATGTAGAGAGTTGGTGCATATGACATCTGTGGTCATTGGATTACGGGATATCGCCAAGACGTATCAGATGGGCGAGGTGGAGGTGCACGCCCTGCGGGGCGTGTCGCTGGAGGTGGAGGCGGGAGAGATGGTGGCCATCATGGGCCCTTCCGGCTCCGGCAAGTCCACGATGATGAATGTCCTCGGGTGCCTGGATCAGCCTACCTCGGGCACGTACGTGTTGGATGGAAAGGACGTCAGTCGCCTTGACGACGACCAACTGGCGGAAATTCGCAATCGCAAGATCGGTTTCGTGTTCCAGACCTTCAACCTGTTGGCCCGCACGACTGCTCTGGAGAACGTGATGTTGCCGCTGATCTACGCGGGAGTAGCGCGCACGAAGCGGCGGAACCTGGCACTTCAGGCGCTGGAGTCGGTAGGGCTGGCGGAGCGTGTGACGCACTCGCCGAACGAGCTTTCCGGTGGACAACAGCAGCGAGTGGCGATTGCGCGTGCGCTGGTGAACGATCCGGCCATCATCCTGGCGGATGAACCGACGGGAAATCTGGACAGTAAGTCGGGCGTGGAGGTCATGGCGATCCTGCAATGGTTGAACCGGTACCGTGGTATCACCGTGGTGCTGGTCACGCACGATCCACGCATTGCGCAGCACACGGGGCGGATTGTGCATCTGTACGACGGGCTCATCACCCGAACGGAGACCGTGGCGGAACCGCTGGTGGCTATGATAGAGGGAGAGAGAGCGTGAGAATCCTAGAGAGTGTGCGTCTAGCCTTCCGCGCCCTGGCGGCCAACAAATTGCGCGCTGCCTTGACGATGCTGGGCATCATCATTGGCGTTGGTGCGGTCATCGCGTTGATGTCGGCAGGCGAAGGGTTTTCCGTCTACATTGAGGAACAGTTCCAGGGCATCGGCAGCAATCTGCTTTTCGTGATCCCTGGATCAGACGAGGAACGAGGTTCGGCACCACCAGGCATGTCGGCTGCCGGAGCAGAGCTGACCAATGGGGACGTGGACGCCCTGCGCGATCCTGTGCGCGCCCCGGACGTAGTGGCCGTCTCGCCGCAGTTGTATCGCGCGACCGTGGTTGCCACCGGTAAGCGCGACATGATCGCCCAGGTTCAGGGCGTCACCCCGGATTTCGCTGAGGTCCGCAGTTGGTTCCCAGAGGTTGGGATGTTCATTGACCAGGAGGACATGAACAGCCGAGCGCGCGTTGCCCTGGTGGGCAAGACTGTCGTTGAGAAGCTTTTTCCCGACAATCCGTACCCGCTGGATCAGACGATAAAGATCAACGCCGTCCCTTTCCGCATCGTCGGCGTCCTGGAGGAGAAGGGCGGTTCGCAGTTCAGCGATGAAGATGAGAGTGTCTTGATTCCCCTGACGACAGCGCAGACCCGTCTCTTCCCGTCGCGCGGGCGCACGGGCGATTACCTGGTCACGGCCGCCATCGTTCAGGCGGTCAGCGAGGACCGCATGGACGCGGCCGCCGAGCAGGTCGCCGCTATCTTGCGCGAGCGACATGACATTGACTTCAGGGACGAAGACGACTTCTCGATCGTTAGCCAGGCGGACATCATCGCTGTCTTTGGACAGATCACTGGTGTGCTGACGACTTTCCTGGGCGCGATTGCGGGTATCAGCTTGCTGGTGGGTGGCATCGGCATTATGAACATCATGTTGGTCTCGGTGACGGAACGCACGCGGGAGATCGGGTTGCGCAAAGCAGTTGGTGCCCGGCGGCGCGACATCTTGTTGCAGTTCCTCGTCGAGGCGATCCTGCTTTCGCTGGTCGGGGGCGTTGTGGGTATTGGCCTCGGCTCGGTGGGGGCGGAGGTCATCTCGGCGCTGGTTAAGGACTTCCGCGCTATCGTTGCGCCCCAGGCAATCCTGTTGGCGACGGGCTTCTCGGCGGCGGTGGGGCTCTTCTTTGGCATCTACCCGGCCCGGCGGGCTTCGCTCTTGAACCCGATTGACGCGCTGCGCTACGAGTGAGCACAGAGACCAGGTTCTTTCCGAAAGACGCGCCATCAGAGCGGCGGGTTTCTCCCGCTGCCAGCGCATGAGTGAATACAGAAACCAGGTTCTTGGCGATGTGGCGGACGCAGCGTCCGTCATTGCGTGAAGAACCTGGTTTCTTCCGCCATGGGTGGATGAGTTCTGGGGAGGTGGTATGGCTTCCGTGCCTGGGCAGTTCCACAGGATCACGCGTGGTGAGCGGCTTGGGGCGGACCTGATCCTGCTCGCGGCTGCCGCTGTGTGGGGCACCAGCTTCGTGGCCGGCCGGGCGGTGGCTGCGCAGCTTGACCCGTTCCTGTACAACGGCATCCGTTTCTTCGTGGCCGTGCTCACGTTGCTCCCGTTCGTGGGGCGGCGTCTGCAGGGCTTCACGCGGACCGAGTTGTGGGGTGGGGCACTGGTTGGTGTGTTGCTTTTCGGCGCCTCTAGTGTCCAGCAGGTGGGCCTGGGCCTCACAACTGCGGGCAAGGCGGGCTTGATCACCGGCTTGTACGTTGTCTTGGTGCCACTGCTGTTGGCCTTGATGTGGCGACGGTGGCCGCGTTGGTCTGTGTGGATTGCCGCGCTTCTGGCTGTGGCAGGCCTGTTCTTCCTCAGTGGGCTGAACGCGGACATTCGACGTGCGTCCGCGGCGGGGCAGTTCAGGCTGACCCCCGGCGACGCGTGGACGGTCGCTGCGGCCGTGGTATGGTCATTCCACGTCGTGTCCATCGGGCAGCTTGCGCCACGGGTGAACGCGTTGCGACTGGCGCTGGTACAGTACCTGGTCGGTGGATTGCTGAGCCTGGTGTTGTGGTTAGGGCGTGGCGGTGGACAGACGGCCTTCGTGCAGGATTTGCGTGTCACCTGGTGGGCGGTTCTCTACACCGGTGTGTTCTCGATCGGACTGGGCTTCACGCTCCAGGTCGTAGGACAGCAGCGAGCGCCTGCGACGGATGCGGCCGTCATCATGAGTATGGAGACCGTGTTCGCCGCGCTGTTCGGTTGGCTGCTGCTGGGTGAGACCCTGTTGCCGCAGCAGCTTTTTGGTTGCGTCCTGATGCTGGCGGGGATGCTGCTGGCCCAGGTTTCCCCGGGCGCAGCGGGCAGCGATCGCGCGTCCGGGTCAACGTCCGAGATGCCCGCATCTACCACGGCTGCGTCGCCCGTTCTCCCTCCGTCTTCCTCTTGACATCCTCCTCGTTTGCGGTATCCTATCTCGGCGATGTTCTACGACGAGGGTAGGATCTACATCAAGGCTGGCGACGGTGGCGACGGATGCGTTGCCTTCCGGCGCGAGAAATACGTGCCGTACGGGGGACCGGCCGGTGGCGATGGGGGCAGGGGCGGCGATGTCGTCCTGTATTTGGACCCCCATCTCAACACGCTCTATCGCTTCAGCAGGAAGCGCCACTTCAAGGCGGGCCGCGGCGAGCATGGACGGGGGAAGACTCAGCATGGTGCGTCGGGCGAGACGGTGCGTATCGCTGTGCCGCCGGGCACTATTGTCTATGACGACGATACCGCTGAGGTGCTGGGCGACCTGACCGAGCCGGGCCACGAATTGCTCGTGGCGAGGGGAGGGCGCGGGGGCCGGGGTAACGCCCGTTTTGCCACCTCTACGAACCAGGCGCCCCGCATCGCGGAGCACGGCGCGCCCGGCGAGGAGCGCTGGCTGCGACTGGAATTGAAGTTGCTGGCCGATGTGGGCGTCGTGGGCATGCCCAATGCTGGCAAGTCCACGCTGCTGGCGGCGGTGACAGCAGCGCGCCCCAAGATCGCGCCCTATCCGTTTACCACGCTCCAGCCCAACCTGGGCGTCGTCGTGCTCGACCCTGAGACCGAGTTTGTCCTGGCCGATATCCCCGGCCTGATCGAGGGTGCCGCGCAGGGCAAGGGGCTGGGGCACGAGTTCCTGCGCCACATTGAGCGCACGCGGGTGTTGATTCATCTTCTGGATGGCCTCTCTGCCGATCCACTGATGGATTTCGCCGCTATCAACCGTGAACTGGCTGCCTTTGGCCACGGTCTGGCGCAGAAGCCTCAATTGGTCGCACTGAACAAGGTAGACACCCCCGAGGTGCGGGCGCGCTGGCCGGAGGTACGGGCGGCGCTCAAGAAGCAGGGCTATTCCGCCGTGGCGATCTCCGCACTGGCGCGGGAGGGCACCCGGGAGTTGCTCTACCAGGCGGCGCAGACGTTGGCTGAACTGCCGGAAGAAGTATCTGCCGCCGAGTTGCCGGTTTTCCGACCTGGCGAGGATGAGGAGGCGTTCACTATTGAGCGCGAGGCCGAGGACGTGTGGTGCGTGCACGGCGTGCGGGTAGAGCGGCTGGCGGCGATGACGGTGTGGAACCTGGACGAGTCGGTGCGTCGTTTCCGGCGGACGCTGGAGCACATGGGAATCGTGGTTGCGTTGGAGGATGCGGGCGTGCAGTCAGGGGACACGGTCCTCATCGGCGAGAGGGAGATGGTGTGGGAGGAGTGACGGCTATCGAGGCGCAGAACCCCAAGCCCCAACCCCAAGGCCTGAAGCCCCAAGCCCATATCGCCAGGGTGGGTATCCTCGGCGGCACCTTTGACCCGCCGCACTACGGGCATCTGGTGCTGGCCGAGAACTCTCGCGTGCAACTGGGTCTCGACCGCGTGTTGTTCGTCCTGGCCGGGCAGCCGCCTCACAAGCCCAGTCGGCCGATCACACCCGTAGGTGAGCGGGTGGCGATGGTGCAGGCGGCCATTGGTGATAATCCCGCCTTCTTCCTGTCCCGGGTGGACCTGGACCGTCCCGGTCCACACTACACGGTGGACACGCTGGGCCTGCTGCAGGAGGTATACCCCGGCGCGGATCTGTTCTTCCTGATGGGCGGAGATAGCCTGGCCGATTTCCCTATCTGGCGTGACCCGGTGGGCATCGTGCGGCAGGCCCGATTGGCCGTGATGCGACGGCCGGGCTACAGACCGAATTGGGTGGCTTTGGAGCACGGTGTGCCGGGGATCGTGGACCGGCTGGTGTGGCTCGACACCTTGTGCCTGGGTATCGCTGCCTCTGATCTGAGGGAGCGCGTCAAGAACGGGATGCCGATCCGCTACCTGGTCCCGCCAGCGGTTGAGGCCTATATCCGTGATCACCATCTGTACGTGGACAACCGTCGGCTAGCTGAGTGAAGCCATTGGCTGTCGGATGTACCCATCCGCAGCATCAACGCTTTGGAATGGAATGAACTGGAATAGGCACATTCTTCGGACTGAAACTGCTCGGTCGCGAATTGAACGGCTTCCACGTGGTCTTTTGTGGATGCTCATCGTCTTATGCATTGCGCTCGCGCTAGTCTCTTGCGCAGACGAAGCGAGTACGGAGGTTACCCCTTCTCCTTCTCCGAGCCCGACAGCTCTGCCGCCCACACCGACACCTCTGCCGGAGGGCGCGAGCACTGGTGCCCGTATCCGTGCACGGGGGGAATTGCTGGTCGGCGTGCGCTACGATCTGCAGCCCTTCGGCTACGTCACACAGGAGGGGGAGGTAGCCGGCTTCGGCGTGGACCTGGGACGGGAACTCGCCCTCCGCTGGCTGGGCGACCAGCGTGCGGTGCGGTTTTGCCAGGTGCGCTCGGACTCGGCCGTCGAGCACTTGCAGACCGGTGATGTGGACATCGTCATCACGGCTCTGACGCATAGGCAGGATTGGGAGGCGGGCGCTGACTTCAGCCTGCCGTACTTCATCGATGGTCAGGCGCTGCTTGTGCGGGCGGCTGATGTTGCCGTCATCAATGCTCTAGAGACCCTGCAGGGCCGTATGGTGGGCGTTTGGGCCTGGGGGGACGCCGAAGAGACGTTAGAGGCGACGGTGCCGTTTACGCTCAGCCTGCAGCCCTATGACCGCTTCGACGCGGCCGTGGGTGCCCTGAGCCGGGGCGAAGTGGATGCAGTGGCTGGCCTGCGCCAGCGACTGTACTGGGGAAGACGCATGCTGGCTGACACGGCTATCGCCGGTCAGTATACGGCGGCCCCCGTGGCGCTTGCGTACCCGCAGGATGATCCGTTCTTCGCTGACCTGGTGAATCTGACGTTCCAGGAGATGGTGGTTGATGGCACGTACGCGGAGCTATATGCTCGTTGGTTTGGCCCGGACCTGCCGCCTCCCGTGGAGCGCTGGCCGGGACGTGAGGTACCGTCTCTGATCGATGCACCGGTCGTGGCGAACGTACCCGACACGATCGCTGCGATCCAGGCACGGGGCCGGTTGCTTGTGGCGCTCGTTCCCGGGCGCGACCCGTTCGCCTACATAGATGAGAACGGTGCGGTGGGCGGCTACGACGTCGGTCTGGTGCGACAGATGGCCGAGCGTTGGCTGGGAGACAGTGGGGCAGCGGACTTCATCCCTGTGTCGCTCGACGTGGGCAAGGAGATGCTGCGCACTGGCCAGGCTGATTTGCTCGTGGGCGGATTGCCCCACACTCGGGCCGCGGAGCAGGGTTTGGACTTCAGCCTCACGACATACGTGGCAGGCGAAGGGCTGATGGTGCAAGCTGGGACGGTGGTCACAGATGTCATCCACCTGAGCGGGCACCGGGTGGCGGTGGTCAGTGGAAGCGAGAGTGGAGAGACGTTGCTCGCAGCAGCGGAGGCCGCCGGTGTCTCCGTGACGGCCTCACCTCAACCGACGGTGGAGGCAGCCATCGCGTTGCTCGCGCAAGGCCAGGTGATCGCGGTAGCCGGTGACCGGGCTGACCTGTTGGGGCCGGCCTACGCTACGCAAGGCCTGGGCGTGCTCCCGCTGCGGCTGACTGAGGTACCGTTGGCGTTGGGGCTTCCGCCGGGTGACTCGGACTTCCGTGACCTGGTCAACCTGACGCTGCAGGCGCTGAAGGCAGAGGGGCAGTTCGATGCCTTCTACGTGGCATGGTTCGACGATGCGCCGGTGATGATGGAAATCTGGCCTGGCGTACCCTATCGCCCGCTGCGTCTGGAGATCGCCGCGCCTCAGGAAGGCTAGAGGCGGCCCTGTTGCGTCCGCGCTAGACCCGCTACGCCTGGTCGGGCCCGAAACGGCGCAATTCCTTCACGGGAACCTTGATCTGTCGCCGGCACTTGGGACAGTCCACATTGTAGTACTTGGCCTGAGTCGGCTCTACTTGAGCCAGTGCGGCCGCGACACTCTCACGGCTCAGGGTGAACGTGAAACCGCAGCGCTGACATCGGACCTTCATTGTCCTAATCCTCCTGTTCCCGGTCGTTCATGTGTCTCCATTGTAGTCCACTTGAGCCCGGTGGGCAAGAGACAGCCGTGTCTGCCGAGCGCTCGACGTGAGACGCAGCCGCGATGCCTGCCAAGATCAACAATCCGCCAAAGATAGTCCAGGGCGATGGGCGCTCCCCCAGCAGCAACCAGGCCAGCAACGTGGACCCGATTGGGTCTCCTAGTGTGACGATCGTGACGTAGGTTGCCGAGAGGTAGCGTAAGGACCAGTTCAGCGCGGAGTGCCCCAGTATCTGAGGTCCCAGTGCCATCAGCAGCAGCCACAGCCAGGTCTGAGGCTGCTGGGGGACCCTGGGAAGCCCGGAGGCCAGCATGACGGTCATCAAGAGCAGCGCAGCCGTGCCGTATACGGGGTAGACGTAGGCTAGGAGCGAGAGGCGCGACCGCAGCCGGCGCCCGATGAGGAAGTAACCCGCGCCCGATATCGCGCCTATTAGCGCCAGCCCATCGCCCCACAGGCGGTGGGTGCCTTCTCCCAGGTCGCCCACGCCGATGAGGACGCTGCCGGTGATGGCGACCACGATCGCCGTGATCATACCGGGCGACAGTCGCTCGCGCAGGAGCACGCGGGAGGCCAGGCCGACGAATATGGGGTACGTTGTCACCAGCACGACCGAAGCTGCCACAGAGGTATACGCCAGCGAGGTAATCCAACTGCCGAAGTGGATTGCCAGCAGCGCGCCCGCGGCGAACGCACTGATCCACTCATCGCGCGACAACCTTCGCAGTTCATTCCATCGGGTGGCCAGCGCGAAAGGCGTGAGGATGAGCGTCGCCAGCGTCAGCCGCCACGCAGCGATGACCAGCGAATGTGCTTCGGCCTGAGCTAGCCGGATGAGGATGGCGGCCGTGGAGCAGATCACCACGCCCATCCCAACCCCCAGGTACGGGTGAAGGTTTCTGTCGTGGGCAGCGGAATGAGTCATCGCTAGTCTCCGGTTGATTGAATCCTGGGATGTGGCGCTGTGTGCCACGGACGCAGCCGACGTCGATCGCAGACGGTGCCGACCGCCTGCGGTCGGTGGCAGACGGTCGGGATCAATGTCCGCGGACGCAGCCGACCACAGACGGTCGGAGTCAACGTCCGCAGACGCACGATCAACGTCCGCAGAATCTTGACAAAGACTCGAATCTTGTTACAATGGAGAACGCCTATCAGGGAACCAGCCTCGCCAGCGAGACTTGGTGGGTACAATCACTATTATACCGAAATGGAGGCAAAAGGAAAATGACGTATGTGATCACCGGCAAGTGCGAACGTTGTGGTTCTTGCGCCGAGGTCTGCCCGAGCGATGCAATCTTCTTCGTCGAGGAGAATGCCGAGTGGCCGACCTACTACATCAACCCCGATGAGTGTATTGAATGTGCTTCCTGCGAGGCTGAGTGCGAGCAGGAGGCGATCTTTCACGAGGATGATGTACCTGAGGAATACCAGGGCGACATCCAGAAGAACGCCGATTTCTTCACCAGCGGCCCGGGTAAGGATCTCACATAACCCCAGGCCCAAGACAGCGAACAAGGCCGGCTCCACTTCTCTTCCTCTGGTGGAGCCGGCCTTGCTGTGTGTGTAGCCTGGAGGTGTGTCGAGGCTATGTCACGTAGATGGGGCTGCTGAAGATCCAGCCCCGGCGGCTCATCCGATAGCCGCGATACGCCTCGACCCGGTATACACCCGGCTCGGCCGTTGTGAACTGGAGATGTTGCCCTCGCGTGCCGGCGATGACGCGCCCGTTGAGCAGCAGGCGGATATCGGCGTGCTGAGGCGTGTGGACCTCAAACTTGCTCGCTCCTGCACGCGCAAGTTGATCGCCCATCAGCGCGTGGCTGGCGCCACTGCGGGCGTGGAATCGGAAGCCGGCGGTTGTCGCTGCCAGGTCATAGCCCACCCACGTGTGCCCTGCTCGCATTGCGTCGTAGATCAGCGCCTTGTCATGTTCCAGAAACCCGTTGAGAGGGCGCTCGGTCAGTATGTGCGTGTTGACGCAGCGGAAGAGATGTTTGTAGGGGAACAGCACGCGCCGGATAGGGCCGAGTGAGTAGGTGTTGCCGTGGGCATCCGCTCCACCGATGGCTGCAACGCGTCTGCCCTGGCCGAGAAGCTGGTCCCACAGGCGCAGCGTAGCCCGAAACGGTCCTCGGATGCCTCTCCCTGGGAAGAAGGCGAAATACACAGCCGACAACTTGTTGCGCATGAGCGCTTTGAACTCGGACATGTAGTTCCACACTTCTAGCCCTGTGTAGCCCGTGACGTCCCAGTCCACCCACGGGATGGCAGCCAAGTCGGGGCCGAGGGGGCTGCGATACTCTTGCGGGTGAGCCAGGTAGCAGAAGCCTCCCCGCTCATTTACCGCATCAATCAGCGCTTGCGGATCTGATGCCAGTGGCGAGAGTTCGGATTCGGCGTTGAAGGCCAGGAGGTGGTTGACCTGCGGACGGCGGCGCACATCGTGGACTTCCTCGCCTATCAGGACCAGCACCTGGTCGTAGTAGCCCTCAAGGCCGTCCACCCACACGTTGTGGTCCGTGACGATGACGAAGTCGAGCCCAGCCTCGGCTGCCGCTTGCGCGACCTCCGCGTGAAGCGCCTGCCCGTCGGAATAGGGTGTATGTACGTGGGGATTGCCAACGTACTCGTGTATGCTCATGCCCACCTCTTTAGTAGATCTTCCAGTTCATTGTATTGCTCGAAGACGGCATCGGCCAGCGGCCGACCGTCCTGACGTTGACTCACGCCAAGGAACAGGATCGCCTTCATTCCCACGGCTTGGGCACCGGCCATGTCGGTCTCAGGCAAGTCACCGACGTGAGCTGCCTGTTCCGGGCTGGCTTTCAGCGCAGCCAACGTGCGCAGGAACTGCCCAGGTAGGGGTTTCGTTTCCCCGGTCTCGTCCGAGAAGGTCAGGACCTGAAACGAGGACAGCAGGCCATCGCGCTCGAGTACCTTGCGTAGCACCCGCCCTGGCGTCAGCCCGACGTCGGAGATGAGCCCCAGGGGGTAGCGCCGGGCCAGGCGTGGCAGCACCGTGGCCACGCCTGGGATCAGTTGAGGCCTGTCTGTGTGCAGGTAGATCTCCTGCATGAACTGGCACAGGCTGGCACTTGTGTCGTCAGGCAAGGTGACATCGAGGTAGGAGAGCATCTCGTGCAGCCAGCGCTGGCCAGTGGCGGAGCGATGCTCTTCCAGCCAGATGCGTTCGAACACGGACCACGCATGCGCGTAAGCCTCTTCCAAGGCATTCCGGGGGCGGGGCTGGTTGTGGCGGACCAGTGTCTCCTCCAGCCTGCGCAGCCGTTCGTCTGCCGCGAATGCGTCCTGGTACAGTGTTCCCCAGAAATCGAATGTGATGGCGCGCAACATAGCGGTTCACCTACTGGATGCAAACTGGTCGAGCGCTGCATGCTCCAGCCCTCGGGTTTGTGAAAACGACTCGCTTTCTTGTCAGTTGAGTGTTCGGTGTCACGTTGCTCATTGTCGCTCTAGAATCAGGATGTGCTCTTCGATATCCATTTTGGTGGCAGTGGCACGTCTTGTGCGCCACACGAGCGTCTCCACCTCGGCGTACGGTAGTTTCCGGCATGCCACTAGACTAAGCAGCCTGGCAGTGCGGATGGGAACTCGGAAGTAACTCATCTGGTCCCCCACGACCAGCGCCAGCTTCCCTCCAGAGGGCATAACATGCTGCAGTTGTTCAAGCGCTTGATACATTCCCCCGAAGTACTCGGTCACAACGCGGTGATACAGACGTTCGAAGCCCGATGTGGCTCCCCGTTCAATCCGTCTGCGCTCGATTTCCTGGGCTATTTCTTGAATCTCTGGAACGTCGCTCACAAAATCTGAGTCATCGTCGGCCACGTACACGTTGCGTGTGTGGGAGCGTATCATCTCTTTCTTCACTTGCCTGATGTCGCTCTTCTTGCTGATGAAGCCCAGCAGTATCAACTCAAGCCGTGTTATGCGTGTGTAATCCTTCTCATTAGGATACGGCGGTGATGTAATCACATAGTCTACTGGTCCTTGAATCAGTGTTGCCAGTTGTCGCGCGTCGCCATAGTGGACTGACGTCCTCCCTGGATTAGGGATTCCGTGGACCTGCACCAGGTCTTGCCTGATCTGTCGTAGCTTCTCGGCGTAGACTCCATAGACGTCGGCGTCTTTTCGCCTCTTAGCGGCGTATACTTCGGGGCCAAAGCCGAGATTGGATATGTCGGTTACGACGACGGCAGCCAGCGCAAGACGGAAGATGTCTGTGATGGAATCGTCCGGCAATGCATCAATCGCCTGCTTGACGAGCAGCGTTTTCTGAAGTGGTATCTCGCCAATCCAGTTCTTTGGCAGGAGACGTCTGATGTTTTCGTCGTCTACGTCTTGATCGAATAGGATCTGTCCGCGCGGAAGCAGGTCGTCGAAGGAGAGTTGATGTGCGTATTGCCTCCCGATAGACCAAAGGCCTTCTCGAACCGACATCAACAACTCCTCTCGACGTCGGTCGAACTCCGCCAGGTCAATGTCCCACGTTGTCTTGACCCTGCTTGCAAACGCGGTAACCGGGTTCGCGTCAATCCCCACCGAATCAATACCTGATTTCTTGCACTCAACGAGAGTAGTCCCTGTGCCTACAAAGGGATCGAGCACGGTATGCCGTTTCTTGATACCGAATCTGCTGATCATCTGGGAGACGAGATGATCGGGGTAAGAGAGCACGAAGCGATACCATCTGTGGACGGCGGCGTTTCTCAGTTGTTGGATCGTATTGTTCCGCTTTATCCGTCGTGGCACCTCTATTGCTCCCTGTACAGTGCGTAGCGCTTGTAGCGCTTAGTGGCTACGAGATTGGCATCATCCGTGACGCTGAACTCCAGAAACATATACGATCTGTCTGGCATGATCTTAACACCGATGGGCCGAACGGTGAGGTCGGGGAAGTACTCTCTGGCGAAACTCACCAGCTGGGTGATCTGTACGACCCCAAGTTCGTCCCTGGGGGATTCGCCTTTTGCCTCGATAGGTAGCACGAAGCCGAGCCCATCTGTGTCAATGCCGATGTAGACGTCGTCGATCTCAACCTGGCCAACGTTGGGGACAGTGGTTCTGAAGTGTCCTTGGATGTGATATGCTGTCAAGGCGGTGAATGTGTCGATCAGACGATTGTAGCGGATTCGAGCCAGAAAGCCTTGCTCGTCCATACCTTGATACTTCAGAACGAGTTGTGGGGTGGCGTCAAGGATGTGGGTTATCTCTACGTCAGTTGGGATATCCACGTAGGGCGAACGGGTTAGCTTGACAAAGGCGTACCTCCCCTTGCCTGTCCCCTCAATAGCCCAATTCCCGTGGTCCAGTATAGCATTAGGGAGAGGAGACCGTCCTGCGCGGTAGGTGTATATGATGTCTGGTATGTTCTTGATCACGAGTTCCAGGTCGTCAGCAGCGCGTTCGACGTCCAGCTTGGTGAAAGGCAGGCGCTCTGTGTCCTCGTGATCTTTGTGCAGCCTCTCGAACACTCGGACTATGACCTGATCGTACTGCTTCAGCGTTGCGTCTGGCGGTGAAGTCCCCTGGTTCGATTGCTGCATTCTGCATCTCCTCTGTCTACTTTGGTTGGAACCACCGGATCACTCAAGGCACTGACTAGGTGGCCCTGAGGTTCCTGTCGGCCTGTTGACCCAGTTGCAACAATTCCCGGTGCTTGTGCCGGGTATTCTGTCCCGCTGGTTCCGCATGCCCCTGTGGCCAGCGTTGATTTCCTGGAGCAGCTTTCGGTGCTGATATCGCTCGGTGGGGTTTCAGCAATGGTGTGTTCATCAAGAAGCGCCTCGGGCATGGTGCTATCTTACAGTACCAAAGAGCCATTGTCAAGTGATTGTCGAGGAAGTATAATCGACTTATGCGTCTGGAGGTGACGAGCATGAAGAACCAAGAAGTGGCCGAGATCTTTGCGACCATGGCGGACATCTTGGCTATCCAGGGGGAGAACTACCATCGCATCATGGCCTACCGCCGGGCCGCTGAGAACGTCGCCACGCTGGGCCAGCCTTTGGAGGAGGTTTGGCGGGCGGGGGAGCTGGAGGCGATTCCCGGCATCGGCAAGACGTTGGCGGCCAAGATCGACGAACTGATGCGCACGGGGCGTCTCGGAGCTTACGAGAAGCTGCAAGCGCAGGTGCCCTCCGGCGTGGTCGGGATGCTTGAGGTTCCTGAGATCGGGCCCAAGCGGGCGGCGTTGTTCTGGGGCGAGTTGGGCATCACCAGCATCGAGGCGCTGGAGAAAACGGCGCGGGAAGGGCGCTTGCGCACCCTGCCCGGTATGGGGGCCAAGAGCGAGGAGAAGGTGCTGGCCGGTATCGAATTGCTGAAGCGACGCACCGGCCGCACCCTGCTGGGCGTGGCCTGGCCTCTGGCTCACGCTATGTTGGACGCGCTGCGGCAGGTGCATGGCGTGGTCCGTGCAGCGCCGGCAGGCAGTCTGCGCCGCATGCGGGAGACCGTCGGTGACCTGGATCTGCTCGTGGCATCGACTGACCCTGATCCGGTGATGGCTTGCTTTCGGGAACTGCCCCAGGTGGCCGAGGTGCTCCTCACCGGTTCCACAAAGACGTCTATCCGCACTCAGGAGGGGTTCCAGGTAGACCTGCGGGTGCTGGAACCAGCTCGCTGGGGCACAGCGCTCCAGTACTTCACCGGCAGTCAGGCCCACAACGTCCGCCTGAGAGGGCTGGCGCTCGACCGGGGCTTCTCGTTGAGTGAATACGCGCTCAAGCGCGATGACGGCACTGAGGCCCTCTGTGAGACCGAGGAAGCGGTCTACGCCGCGCTCGGCCTGCCACTCATACCGGCGGAACTGCGCGAGGATCGGGGCGAGATTGAGGCTGCCCTGGAGGGCCGGCTGCCGGATCTGATCGAGCTGGCGGACCTGAAGGGCGACCTGCAGTTCCACACGACATGGTCCGATGGCCATCAGACCCTGTTGGAGATGGCGCAGGCGGCGCGGGCGCATGGTTTGGCGTATGCGCTGGTGACCGATCACTCGCACGGCCTGGGCGTCGCCGGAGGGCTCAGCGTCGAGGAGTTGCGCCGCCAGCGGGTGGAGATTGAAGACGTCAACCGCAAAATGGGGCATGCCTTCCGAGTGTTGGCGGGTGTCGAGGTTGAGATACAGGGCGATGGCACGCTCGATCTGCCGGACGAGGTGCTCGCCGAGTGCGATCTCGTCGTGGCGGCAGTGCACAGCGGGCTGCGTCAGGAGCAGGCGCGGGTCACAGAACGGATGTTAGCAGCGATTCGCAATCCCTACGTGGACATCGTCGCTCACCCGACCGGGCGGCTGATCGGCGAGCGTGAGGGGGCCGATCTCGACCTGGAGACGGTTTTCCGGGCCGCAGCTGAGGCGGATACCGCTCTGGAGGTCAATGCGCATCCCAAGCGCCTTGATCTGTGTGATGTTTATGTGCGGCGGGCGATTGAGTTAGGCGTGAGACTGGCGGTCAACTCCGATGCCCATGACGTGGACGGCTTTGCTGTGCTGCCCTTTGGAGTGGCAACGGCTCGCCGTGGATGGGCTACCGCTGCCGAAGTACTGAATACGCGCGGCGTGGGGGACTTGCTCGCCTGGGCTGCAAGAAGAGGGTAAAGGATTGTCAATAAACAGTGATTCACATCCCACGGGGCAGTTGATCGTGCGTCCGAGGATGCTGCTTCCTGCTCTGCTGGCTGTGGTGTTCGTTCTTGTGTTTAGCGTTCACCTCTCGGCTCAGGAGACGGGGCCCATCTGCTTCTGGTCCGATCAAGGTCCGGTCTGCGTCGAGCGACGCCTGGGCCTGGGGACTGGTGTATCCGGTCCGGAGGAGGCACTGACGGCGCTCCTGGCAGGCCCCACGCCTCCAGAGCGTGCGCAGGGTATCTGGTCTGCCGTCCCTGGAGGAACCACGCTGGAGGGTCTGGAGGTGCAAGCCGACAGAACCGTCGTGGTGCGCCTGGAAGTGCCGCCCGAGCCGCTGCGTGATCTGGATAACTCGACTTTCGAGGCCATCGTCCACCAGATTGCTTGGACGCTGGAGCCCTTGGGATGGCGAGACCTGCGCATCGAGACCCGGGATCCCAGCGCGAAGGGTTTTGTCCCGCTGGCGGATTTCCTGCCGCAGCTTCCTGCTCCACGCAAGGAGACACTGATCGGCGGGGAGGAAGGCGCGTCACCGGCCCCAGGCGGCACGGGGCAGCCTCCGGCCCCCGGTCAGGGCCAGCCGCCGGGCGGCCTTAGCGGCAAGACGGTCTATGTCAGCGCGGGTCACGGTTGGCAGTGGTGGCCGGACGCGTATCCTTCGACCTCGATCCACGACTGGCGAGTCCAGCGCATTCCGTACCCGAGGCCGCCCTATGAAGGACCCATCATCGAGGATCACAACAACGCTGAGGCGGTGAACCAGTATCTCCTTCAGTACCTGTGGAACGCCGGGGCGCAGGTATGGCCGGTCCGGGAGCGCGACATGAACAGCGCCGAGGTAGTGGTGGACAATGACGACGCTGGATCGGGAGCGGGGTACTCTGAGACCGGGGTGTGGACGAGTACAGCCGGGACGGGCTACGCCGGCACGGACTTCCGCCAGGCTGTGACGGTGGAGGGGAACCCGACTGCTACTGCTGTGTGGACGGCCACGCTGCCAGCGGATGGGCAATATGCCGTCTACGTATGGTATCGCTCGGGTTCCGATCGCTCGCTTGACGCCCACTACACGGTCCACCACGCCGGTGGGGAGACCACGGTGGTGCTGGATCAGCGGCGCCACGGCATCACGTGGCACTACATCGGCACCTATGGCTTCCAGGCTGGGAGTGATGCCCGCGTTGTCCTGACGAATCAGTCCACGGTGGCCGGTAGGGTGCTCGTCGCCGACGCGGTCCGCTTCGGCGGGGGCGTGTTTGACGACCTGACGGGCATTGAGACGGATGCGACTTTCGCGCCAGACGAACCCTGGTGGGAAATGGCTGCCTTCTACCAGGTGCAGCGGATGGGGATGGATCAGCCGGTGGACGACGTGGTCGCCCGCCCCATATATGCCCGCTGGGAGCACGTTGGCACCGGGGATGATGCCGTGTACGTCTCCTGGCATACGAACGGCGTCAGCGGGTACCAGTGGCATTCGAGCGGCACGGTCAGCATCATCCACAACGGGGAGGGCCTGCCGATCACGCCGGGCAGCGAGGCGCTGCGCGATGCCATTCACGCCGAGCTGGTTCACGACATACAGGCCGGGTGGGACGCTGATTGGCCTGACCAGAAGCGGAGCATGAACCTGGGCGAGTTGCGATTGCTGTGGGACAGCTATGATCCGGAGGCGCGCATGCCTGGCGCGTTGATCGAGGTGGCGTATCACGACCATCCCGACGACACCGATGCGCTCAAAGACCCGCGTTTCAATATGCTGGCTGCCCGCGCTATGTACCAGGGCATCCTCAGCTATTTCGAGCAGCGCGACGGGATTGATCTGGGCGAGGTGCCCGAGCCGCCGAGACACCTGGCTGTCCAGAATGCGAGCGGCGGGCAGGTACGGATCTCGTGGCGTGCCCCCCTGACAGACGCCGTCGGTCTGGTGGGGGATGCGGCGACCGGCTACCGGGTGTACACCAGCACCAACGGGATCGGTTGGTCGAACGGAGTGCCGGTCGCGACGACTGCTTATACGGTGACGGGTCTTTCGGAGGCGCAGTTGCTCTTCGTGCGTGTGACCGCCACCAACGATGGGGGAGCGTCGTTTCCAACGGAGACGCTGGCGGCGCGCGTCGGCGATGATGCCGGCGTGCTTCTGGTCAGCGGATTCGATCGGATGAACAGCACAATGACCGTGCCTGACCACTACGCACCGACGGATGAGACCCACATGCGCGTGTTCCTGGATCAGATGAACCGCTACGATTACACGATCCAGCACGGCGAGTGTATCTCGTATCCCTTCGACAGCGCCTCCAACGAGGCGGTGAGGGACGGTTACGTGAATCTGAGCGATTATGCGGTGTTGGATTGGATTCTGGGGGAGGAGTCGGTCCAGGATGAGACGTTGGACGCGACCGAGCGGGCCTTGTTGGAGTCATTCCTCAACAGCGGTGGGGCGCTTTTCCTGAGCGGCACGGAGATAGGCTACCATCTGGATCGGGAAGGGGACGGAGATGACCCAACTTTCCACCGCGGTGTCCTGCGCGCCGAGTACACGGGCGACGATGCCGGCACGTACGAGGTTGGCCCAGCGCCCGGCTCCATATTCGAAGGGTTGGGTGACTTCCGTTTCGATGCGTCAGGGTTGTATGATGCAGACTACCCGGACCAGATCGCGCCAATCGGGGGTTCTGTGGCCGCGCTGGTCTACCGGGGTGGGGAGGGGGGCAACGCGGCGGTCCAGTATGCCGACGGCTGCGAACGGTTGGTTTACCTTGGTTTTCCCTTTGAGACGATCTCGCCCGACCAGCGTCCCGCCGTGATGGGGCGCGTGCTGGGTTTCCTGGACGAGTGTCTGACGCTGCCTGTCAACACGGCGATCACAGCACCGGCCAACCGGAGCGCCTACAACACGGTGCCTGCCTTCGAGGGATCGGCGACGGCCGGGGGGGCGATGGCGCTGGACCGGGTCAGGGTTCAAGTGGAGCGGGTCAGCGATGAGCACTACTGGACGGGGAGCGATTGGGTGTCGGATACACTGTGGGTCACCGGGACGGCCTCGTTCACCCAGACGGCGTGGGTCACTGCAACGGGGACACTGACCTGGGTCTACGCGTTGCCGGCGCTGAGCGACGGGGACTACCGGCTGCGTGCCCGGGCGTGGACGGCTGAGGGTGCCGTTGACCCATCGCCGGCCGAGGTTGTCTTCACCTATGACACGATCTCGCCTACAGGTACGACGTTGATCGCACCAGCCGACGGCGTCAGTGTCACGGCGGGGGCGGTGACGCTGGCGTGGGAGCCGGCGGAGCCGGATGAGGGCTCTGGCCTGACCTACGTGGTGAGAGTGGATGGTCAGTCCTACACGACCACGCAGGCGGTGTATACAGTGACCGCCGGTGGTGGGCAGCATACGTGGGGAGTGCAAGTGTTCGACGCGGCCGGAAACCGGTCGGAATGGAGCACGGGCAGGTTCTACGTCAATGTGATAAACTGCTGGTTGCCGTTGGTGATCCGGAGCTTTGAACCTGCTCAGATATCTACGCTGGTGAACGGTGGTTTTGAGGCGGACACGGGCTGGGTGCTAAACCGGCTGGCTGTCTACGACACAGGTCAGGCTCACTCTGGCTTGCGAAGCGCGCGAGTCGGCATCCTGCCGGGGGATCCGGAGAGCGATTCCTATTCGTCAGTCGCTCAGACCTTTGGCGTGCCTGCTGGCGAGGCAGCTACGCTGCGCCTGTGGGTCTATCCCATCGCTGAGGAGGATGATACGGGCGACTGGCACTACGTTAGCCTGTATGATCAGGCGGGCAGCTACCACGCCTTGGATAGCTGGCGGTCTGATGTCCGAGCCTGGGTACAGCGTGAGTATGATCTGGGCGCCTTCACAGGCCAGCAAGTGACTCTGTATATCGGCACCCGAAACGATGGTGACGCGTACACGTCTGCGTTGTACGTGGATGATGTGACGCTCGACATTGGCCCATAGGGCAGATTGCGCGGGCTGGATAGATACGCGGGCTCCACAACGCGGACGCTTGTGGGGGAGGAGAGGATACTGTGGGCAGCGAAAAAGAGATGGATGAGACGGCTCCCAGCCGCCGCGTCGAGCCGGAGAGTGACGCTGCCGAGCGTGCGGATCAGCCGGGGCCCACGGTTGTTTCTGCGGGCGTCTGGATGCTGGGGAGCCTGTCGGGGGTGCTGGCGCTGGCCCTGTGTGGCCTGTGGGGACTGTACCTGCTACACGGGCGTGCGGCGGCCGGACGCCCTAGCCCCGTGCCAATCATACGGACCGCTACGACGGCACCAACGCCCGTCGTCGATCGGAGTGCCACGCCCGACGCAGGCACACAGCCAGAGGCAGACACCGGGCCGGCCCCGGCGGTCGCCATTGGGGACCGCGTGCGGGTGACCGGCACCGGCGGGTATGGCCTCAGTCTCCGAGAGGGGCCGGGCGAGAGCTACACTCGTATGGAAATCGCGATGGAGGGTGAGGTCTTCATCGTCGTGGATGGGCCGATGATGGCAGGTGGCTCCGAGTGGTGGAAGATTCGCGACCACGAGGATGAAGCCCGTGAGTGGTGGGCGGCTGCCAGCTTCCTGGAGCCGGTTGCGAAGCCTTAGATCGCCCGCCCGTCGCTAGGGACACCGCATTCTGATGGCGCGGTCTCCCTGTCCGTCTCCCCGGTTTTCGGCATCTGTGGAAGCCCGCGTCCGATTTGACAAAGGGCGCACGATCGGTGTTCACCTGGTCCCCTCCTCCGCCTCTGATCGAATGTGGACGGCCTACCTGTGTAGGCGATTCGCATATTCGTATCACTTGTGATAGAATCGCGAGCATCTGCCACAAGGGCACGTTTCGGGAGTGACGTCCATGGTCCATCAGCCAACGGCTGAGCGCGTCGCGGAGCTCCGGCGCGAGATCAGCTATCACAACTATCGCTACTACGTGCTCAGCGATCCTCTCGTCAGCGATGCCGAGTACGACGTGCTTATGGACGAGCTACGTGCGCTGGAGGACGCGCACCCGGAATCCGTCACGCCGGACTCGCCGACCCAGCGGGTAGGGGCCGAGCCGGCCGAGGGATTCGTGAAGGTGGAGCATCCCGCCCCCATACTCAGCCTGGACAAAGCGACTAACGGCGAGGAAATCCGCGCCTGGTGGGAGCGGGTGAGCCGGTTTCTGCCGGCCGATGCGCCTCGGCCCGCGTGGGTGGTCGAACCGAAGCTGGACGGTCTGACAGTCGTGCTGCACTACGAGGACGGCCTGTTCGTCCTGGGGGCAACACGGGGGGACGGATACGTGGGCGAGGACGTGACGACCAACCTGCGCACCGTGCGCACCCTGCCTCTGCGCGTTCCCATCGCTTCCCCTCTCGCCGCGGCGAGGGAACCTGGCGAAGATCTGCCCTTTTCCCACGTGCAGAGGGGAAAGGTGCGTGTTCCCCAGCGTCTGGTCGTGCGCGGTGAGGCGATCATGATGATCGAGGATTTCGAGGCGCTGAACCGCCGGCAGATTGAGGCCGAGGAGAAGCCGTTTGCCAATCCGCGTAACGCGACGGCGGGCAGTCTGCGCCAGCTCGACCCGCGGGTCACCGCTTCCCGTCCGATCACGCTGCTGTGCTACAGTGTCGTGGTGGCGGACTCGGAAGGGCGACACAGGGGTGGGGATAGTCCTCTGCTGTCCACCCAGTGGGAGGCGTTGGCCTACTTGAAGGAGTTGGGCTTGCCCGTCTCGGAGCACGTAGCCCGCCTCGATTCGCTGGACGGCGTGATCGCCTACTGCGAGAGTTGGATCCAGAGGCGCGACACGGTGCCCTATGAGGTGGATGGGCTGGTGATCAAGGTGGATGACCTGGCCACACAAGCGGCGATGGGCACGGTAGGGCGAGCGCCACGCGGTGCGGTGGCGTTCAAGTTTCCCGGCCGGGAGGCGACTACCAAGGTGCAAGACATCGGCGTCAACGTGGGTCGCACTGGCGCGCTGACGCCCTATGCCGTGCTGAAGCCCGTGCAACTGGGTGGCGTCACTATTCGTAAGGCCACCCTGCACAACTTCGAAGACCTGCAGCGAAAGGACATCCGCGTCGGCGACACGGTGCTCGTCCGGCGCGCCGGGGACGTGATTCCTTACGTGGTTGGGCCGGTGACTGCGGCGCGCGCCGGGGAGGAGACAGCCTACGAATTGCCCACGACCTGTCCCTCCTGCGGCGAGGCGGTAGTCTCAGCCGAGGACGAGGTGGCCGTCTATTGCATCAACGTGGCCTGCCCGGAGCAGCGCGTGCGACGCGTGGGGCACTTCGCCGGTGTGATGGATGTCGAGGGGTTGGGAGAGCGGACGGCCCAACTGTTGGTTGAGCGCAACCTCCTTCAGGACGCCGCCGATCTGTACTATCTTCGTCGAGAGCCCTTGCTGGAGTTGGATGGTTTCGCCGAGAAGAGCACGGACAACCTGCTGGCGGCCATCGCAGCGACGAGGGAGCGGCCGCTGGCCCAGGTCATCGGTGCATTGGGTATCCGCGGTGTGGGCTTTACCATTGCGCAGTTGCTGGCACAGCACTATCGCTCGCTAGACGAGTTGATGGCCGCCAGCCGCGAGGACTTAGAGGGCATACCCGGCCTGGGACCGCACACGGCTGGTGCCATTGTCGAGTGGTTCTCCCGATCCCGGAACCGGGAGTTCGTCGAGAAGCTGCGCCGCGCGGGTGTGAGATTGGAGCAGGAGTTCGCGGCCGCGCCGGCGGAAGGCCCGCTGACGGGTCTGACGTTCGTGATTACCGGGACGCTGCTGACTATGAGCCGTGAGGACGCAACCCGGCTCATTGAGCGGCACGGCGGCCGGGTGACCGGTAGCGTCAGCCGGAGGACGGATTACCTGCTGGTGGGTGAGGCCCCGGGGGGCACGAAATACCGGAAAGCACAGACGTTGGAGGTGCCGATGATTGACGAGGCCCGGCTGCGGGCAATGGTCTCCCCGGACGCAAGCGCCGACCAATTGAGGTTGCCAATTGATGCTTGAGGCCGAGGGCTACGCGTTCGTAGCAAGGGCGGGAACCGACGGATCCCGACTGCTTGCGTGTCGGCGATATTCGACCGTTGCGGTCGATGACATCCGTGCGTGGGTCTGCCCGCGTGCCGCAGGATGGTGTAGGGGGTGTGGGTAGGGTGAGTGGGACGGTGTTCCTGAAGCGCGGCCGCGCCAAGCCCGTGTCGCAGCGCCATCCCTGGATCTTTTCCGGTGCCATCGGGCGAACCGAGGGCGAGATCACGGATGGGGATGTCGTCGATGTGTGCGACGCGGGCCGCAACTGGCTGGCGCGAGGCACGCTCAATCGCCGCTCTCAGATCACCGTACGGTTGCTGACCTGGAACCGGGATGAACTGGTGGATCGCGGCTTCTGGCGGCGGCGGCTGGAGCGGGCGCTGGCTGCCCGCCAGGCCCTGGCCGATGATCCGGCGACCTCGACCTACCGCCTCGTGCATGCTGAGTCGGACTATCTTCCGGGGTTGATCGTAGATCGCTATGGGGACTGGCTGGTGGTGCAGTTCTTGACGCTGGCCGTTGAGCAGCGGAAGGAAGAGCTGGTTGGGCTGCTGGCGGAATTGGTGGACGACGTGCGGGGCATATACGAGCGTTCCGATGTGGATGTGCGGGCGAAAGAGGGACTGGGACTGCACACGGGCCTGCTGTGGGGCGAGGAGCCGCCCGAGTTGGTGGAGGTGCTTGAGAACGGCCTCCGCTATGTGGTGAACGTTCGGCGGGGCCACAAGACCGGTCGATATCTGGATCAGCGAGAGAACCGGGCCCGGTTGCCGATCTTCTGCAGCGGGGCAGAAGTGCTCGACGCCTTTGCCTATGGTGGGGGGTTCGGGGTCTGTGCTGCGGCGGGCGGGGCATCGCGGGTCACGTTGGTTGAGAGCTCGGGTCCGGCGTTGGATCTGGCGCGGCGGAACTTCGCACTCAACGGTTTCGAGCATTGCCACCTTGACTACGTGGAGGGAGATGTCTTCAGCGTCGTGCGTGGCTATCGTGCGCAAGGCCGCCTGTTCGACGTAGTCGTGCTTGACCCGCCCAAGTTCGCCCACAGCGCCCGCGAGGTGGAGCGGGCAACGCGTGCGTACAAGGATGTCAACCTGTTGGCCTTTCAGCTACTTCGTCCGGGTGGGGTGTTGTTCACTTGCTCGTGCTCAGGCGCGGTGTCTGCCGATCTGTTCCAGAAGGTCGTCTTCGGCGCGGCGGTGGATGCAGGGCGGGATGCACAGATCATCGGCTCGCTGTCGCAAGGAGCCGATCATCCGGTGGCACTGACCTTTCCCGAGGGGGCTTATCTCAAGGGATTGGTCTGTCGAGTTCTGTAGATGGGAGTTCCTATCGTGGCTATGGAGGCTCTACAGTGTGGCTCAGTCTAGCAGCGTATACGCCTTTCCTGGTCATCGCGCTGATCGCTCAGTGGAGCGATCGGGATCGGGGTATACGTTGGATGACCTATGGCTTGTTCATCGTATTCGACGCGTTGACGGCGTTGGGAGGCCTGCTGGCCTTGCTGCTCGGCCAGAGCCGCGAGCTGCAACGCTTGCTGATGGTGCAATATCCAGGCCTGGCATCTCTGCGGTGGAATGACTTCGGGCTGATCGTCCTTGGAACGACGGCACTGGCCCCGGTGTTTCTGCTCCGGTTTGTGCGGGGTTTCATAGCTCGTCTGATTCCGATTGACCCCGACTCAGGCATACATGCCGTGGCGTTGGCGCTAGCGGGCCTGGGCATAGGGCTCAATTTCGCTCAGCTGCCGTTGATCGGTGGCCTGGACACGCTGGCTGAGAGTACCTTCCAGGTCGCGTTTGTGGACTTGCTTGTGTCGAATCTGCCGATCGGGCTGTTCGCCTTCGTCGGCGTGGGTTTTCTCATCCGGCGCGCACCGCGTGAGACCTGGGAACGTCTGGGTCTGGAGCGTGTGACCTGGAGGCATCTCGGGCTGGTCGTCGGTCTGACGTTGGCTATCCTGGTGTTCTACTATGGGGTGGATTGGCTGTGGGAGGTGGTGGACCCGGAGAACCACGAGATGATGGAGGCGCTGGGCGAGGTGCTCTACGGCGGTGTGATGAGCACGTGGCAGGCGCTGGTGATGAGCCTGGCGGCCGGCGTGACGGAGGAACTGCTGTTCAGAGGGGCATTGCAGCCCCGCTTTGGCCTGCTGCTGACGGCTGTTCTCTTCGCTGCCGTGCACGTGCAGTATGGGCTCACGCCGGCGACGCTTGAGGTCTTTGGCGCAGCGCTTGTCCTGGGTTGGCTGCGCCAGCGGACCAACACGGGTGCTTGCATTCTCCTGCACGTGCTGTATGATATCGCTGGCCTGCTTGCCTTTCCGCTGCTACCCTGATCTTGAGCTTGCACAGGAGCTGGGGAACCAGGTGTTTCGTTGTTGACGAGGACGGCAAGCCGGAATTGTCCGTTGATCGGCCCCAGCGGGTCGTCTGAGGCTGTTTGCATTTGCGCCACCTACGAGTATAATGAAGCGCATACTGAACCGGACGCGCGATCAATGTCCGCTGCGTCCGTCATTATTGTCTAGGACATGGGATTGGATTGATGCTGCGAGGATTGTTTGGTAGAGTTGCCCGAGATTCTGGCAAGCGCGAGATCACTCGGCTTCAGAGAGTGGTCGAAGATATCAACGCGCTTGAACCTGAACTCGAGGCGCTGAGCGATGCTCAGCTTCAGGCCAAGACGGACGAGTTCCGCGAACGTCTGGCTCGAGGCGACACGCTTGACGATATCTTGCCCGAGGCGTTCGCGGTTGTGCGTGAGGCGGCCAAGCGCACTATCGGATTGCGCCACTACGATGTGCAGATGATCGGTGGCGTGATCCTTCACCAGGTCAAGATCGCTGAAATGAAGACCGGCGAGGGAAAGACCCTCGTCGCCACGCTGCCCCTCTATCTGAACGCGCTGGAGGGCAAAGGTGCTCATCTAGTCACACCCAACGATTATCTCTCCAAGGTGGGCGTGCAGTGGATGGGGCCGATCTACCATCTGCTGGGCGTGTCGGTGGGGGTGATTCAGTCGGCAGCCGCTGATCCTAACCGTGGGTCTTTCCTCTTTGACCCAGAATACCCATCGGCCGATGACCGTTTCCTGAACCTGTGCCCCGTCTCCCGACACGAGGCCTACCGGGCCGACATCACCTACGGCACCAACAACGAGTTCGGTTTTGATTATCTGCGCGACAACATGGTGCACGACTTGAGTCAGTGTGTACAGCGGGAACTAAACTACGCGATCATCGACGAGGTGGACAACATTCTCATTGATGAGGCGCGCACGCCGCTGATTATCTCCGGCCCTGCAGAGGAGTCATCCGATCTGTACCGGCGTTTCGCCGAGATCGTGCCTGGGTTGCGCCGCAGCAGTCCGGCGAGCGTCGAGCAGGATGAACCGGACGCCGACTATGTGCTGGACGAACGGACTCGCGTAGTCACCTTGACAGAGCGAGGAGTTGAGCACGTCGAGCGCATGGTGCCGGAGGTTGGGCCGGATGAGAGTCTCTACGACTCCAAACATGCCCATATGCTGCCCTATCTCGACAATGCGCTGCGGGCTGTCGTCACCTACAAGCGGGACAAGCACTACATCGTCAGAGACGGTGAAGTGATCATCGTGGATGAGTTCACCGGCCGCCTGATGTATGGGCGACGCTTCTCTGAGGGACTGCACCAGGCGATAGAGGCCAAAGAGGGTGTGGCGGTGCGGCGGGAAAGCCTCACCTATGCGACGATTACCTTCCAGAACTACTTCCGCATGTACGACAAACTGGCAGGCATGACCGGTACAGCCAAGACTGAGGAGGAGGAGTTCCAGCGGATCTACAATCTGGACGTGATCGTGCTTCCGACCAACGTCGAGTACCGCGCTACCTACGGCGATCTGGCTGCCCTCGATCGAGCGGTGGATGAGATTGAGGAGGTCACCTTTGCAGGCGTGCTAAATGGTCACGCGGACAGCCTCGGTATGGTGACGCCAGACGTGACGGTGACCACCTACGAGCCACCCGACGGGAATGGGCGGCGGTACTTCAAGCGGCTTGATCTGGCGGATATTATCTACGCAAGCGACAAAGCCAAGTTCGGGGCCGTTGTGGACGAGATCAAAGCGGCGCACGAGGCGGGCCGGCCGGTGCTGGTGGGCACGATCGCTATCGAGACGTCAGAGCGACTTTCGCGGATGCTCCAGCGAAGGGGCGTTCCGCATCAGGTGCTCAATGCCAAGTACCACGAGAAGGAGGCGGTGATTATCGCGCAGGCCGGTCGCTCTGGCGCGGTCACGATCGCCACGAACATGGCCGGGCGCGGTGTGGACATCAAGCTGGGCGGCGACCCTGAAGGGGTAGCCCGAGACCGGATGCGCAAGGAGGGTCTTGACCTGGGCGAGGTCCGCCATGTCCAGTGGAACCATGCGCTCGACCTGGCGCGCCAGGGGCAAGTCGTGACGCAGGTTTACCCCGAGCGCTGGGCAGAGGTGCTGGCGGAGGCGGTCGCCGATTGCACCACAGACCGCGTGCGCGTGGTGGCCGTTGGAGGGTTGCATATCCTTGGCACTGAACGCCATGAGGCGCGCCGCATTGACAACCAGTTGCGGGGTCGGGCAGGCCGGCAGGGTGATCCTGGCTCCTCGCGCTTCTACATATCGTTGGAAGACGAACTGATGCGCCGGTTTGGTGGCGAGCGCGTGCAGACACTGATGGGACGGCTCGGCGTGCAGGAGAACGTGCCGATCCAGCATGCCTGGCTTGACAAGTCCATCGAATCTGCGCAGATGCGGGTGGAAGGGTATAACTTCGATATTCGCAAGCACGTATTGGAATACGATGACGTGGTCAACAAGCAGCGCGAGGTCATCTACGCGCAACGCCGTCAGGTGCTCAGCGCGCCTGACTTGCGGGAGCAGGTGGTGCGGATGGTGCGGGAGGAGATCGGCCAGGTGGTGGCGGCTCACACACCCGGCCCCGACCCAGATGACTGGGACCTGCGCGGCCTGTTTAGCGAGCTGCGTACGTTCTTTCCCCTGCCCGCCGACTTCAACTATCGTGGTTGGAGCGGGTTTGAACCTGCTGAGATCGAGGCGCAGTTGGTCGAGATAGCCGAACGCGTCTATGACGACATCAACCGCGACATCGGGCGCGGGATATTCCAGCAGGCGTTGCGCGAAGGTGTGACGCTGGAGTCATTGGCGCAGAGTGCCGACCCAGTGCAACGCATGGTCTACCGGCGGGTGGTCGAAAGGTTAGGCGAAGAGCCTAACGAGGATACACGCACTCAGCTTGTGCGCAGACTCCCGAAGGAGATGCAAGACCGCGTCGATGCGGCGTATCTGGGTGCGTATCAGCTTGCTCGCGACCGGCAGTTGATGCTGCGGGCAGTGGATGCCTTGTGGGTGCGACATCTGACCGATCTAGAGGCTCTGCGTGAGGGGATTGGGCTGCGTGCCTACGGGCAGCAGAACCCACTCGTTGCCTACCGGAAGGAAGCCCACGAGATGTACGAAGCATTGCTGGGCCGGATTCAGGAAACGGTTGCACGCACGGTCTACCTGTTGCCTCGCGCGCTGCTCACCCAGCTTGGTGGGAGGCGGCGACTGCGGGCGACACGTCCCACTGTGGCGGGGCGGGCGAGCGGCGGAGGGCGCGCTCCGACGCGGGCGGCCCAGGATAAGCCTCGTTTGGGGCGCAACGATCCGTGCTGGTGCGGTAGCGGGAAGAAGTACAAGCATTGCCACATGCGGCAGGATATGGCGAACTAGGGACGATCTCGTCTGCAGCACGGCCAAGCCGGTGCTGCTGGCCCGTCTCAGTCGTCTGGCTGATAGCGGCGGCGCCAGGTCGTGTGTTAGGTGCTGGCTGGAGGAGTGCTCATTGAAGGAGATTGCTCATGGAGGAAATGGAACTTGACCTGACCGGTCGCCTGATGGCGGATATGGACCCGCAATTGCTTGAGTTTTTGCAGACGAAAGTCAACTCTTTCGTGAAATGGGACTTAGTCCGCTTCTTCCACGACAACCCCCACACCACGGACACCGCTGAGAACATTGCCCGTTATGCCGGTCGCAGTGTCGAGACAATTCGCCTCGAATTGTCCGAGCTGGCACAGGATGGGGTGCTGGAGGAGAGTCAACTGGACGATATGACGGTCTACTCGCTTGCCCCAGACGAGCAGACTCGGGAGCTACTCGCGCAGTTTGTGAAGGCTTCCGATGATCGGCAATTCCGGGTCAAGGCGATTTATCACATCATCCGGGGCACGCGACGCTAAGTGGCCGCTTGAGTGTGGAACGTTTGAGCGGCTAACGTTTAAGGAGGAGCTCATGGAACGGGTGAAGTCGGGCATCCCGGGCCTTGATGAGATGCTGTTGGGCGGGTTCCTATCTCAGACGGCCAATTTGATCGAGGGCGCACCAGGTACAGGCAAGACGACGTTGGGCATGCAGTTCATTTACCACGGCATTGTTGCCTGTGGGGAGCCTGGTCTTATATTGACTTTCGAGGAGTTTCCACAGCAGTACTACAGCAGCGCGGCCAGCTTTGGCTGGGACTTCCGGCAGATGGAGAAGGAGGGCAAACTGCGTGTGGTGATGACCAGCCCGGAGGTCACCAAGGCCGACCTGGAGCAGGTCGGCGGGCGGATTGAGAGATTGGTGCAGGAGATCGGTGCGAAGCGGGTGCTTGTAGACAGCTTGTCACATTTCGAGCGTCTTAGCGAGGACCCCACTCACCTTCGGTCTATCGTCTATGGGTTCGTCAATGCCCTGAAGCGCGAGGGATTAACCTCCGTGTTGACGCGGGAGAGTACCGCGTTGCTGGGCGGAAGCGAGGGCATGGGGGACGCCCTTGGTTTCCTGGTCGATTCCTACCTCCTCCTGCGCTACGTTGAGATCGAGAGTGCCATCCGCAAGGCGCTGCTGGTCCTCAAGATGCGGGGCAGCAATCACGATAAGGGGATTCGCCAGTTCGCGATCACCTCTCGTGGTGTCGAGGTCCGTGCGCCGTTTGAGGGACAGGAGGGAATCATGAGCGGCAGCCCTCGACGGATGGTGGACTCGTTTGTACAGGCATTCGTGCGGCGGTAGGGGGAGGCTGCTATATGCAAATCGCCGAGGCAGTGTTGATCGTGTATTCGCTCGCTGCCACCGGGATGCTTCTCGTGTTTCTGTGGCGCGTTGCGTTCTTCTACGAGAAGACATCTGGCCAGCATGTGGGCTATCATATCCTTGTTCTGCCAGCACTGCTGCTGGCGGCGGGTATGGTGTGGTATATCGTCCGCGACGTAGCGTTCATTGGACAGTCTATCGCTGATATCCTGCTGTGTGGTGGTGGTGCTTTTGTCCTTGCGTTTGGGTTCCGTCTGCAGGACTTGATGACTGGAGAGCGCGGATGATCGTCATCACGACCCCGCTGGGAGCTGTAGGATTGCTTGCGCTCGTTTACCTGGGCGTTCTTTTCGCCAGCTTCAGCCGCCGGTTGGGCGCGGTAACCAAGTTGGCGAGTCGCCACCGCTGGTTTGCGCTGGCTAACTGCCTGATCGCCGTGGCCGCGGTGAGCCAGATCGTGCGAGGTATTGCTGCTCTGTCCCCTGAGCTTGCGTGCCCTTTCCTGCTAGAATCCTGGTTCGCCCTCGTGAGTTTCCACATTCCCCTGGCCTTAGGCTTGACCGTTGATCTTGTGCTGGTCTGGTACTACTGGGGATGGATTCTGACGGAGAAGGTTGAGTGAGTCATCCATCGCGCGGCGATGGATTGCTGGGGTCTCTTGGGAGGGGCTTGTGTGCATTCCCCACGTCTTGACCGTGCCAATGCTTTCGTACAGTCCCCCAGTTTCCTAAGAGGCGGTGTCACAGGGTATGGCAGAGTTGATGGCGCACGGCGGTGGAGAATCTCTGGGCTCGGCGGCGGGCCTGCGCACCCAGCTACACGCGCTGCCGAAGGTGGATCTTCACCGCCACCTTGAGGGTTCTCTCCGGCTCCAGACCCTGGCCGAAATCGCCCAGGAACACGGGATCGATTTACCCAGCTACGATATCGAGACCCTGCGCCCGTTCGTCACCGTGACGAATGATAGACCGGACTTCCATCGCTTCCTCGAAAAGTTTCGTCTGCTGCGGCGTTTCTATCCTACTCAGGCGGCCGTGGAACGCCTGGCGTATGAGGCGGTGGCCGATGCGGCCGCCGACAGCGTCAAGTATCTGGAGTTGCGCTTCAATCCTGTCGCCCTGGCCCGAGAGCAAGGGTTTTCCCTCGACCAGGTAGTTACCTGGGTGTGCAGCGCAGTCGCCAGGTCTGACGCGGACCACGGTGTGTGCACCCGACTGATCCTTCAGATAGGCCGTGACGAGAGTGTGGATACGGCTGCGGAGATCACCGAAATCGGGTTGGCTCACAAGGACATGGGCGTCGTCGCCCTGGATCTGGCTGGCGACGAAGCTGGTTATCCGGCCAGGCGCTTTGCCAGGGTCTTCCGAAAGGGGCGACGGGACGGACTGGGCATCACCGTGCACGCCGGGGAGGCAGGCGGGCCGGAAAACGTGTGGGAGGCGATCGAATTGCTGGGGGCTCAGCGTATCGGGCACGGGGTACGCTCGATTGAGAACTCGGACGTGGTCCAATTGGTCCGGGAGCGCGAGGTGACCCTGGAGGTGTGTCCGACCAGCAATGTGCAGACTGCTGTCGTCCGGCGTTTCTGGCAGCATCCCTTGCCTGATTTGTTGGCCTTGAACTTGCGTGTGACGATCAACACCGATGACCCCAGCATCAGCGATACGACCCTGACCGACGAGTACATGACCGCCATGCTGGCGATGGGGGTGACGTTGGAGCAGATCAAGCGCACGATCATCGCGGGCGTCGAGGGTTCGTTTCAGCCCCCGGACGAGCGGAGTCGCCTGTTGGAGTGGTTTCGCAAGGAGTTGGGGCTGGATGGTTGACGGAATAGGTGCAGGGCCTCACCTAGAGGACCAGTCGTTTCATAGTAGGAGGGCGATGACAGAACTCGTTCGTGACCAGATCGCCGTTTTCATTGCCGAAGGATTGCGGGCTGCTCAGGAGGGTGGCGCGCTTCCGGAGTTCGAGACACCGGAGGTTGCTGTAGAGCAATCGCGCCACCCCGAACATGGCGACTACGCTTCGCCGGTCTGTCTGCGGTTGGCCAAAGAGGCACGGATGGCCCCACGAGATATCGCCTTGCGTGTGATCGAGCATCTCCCGCAGGCCCCGCTTGTGGGCCAGGTGGAGGTCGCTGGCCCTGGGTATATCAACGTCAAGCTCAGCACGGGTTGGCTGGTGGCGCAAGTGCCGCAGATCTTGGAGGCCGGGCAGCACTGGGGGCACGTGGACCGCGGTCGCGGGCAGCGGGTGCAGGTTGAGTTTGTCAGTGCCAATCCGACCGGTCCGATCACCGTTGCCTCTGCACGCAACGCTGTCATCGGCGATACGTTGGCCGGTGTGCTGGATGCGGCGGGCTTTGAGGTCGAGCGGGAATACTACGTCAATGACGCCGGTTCCCAGGTACGCAAGTTTGGGGAGAGTGTTTTCGCCCGTTATGCCCAGGCGCTTGGGCGCGACGAGCCGTTCCCGGAGGATGGCTACCGGGGAGACTATGTGGCGGAGATAGGCCAGCAGATGGCCCAGGAATACGGTGATCAGTATCTCGGTGTGTCCCGCCGGGACGCTGTGCGTGCCCTTGGCTCGGAGGGCATCGCGCGCATGATTGAGCTTATAGGCCAGGACCTGGCGTCTTTGGGGGTGGTGTTCGATACCTGGTTTCATGAGAGCAGCCTGTATTCTTCCGGTTTGTTCGACCGCATCCTCGAGGGGCTTCGAGGCAAGGGCCATATCGTCGAGCGCGATGACGCGGTGTGGTTCACTTCCCCCGAACTGGACGCGGACGCGGTTGTCATCCGTTCCCCTCGGGTCATAGCGGAGCCAAGCGAGCGGCCCACGTACTTCGCCTCTGATATCGCATATCTATGGAACAAGCTGGCCGAGCGCGGATTCGACCGGGCGATATACGTATGGGGGGCAGATCACCACGGCGACATGCCGCGCGTGAAGGCGGCGGCCCCGGCACTGGGGCTTGACGCTGAGCGTGTGGAGATCATCCTCTATCAGATGGTGAACCTGAAGCGCGGTGGCGAGGACGTGCGCATGTCGAAGCGCGCAGGGGAGTTCGTCACACTGCGGGAGTTGCTCGATGAGGTCGGCCCGGATCCGATTCGCTTCATGCTTCTCACCCGGACCGTGGATGCGACGATAGACTTCGACCTGGATCTGGCCGTCGAGCAGTCGGACAAGAATCCGGTGTACTACGTACAGTATGCCCACGCGCGCATCTGCAGTATGTTGCGCTTTGCCGCCGATCTGGGCTGGGATCTGGATGCGCCGGGCGACGTCTCGCTGCTGACTCACGAGAGCGAGTTGGCCCTCATCCGCAAGATGTTGGATCTGCCGGAGATCGTGGCGATGGCGGCGATGCAACGTGCCCCACATCATCTGACCTTCTACGCGCAGGAACTGGCCTCAACCTTCCACGCGTTCTATCGGGATTGCCGTGTCGTGTCGCCCGAGGAACCGCAGCAGACCCAGGCGCGGCTGATGCTGGTGCGGGCGGCCCGGCTGACGCTGGCGCGCGCCTTGGAGCTGCTTGGGGTGAGCACACCGGAGCGGATGTGAGGCGGACTGGAGGCTAGAGGTTGGAAGGCCGGCAGGATGCCGGCGGTCCGTTGGATAGCGGTCTGAGGGGGAGTGAGACGTAGACGATGGGTTTGAAGCCCGACTACTGGATTCGCAAGATGGCGTTGGAACACCAGATGATTGAGCCCTTCGTGGATGGACAGGTGCGGAATGGCGTCATATCCTACGGGCTTTCATCCTACGGCTACGACATCCGTGTGGCGGATGACTTCAAGGTTTTTGCGCCGGGTCTGGGGGACTTGACCGTCGTAGACCCCAAGCGGCTCGACACGCGGGCGATGGTGGATTTCACGGGAGACGTATGTGTCATTCCCCCTAACTCGTTCATTCTGGGCCGTTCGCTGGAGTATTTCCGTGTCCCTCGCGGCGTTCTGTGTGTGTGCTTGGGCAAATCCACCTATGCCCGTTGCGGCATTATCGTCAACATAACCCCTTTCGAGCCGGAGTGGGAAGGATACGTCACGCTGGAGATCAGCAACACGACGCCCCTATCGGCCAAGATCTATGCCAACGAGGGCATCGCCCAGGTTCTGTTCTTTGAAGCCGATGCAGAATGCGAGGTCTCCTACGCTGACAGGAAGGGGAAATACCAGGATCAGCGTGCTATTGTTCTGCCCCGCCTGTGACGTTGACGAATGCGACAAACCTGGTTATAATAGGCTGGCGGGCGGATAGCTCAGTTGGTTAGAGCGCCTCCCTTACAAGGAGGAGGTCACAGGTTCGAGTCCTGTTCTGCCCATATAGGCGGCGCGGCATGTTGCGCCGCTGCTTCGTGTCGCTTAGGAATGGCCCCATGATCACCCTCGATGACGTGTTGTCAGCCACCGGTGGGCAGTGGGTAGGCCCGCCTACCCCGGCCCACTTCTCCGGTTTCTGTTACGATTCACGTCGCGTCAGGCCAGGAGAGCTTTTCGTGGCGGTCAAGATCGAAGGCGGCGCAGATGGCCATGACTTCATCGGCCATGCCCTGGAGCAAGGGGCTGGCGGGATACTTTGCCAGTTTCCTCCGGCTTCCCCCGCCGTGCCCTGCGTGGTCGTCCCAGACACCCAGATCGCCCTCACGGACTGGGCCGGCTACGTCCTGCGCAAGCTCGGCCCGGCGGTGGTGGGCGTCACAGGCTCCACGGGCAAGACGGACGCCTGCCGGGCTATCGCGGCCGTCCTGGGGGAGCGCTACCACGTTTTCTCCAACCCGCCGGATCTGAGCAGTCGTTTCGGTGTGCCTATCTCTTTGGCCGGGCTGGTTCCTGAGCACGAAGTCGCTGTCCTGGAACTGGCCTGCCATGCCTTCGACGAGATCGCGCACCTGGCTGAGCTGACGCAGCCACGTGTCGCCGTTGTCACCGCCGTCAACCACACCCACCTGGCCTATCTCGGCAGCATGGAGGCCATTGCTCAGGAGAAGGGCCGCCTGGTGGAGGCCCTCCCGGCTGACGGTGTTGCTGTCCTCAACTACGACGATCCACGGGTGCGGGCGATGCGCGGGCGAACTCAGGCCCGCGTGGTCACCTACGGCGTGAGCCCCGACGCCGACATCGTCGTCTCGGACCTGCGGTTGGACGACGAGGGGATTGAGTTTGTGGTCCACTTCCCGGGTGTTAGTGGGTTGGGCACACCCGGCTACCCAGCCAAGGCGGAAGTCCGCACGCGTCTCCTGGGCCGTCATCAGGCCTACACGGTCGCGGCCGCCATTGCTGTGGGCCTGGCGTATCACGTGCCTTGGGACAATATCCTGGACGCGGTGGAGGAACTGCGTCCTGCACCAGGCCGGCTCCAGGTTCTGCAGGGAGCCGGTGGGTCGCGCCTGCTCGATTTCTCCGCCAGTTGCAGTCCTGCCACCGGCCTGCAGGCCCTGGCCGCGCTGGCCGATTACCCGGCCCAACGTCGCATCGCGGTACTGGGGGGCATGGCCCAGTTGGGGGGCTACGCGGTGGAGGGCCATCGTCGCGTGGGACAGGCGGCGGCCGTCCTGGTGGATCTCTTGATCGTCAAAGGGGAACGCGCTGTCTGGATCGCTGACGCGGCGAAGGAGGCCGGTCTCCCCTGTGAGCGTATCCTGGTGACCTACACGGCCCGTGACGTGGTGCGCCATCTGCGGCCGCAGTTGAAGCCGGGGGACGCGGTGTTGATCCAGGGAGACGTCGAGACCCGGATGGAGCAGGTGGTGGAGGGGCTCCTGGAGGATCCTGCCGACGTCACCCGGCTCGTCCGGCGCGTGGACGGGTTGGCGGTGCGTGCTGTTCGCCCGTCCCGCCCGACCTGGGTGGAAGTGGACCTGGAGGCGGTGGCCTACAACGTGCGACAGGTGAAGCAGATCGTCGGGCCGGACGTGGATATCCTGGCTGTTCTGAAGGCGGACGCGTACGGTCATGGGGCGATCACGGTGGCGCGTACGGCGCTCAACAACGGGGCTTTCTTCTGCGGAGTCGCCTCCGTGAACGAGGCGGTCAGGCTGCGTGACGAGGGCGTAGACGGGCCGATCCTGGTTCTGGGCTACACGCCAGCCTGGCTTGCCCGGGAGGCGCTCCTGCACGACATCACGCTGACCCTCTACGACGCCGATGTGGCGCGGGCTTTCAGCCGGGCTGCCACGGACTTGCGCCGCGTTGCCCGCGTTCACGTCAAGGTGGACACCGGCATGGGCAGGCTGGGTTTGCTGCCGGAACAGGTCGTTCCTTTCGTCGAGGAGGTCCGCGGGCTGCCAGGTCTCGACCTGGAGGGTATATTCACCCACTTCTCCGTGGCCGACGACGCGGACCTGGAATACACCCGCTGGCAGCTTGCTCGCTTCCAGGATGTGCTTGCGCGGCTGGGCGAGATCGACTCGCATTTCCGTGTCGTCCACTGCGCTAACTCAGCCGCCATACTGCGCCTGCCACAGGCTCATTTCAACATGGTGCGGCTGGGCCTGGCGATGTATGGTCTCCAGCCATCGCCTGAGGTCCCCCTGCCGGTGGGCTTTCGCCCTGCGTTGGCCTGGAAGACGACCATCGCCCAGGTCAAGACCCTGCTGCCAGGCAGTTGCGTCAGTTATGGCAACACCTACCGTACCAAGGGGGAGGAGACCATTGCCGTCATCCCCGTGGGCTACGCCGACGGGTTCCGGCGTGCGCCCACACGCTGGCACGCGGTGTTGGTGCGGGGTCAGCGTGCGCCGATTGTGGGACGGGTATGTATGGACCAGACGATGATCAACGTCAGCCACATTCCCAACGTACGTGTGGGCGACGAGGTCGTGCTCATTGGCCACCAGGGAGGCGACAAGATCACCCCCGAGGAGGTGGCGGATTGGCTGGGCACGATCAACTACGAGGTCGTGTCCGAGATCCTGGCCCGAGTGCCTCGGGTTGTGTAATGGCGCAGCAGTGCTATAATCCGATGGACGAGTCGGGCTGACACTGACCGATACGCGGAACTGGCATGGGAGCACGCTCTATGCCTGGGGTGTGCTTTGCGCGAGATCCACAATTAACCATACATTAATGACAAGGAGTATACTGATGAAACTGGATAGTGACGCACGATATGCCAAGAGTCACGAGTGGGCTCGTTGGGACGGGGAAGAGATCGTCTGTGGTATCACCGACCACGCCCAGGAATCGCTCTCCGATGTCGTCTACGTAGAATTGCCGGAGGAAGGCGATAGCTTCGAGAAGGGGGACGGCTTTGGCGTCGTCGAGTCGGTGAAGGCCGCCTCCGATGTCTACCTGCCGATGGGCGGTGAGATCACCGGGGTCAACGAAGCTCTGGAGGACAAGCCAGAACTGGTCAATCAAGACCCGTATGGCGATGGCTGGATGATTCGCTTTGCGCCGTCCGATCCCTCCGAGTTCGATGCCCTCATGGACACGGAGGCCTACGAGGCATTCGTCGCAGAGGAAGAGGGATAGGTATTCTTTAGGTACAGGCCCATGTGTGGGCGCCCGCTGTGGGTGCCCACACATGAATAGTGGCACGGAGGTGTCCGTTATGCCATATATCCCGCATTCTGATGCGGACCGGGCCGCCATGCTTGCCGCTATTGGCGTCCGGTCGATGGATGAGTTGTTTGGGGACGTGCCTGAGCACGTCCGTTTTCCTGAATTGGACCTGCCTGCCGCTCTCTCTGAGATGGAAGGCCGCTGGGAGCTGGAGGTGCTGGCCGAGGCGAATTTCAACGCGGGCAGCGGCCCGTGCTTCCTGGGAGCGGGGGCCTATCGCCACTTCGTCCCTGCGGTCGTGGACGCTGTCGTGCGCCGGGGAGAGTTCTACACGGCATATACGCCGTATCAGCCGGAGGTCAGCCAGGGGACGCTACAGGCCATATTCGAGTATCAGACGATGATCTGCAACCTGACCGGGATGGAGGTCTCCAATGCCTCGCACTACGACGGTGCGACGGCCACGGCTGAGGCGGTCATCACGGCGATCAGTGTCCACCGGCTGAAGCGACGCAAGGTCGTGATGTCGCCGTCTGTCTACCCTGAGTACCGCGCCGTGGTGCGCACCTATACCCAGGGGATGGGACTGTCCGTGGTGGGAGATGAGCCCGCCGGGCCCGGGGCGCACGATTCGGCAGGCTGGGCGAGTGCTTCGACCCTGAAGGAACTGATCGACGACGATACCGCCTGTGTCATCGTCCAGTATCCCGACTTCCTGGGGCGCATCGAGGATCTGAGCGAATTGGCCGCCGCGGCGCATGCGGCACGTGCTCTCCTCGTCGTAGTGGCTGACCCGATCGCTCTGGGTCTCCTGAAGCCGCCCGGGGCGTTTGGGGCGGACATCGTAGTGGGCGAGGGGCAGGGGTTGGGCGCCGGTCTCAGCTTCGGCGGGCCGTACCTGGGCTTCTTCGCCACCCGGCAGAAGTACGTGCGCAAGATGGCGGGACGGCTGGTGGGCCAGACGGTGGACGCGGAAGGCGAGCGAGGCTTCGTCCTCACCCTCACCACCCGCGAGCAGCACATCCGCCGGGAGAGGGCCACCTCTAATATCTGCACCAACCAGGGGCTCGTGGTATTGGCCGCAGCCGTCTACATGGCTGCCCTGGGAAAGTGCGGTATGCGGCGTGTAGCGGAGTTGTGCTACCACAGGGCCCACTATGCGCAGCAACAGATTGGACAGATTGAAGGGTTCTCTGTCGTGGGCGATGCTCCCTTCTTCAAGGAATTCGTGGTCCGCTGTCCCCGCCCGGTGGCGGAGATCAACGACTACCTGCTGAATGAATGGGGCATCATCGGCGGCTATGATCTGGGACGCGATTATGCTGCCTTGAAGAATCATATGCTCGTGTGTGTGACCGAGATGAACCCCCGCGAGGACATCGACATGTTGGTAGAGGCGCTGCAGGAGGTGGCATTATGACCGAACCTCTCGTCTACGAAATCTCTCGCCCTGGTCGCTGTGCAGCCACGCTGCCGGATCTGGACGTGCCGCCCACCGACTTGCCTGAAGGCCTGGTCCGGGACGATCTGCTCCTGCCGGAGGTGGGTGAGCTTGACCTGGTTCGTCACTACACCCGCCTTTCCCAGATGAATTATGGGGTGGATATTGGTTTCTATCCCCTGGGTTCCTGCACCATGAAGTACAATCCCAAGATCAACGAGGAGGTGGCACGGCTACCTGGCTTCGCCCGCCTGCACCCCTATCAGAGCCTTGAAACGGTGCAGGGCGCGCTCTTCTTGATGTATCACCTGCAGGAATTCCTCAAGGAGATCGGTGGCTTCTCGGCGGTCAGCCTTCAGCCCGCGGCAGGCGCACACGGCGAACTCACCGGCGTGCTGATGATTCGGGCCTACCACGTGGATCGGGGGGACGAGCAGCGGAATGTGATTCTGGTCCCCGACTCGGCGCATGGCACCAATCCCGCCACGACCTCGATGAGCGGACTGCGTGTGGTTGAGATACCGTCCGACGCGCGGGGCAACGTGGACCTGGAGGCGCTGCAGGCCGCGTGCGAGCAGCACAGCGATCACCTGGCCGGCATGATGCTGACCAATCCCAATACACTGGGGCTGTTCGACGAGCACGTGGCGCAGATCACCGAGTTGATCCACGAGCACGGTGGCCTGATGTACGGCGACGGAGCGAATATGAACGCTCTGCTGGGCATCGTCCGCCCGGGGGATCTGGGCTTCGATGTCCTGCACTACAATCTGCACAAGACCCTCAGCACGCCTCACGGCGGCGGAGGCCCGGGCTCCGGCGCGGTCGGTGCAGCGCCCAGCCTGGCTGATTTCCTTCCTGGGCCGATCGTGGACGTGGCCCCCGAACGGTCGGACGATGACGCGGAGTTCTACGTCTTCGTGGACCCACCCAAGTCCATAGGCCGGGTGAAGGCTTTCTATGGTCAGTTCGGCGTGCTGGTGAAGGCCTACACCTACATCCGCATGCTGGGGCCGGAGGGGCTGAGGCGGGTGGCCGAGCACGCTGTGCTCAACGCCAATTACCTCAAGAGCCGGATCCAGGACGCGTATCGCGTGCCCTTCGACCGCATCTGCATGCACGAGTTCGTGTGTGAGGGTCACTTCGCCGACGCGCCCGACGTGCACGCGCTGGACATCTCCAAGCGGTTGATCGACTACGGATTCCATCCACCCACCAACTACTTCCCCCTCATCGTCCCAGAGGCGCTGATGCCCGAGCCGACGGAGACGGAGAGCAAGGAGACGCTGGACGCCTTCGCTGACGCGCTGCTGCGCATCGCCGAGGAGGCCCGCGCGGAGCCTGAGTTGCTGCACGAGGCCCCCCACGACGCGCCCATGCGCCGGTTGGACGAGGTTCGGGCGGCCAAGGAGTTGGTTCTGCGCTGGGAGCCGGAATAGGGCGGCGCGCCATCGGAATGGCGCCTTTGTAGGGTAGCGGCGCGCCATCGGAATGGCGCCTTTGTGGGGATAGCGGCGCGCCATCAGCGAGATTGCCCGTTGACGTATCCAGAAGCCTGTCCGGTTGTGGCATGGACAGGCTTCTTCTGTTGTCGCTACTAGATGATCTGAGGAGGCGTTCGTGCGAGAGGCACTTCTGGAAACTGAGGGGCGTCTGGTCATCCGAGAGACCGAGAAGCCCGCGATTCAGCACCCCGACCAGATGCTGATACGTGTGAGAGCTGTGGGCGTGTGTGGCTCTGAGGTGCATGCGTTTAGGGGCTCTCATCCGTATCGCAGAGCGCCGGTCGTGCTGGGGCATGAGGTAGCCGGCGACGTCGTATCCGTCGGCGAGGACGTGGCGGATAGACTGCATCCGGTGCCGTTTAGGCCCGGAGACCGGGTGATCGTAGATCCACAGGCGAGCTGTGGCGAGTGCGCCTATTGCCGGGCTGGCGATATCAACCTTTGCCCATCGAAGAAGGTACTGGGCACGGCCGCGTGGCCCGGCGGGTTTGGGGAGTACGTGCTCGCGCCGGCGGAGGCGGTATTTCACCTGCCGGACACCCTGTCCTACGTGCAGGGCAGCCTGATCGAGCCCCTGACGGTCGGCGTCCACGTCAGCCGGCGGGCCGGCGTGAAGGCGGGCGAGTCGGTGCTCATATTGGGCAGCGGCTCCATCGGTGGCATGGTGTCGGGCGTGTGTCACGCCCGCGGCGCTGATCCGATCATCGCGGTGGACGTGCGCCAGCACTGCCTGGACGCCGCGCGGGAGCGCCTGGGCGCGACGCACGACTTTCTGCTGCCCGACGAGGACTTGGTGGACAAGGTCCGGGCGCTGACCGGCGGCGAGGGGCCAGAGGTGGTCTTCGTCACGGCGGACGACGTGTCGCTGGTTGGCCGGGCTATCGAGGTGGCGAAGCGCCGGGGCCGTATCGTCCTCGTGGCCCTGCTGACCGGGGGGCCTCTCCAGTTCATGGCCTACCCAATCATTAGCAAGGAATTGCACCTCATCGGCAGTGTCATGTGCAACAACGCGGACGTGCGCGAGGCCATTGAGCTGGCTGCGTCGGGCCGGGTGGACGTCGCGGGCATCTTCACGCACCTGCTGCCCATTGAGCAGGCGCAGAGAGGTATGGAGCTGGCCCACACCAAGGACGACGGCGCGATTAAGGTCGTGCTTTCGTTCGATCCGGTGTGACACGTCATTCCAGTTCCACTGCCAGCGGGAGCACTTTCCGCGCCAGCACGCTGATCGCCTGCCCCCGCCTCTGCAATCGGCCCTCGACGAGTACGAACGGCGAGCGGAGTGCTTTCCGGCTGGCCTCGTAGATCTCTGGCTTCAACACCACGTTGATCAGCCCGCCTTCGTCATCCAGCGCCAGGAAGGCCGTGCCTTTGGCCGTCGGCGGTCGCTGGGCCGACGCGATCACCCCGCCTACCCACACCTTGCACCCATTCTGCAGATCCGGCAGCGCCCCGCTGGGGGTGACGCCCATGCGGCGCAGCTTGTCGCCCACCAGCGCCGTGAGGTGCTGGTGGGCGCTCACGCCCGTGTGCGCCACCTCGGTCCACAGCCGTCCCCGCTGTGATAGGAATCCGAAGCGCGGGCGCTCCGCGTTTCCGGATCCGGGTCCATCACCCGTATAAAGGCGCCATTCTGATGGCGCACAATCTCCGGGCCCATCATCCGTATAAAGGCGCCATTCTGATGGCGCACAATCTCCGGGCGGGGGCAGCGGCAGTGCGGGCGGGCCGTCCGCTGCCTCCAGCGCGGCCTTCAGGTCCCACAGCAACTGCCGGCGCGGCACCCCCCAGCCATCGAAGGCCCCGGCCCAGATGAGGGCCTCCACCGCCCGCCGGCCCAGCTTCGTGCGGCGGCAGAAGCCGGCCAGTGAGCGGAAGGGGCCGAAGCGCCGCGCTTCGACGACGCTCTGCCAGCCCGTCTCACCCAGGCCGGTCACCACCGCCAGTCCCAGCCGCAGCGCACCTTCCTCGACGGTGGCCCGCAGGGCGGAGGCTGCCACGTCCACCGGCCGGATTTCGACCCCACAGCGCCGTGCCTCGGAGACGAGGACGTGGGGCGGGTAGAAGCCCATAGGCTGGTGGCGCAGGAGCCCGGCGAAGAAGGCCGCTGGATGGTAGCGCCGCAGCCAGGCGGAGCGGTATGTCAGCACGGCGAAGGCCGCCGCGTGGCTCTTGGGGAATGCGTAGCCACCGAAGGCCCTGAGCTGCTCGAAGACCCGCTCGGCCACCCCGCGCGCCACGCCCCGGGCGGCGGCCCCGGCGACGAAGGCTGTGTGGAAGCGCTCTATCTGCTCGCCGGCTCGCTTGTGCGAGAGCGCCCGGCGCAGCAGTTCCGCCCGCCCCGGCGTGAAGCCCGCCAGGTCGCGGGCTATCTTCAACACCTGTTCCTGGAACACGATCACGCCCAGCGTCTCGGCCAGCGCGTTCTTCAGCAGCGGGTGGAGGTAGGTCACCGGCTCCAGCCCATCGCGGCGGCGCAGGTAGGGATGTACCATGTGGGCCTGGATCGGGCCTGGGCGGATGAGGGAGATCTGGATCACCAGGTCGGCGAATGTGCGCGGCTGGAAGCGAGGGATCAGGCTGGCCTGGGCGCGGCTCTCCACCTGGAACACGCCCACCGTCTCTCCCCGGCAGAGCATGTCGTACACCTCGGGGTCGTCGGGCGCTAGCCGGTCCAGGTCGGGGCGCTCGCCCGTCTGGGCCTCGACGATGGTCACCGCGTCCTCGACCGCCGACAGCATACGCAGCCCCAGCAGGTCGATCTTGATCATCCCGGCCCCCTCCAGCGCATCCTTGTCCCACTGGGTGACGACGCGACCGGGCATCGTCGCCGGTTCCAGGGGCACCAGTTCGCACAGCGGCGGACCCGCAAGCACCATCCCGCCGTTGTGTATCCCTAGATGGCGCGGGATGCCGTCCAGTTGGGGCACGATGCGCAGCAGGTGCTGAAAGGGCTCACCGGCGAGGTCTGCGCCGAAGGCCTCGACCAGCCCCCGCGATTCCTCGACGCTGTCGGCATCTCTCACGTCCAGCGCCCCGGCCAGCCGTTCGACCAACGCCGGGGGGAAACCCAGCGCGCGGGCCACGTCGCGCACGGCGGAACGGGCCCGAAAGGTGACCAGCGTGCAGGCCATGGCAGCGTGGGCCTGCCCGTAGCGCCGGTAGACGTACTGGATCACCTCCTCTCGCCGGTCGGCGGCGAAGTCTACGTCGATGTCCGGCGGCCCGCACCGCTCTGGCGAGAGGAAACGCTCGAAGACCAGGTCGCAGGCCACGGGGTCGATCGGGCTGATGCCCAACAGGTGCGCCACCAGCGAGTTGGACGCGCTGCCCCGGCCCTGGCAGCGGATGCCCTCCCGGCGGGCGAAGCGCACGATGTCCCAGACGATGAGGAAGTAGTCGGACAGGCGAGCCTCCCGGATCACCGCCAGCTCCCGCGCCAGGAGCTCCCGGGGTGGGCTGTGCGGGTAGCGGTGGCGCAGTGCCTGCTCGCATAGCTCGCGCAGGTAGAAGTCGGCGGAGCGCCCGCCGGGCACGGGGAAGCGGGGCAGTGTCTGCGGCCCGGAGGAGAGATAGGCGGTGGCCGGGGCGCAGCGCTCGGCGATGCGCAGGCTGTTCTCCAGCGCCAGGGGTGTGTCGGCGAAGAGGGTCGCCATCTCCCGTGGCGAGCGTAGCACGTACTCGGCGTTGGGGCGCAGGCGCTCCCGCGCGTCCTCCAGCGTCGTGTGGTGCCGGACGCAGGTCAGCACGTCGTGCACCTCCCGCTGGCGGGGTTCCAGGTAGTGGGCGTATCCGGTGGCGACCACGTCCAGCCCGGCGCGGTTGGCCAGCACCATGAGATGGGCCAGCAGCCGGTTGTCTCCCCGGCGGTAGTGGCGCTGCAGCTCGACGAAGAAGCGGCCGGGGCCGAAGACGCGCGCGTAGCCCCGGGCGAGCTCTAGCGCGCGCTCGAACTGCCGGGCGGCCAGCATCCGGGGGATCTCACCCCGGCGACAGCCGGAGAGCGCGATCAGTCCCTCGGCGTGGGCCGCCAGGTCGCTCTTGCGCAGCCGGGCGACGCCCTTTTCCTGTCCGCGCCGGGCCAGCGTGATCAGGCGGCACAGGTTGGCATACCCCTGCGCCGTCTCGACCAGCAGCGTCAGATGGGCCGGGCCGAGGGGGGGCATATTATCCGTTTCATCTCCAACGAGCGTCACCTCCGCGCCCAGGATGGGCTTGATCCCGGCCTCCCGTGCCGCCAGCGCGAAGCGCACCGCGCCGTAGAGCGCATCGTGGTCGGTCAGCGCCAGCGCGGGCATCCCCAGTTCCGCCGCCCGGGCCACCAGCGCCTCGGGGGAGGGGACGCCGTCGAGGAGGGAGTGGTCGGAGTGGGCGTGGAGCTCGACGTAGCCAGGGACGGCGGGGTGGGGCGTGAGCCGGGGGCTCAGACGTGTCGCCTCTCGATCCACCATCGGCCGGTCCTGAGATCGCGGAAGACGACGTACATCTGCCCGTCGCAGGTCCACAGGCGGAAGTAGTCGCGCTCGACCGGGTGGCCCCACCAGTGGCGGCGCTCCCGCCATGCCTCGTAGATGGTCTCGACCTCCCGCATGTGCTCGCGCCAGACCAGCGCACGGGGCAGGCCATCCAGCCCGGCGGTGACCTGGACCGGGCGAGGCGGCGGCGGCCCGATGAGCGACGCAAGTACGATGATCATCTCGCCGAAGCGCTCGCGCAGGCGGCGTAGCGCCTCGTGCAGGCGCTCGCGCCGGGCGTCGGGGGCCCCGCCGAAGGCGGATCGTTCCAATCCGAGCGCCAACTGGGTCGCGCCCAGGTGAAAGGGACGCAGGGGGTAGACGGTCAGGGAGAGCGCGGCCACGGGACCGGCGGGCGAGAGCTTGCCTAGCAGGCGGCCCGCCAGGCGGGAGAGCCTGCCGGGGTCGGACGAGGGGGGCGAGATGCGCGCGCCATCAGAATGGCGCCTTTTGAGGGGTGAAGGAGCGCCATCAGAATACCCCTTCCCATCTACCCCGTTCTCTTCCTCCAGGCACAGCCGCAGCCCTTCGGCCTGGTAGCCCCGGCGGGCGAGCGCCTCGGCCAGCTCGGCCGACATCTGGCCGGCGTGGGCCAGCAGCGGGGCGCGATCCTCCAGCGAGTCGTTGAAAGCGCGCGTGCGCGTCATCGCCAGCGGCGGGGCGTCGGGGTGCACCGGCCTTGGGTCTACCCCACGGGCCAGGTCGTGCAGCGGGCCGGCGCTGCGGCCGAACTGGCGCACGAGTGCAGGGCGGGGCAGCGCCGCCAGCGCGCCCAGCGTGCGCACGCCCAGCAGATGCAGGCGGCGTCCAAACTCGGGTTCGGCAGGGAGGGCGGAGAGGGGCAGGGAGGAGAGGAAAACCCGCTCCCCGCCTGGTGGCACGGCACACCCGTTGCCGGGCTGGGCAGCGAGGGCGGCCTGCTGGGCCACGAACTTGCCACTGGCGACCCCGACCCGCACGTCCAGACCGGAGATCTGCCGCGCTTCCCGGGCCATTCGGCGGGCCAATTGGCGGTCAGGGCCGAAACGGCGCTCCAGGCCGGAGACCTCGGCGTACAGCAGGCCCAGGCCGGCCGTCTCGACGGTGGGCGTGAAGCGGTCCGCGGCGGCGGCCAGCGCGTCGTGGGCGGCGCGGTCCATTTCCTCGCGGGCTGGGACGAAGCGCGCGCCGGGGCAGAGCGCCTCAGCCTGGGAGAGGCGTATCCCCGGATGGACGCCCGCCGCCTCGGCCTGCGGGCAGCAGTCGAGCACGGCGCCGGGGTCCCAGGGCCGCCCGCCGACGACCATTGGGGCGTCGGCCAGGGAGGGAGCGGATTGTTCCAATCCGTCGGTTCGGCGTGCTACCTGCACCGGTAGATGGGGGGCCAGCAGACAGGCCACTCGCATCGCGCCACATCACAGTTCCCCCGCCCAGGGAATAGAACGAACGTTCTAATTATACTGTGTGTGGAAAGGAAGTCAAGTGTGGTTGCTGCCTTAGGGGCTGCCTCTTGTTTGCCGAGCAGTTACCTCCGGCGCGTTACGCGCGCA
>CAZYSK010000008.1:0-11382 GCA_964649415.1 uncultured Anaerolineales bacterium
TACTGCAATATGAGGGTATTATACCATAATACGAAGTTGTTTTTGAACCATTACTATGAATTGCGGGGGGTGGAACGTACGGATTTGAGATCGGGAGCAAAGACACGAACGCCTGCCAGTCTACCACATGGGCCGGGCGAGCGCAAGGGGGCGCGCAACTCCGCGCGCCCGTTCGCGTATAGGAAGTTGGAGATTGGAAGTTGGAAGCTGGAGGCTGGAGGCTAGAGGTTGGAAGTTGGAGGTTGGAGGAGCGCATAGCTAGGAGGTGTGTTGTGTCAGAGAGCCAAGAGCGTGAACTAGAGTGGGAATCGGAGGAAGTGCCCCAGAGGCGGAAACGCCGCGTGCCCTCCTTCTTCTGGCCGTTGGTGCTCATCGGCGCGGGCGTCCTGCTGCTGCTGGCGAACCTGGGCTACGTGCCCTGGCAGTCGTGGAACGCGCTGTGGCGGCTGTGGCCGGTGTTGTTGATCGCGCTGGGTATCGACGTGTTGATCGGCCGCCGCTCAATGCTCGGCGCCATCGTCAGCGGGCTGCTGATCCTGGCGCTGATCGCGGGGGCGGTGGCGCTGGTGGTGTTCGCGCCCAACATCCCGGCGCTTTCCAGCCTGACGCAGGCTTCCGAATGGCAAACCGAGCACGTGGAGCATCCGCTGGCAAGCACGGAGCGCGCCTCGATTCACGTGGACTGGACCAGCGCGCCGGGCTACCTGAGCGCACTGAGCGATTCGAGCAACCTCATCGAGGGCGACGTCACCTATCGCGGCCAATTGATCTTCGACGTGGACGCACACGGCGCTCAGACCGACGTGCTGTTGGACAGCCAGTACTCCGGCCCCTGGTTTGGGCCGCCCGACTTCCTTCAGGGACTGGATGCCCGGTGGGACGTCATGCTCAGCCCCGACGTGGCGATAGACCTCACGCTGGACAGCGGCTCCGGGTCCTGCGACTTCGACCTGAGCGACCTTCAGATCGGCTACCTGTTCCTCGATAGCGGCTCCGGGTCCATTGACCTGGCGCTGCCGCCGGACAGCACCTTCAACGCGCGCATCGACAGCGGCTCTGGGTCGCTGGACATCACGCTACCCAGGGGCGTGGGCGCGCGGGTGGTGGTCGACTCGGGCAGCGGCTCCTTCCGCCCTGACGAGCGGTTCCGGCTGGTGGAGGGCCGGCCCAACGACGACGGCGTGTGGGAGACGGAGGATTACGACGCCGCCGACCACGTGATTGACCTGGAGATTGACCAGGGATCGGGTTCCATTCGCATCGACTGAGAAGACGGCACCCCGGCAACGAAACCAGGTTTTTGGCGATGAGCCATCGCATGGAAAACCTGGTTTCTGGGCCGGCAGGCGACGGACACGAGGGCCGCGAGCAGATGCTCGCGGCCCTTGTTCTATGAGGTCGCCTTCCTAATCTCTAAGCATATTGCCTGCTTTAGAATAGTCGACTATAATGTCTCAGCAGCCCTTTCGCGATTCGCTCAAGGACCGGGAAGTCACTGTCAGCAAACTCGAGACGGCAGTTCGCCGACAGTACGTTCGCGGGGCTCACCAGAAGCTTCGTCGAGCACAGTTGGACGTGAAGTCAATCCACTCAGAACACGCGAATTGAGACAGGAGGTCACATCATGGACATGCAGTACGGCAGTCTGCCCGGCATTGACAAGCCAATCTCCCGGCTGGTCCAGGGCACCGTCATGATTGGCACCGACCATTTGGAGCAGAGCTTCAAGTTGCTGGACGACGTGTTTGCTCTGGGCTGTAACATCTTCGATACCGGCCACCTGTATGGAAATGGCGATTGTGAGCGCGCGCTGGGGCAATGGATCGAAGCGCGAGGGCTGCGGGACGAACTGGTCGTCTTCACCAAGGGCGCGCATTTCAACGCCGACCGAAACCGCGTCACGCCATTTGATATCACGTCCGATCTCTTTGACTCGCTGGCACGCCTCAGAACGGACAGGATCGACCTGTACATGCTTCACCGCGACGACCCGACGGTAGCCGTGGGGCCGATTGTTGAGGTGCTGAACGAACACAAAGAGGCAGGCCGCATCTGCGCCTTTGGCGGCTCCAACTGGACGCACGAGCGCATTCAGGAGGCCAATGCATACGCCGAGGCCCACAATCTGACCCCATTTGTCTCCAGCAGCCCTCAGTTCAGCCTGGCGGAACAGGTCAACGAGCCTTGGCCGGACTGTGTCAGCATCAGCGGCCCGACGGGAGAGACAGCCCGTGTCTGGTACCAGGAGACAGGGATGGCGCTGTTCACGTGGTCCAGTCTCGCGGGAGGGTTCTTCTCGGGGCGCTTCACCCGCGACAACCTCGATTCGTTCACGGCCGACCTCGACGTGCGCTGCGTGAATGCATACTGCCACGAGGACAATTTCCGGCGCTTCGATCGCGCTATGCAGTTGGCCGAGAAGAAGGGTCTTTCAATGCCCCAGATCGCCCTGGCATACGTGATGAATCAGCCGCTGAATATCTTTGCGCTGGTTGGCTGTGCCAACGGGGACGAGTTTGCAGCCAACCTCGCGGCGCTGGAGCTGCAGGTGACGCCCGAAGAGATGGCGTGGTTAGATCTGGGACAAGACGAGGTGCCGGCCTGATGGACACGATACGCTGGGGAATCCTGGGTACGGGCCTGATCGCTACCAAGTTCGCCACAGGATTACGGGTGCTGCCTGATGCGGAGCTGTCGGCTGTCGGCTCCAGAGCCCAGGCCACTGCGGATGCCTTTGGTGACAAATTCGATGTGCCTCGCCGGCACACCAGCTACCAAGCCCTGGTCGAAGACCCGGAAGTGGACGTGGTGTACGTAGGCACGCCGCACAGCCTGCATCGGGACCACAGCGTTCTCGCTCTGCAGGCAGGGAAAGCCGTGCTGTGCGAGAAGCCTTTTGCAATCAACGCGGCCGAGGCCAAGCAGGTCATCGCTGTCGCCCGGCAAGAAGGACATTTCCTGATGGAGGCGATGTGGACGCGCTTCCTGCCGGCGATGCAGCGGGTGCGCCAGATACTGGTGGACGGCGTGATCGGCGACGTGCGTATGGCCACCGCCGACTTTGGGTTTCGCACGCCTTTCGACCCGCAACACCGCTTGTTCGATCCCCACCGCGGCGGCGGTGCATTGCTGGATGTAGGTGTGTACATGGTCTCCTTGGCGTCCATGGTTTTTGGGCCGCCATCGCGCGCGACGGGTATGGCTCACCTGAGCGAGACGGGCGTGGACGAGCAATCGGCCGCCATTCTGGGTTACGATGGGGGGCAGCTATTCCTCCTGCACACCGCCGTGCGCACCGAGACTCCTCAGGAAGCAATTCTGATGGGGACGTCGGGGTGGCTGCGCATCCATTCCCCGTGGTGGTGCCCGGACACCTTAACGCTCTCCATCCCGGGGCAGGAAGCGGAGGAGATCCGGCTCCCGCACGAGGGGAACGGATATAACTACGAGGCCACCGAAGTGATGAATTGCCTCCGGGCGGGAGAATTGGAGAGCGCGGTGGTGCCGCTGGATGAGTCGCTGGAGGTTATGAAGACGATGGACCAGATCCGCGCCCAGTGGGGTCTCAGGTATCCGATGGAGAGAGTGGCAGCCTAGACCCTAAAGGTGCGGATTGTTCCAATCCGTTCGGAAGACCTTTAGGGTCTGGAACAGCTAGTAGCGATGAAACCGTACGCCATCGGCATAGACATAGGCGGAACAAAGATCGCCGCCGGCGTGCTGGATCGGGATATGAACGTCCTGTCGGTGTGCATGACCAAAGAGCACGCCGGCCAGTTGCCGGCGCAGGTTGTGGACGCCGTCGAAAAGGTCTACTGGGCGGCGCTGGAGAAGGCGGCGGTGTCGCCTGACCAGCTTGCAGGCGTGGGGCTGGGCTTTGGTGGGCACACGCACGGGCACGAGGGTGTCGTCCTCACCAGCTCCAACATGCCTGACTGGGACAACATGCCCCTGCGGGACGTGGTGGCGAGGCGGCTGGACCAGTTCGTGTTGCTGGACAACGACGCGAACCTGGGCGCGCTGGCCGAACACCGGTATGGGGCCGGGAGTGGCTCCACGGATATGGCCTACGTGACCTTCAGCACCGGCGTGGGCATGGGCATCATCGTCGATGGCAAGCTGTACCAGGGAACCACCGGCACGGCCGGCGAGGTGGGGCACACGGTGATCGTGGCGGATGGCCGGCGCTGCAGTTGTGGCAAGCGCGGCTGCCTGATGGCGTATGCCTGCGGCATCGCCCTGCGAAACCGGGCCTGGGAACGCATCCAGGCTGGCGAGGAGACGGCCCTGCGCGACCTGGTGTGGGACGATCCGCAGCTCATCAGCGGCGAGCTGATCTGCGAGATCGCCATGCAGGGCGACCCGGTGGCTCAGGATCTGATCATCTCGACCGGGCGGTATCTGGGCATCGGCCTGTCCACGATTGTGCAGGTGCTCAATCCGGACGTGATCGTCATCGGCGGCGGGCTGACCCAGATCGGCTCGATGCTCCTTGATCCATGCATGGAGTCGCTGCGCCAGAACGTGCACCCCGTGCTGTGGGGTGCCGGGCGCATCGTCATGGGCCAGTTCCAACAGAACGTGAGCGTCATCGGCGGCGCGGCGATGATATTCAGCGAGACGGAGAGCGCCGAGGAGATCCACAGTCGTATCCCGTACGTCGCTCCCACGCCGCTGGATGAGATCGCGCCTGCCCCAGAGGCCAAGACCCTCTCCACGGCAGAGCGAGAGGTGCTGGAGCGGGTGGAGGGGACGGTGTTCGATATCCAGCGCTACTCGCTGCACGACGGGCCAGGGCTGCGCACCAGCGTGTTTCTCAAGGGTTGCCCGCTGCGCTGCGGCTGGTGCTCCAACCCGGAGGCACAGCGGTTCGCGCCGGAGTTGGTGATGTTCGCCACAAACTGCCTGGCCTGTGGGGCCTGTGTCGAGGTGTGCGACGCTGGCGGACGGACGTTGGTGGACAGCCGGCTGGTGTGGGAGCGGGGCGTGTGCACGTCCTGCGGCGCGTGCGTGCGGGCCTGCCCGGCGGGGGCAACAACCTGGAGTGGCCAGCGGTGGACGGCCGGCGACGTGATCAGGGAGACGTTGCGCGACGTCCCGTTCTACGAGGACGGCGGAGGCCTGACGCTCACCGGCGGCGAGCCGACGGCACAGCCTATGTTTGCCGAGGCGATCCTGCGCCTGGTCAAGGCGGAGTACGTAAGCACTGCCATCGAAACCACGGGCAACGCGCCGTGGGAGGTGCTGGGGAACATGCTGCCCTACGTGGACCTGTGGCTCTACGACGTGAAACACATGGACAGCAAGACTCACCGGGACTGCACCGGCCTGGGCAACGAGCTCATCCTGTCGAACCTGCGAAGGCTAGCCAGTCTCGGGGCGCCTATCGAGGTGCGGATGCCGTTGATCCCCGGCTTCAACATGACGGAGGAAAACGTCCGCCAAACGGCCGAATTCGTGGCGGGATTGGGCGACGCCGTGCGCTCGGTGGACCTGTTGCCCTACCACACGCTGGGGCGGTCCAAATACGAAGCGCTGGGGCGCGGCTATCTGTGGGAGGGTCACGATCCACCCACAGGCACCGAGGTGCAAGCGGTGGCCGAACTCATTCGGTCCTATGGGCTCAGGGTGCAGGTGCTTGAAACATAGGAGGTTGGAGGTTGGAGGTTGGACGTTGGAGGTTAGAGGTTGGAAGTTGGAGGAACGGATAGTGAGGCGGCGTGGTCGGACAGATGAGGTACGATATGGCAGAGACCCAGGAGCGTGAACTAGAGCGGGGGAAGGGGGACGGCCGATCTGGCCCACATAGTGCCAGACCGGGGTCCGGAACGCGGGCCGGTTCGACCGAGCGGGTGCGTCGCCTGCGCGAGCGATTGCTGGACACCACGCCATCGCTGTGCGCCGAACGTGGCCTGCTGATCACAGAAGCCTACGAGAAGCACGCAGCCGACCCGCCGGTGTTGCGGCGGGCCAAGGCGCTGGCCCACGTGCTGGACCACATGACCATCATGATCGACGACGGGGAGATCATCGTGGGCAATCAGGCCAGCGCGCCGCGGGCGGCTCCTCTATTCCCCGAATACGCAGTGGACTTCCTGGCGGATGAGATTGACGAGTTTCCAAGGCGTCGGGCCGACGTGTATAACGTCAGCCCGGAGGTCAAGGAGGCCGCCCTCAATATCATCGCTCCTCGCTGGCGCGGCCGGACGCTATACAGCCGAGCGACAGCCATCATGCCCGATGAAGTGCGCCAGGCACAGGAGATCGGCGTCATCTCTGGCCGGGGAAACGTCACCTCGGGGGATGGCCACATCATCGTGAACATCCCCAAGGTGCTCGAGAAGGGCCTTGAGGCCATCGTCGCCAAGGCTCAGGCCGGACTGGACAGCCTTTCACCCTACGAGGCCAGCGAGTTTGGGAAACGGGCCTTCCTACAAGGGGCAATCATCGCGCTGGAGGCGGCGATGCGCTTCGCCAACCGGTACGCCGACGAGGCCGAGCGACAGGCGGAACGGCACTCCGGCGGACCTGGGCGTGGAGACCACGCCCCTGCTGCGAACGGCTCGACGGGCGCGGAGCGCAGGGCGGAGCTTCTGAGGATAGCGGAAGTCTGCCGCCAGGTGCCGGCCCGACCGGCGCGCAACTTCCAGGAGGCGGTGCAGGCAGCCTGGTTCGTGCACCTCATCAGCCAGATCGAGAGCAACGGCCACTCTTTCTCCATGGGTCGTCTAGATCAGTATACTTACCCCTATTACAAGGCCGACCTGGAGGCGGGCTGCATCACTCACGATCAGGCGCTGGAGATGCTGGAGCTGTTGTGGCTCAAGCTCTTCTCCGTGATCAAGGTGCGGCCCTGGAGCCACACCCGCTTCGGCATCGGCTACCCCACGTACCAGAACGTGACCATCGGCGGACAGACGCCGGATGGCCAAGACGCGACGAACGACATATCTACCATGGTGCTGGAGACGATCCGTGAGACCCGGCTAACCCAGCCCAACGTCTCGGCCCGGATCCACGCGGGCACGCCCGATCGGTTCCTCATGGACTGCGCCAGGACCATCAAGATGGGCTTTGGTATGCCGGCGATGAAGAACGACGAGATCATCATCCCGGCCCTGCTGGAGAAGGGCGTGCGACCTGAGGACGCCTACAACTATGCCATCGTGGGTTGCATCGAGGCGGCGGTGCCGGGCAAGTGGGGCTATCGCAACACGGGCATGTCTTTCCTCAACCTGCTCAAGGTCCTGGAGCTGACGCTTAACGACGGCGCCGACCCGGCCACCGGCGTGCAACTTGCGCCTGGGCGGGGCGACCTGACCAGCTTCGACTCGATCGAGGAGTTGTATGCAGCGTATCAAGAGCAGCTCAGGCTCTACACCCGGATCAGCATCCAGATGGACACGGTGGCCGATACCTGCCTGGAGCAAATGGTACCGGACGCTTTCTGCTCGGCCTTGGTGGACGACTGCATCGCGCGAGGCAAGACGATCAAGGAGGGGGGCGCGGTCTACGACGTGATCAGCGGCTTGCAGTCGGGCGTCAGCAACGTAGCCAACAGTTTCATGGCGCTCAAGACGACGCTTTTCGACGAGCAGACGCTGACGGCGGAGCAGGTGGTAGAGGCGCTGGCGGCCAACTTTGAGAACACGGGCGGGGAGGTGGTGCGCCAGCGGCTGCTGCACGCCCACAAGTATGGCAACGACATAGACGAAGTGGACGCGATCGCGGTCCGGGTGATGAACGACTACCTGGCAGAGGCGGACAAGTATCACAACACGCGCTATGGCCGTGGCCCAATCGGCGGCGGATACGCCGGCTCCACGTCCAACATCTCGGCCAACGTGCCACTGGGGTCCAGCGTGGGCGCTACACCGGATGGGCGCAAGGCGGGTGAGCCCATCAACGAGGGGGTGTCGCCCGTGCACGGGACAGACACAGGCGGCCCGACCAAGGTGCTGCGTTCAGCAACCAAGCTGCCAACGATCAAGAGTATCGCCCAGTTGCTCAACCTGCGGCTCTCGCCCACGACGCTGGCCACGGAGGAGGGCCTGCGACGCCTGGTGACGCTGGTGAAGGGTTTTCGCAACCTCAAGGCCTGGCACATCCAGTTCAACACGGTGGACACGGAGACGCTGCTGGACGCGCAGAAGCACCCGGAGCAGTACCGCGACCTGGTCGTGCGGGTGGCGGGGTACAGCGCGCTGTTCGTCACGCTGGACAAGGCCACGCAGGATGACATCATCTGCCGCACGGTGCACGAGCTAGGTTAGCTGCGGGCGATGGATCTAGCCTTTCTTGATTCAGATTTGGAGGATGTCTGACGGACACGGGACTCAGGGGAGTCTCGGTATGAGTGGCACTAATGGCACGAGTGGCTCTGGTGGCACAGTGAAGCGAGGAAGGAAGACGGCACGGAACCGACACAGGCAGAGCCCGATAAATCGGGGCATCCGGTGGTGTGGATTGTCCCAATCCGTTGAGAGTTGCGAGGAGGTGAAGCACTGTGGAACTGCTGCGCAAAGCCGAAAACCTGACAGAGGCCTACGCCCTGCTCGATCCCAACTGCCCGCTGGACAACGAACGGTGGATGCGCTTCTATGCCCGGCGGCCGGAGGAGGCCAGCCTCACGCACCTGCGGGACGCGCTGCAGATTGACCCCAGCGACGACGACAAGACGCTCTTTACCGGCCACCGGGGCAGCGGCAAGACCACCGAACTGGCCCAGTTGGAGCTTGCGTTGCGAGACACGCACACCGTCGTGCGCTTCAACGTCGAGAGCCTGCTCAACCTGGGCGACGTGGACTACGCCGACCTGCTGGTCGTGTTGGGCCTGCAGGTGTTCCAGGCCGCCCGGCGCAGCGGCGTGAGGCTGGACAAGAACAAGCTCCACGACCTGCTGTTCTGGTACACCACGCGCGTCTTCGAGAAAGACGAACGGCGCAAGCTGGAAAGCGAGGCCGGTGGCGAGGTGGACGCGATCCTGGCCAAATTCAGCGTGAAGTTCACCACCGATGCCCCCCGGCGGGAGACCATCCGCTCCGAGGCCCGGGCCAACCTCTCGGACCTGCTGGAGCGGCTGAACAGCCTGTTGGAGGCCTTCCGGGACAAATCGGGCCGGCGCACGATGGTCATCGTGGACGGGCTGGACAAGATGTACGACCTGAAACAGGTGTGCGATCTGTTCTGCCAGGGCGCTAACGCGCTGATGGAGCCCCGCTGCCGGGTCGTGTACTCGGTCCCCCTGTCGATCTACCACACGGACGACTTCCAACAGGTGCGCATGGCGTTCGATCGCACCTTCTCGCTGCCCAACGTCAAGGCGGAGGAGCGGGACGGAACACCCTGCCGGGAGGGACAGGCGGCCCTGATGGAGATGCTAGACAACCGGCTGATGCCCGGGCTGCTGGCCCCCGAGGCGGTCGAGCGCCTGGTGGCGTTGTGCGGGGGCCTGCCCAAGGAGCTGATCGGGCTGGCCCGCGAGACCGCGCTCCGGGCGCGGCGGGTCTGCGGCGAGGGAGGCCCGGCCGAGGTCGAGGACGTGGAGCAGGCCGCCCGCCAGGTGCGCAACACCTACCGCAGCGCGCTCACAAGCGAGCAGTACAGCGAACTGTGGCGGCTGTACAGCGGCGGGCCGTTCGTCAACAGCCCGGTCGCCCGCAGCCTGCTGCACAACCTGAGCCTACTGGAATACAACGGCGACGGTGCGTGGTGGAGCATCCACCCCATCGTCCGTCCACTGCTGGAAGAACGGGCGGATGAGTTCGAGGATGCGGCGTAAATCGGCCCGCCGGGGAGATATCGGACTTCAGTTAGCGCTCCTGTGCGACGCGCTGGACATCGGCACGGGAGGCACGTTCCTCTTCGCCGTGTGCGAGGAGGGGGCGCTGCGCGAACTGCTGATGCGCCACGTGCGGGAGCACGTTGAGGCGAGCGCGGATCGTTCCGATCCGACAGAGGCCGGAAGAGACCTGATTGAGCTCGAACTCTCGCCTGAGCGGCCCGATCTGGCAGGGCAACTGGCGCAACGGCTGGCCTACGAACGGTCCAGCGAGGGCGATTACCACCCTACCCGGCCCACCGCCGAGCGCGTGCGCGAGCGCCCTCGCCCGCCGGTCGTGTTCGTGCACACGCGCAAGCTGGCCGACGCGGGCCTGGACGTGGCGCACCTGCCAAACACGCACCCCGAGCGCGCGCACGTCGAGCAGGTACGCCGCGCGCTGCGGGCACTCAACCTCCAGCGGGAGCGGCTGACCCGCTTCGGTGTGCCGCTCGTCTTCTGGCTCACCCAGGACGCGTTGGGCCAGGTGACGCACCACGCGGCCGACGTCTTCGCCGCCCGGGGCGGGCTGTTCTTCTTCCAGGCCTTCTTGCAGACGCCCGGCGCACCACCGCCGGTGCGCGCCGAGGTGAGCGCCGAGTTGCTGGACCAATTCCACCGCACGCTGCTGCCACCGGACGAACTGCGCCGGCGCGCGGCGCTCTATGAGCGGCGGCTGGCGCGGGAGCAGGCCGCCGGTGCACCTCACTGGCCGCGCGTCGCGCTCCTGTGCCGCGACCTGGCCAACATCCACCGCGAGTTGGACGACTACGCGCGGGCAGGGGAGTTTCAGGACGCGGCGATTGAGGCGTATCGGGAGGCGATCTCGGAGCTGGAGGCGGAGAGACAGGGGGACAAGGGGACAGGGGGACACGGAGACAAGGAGACAAGGAGACAAGGAGACAGGGGGCAGGAGGCGAGAAGCAGGAAGCAGGAAGCAGGAAGCAGGAGGCAGGGGGCGGGAGGCGGAGGGCGGGAGTGGGCGGAGCTTCAGGTGTGGTTGGGGCTGGCGTACTACGGGCGCATCCACGGGGATCGCGGGAAGAATCTGGGGCAAGCCATCGCTTGCTACCGCGAGGCGCTCACCGTCTACACCCCCGAGGCAGTCCCGCTCGATTACGCGATGACGCAGAACAACCTGGGGCTTGCCTACGCCGACCTGCCGACGGGTGACCCGGGGCAGAATCTGGCGCACGCGATCCAGTGCTACAGGGAGGCACTCACCATTTACACCCCCGAGGCTGCACCCCTCGACTACGCTACCGCGCAGAACAACCTGGGCGCCGCCTACCGCAGCCTGCCAACGGGGGATCGAGGCGAGAACCTGCGGCGCGCGATTCAGTGCTACAGGGAGGCACTCCGCTTCCGTACCCCCGAGGCGGCCCCTCTCGATTACGCCACCACACAGAACAACCTGGGCAACGCCTACGCCGACCTGCCGACGGGGGACCGGGGCGAGAACCTGGCGCGCGCCATTGAGTGCTACCGGGAGGCGCTCCGCTTCCGCACCCCCGAGGCGGCCCCTCTCGATTACGCCACCACACAGAACAACCTGGGCAACG
>CAZYSK010000008.1:11482-21148 GCA_964649415.1 uncultured Anaerolineales bacterium
CCTACGCCGACCTGCCGACGGGGGATTGGGGCGAGAATCTGCGGCGCGCGATTCAGTGCTACCGGGAGGCACTCCGCTTCCGCACCCCCGAGACAGGCCCCCTCGATTGCGCCACCACACAGAACAACCTGGGCAATGCCTACGCCAACCTGCCGACGGGGGATCGGGGCGAGAACCTGACACGCGCCATTGAGTGCTACCGGGACGCGCTGGAGATTCTCACGGCCGAGGCGTTTCCATACCACCACGAAATCACGAAACGCAATCTGGAACAAGCGTTATCCGGTCTAGATCAAATCCAAACAGGAGAAACAAACAAATGACAGACATCACTTACATTCCCATGCACGTCGTCGAGAACTTCATGGTAGACGTATTCACCGGCCTGGGCGTGCCGGAGGACGACGCGCGCATCAGCGCCGACGTGCTCATCACGTCCGACCTACGGGGGATCGAGTCGCACGGCGTGGGCCGGCTCAAGTACTACTACGACCGCATCACGGCCGGCGTGCACCACACCCAGACGGAGATGGAGATCGTCAAGGAGACGGAGACGACCGCGCTGGTGGACGGCCACCACGGCATGGGGCACGTGATCGCCCATCGCTCCATGCGCATGGCCATGGACAAGGCCCGGCAGTACGGCACGGGCGCGGTGACGGTGCGCAACGGCACGCACTTCGGCATCGCCGGATACTACCCACTGATGGCCGCCAGCGAGGGCATGATGGGCTTGACCGTGACCAACGCCCGGCCCGCTGTCGCACCCACGTTCAGCACCGAGCCGATGCTGGGCACTAACCCTATCGCCTTCGCCGCTCCCTCCGACATGGACTATCCCTTCTGCTTCGACGGCGCGACGCCCATCGCCCAGCGGGGCAAGATCGAGGTCGCCGCCCGCGCCGAGAAGCCGGTGCCGGAGGGCTGGGTGACGGACGCCCAGGGCAATCCACATACCGACCCGGAGCGGATACTGGCGGACTTTGGCAAGGCGCAGGCCGCGCTCCTGCCGCTGGGCGGCGCGGGGGAGGAACTGGGCGGCCACAAGGGCTACGGGTTGGGCACGATGGTCGAGATTCTCTCGGCCTCGCTGTGCGGCGGGGTGTTCATGAAGGACCTGCTGGGGTTCGCGCCGGACGGCTCGCGCCGGCCCTACATGCTGGGCCACTTCTTCCTGGCGATAGACGTCGAGCATTTCATCCCGCTGGAGGCCTCCAGGCGCATCACCGGCCAGATCATGCGCGCGCTGCAGGAGGCGCGCAAAGCGCCCGGGCACGAGCGCATCTACGTGGCCGGGGAGAAGGAGTATGAGGCCGAGAAGCGCATCCGCGCTCAAGGCGTCCCTGTCAACCCCAACCTGCGCAGGGAACTGCAGTTTATGCGGGATGAATTGGAGATCGTTGGGTATGAGGAGTATTTCTAGGGCGCGGGGTCAGCGGTAGGGTGGTAGGTTGGTAGATTGGTAGATTGGTAAATTGGTAGGTTGGTGGGACGGGGTTGGGGCACGGGGGACGATGAGGAGGCTGCGCAGGAACACATAATTCACAGAGGAGGGAAATCCATGAACAAGGATAGGCTGAGACAGGTCGTCAACGTGCTGGCGGTCATCGCAACCATCGCGGTCAACGGGCTGGCCAACGCGCTACCGATCAACGGGCAGACGACTGGCGAGATATCGGATCGCTTCCAGGTATACTTCACGCCAGCGGGCTACGTCTTCTCCATCTGGGGGCTGATCTACCTGGCACTGATCGCCTTCGCGGTGTACCAGGCGCTGCCCGCACAGCGAGAAAACCCGCGCCTGCGCCGCGTGGGCTACCTATTCGCGCTGAGCTGCGTGGCGAACGTGGCCTGGCTATTCGCGTGGCACTACGAGCGCTTCCCGCTCACACTCGTGGCGATGCTGGCGCTCCTGCTGCTCCTGATCGCGGTCTACCTGCGCCTCGAGATCGGCCGCGCCCAGGTCTCCCCGGCTGAGCGGTGGCTGGCCCACGTGCCATTCAGCATCTACCTGGGCTGGATCACCGTCGCGACGATTGCCAACGTGACCACGCTCCTGGACTACGCCAACTGGGGCGGATGGGGCATCGGCCCGGAGGCCTGGACCATCATCGTGCTCGTCGTCGCGCTAGGCATCGCCTCGCTGGTGAGCCTGACCCGGGGCGACGTGGCCTACATGCTGGTCCTCGTGTGGGCCTTCGCGGGCATCGGCGTCAAGCACGCCGCCACCCCCACCGTCGCGATCGCCGCCTGGGCCATCACGGCGCTGACCGCGGTGATGCTGGTGGTGGGCGCTTTCTTCCACAGACGACGCGCGCGAGAGCCCTCCCAGGCGGGGTAGTCGCGCATGCCGGTCATCGAAGTCCAAGGCCTGACCAAGACCTTCGTCACGCGCGAGAAACAGGCCGGCCTGCAGGGAAGCGTGCGCGCCCTCTTCCGCCCCATCCGCCGGGAGACGCAGGCGGTGAAGGGCATCACCTTTGCCGTCGAGGCAGGCGAGCGGGTGGCCTTCATCGGCCCCAACGGGGCTGGGAAGTCGACCACGATCAAGATGCTGGTCGGCATCCTGTACCCCACCTCGGGCGAGGCCCAGGTGCTGGGCCGGGTCCCGTGGCGGGAGCGCAGGCGGCTGGCCTACGAGATCGGGGCCGTCTTCGGCCAGAAGTCGCAACTGTGGTACCACCTGCCCCCGGCCGACTCCTTCGACCTGCTGGCCCGCATCTACGAGATGGACCGGGCGGCCTACCGGCAGCGGCTGGCCCACCTGGTCGAGCTGTTCGAGGTCGGCGACTACCTGCACGTGCCGGTGCGGAAGCTCTCGCTGGGAGAGCGACAGCGGTGCGAGATCGCGGCCTCGCTCCTGCACCGCCCGCGCATCCTCTTCCTGGACGAGCCCACCATCGGCCTGGACGTGGTCGTCAAGCAGCGCATCCGCGACTTGATCCTGGAGCTCAACCGGCAGGAGGGCGTGACCGTCTTCCTCACATCCCACGACGCCGGCGACGTCGAAGTGCTGTGCAAGCGGGCGATGGTCATCAACCACGGAGAGGTGATCTACGACGGGCGCGTGTCCACGCTGCGGCGGGACTACATCCACACCAAGACGATCTCGCTGAAACTGGGGGAGCCCTGGCAGGGGGATGCTCCCTGTGGCCAACCTGGGCGGAAGGCTGAGAGCGACCATCCCGGCGTGGACGTGCTCAAGGTCTCCAAGAGCGGCTACGGGGTCAAGCTGAAGGTGGACACCCGGGTCACGCCCATCGAGGACGTGGTGGGGCGGCTCCTGGCCCGCTACAGCATCGTGGACATCAACGTGGACAACCCGCCGATGGAGGAGATCATCGCGCGCATTTATGAGGCAGGGTAGTGGGGGACAAGGGGACAAGGGGACAAGGGGACAGGGGGACAGGGGGACGGGGGGACAAGGGGACAAGGCGACAAGGGGACACAGGGAAGAGCGGCCAGGATGGCCGCGATCCGAAGAGGGGCACAGAGCAGTCGGGATGGCGCGGACGTGGATCGTGCGCCCGCGGCAGACCCTAAAGGTGTCAGAAAACCTTTAGGGTCTGATGGCGCGGACATTGATCGTGCGTCCGGCGGTCCGAAGTAGGATAAGGAAGGGGAAAGATGACGCGGACGCAGACGTCCGTTCGGCGGTACGGGTTCGTGCTGTGGACGGCGGCGCGGCAGCAGTGGGTCTACCGGGCTGAAATGGCGATGCGGGCAATTCAGATGGTGCTGTTCATGGGCGTCTTTATGGCGCTGTGGAGCACGGCGTTCGGCGTCAGTGGACAGGGGGATCTGGCAGGCTACCGGCTGCCGGACATCGTCTGGTACCTGGCGATGACCGAGACGATCACGCTCTCGTCCTCGCGGATCTTCATCGAGATCAGCCAGGCAGTCCGGGCGGGGGACCTGGCCTACACACTGGCGCGCCCGTTGAGCTACCCCTTCTATCAACTGGCTAACTCGCTGGGCGGATCTGCCCCAAGCTTTGCGATCAACCTGCTGACGGCGGCGCTCGTGGTGAGCCTGGGCACAGGCCGGATACCGCTGCTGGGCGGGACTGAAAGCGTGGGAAGCCTTCCGGGCCTGCTCGCTTTCCTCGGCACGGCGGCGTTGGCCCTGGTGCTGGACTCTCTGGTGGCCGTCCTCATCGGCCTGCTGGCCTTCTGGATCGAGGAGGTGACGCCGGTGTTCTGGATCTACCAGAAGCTGCTCTTCACCATCGGCGGGCTGTTCCTGCCGTTGGAGATGTTCCCGGACTGGGCGCGCAAGATCGCCGAGTGGCTGCCATTTCAGTTCGTCGCTTACGTCCCGGCCCGGACTTTCGTCGCCTTCGAGCCCGGTTTCGTGTTGCGAGCAGTGACCGGCCAGGTGCTCTACGTGGCGGCGTTCGCGGCGCTGGTCGTGCTCGCCTGGTGGCGAGCGCAGCGGAGGCTGGTGGTGCACGGGGGGTAGGCAAGGTGGGGAATGAAGAAATGACAAATGAGCAAATGAGCAAATCGGCAAGTCTGCAAGTCAGCAAATCGGCAGATCGGCAAATCGGAGAATCTGCAAGTTGGCAGGGGGGCAGAGGGGAGATCGGGGGGGCGGGGTAAGCGCGCCCTTGGGATAGGTGTATACGGAGACGGATCGGCATATGGGGAGGGTGCGGCTTCTTCTCGTCGCATGCTGTGGAGGTTGGAGAGAGAAACCAGGTTTTTCGGAAAAAACCCGGTTTCTGACGAGCATCTATGGGTGGGTATAGGGGCGAATAAGGCGGATGATGTCATCCGTGGTGAAGACGGCGCGGCTGGTGTGGGGGTATTTCCGGCATAACCTGATGTCGGCGATGGCCTATCGGGGGGCCTTCGCCCTGCAGGTGGTCGGCATGATGCTCAACAACGCGATGCTGCTGTTCTTTTGGTGGGTGCTGTTCAACCGGCTGCCCACGCTGCGCGGGTGGGACCTGGCGGGCGTGATGCGGCTCTACGGGGTCGTCGCCGTCGGCTTCGGCGCGGGCACGGTGGTCTGCGGCAACGCCTTCCTGGTGGCGCGCGTGATCGCCAGCGGCGACCTGGACTACTACCTGGCGCTGCCGGCGGATCCGCTGGTGCACGTGCTGATCTCGCGGATGTCGCTCCCGGGCTGGGGAGACCTGCTGTTCGGCATAGCGGTCTTCGTCATCGCCGCGCCGGGCCAATGGCGCAACCTGCCGCTGTTCCTGCTGCTGGGCCTGATCGCGGGCCTGGTCCTGGTCGCGTTCAGCGTGTTGGTAGGCTCGCTGGCCTTCTGGGTGGGCAACGCCGACAACCTGGCCACGCAGGCCGTCAACGCCATCGTGACCTTCAGCTTGTACCCGGTGGAGATATTCCCCGCTGCGGTGCGGGTGCTGCTCTACACGCTCATCCCGGCCGCCTTCATTGGCTCTTTCCCGGCGGCGCTGCTGACCGGCTTTGATTGGGGGCGGCTGGCGATGCTCGTGACCTTCACGATCGGGATCACGCTGGCAGCGCGCTGGGTCTTCGGGCGCGGGCTGCGGCGCTACGAGTCGGGGAATCTGGTGACGGTGCGGGGGTGATGGGCGGAAGTTGGAGGTTGGAGATTGGAGGTTAGAGGTTGGAGGTTGGAGGTTGGAGGTTGGAGGTTGGAGGCGAACCTGATCCGGCGGATGAACCGCAGTGGAAGGAAGCAGCGCAGCGGGCCGCGCAGGCGTGCCCAGAGCTGCTGTACGTCCGCCTCGCCCGGCGCTGTGACGGCGTGCCCGCCGTAGACGTGCGCGGTGTAGAGTGACGCCAGATCTGCCAGCGCAGACTCGACCTGGGCCGCCCATTCCCTCCAGCGATCGCCCCACCGCCCGGCCCATTCCGCCCAGGTGTGCAACTCCGCCGCCAGCGCCGCAGCGTACTCGCCCGGCGTGAGTGCCGGATCGGGCGGCAACCCCAGGCGCCTCCCGGCGCGGCCAACAAAGCCCCACACCAGCGGCAGGCTGAAGACCTGTGCCGCCCGGCGTCTGCGCCGGTGAACCCACACAGCAGCAGCCACGCCCATTCCAACCAGCGCCACCAGGCCCAGCCCTAGCGCCCGCCGGCGGGAACGCACCACGCGGGCGGGTGGCCCGGCAGGCCCCGGCAGTGCCCCTTCCGGCAGCGGCGACTCCTCCAGAAAATCGGTCACCGCTTGAGCGCCCGTCGGCTCGAAGCCGATCCACCCCCAACCAGGGAAATAGACCTGCGGCCAAGAGTGGCCGTTGCGTTGGCGCACCAGGTAGGCACGATTGGAGAAGCTGTACTCCCCACCGAGGTACCCGGCGGCCAGCCGCGCCGGGATACCGACCGCCCGGGCCATCACGACGAAAGACGTGGCGTAGTAATCACAGTAACCCTCGCGCAATTCGAACAGGAAGTAATCGGCCACGTCCCGGTCCTCCGGCGGCTGCTCGACGTCCAAGGAGTACGGATAGGTGCGCAGGTAACGCTCGAGCAACCGCGCCTGCTCGTAGATCGTCTCACCCTCGGCGACGACGTCCCAGGCCAGGTCAATCACGCGCTGGGGCACGTCTTCGGGCAGTTGCAGATAGCGCTCCGTGATCTCGGACGGGTAGAGCGGTGGGACGGCGCGCAATCCGCCCGCCGTGGGCGTGGGCAGGCGCGACACAAGGGTGTAGCTGATCGTCTCGGAGGCCAGCCGCGCCAGGTCGCCCGGAGCGTGCCACAGCGCCTCGACCGGCTCCCCTGTCCATACGGGGACGGCCAGTGCATACAGCGTGTTACCATGGGGAGCGGTGAACTCGAAGCGCTGCTTCACCTCGCGATAGGCCGGCGGGGCGGGCAGCGGCAGTTCCCCCTCCACCTCCTCGCGGGAGTCCACCGTCGTCAACCAGCCCCGGCCCGAGTAGTAGTCAAACGTCCCTCCCTCCCAATAATGGCGCAGCTCCTCGGACGCCCCGTACGGCGGGTCTACGGACGGTGGCGGCGGCGTTTCATCAGTCCACACCATCATCACGATATCTTCGAGCAGGTCGGGGCGCCCCCCCAGAAGATGTGTCTGCGGCAGGTAGCTGCTGGCCCCCGTCCCCACCCCGTCCCCACCAGGAAGGCCGCCCTCGGGAGGGGACACGCCGCCGAAGAGTCGCTCACTCGTCTCATCCACCCGGGCCGAGGGTTCCCTGAAGGTACGCCAGAACCAGTCCGATATGCTGCTCACACTGAACTGCGGGGCGAGGAGGCTGATCAAGGCCAGGGGCACCGCAATCAACGTGGCCACAGCCACGGTCACTGTGCTCAAGTCGGTAGGATAGTCCACCTGAGCGGCGTCCCACGCACGCCGCTCCCCTCGGAGGTGGCCAACCGCCAGCATCAACAGCCCGCACGCCAATTCCCCGGCCAGCCAGAGGGCGCCATCCCCAGAATAGAAGACCGACACGGCGCTCAGTCCCACAAGCAGCAGAAACGCCGTCATGGGACGATGGCGCCGGTAGAAGGCCCAGGAAGCGAGAAGGACCGCTCCCCAGCACAGCAGGGCGACGTAGAAGAGGAAGATGTCGGGGTCGTCACTCGTGCCCCCACCGAAGGCCGCACGCAGCCATACCACCCAACGCCGCGCGAAGCCAAAGGCCGCCTCCGCGCCCCCGGGCAGGAACAGCACGTCGTGAGCCGCGACGCTGAGCGCCGCCAGGAGGCCGAGCGACACACCCACGGATAGCCATATAGCCCAGCCCCAGTCCTCGCGCGACGCCAGCCAGCGCCCAAGCACCAGCGCGACGAAGGCCACCAGCACCCAACCCTCATCACCGGGGACCCAGGAGGCATCCAACGCGGTCAACGGCAGACACAGCACCGTGGCCAACAGCAGAAGGAACGTGCCCCACCCCTCCCGAGGCCACAGTCGCCTGAGCAGCCACTCCCCCACGTCTACACTCCCCACGGCGTGCTGACGGCCACCGCCCGCCCGGTTCCCAGCACCTTGAACTCCCAGCGCCTCACCTGCCCGGTCGGCGGACGGAGCGACAGGGGCGTGCCGGCGTGGACGACCTCGGCCTCCACCTGGATGTCGGCCAGCAACCCAAGCATCGCCTGGGCCTGGGGCGAGACGCGGCCTCCATCCCATTCCCCGCCGAAGGAGACTGCATCCAACAGCACGGCCGCCACACCGATGCCCCGCGCCTGGAGCCGGGCCAGGCCCGAAACCCAGGCCGGGTCAAGGGAGGGGGTGACCATCAACGCCGTGGCACCGATAGGCAGGGCGCGGGCGACCTCCTCCAGCACACGGGGAAAGGGCCGGGACTCCGTGGCGTGCACCTGAGTTAACGCGCGCAGCAGCCCCCATAGCTGCCCCCGGCCGCGCGCCGGCATCACGGTGTGCCGCTGCACGCCGTAGGCGACGAGCCCAACGGCCCGCCCAGCATCCAGCAGCAGCGCCGCAGCGGAAGCAGCGACAACGACGCCCATCTCCTCGGTCGAGTGCTGCCCACGCCCCACCTGCACATCCCGATCCAGGTCGAGCACCAGCCAGATATCGCCGCCGGTCTGCCGATCGAACTCCTTGGCAAAGATCTGTCCACGGCGTGCCGTGGTGGGCCAATGGATGTGGCGCTGGGGATCGCCAGGCGCGTAGGCGCGCACGCCTCCGACGGTGACAGTCGGCTCCAGGGAACGACGACTGGCGCGCGACCGGCCGGCCGCCGTACCGCGTGGGAGTGCAAACGGCAGCCGCCGGGCAATCGGTGGATAGACCAGCAACGCCTGGACACCCGCGTTGCGCTGCACGACGCTGAAGATGCCGAATGGATCACAGACAGTGGCCGTCCACGGCCCCAAGTGATACTCCCCGCGCAGGCGACATTCCCCCTTTATGTTCCAGCGGTAGGTCGTGCGCGCGTCGGCGGCACGCACGGTCGCGGCGTTGTAGCCGGGGACGTCGCTGAAGTCCTTCACCTCGACCCACAATGTGGGCAACGGTGAATCGTTGACCAGGGTGAAACGCTCCTGGAGCAAGTCGCCCACCTGCACCCAGGTGAAGCGCAGTTCGCGCTGCACCCGAACGGAGCACGCCATGTGCCACGCCCACCACGCTGAGATGGCCGTCACACTGGCAAACACGATCAGCAGCGTCACCCACACCCGTGCCGGGGAGATCAACTCGAGGGCCAGCAACGACAGGAGAACGACGAGCGGCAGCCGTTTGCGCCACGTGAGCGCCACCTCGGCGTCGCCGTCACGAAAGCGCCATAGCACCCAAGGGCCGGTCAAGAATCGCACGACTGCACATCTAGAATTCGGCACCGTGATGGAGAAAAGGCGACAGAGGAATTACGAATGACAAATGGAAAATGACAAACCGGCCCACATCATCACCCAGCGTCTCGTGAGGCGAATCGGCATGCCGCCACGCTCACAATGCCTCGCTGAGCAGAAGCCCCAAGAAACCCAAGACCAGGCCCACGTGCAACAGCAGATCCGTGTGGGCCAACCATCCGATTACCGGCCACTCAGGCAAGCACCGAAATACGAAGTTGAGTATGATCAGACCGACAGCGATGAGAACGGGAAGACCAGGCGCACGAGCCAGGAAGTTGGTGAAGCGTTTCAGTAATTCGGTGACCATGATACCTCCGTCGAACGTCAAGCGTCAATGAACACGGGCGGCATGCAGTTCAGAGAAACGGCACTCCGGCAGACCTAC
>CAZYSK010000008.1:21248-48533 GCA_964649415.1 uncultured Anaerolineales bacterium
CCGGCAGACCTACGTGCCTCACTACGAACAAGGCGGGTCAATGAACACGGGCGGCATGCAGTTCAGAGAAACGGCACTCCGGCAGACCTACGTGCCTCACTACGAACAAGGCGGGTCAATGAACACGGGCGGCATGCAGTTCAGAGAAACGGCACTCCGGCAGACCTACGTGCCTCACTACGAACAAGGCGGGTCAATGAACACGGGCGGCCTGTAGTTCAGAGAAGCGGCCCATCAGGTGACGGGGTATGCCGCCCAAGATGCGCGTCCCCGCATCTGTGTGCTCTTCTTTCTCAATCAGCCCTCGCCGATGAAACAGGTCCACCAGTTCCCCCAGATCGTAGGGGATGAGTACGTCGAGCCACACCATCTCGGCCTCCAGAACACCCTCGACGCGGGCTAACAACGCCTCTACCCCGCTCCCAGTGAGGGCCGAGACGGCGACGCCGTCTTCGAAGGTCCGCGTGAGCGGTGAGATCGCGTCAAGAGCCGGCAGGCGGTCTATCTTGTTCAGCACGGCGATGCCAGGTTTGCCCGCAGCACCGAGTTCCTCCAGCGTCTCGCGCACGACATCAGCCTGTCGCATCACCTGCGGATGGGTGACGTCCATCACGTGCAGCAAGAGATCTGCCTCCGCAACTTCCTCCAGCGTGGCCCGGAAAGCGGCCACCAACTCGGTGGGCAGTTTCTGGATGAAGCCAACGGTATCGGTGAAGAGGGCCACCCCTCCGCCGGGCAACGCGACGCGGCGGGTGGTCGGATCAAGCGTGGCGAAGAGCTTGTCCTCGACCAGCACGCCAGCGCCAGCCAGCCGATTGAGCAGGGTGGACTTGCCCGCGTTGGTATAGCCAACGATCGCGACAACGGGGACGCCCTCGCGGCGACGTCTGGCCCGATAGCGGCCCCGGTGCGCGCGGACTTTCCCCAGGTCCTCCTTGAGCCTCGCGATGCGCCTGCCGATCACCCGCCGATCGGTCTCCAACTGGGTCTCGCCAGGCCCACGCACGCCGACACCGCCTGTGGCCCCACCGGCCCGCCCACCGGCCTGCCGGGCCAAGTGGGTCCAGGCCCGTGTGAGACGCGGCAGCCGGTATTCGTACTGCGCCAGCTCTACCTGTAACGCTCCCTCGCGGGTGTGGGCGTGCTGGGCAAAGATGTCCAGGATCAGCGCGGTGCGGTCAAGCAGCTTGACGCTCTCTCCCAGCGCGTTCTCCAGTTCCCGCTGGTGGCGCGGCGACAACTCATCGTCGAAGACAAGCACATCGGCCGCCGTCTCCGCTACCCGCGCGGCCACCTGTTTGACCTTGCCAGGGCCGATGAAGGTGGCCGGATGCGGATGCTCGAAGCGCTGCACAGCCTGCCCAACCACCGCCAGGCCGGCCGTACGCGCCAGTTGGGCCAATTCATCCAGCGATTCCTCGACCGGCCACTGCCCATCACCGGAGCGCGCCGCAGGTCCCTTTAGCTCGACCCCCACCAGGAAAGCCCGCTCCTGCGGAGGGCCGGTCGGCTCAGTTGGTCTCGCGATAGTCCACCTCGGATAAGAGAAATGCACACCCCATGCCAATTATGAGCTAGTATACCACAAAAAGGGAGGAGAAAGAAACCAGGTTTTTTCTGAAAAACCTGGTTTCTAATAGTAGTCCAGCTCCCAGCGGTCGAGCTGCTCGCTGGTCACACTCGCCAGCCGCCAGCCCGGCTCCGTGAGCACAGCCACCCACTTGACGTCCCAAAGCGTGGCCACAATACGCCCGTCCACGTTGTCGTAGGCACGTACGTGCCCGGCAACAGAGGCGGTCTCGCCGTCGCGAGCGATCTCGTGCACCGAGCCCACCTCCGCCGCGACAGTGGTGGCGAAGCCGGCCGCCCATGCTTCGTAGGGCTGAGCCGCCTGAGCAGGACCGCTCAGCAGGCCGTAGGCCCCCGGCAGGTCGCGGTCGTCCACGGCCAGGTAGAAAGATATGACAGCGTGCTCTGAGGTTTCGCTAGGGTAGGCGTGGGGACGGCTGAGATAGAACCAGTCATAGCGCTCCCACGTCCAGCCGTAGTTGGCCCCATCCCACGTGTAGACCGCCTCCCACACCAGATCGGTGCCGGCATCGTAGCCGACGACGACCTCGTCTGCCAGGTCACCGTCCTTGTTCTCAAGTCGCACCCCGGCCTCCCCCTCGAAGGGAGCCAGCAAGACGTAGGCCGAACCATCCCAGGCAAAGATATGGAGCAGGTCAACGCCCGAATCGGCGTGGCCCCAGACGAGGATTTCGACGCGCCCATCGGCGTTGACGTCGTGCACCGCCATTTCGCAGGTCGGGTATGCGCCCAGGCCGTGTTTCTCCTTCTCCAGCGGCAGGAGTTCGTGCCATACATCGCCATCAAGGACGAAGGCCCTCAGTTGAGGTGGATCGCCGGGCCGGTGATACAGCCCCACCCACTCCGATTCCCCGTCGCCGTCCGCGTCCTCCCAGTTGAGACACAGCGGTTCGACACCTTGCGCCTCCAGCCGCGCCCGCCCTTGGGCGACGATGTTCGCCACGAGGTTGGCGGGTGGAGGTTGGAGACTAGAGGCTGGAGTTTGCAGGTTGGCGGTTGACGGATGGGGGGTGGGGGTTGGCGGGTGGAGGTTGGAGAGTGGAGGTTGGAGAGTGGAAGTTGGAGGTTGGAGGGTGGAGGTCGGAGGTTGGAGGCTGGGGGTTGGAGGAGGGAGAGTAGAGGTCGGAGGTTGGAGGGTGGAGGTCGGAGGTTGGAGGGTGGCAGGCGCGGGAGCAGGTACACACGACACAAGGAACAGCATGCAGAGAGGCAGTAGCAGGCGAGAAGGGAGGTGGGGGCGCGGATTCTGGACTTGGAATGTGACTACCGGCGCGCCCACCCGCCTCGCGTTCTGACCGTCCATCTGACCGTCCATCTGACCGTCCAGGCCCCTGTCCTCTCCTGGGATTTCGGAACTGTGAATCGGGACTTGGGACTTGGGATGTGACCGCCGTCCCCCCTCACTCGGCATCCAAAGCCTTGCGGACAACCTGGGCCAGGGTATCTATGTCAAAAGGCTTCTGGACAATGTCCATGAGCCCTTCCTTCCTCAACTCCTCCACGCCCTCTGTCAGCGCGTAGCCGGTGATGGCCAACCCCTTGAGGTGGGGATTCTCGCGCCTGAGCGTGCGCATCAATTCCCGCCCGCCCATCTCCGGCATCACCAGATCTGTCAACACCAGATCCACTTTGCCCGACGTGGAGACAGCCTGCTGGCGGTAGAGACGCAATGCCTCCACCCCGTGTCCCGCCGCCAGCACCCGGTAGCCCAGCGACTCCAGTATCTCGCACCCCGCTTCGCGCACCTTCTCCTCGTCCTCCACCAACAAGACTGTCTCACCGCGTCCTGCCGGGACGACTCGGGCCACTTCCCTTAGCAGATCCTCAGCCTCTCCCTCCGTGTGCGCCGGCAGGTAGACCCAGAACGTGGTACCTTGCCCTACCTCCGTCTCCACCCCGACGTGCCCACCGTGCTGCTTCACGATTCCGTGCACCTGAGCCAATCCCAGTCCCGTGCCCTTACCCGGTCCCTTCGTCGTGAAGAACGGCTCGAATAGATGCGCGCGCACGTCGTCCGTCATGCCTGTTCCCATATCCGAAACAGTCATGCACACCCACTCCCCGGCGGGCATCTCCTCAATCACCAGTCCGTCGTCCTGCGACCCCAGCCCCGCCGGAACATCGCCGGGTCGCACCTGTACACGGGACAAGGAGAGTCGCAACTCCCCGCCGTCGGGCATGGCGTCCCGCGCGTTGGTCACCAGGTTCATGACAACCTGGTGGATGCGGGTCGGGTCAACCTTGACGACATACTCATCGGGCTCGATCCCTATCAGGAGACGGATGTTCTCGGGGAGCGTGCGGTGCAAGATCGCAACCGCCTCGTCAACCAGGGAGGTGAGGTCCACCGGCATCGTCTCCATCATCGAACGGCGGCTGAAGTCCAGGATCTGACGCACAAGCTGTGCCGCCCGCCGCGATTCGTCCAGGATAACCTGCAAACCGTGTGCCATGCCCGAAGGCAGATCTGGTCTACCCTGGAGCATCTGGGCGTACAGGATGATGGATGTCAAGAGGTTGTTGAAGTCGTGAGCGATGCCGCCCGCCAGTTGTCCGATGGCCGCCAACTGCTCCTGCTGCCGCATCTGCCGTTCAAGGCGTTTCCGCTCGGTGATATCGCGCACTACAGCGACCCACCCGGACGGCGCGGACGCAGACATCCGTTCGGCGGACCTAGGTGCCTCACTACGAACGGGCTCGCCGCCTTCACTCTCAAGCGGTGTCACGGTGTAGTCTGTGAAGAAGACATCCCCGTTTCTGCGCCTCATCTTGAAGTCAGGCAAGAACAGGAAGCCCTCCTCCTGCACGGCGGAGACCAGGCCCTGTCTGAACCGTGCGCTCGCTTCCTCGCCGGCGTGGAGCGAGCTCAACCGACGGCCCAGCAGATCCTCGTGGCCGTGGCCGAATACCTCGCTGGCAGCAGGGTTGCAGTCCAAGATCTGATCCTCGTCGTCCACGATGAACACCGCATCACGCAAGCTGAAGAACGTCTTCTCTAGCAACTGCTGCGACTGCCGCAGCGCCGCCTCCGCACGCTTGAGATCCGCCAGGCGCTGTTCGAGGTCTTCGAGCGACTGCCTCAACTGGGCCGTCATATCGTTGAAGGCGTCCGCCAGATCGGCGATCTCATCACGGCCAACCACCTCCGCCCGCCTCGATAGATCGCCCGCCCTGATCGCCCGGGCGACCGCCGCCAACGCTTCAACCGGCCGGACGATCTGGCGCACAGCCAGTATCCCCAGCCCCGTAGCGACAAGCAGGGCCAGCAAGATCACGCCGGAAATCACGTATATCGTGCTGGTGAGCAAAGCAAACGCCTGGGAAGTAGACTCCTCGGCGACGACGGCCAACTCCTGCTCGCCCAAGCGTATCCTGGACACCGCCAGGACGGCATCCTGCCCGGACAATCCAGGCTGAACCCCCTCCTCCTCGGGAAGATCGAAGCGCGTTCCGGCAAGCACAACCGAAGGATTGCGATGGGCGATTACCCGCCCCTGCTTGTCTACCACATAGACGGTCTCTTCACTACCTGCTTCTACTTCCGCAATCAGGTCCCAGACCGTCTTGAAGCGAAAATCCGCCACGAGGATGCCGCTTACAGCGCCGGTCTGCAGATCGAAGAAGGGCATGGCAAGCGTCATGAACGGCTCACCAGTGACCTCGTCAATCCATACCGGGCCGTAGTAGGTTTCTCCGCTCGACTCGGGGACAAGGAACTCCGCCTCCCCAGACCGATCGCCCAGATCACCGGCTGTCACCGTCTCCAGCCGAGACACGCGGGCCTCCTCCCGCCCGTCGGCGTCCAGCAACACCAGTTCCTCGTACACGTCCTGATAGGAAAGCAGTCCAGATAGCAGGCTGATCTGCTGCTCACGATCCAGCCCTGACAGACCCCACATCTCGCTGGTCACGCGCAGTTCACTCTCGCGCTTGCGGATGAAGGCATCTATCTCTGTGGCGATGCGCTGGCCTACCTGACGCTGCAAGCTGAGCGACTGCGAGCGCTGGACAGTGATCGTGCGTTGGCTGAGAACAGCGCCTACGATCAACAGCGGAAGCACGGCCAACGCAATGAAAAGCGCTGTCAGCCGAAACCTCAGGCTTCTCCTCATAATAAGTCCTCCCCTACACCAGTTCTGACCAGACCACCCGGCTAGCGGATGATGTTATCCGCCTGCCTCAGCATATCCTCTGGAATGGCAAGGCCCAGAGGATGGGCCGTCCTGAGGTTAATGTCAAATACAAGTGGACTTGTCTCAACCGGCAATTCCCCCGGTTCACTCGCCCCTTTCAGGATCTGGTCGGCCAGCCTGGCCGCCTGCTTACCGCCCTCGTATTGATCGGCTCCATACGTGAACAAGGCCCCATCGGTCACGCTGTCTCGACTCGGACCAGAAAGCGGCAGCCCGCGCTCAAGACACGCCACCACCCAGTCCGCCATCCGACTGGTCACCACGGCATCGGGCATAAGGAAGACCGCATCCACATCACCGGGAATGGCAGCTATTGCAGCGCCAACCTCACCGTCACTGCGGGCTTCGTGGAGCACAAGCTCAAGGCCCAACTTGGCGGCCGTCTCGCGCACCGCCCCCAGTGCGTTAACCGGATCCGGATCATCCGGGTTGTACGGGACGAATATGCGTCTCACGTGCGGAGCCGCCTGCAACAACAGCTCCAGCCGCCGGCCATCCGCCGGTTCGTTGCGCGTCCCGGTCATGTTGCCGCCCGGGTGGCGTAGGTCCGACACGATGCCGGCAGATATCGGATCATGGGACAGAAACACGACTGCCACTCCCGTCCCGGAAGTGGCCTGCTTGACGGCCAGGGTAGCAGGTGCGCCCAGGGACAAGACCAGATCCAGGCTGCCTTGCATCAGTTCCTCGACGCGCGGTTGGATCTCGTCAGCCCTTGTTCCGGATAGATTGGCGTAGACATACACGAGACTGTTGCCCTCGGTGTAGCCCAGCTCGGCCATGCCATCCCTGAAGCCATACAGCACGGGATCCAAGGAGGACGCCGTCTTGACCACGCCAATCGTATGGATCGGTGGCTGTGTCCCGTTTGGTTCCGTCTCATCACAAGCCAGCGCGCTCAAGCAGACGAACACGAGTGTAACCAGCACGAACATACCCGATAGTCTGCTACGCATACGTCTCATGGTCAAAGCCCGCCTCCTGCGTGCTTGCCCATCGCAGCCTGAAGGATCCTAGAGAGACTCTCCCCGCTATCCAAACAAACGCTTCCCTACAGCCATCGCTTTGAACACCCATGACTTAAGCCGCTTTGCCCGTCGTGCTGAGACCCTCTCGTCCTCGGGCAAGTAGGACGGGTCGTTCAGGATAAGGTACAACGCCCGCTCCACACCGTGGGGGACGATATCGCCCGCCATCCCGTACCCGATGCAATCGTAGCCCACCAGGTACAGGTTCTCGATGGGCGATCGGGGGTCGAGCCGGTCCGCACCGCTCTGCCCCATCCGGTGAGCCATCTCCGCCGTCCACAGCCCGGTGAAGAACATCGGCACCTGCACCTCCACCACCTGGTCAAAGTTGGGAAAGACGTCGTGGAGTTGGGCAAACACGGATTCCAGTTCATACCGCTCGTCGAAGGGTGGCTCCATCACCCAGAACACATCGAGGACATGCCGTCCCTCTGGAGCCAAGCCTGGATCGAAGAAGGTGGGAGCGTAGCAGTTTAGCGTCCGCTCCCATCCCATGGTATGAAGCAGCGAGTGGTCCTCACCCAGCAGTGACTCGGTCGTGCCCAGAATGATGCATGCCACGTTGGCCGGTATCACCGACCGCAGGCGGGCCACGTAATCGGCGGGCAGGTTGTCCTCCCCCACCAGCGTCATGAAGCGATTCAGGCCGGCGTTGTGCACCACCACGTCCGCGGCGACGGTCCGCCCGTCGCCCAACGTCACCCCGCACGCTTTCCCATCCCGAACATCGATGGATGCCACCCGGGTGCGCGTGGCGATCTGCCCACCGTGGTCTCGGATGACCTTGGCCACGCCATGCACCAGGGTTGCGGTCCCTCCCCGTGCCGTGCCCCAATCGGCCATCTGCTCAATCGAGTCCACGATGGCCCGCTTAGTCTCCATGGCAGAGAAGGTGTCCACAGTCTGAGACGCAAAGCAGTAGGTGATAATGGTCTCGACGTACTTGATATACGCCTCATTACCGGGAAAATACCGCTCGATGTACTGGCGGGCGCTCGTGCTGTCGGGATAGCTCACGCGGGGATCGTACATGTCGGCGATCCAATCGTAAACCCGCGCCATTCCCTGTGCGCCACCCACCAGCGTCTCCTGGGCCTCGTCCAGCGACGTGAAGCGACGCCCATCCTTTGTCACCACCCAATGATCGCCCATCGAGCCGACGTCGTGGATGGTGATCCACTCAACGTCTGCCCCCAACTTGGTACAGAGCCGCCCGATGCGGCTGTTGGGGCCAGGGCACGTCCAGGCCGCCGTGGTGATCGCGTAGCCCTTGTGCATCAAGTGGGTGTACTTCCCACCGATGAATGACAACTGCTCAAGGACGAGGACCCGCTTGCCGGCCTTGGCCAGCCCGGCGGCCGTCATCAACCCGCCGATGCCCGCACCAACGAGCACGACGTCGTAGCGCTCATCAAGCGCCACAGGCGCATGCCCCAACCCTGGCGCAGAGAACACGTTGTTCGGGCAGACATAGACACACTCCCCACACTCACTACAGCGGTGCGCATCGATGGTCGGCCGGGGGTCGGCCTCGATCTCAAGCGTGATCGCCTCTTCGGGACAGACGATCGTGCAGTAGCTACACCCCGTGCAGCGCGGCGCGTCAATCGAGATGGTCACAAGCGACTCCTTGAGTAGATCGGCGTTTGGTTGGCATACAGGCTACTTTCGAATCCAGAGGACACGGAGGATAATCAGCATGACTTGAAACTTATACCACGAATGTCAAGAATAGACAAGCACCGTGAATCACCAGAGGTCAAGCAGCCTGGTTCCTGCTGCTTGGTGACGCCTAGTCGCTATCCAGGGCCCGGCGCACGGCTGTCTCCAGCGTATCCACGTCAAAGGGCTTGTAGACTACCTCCGTGATGCCCTCCTCCCTCAACTCACGAAGGTCCTCGTTCAACGCATATCCGGTGACGATCACGCCCTTCAGTTGCTGATCTGTTTTCCTCAGCTCCCGCATCAACTCGCGCCCGCCCATGCCCGGCATCGCCACGTCCGTGATCACCAAGACCACACGATCCGCGGAGCGATACACCTCCAACGCTTCCTGCCCGTCCGCGGCCGTCAAGACACGGAAGCCCAGGGACTCCAGGACCCTGCGCCCCAACCTGCGCACCCTCTCCTCGTCGTCAACCAGCAGAATGGTCGCCGCATCTGCCTCCAAGTCGGGGGAGGCTGTCTCACGTCCGTCCGCGCCATCCTGGGCCGGCAGGTATATGCGGATCGTCGTCCCGCGCCCCACTTCCGTCTCCACACCGATGTACCCCCCATGCTGGGTCACAATCCCGTGCACCTGAGCCAACCCCAGGCCCGTACCCTGCCCCACGGGCTTCGTCGTGAAGAAAGGCTCGAAGAGATGTGAGACCACGTCGGGTTGCATTCCCACACCTGTGTCCGACACGGCCAGGCACACCCAGTCGCCCGCGGGCATCTCGTCAACCGGGGGCTTGCTGCCAGGGCCGACCCACACCCTGGACAAAGCAACGCGGAACTCGCCGCCCTCCGGCATGGCGTCCCGGGCATTGGCGGCCAGGTTCAGCAGCACCTGCTGGAGACGGTCCGAGTCGGCGTTCACGACGTACTCACCCCTGCCCACCTCAAGCAAAATGTGAATCGTCGTCGGCAGGGTCTGTCGCAGCATGTCGGCGGTCTCACGGACGAGGTCCATCAAGTCGACGGGGCGAGTCTCGAAAAAGGAACGGCGGCTGAAGTCCAGTATCTGCTCCACCAGGTGGGCAGCTCGCCGCGCGTCGCCCAGGATGTTCTTCAGGTCGGCGCTCAGGTCCCGTGGCAGGCGGCCGTCGGTCAACAGCATCTGCGTCGAGAGCGTGATACCCGTCAGGATATTGTTGAAATCGTGAGCGATCCCGCCTGCCAACTGGCCCAACGCCGCCATTCGATCCTGGCGCAGCATCCGTTCCTCGATACGCTTCCACTCTGTGATGTCGCGCGCTATGCCAACGAGGCCGCCTACCTGTCCAGTCTCGTCCGTGAAGGGTATCTTGCTCTCTGACACCCAGCGCATCTCGCCATCCCCACCACGGATCTCTAGCTCTCTGGAGATCATCGGCTGGCCGGATTCCATGATCTGCTGCTCTGCGTCGTACATCTCTTGCGCAACCGCCGGCGGGAAGAAGTCGAAGTCGGTCTTGCCGACGGCTTGCTGTGGACCGGCGAGGCCCAGGAACTCCACGTGTGCCTTGTTGGTTCTGATGACGCGCGACTGCCGATCCTTGAAGAAGATATGATCGGGCATGTTGTTCATCAAGATGTGCAACAGATCCCGCTCGTGAGCCAATGCTTCTTCCGCCCGCTGCTTCTCCTCAACCATGCGCTGCTGCTGGAGCACCCGCTCGATCACGGAAGGCAGCAACTCCAGATAGCGCTGATCCGCGTCCTTGACGAGATAGTCACGGGCGCCCAGCTTCATAGCCTCCACAGCAACCACCTCATCGCCGGTGCCGGTGACCATGATCGTAGGCAGCAGCGGGCCTTGTGAGGCCAGGATACGGATCACCTCCAGTCCATCGCGACCCGGCATCGTCTGATCCACAGCCACGACGTCGTAGGCCCCCGACTCGCACATGGCCAGGCCCTCTGTACCATCGCGGGCCAGATCCACCACATAGCCGGCCCGCGTCAGCCGCTTCTGGAAGAGGCGGGCCAAACCGAGGTCGTCCTCCATATACAAAATACGAATCGGCTTACTCTCGTTCATGATACCCTCATATCAAAGTGTGAAGTAGAAAGTCGCCCCCTGCTCGACCGCTCCCTCGGCCCACACACGACCGCCGTGACGGTGAACGATGCGCTGTACGGTCGCCAGGCCAATGCCTGTACCATCGAACTCCGTCCTCGAGTGCAAGCGCTGGAAGGCACCGAACAACCGTTCCGTGTACGCCGCGTCGAAACCAGCGCCGTCGTCCCGCACGAAATACACCCTCGTGCCATCCTGCTGCGTGGTTCCGAACTCTATTTGAGCGCGTGCGCGCTTGGAGGTGAATTTCCACGCATTGCCCAACAGATTCTCCAACAGCACACGCAGCAGTCCATCGCTCCCGTTCACAGCCACGTCTTCCTCGATCAGGAAGTCCACCTGGCGATCCAGATCGCGCTGCTTGAGTTCCGCTGCGATACCCCGCGCCAATGCAGTCATGTCAACCGTCCTGCGGTGGATATCACAGCGCGTAATCCGGGACAGCGTCAACAGGTCCTGAATGAGCTGTTCCATGCGTTGACTCGCCGCCCGTACCCGACACAGACTGTCCCGCCCTTCTGCATCTAGCTTGCCTGCGTAGTCCTCCAGCAAGATCTGGCTGAAGCCATCTATTGTACGCAGAGGAGCGCGCAAGTCGTGAGACACAGAATACGAGAATGCCTCGAGCTCCTTGTTGATCGCCTCAAGCTGCAGTGTGCGCTCGCGCAGTGTATCCTCCACACGCCGGCGTTCGACCAGTTCCTGCTGCGCCTGCTCGTACAACCGGGCGTTCTCAATGGCAATGGCCGCCTGAGTGGCCAGGTTGTGCGCCAAGCGTATCTCGTCCGGGGTATAGTCCTTCTCCTCCGTCCACAGCTCCACCAGGCCCAAGACCTGGTCACGCGCTACCATGGGCAACATCAGCAGGATCACTGCCTGCCCGGTGCCTCTCATCCCCGGTCTGGCCTGATAGGCCGTCAACTCCGCACCCTGGAGCACGACAGGTTGCCGGGTCTCCAGCACGTGGTGCGCCGCAGTGTAGTCGCTCAGGCCGTACGTCGTGCACACCGCATCTGTCTCCTCCGGCCAGACCACACTGTAGTCAATCAGAGTCACGATGCGGTCATCCTGACGATCCCAGAGATACAGCGCACACTCGCTTGAATCCAATGCCTGGGTCATCTGCTCGGCAACCGTCCTCAGGACACGGTCCAAGAGGGGAGACGAGCTGATGGCGGTGGCTGCTTCGTACAGCGTGGTCAGCTCGCGGTTACGCTGCTGCAACGCGTCCTCAGCCCGTTGGCGCTCAGTGGTGTCGCGGGAAACGACAACGGCATGCGTGACGTTTCCTGCGCTGTCGCAATATGGATAGTACGTGACGTCCATGCATCGCAGGCCAAGCGCAGAGAACTCGAACCACCGCGTATAGCTCACCACCTCGCCCGCGAAACACCTGTTGAAATATGACATCACGATTGCGTCGAAAACCTCCTGGCCCCAGAGTTCGGCCACCGTCTTGCCAAGAATCTCATCCCGCGCCTTGTTGTGAGCCGTGCAGTACGATTCATTCACCGCCTCGTACACGTAGTCCCTGTTGACGAGAGCCATGAACTCGCTGGAGGTATTGACGATAAACTCGTACCGGCCCCACATGTTCTCCACAGCCCTGCGCTCGGTGATATCGCGCAGCACAATCAAGCGACCAGTCGGGTGAGCGTGCCGGTCGTGCAGAGCCGATACGCGCAGATCAAAAGTGCGCCGCGCCTCCGCCTCGCCGAGGACGACTTCCGAATGGGTCCCCACATCGTCGCGGCAGCATTCAGCCAGGTCAGACCAACGAGCGAACACCTCGGCTACCGGCCGCCCAACGGCCTCCTGGGCCGCACGCTGGATGATCCGCTCCGCGGCGGGGTTGAGATCCACGACACGGTTCTGCATGTCTAGCACGATCACGATGTCACTCATGCTCTCGACGACGGCATCGCGGGCCACCGGAACGATGTCGAACAGCCGGAAGCGAAGGAGGGCCCACGTGACCGCCAGGCCGGTCAGCGCGAAAGCGAAAGGCGTCAGGTCAAGACTAGGCAGAGGACCCGCACCGGAGAGATAGAGTGCATTCCCCACCCACGGCGCAGAAGCGCCCACCAACATGGCGGCGGCCTGCCCACGGAAGAGATGGGGCGAGCGCAGCAACGCCCGGACGAGTAGAATCGTACTGACCAGAAGGGCACCATATGAAAACACTGTGTGGGTCCAGAACCCCGCACCGTAGGTCATACTCAACGCTGGGAACGGCGCGGCATTGTCCAAGCGAATCGTGCGCCAGATCAGTCCATGGACGTCGTTGGTCCACACCATCAGCAACACAATGGCGGGGCAGATCGCCAACCGGGATAAGTTGCGCCGCGTCAACCAGTGCCCCTGCCCGGTGTAGTGCAGCACGAAAGCCAACCACAACACCGGCACAGTGACGATGCCCAGATACTCAACCTTAACCCACAGAACCTTTGCGCGCACGCCGACGGCGCTCAGTTCCAGCGCGTATGCCAGCGACCACTCAGCCACGGCCAACATCAGCAACGCGAACCACGTGGCACCGCTCGACAGGCGGCGTCGCCGCACATAGAACGCCATACCGGTCACCACGGCTACTGTGGCGATCAGTGGCACCGCGTAGGGATTGTACTGCCAGTGCACTCTCTCTCCCCAGTCTCCATCACGGCTAGATCGCGAGCATCCAGAACCTGGCGGATCACGGACGACAGCGTGCTCACGTCGAGGGGCTTGCAGATCACCTCCAGGGGTCCCGTCGCTTTCAACTGCCGCAGGGCATCGGCCAGCACGTAGCCAGTCATAGCCACCACTCTTAGGTGAGGAGCCACTTCCCGCAGGTTCTCGATCAATTCCTTGCCGCCCATACCGGGCATGACCATATCCGTGAGCACCAGGTCGATCTTCTCGCCCGAACGGCAGACCTCCAGCGCCTGGTGGCCATCGCAGGTCTCCAAGACGCGGTAGTTCAATTGCTGCAAGCTGTTCCGCAATGCCTCTCGAATCGCCGCGTCATCCTCCACCACCAGGATGGCCTCACCGTGCCCCGCGACCAGCACCGGGTCTTCTTGAGCGTAGCTCGACGACTGGAGCTGGGACAGGACTGGCAGGTAGATCGAGAACACCGTTCCCCGCCCCATCTGGCTCTCTACCCGCACGTACCCGCCGTGCTGTTCAACGACGCCGTGCACCTGGGCAAGCCCCAAGCCGGTCCCCTGGCCATCCGGCTTGGTGGTGAAAAAGGGCTCGAAGATGTGCGGCAATACGTCCGCCGAGATGCCGGCCCCCGTGTCGGCGATGGCCATGCGCACCCACTCACCGGCGGCCATGCTGTGACAAGGGGGGCCATCACCGGGTCCCAGCCGGAGGCGAGACAGTTCAAAACGCAGATCACCGCCATCCGGCATGGCATCTCTGGCATTGAGAGCCAGATTCATGATCACCTGTTGCATACAGGTCGGGTCAGCGTTCACGAAATAGCTGCCTGAGTCGCAACTGAGATGGATATGAACGTTCTCCGGCAGGACGCGCGCCAGCATTCCCTCCATCTCCCTCACAAATGACAACAGATTCAAGCACCGCCGCTCCATCACAGACTGACGACTGAAATCAAGGATCTGCCGAATCAGGGCGGTAGCCCGGTTCCCCTGTTGGCAAATGGTGTCGAGGCGCTTCCGATACTGCGGCGGCATGTCGGGCGCTTTGGCCAGCAGGTCAGAATAGAGGAGGATGGGCGTCAGGACGTTCCGGAAGTCGTGGGCAATCCCAGCCGCCAATTGCCCTACAGCCGCCAGACGCTCCTGACGCTGAATGGACTGCTGGACTTCGCGTGCTTCGGTCACATCCCGAATCACCACCACCCAGCCTTCCCCCCTCGCATTGGAACCCACTGGCCGGGCAATCAGCTCGAAAGTCCAGTGTCGTCCGGCGTCATCCACCTCCACCTCGTGCCAGAGTCCCCTGGGAGGCGGAACCAGCACGTCCGCAAGGGGCCGGTTGCCGAGGGCGCTGAGGGTATCACCCACCTGCGCGTCGGCGAACACAGGCAGGTATTCCCGGGCCACGGAGTTGGCCAGCAGGATGTGCAGGTCAGCGTCCAGCAGTAGCACACCTTCCGGCACAGTGCCGATGATCTGCTGCATCTGGTGGACTTGTTCGCAGTACCTCTCTTCGCTGGCGCGCAAGGCTTTCTCGGCGCGTCTGCGCTGGCGGCGCACCTCCGCGTCACCCAACTCCCGCTCGATGGCAGGCACAAGCCGCGCCAGATTGCCTTTCTTGACGTAGTCGTTTGCACCGGCCCTCATCGCTTCCACGGCAGTTTCCTCGCCGACGGCACCGGACACGATGACGAACGGCAGATCAAGGCCGCTTTCCTGCAACACAGCCAACGCGGCCGGTGCATCGAAGCTGGGCATGTAGTAGTCGGACAAGACCACGTCCCACTTCCGCTGCTCCAGCATAAGCTTCATCGCTGCGGCTGTCTCAACGCGCTCAAAAGCCGGGTCATAGCCGCCACACCGCAGCGCCCGAAGCACCAGCAGCGCGTCGTCCTCCGAATCCTCGACCAACAACACACGTAAAGGCATACTCACTGCAATACAAACACCATTCCTATTCAATTCAGAACACAGTCAAGAGACCAGGTTCGTCGCCATCGAACCGCGGATACTGGCACATCGTGCAGCGCTCAGGGGGGTTCTTTCGCAAGACAGGGCCTACAAGACTGATTTCTGCTACCGCTCTACGTCGGGGCGTCCGACGGTGTCCTCGATGCCTCAATGGCAGACCTCACCCAAGGCGCCGACCGCACCGTCCGCGATCTGCACCATGGCGTAACCGCGCTCCGCAGCCTCACGCAAAGCCACGACGGCATACATCCGCTGCAGAATCACGCTGGCCACATTCAGGTAGACATCGACCACGCCAATCGTCTCGATATCAAGCTTCTGACCGGGATGTAGCCAGACCGCGCCGACCACAAGCCGGTTCGGCTCACGGATACAGGAGAGGAGATAGCACGTTGCCCCCTTCACACCGCTGAATACACCGATCACGGAGTCTGGAAGCAAGGCCCTCAGACCTCCCCCGCCTTCCTCACATTCTCGCACACGCTCGGTGCCGAGCGCGTCCATCACGCCGGCAGGAACGTCGACTGTGACCCCAAGACACTCCTCGGCGGATGAGCACTCTTCCCCCGGCTCCACGTCCACAGCCTTCAGCATCAACGTGCCCGAAACCGGCTCGTAGGATGCCAGGACCGCGCCTGCGGCACCGGATATCCTGCGCAGATTGCTGCACAGGATAGAGAAGGTCTCTTGCTCCGTCGCGCGCTCAACCTGTAGAATCGTGTCACATAAGACACGGAAGGCCCTGTCGCGCCGTTCCAGGACCTCCAAAGCGGGGCACTCCCCCACTCGCTCCTTCACATTGCTCATTCCATTCGTTTCCAACTCTCAACAGCCTCCCACCGTCAGTCTTGGCGAAAGGGATTCCCAAGGCGCTACCCATACCCATCACACACACAGCGCGCCACGTGTAGCCACGGCTACAGATTGCAGACGCATCACAAACCTACCTAGCAATCCGCAGACATAGGCACGTTCCCTCTGCATTGAAAACAGCGGTGTTCGAGCCAATGATAACAGATACCACAGGGTTTGTCTATAGTACTGTTGTCCCCCTTCCTGCTCTTTTCTACTCCTTCCTGCCCCTTCTTGCCATACAGTCAACACACCCCCAGGACAGGTCAATCACAGTTGCCAACACCATGTAGATTTCAGGCAACCGTTCAGGTGACCGGCACTTGAACGCAGTTTGGGTGATGATGGTTGATGTTCCACCGCTGAGAAATCACATTGGGACGAAGTTCTTCAAGTGCCGGTCACCTCACGTGCTGTCTTTTCCTTATACCTGAACGCTTACGATTTCGGTTCCGACGGACAAAAACCGTGGCCGTACCCAAGACTGGGTACGGCCACAGATCTACTTGCAACGAATTGCCACAGATCACAGAGGGACGGGGGTCATCCTTCGCCCGGCTCCGCTCCACCCTCCAGCCATTCTTCCAGCACGCGCCCCACTCGCTCCAGGCTTTCAGCGCTCACCTTGTCGGGCGTGTCCTGGGTCGTGTGCCAGTAAGGATAGTCGAAGTCAATGATGTCTACCGCCGTGATGCCACGCCGGGCAAAGGGCACGTGGTCATCGTACATAGCCCAACGGTACTCAGGTATGAATGTCTGGGTGTAGCCCAACGTCGCAGCGATCTCCCACAACTGCGCCTGTAGCGGCGCGTCGGAGTTGCGCTCCAGGTATATCTGCTGATCGGCATCCCCGATCATGTCCACCACGACGACCGCCTGGGGCGTGATCTCAAGTTGGGCCGCCATGTAGCTGGAGCCGACACACCACTCCCAGCCGTCGAGGCGGCCGTTATCCTCGGCATCGAAGTGAGCCAGCCAGACCTGATGCTGCAGCCTGTCCCGGTCCAGCGTACGGGCCAGCTCCAGGAGCACGGCCACGCCGGAGGCCCCATCGTTGGCCCCCATCACCGGCACGCTCAGGTCCTCCTCGTCGGCCCGGAGGCGGGTATCGTAGTGCGCGCCCAGGATAACCACCGGCCCTTCGCCCGTCCGGCCCACGATGTTTCGCACGGGCGTCTCGCGGTAGGTGAACTCCTGGGTCTCGACCGTCCACCCCTGCTCCTGGAGATGAGAGACGATGTAATCGCCAGTGGCCCGGCAGGCCTCCGAACCGGTGGGACGAAAGCCCAAATCGCACTGGGCCAAGACGTGCTCGTAGGCCACCTCACCGTCGAACACCAACGGCTCCGGCGCGCCATCAGAAGAGCGCTTTTGCAGGTATGATGGCGCGCCGCACGCAGCGAACAGACCACCGACAGCGACGAGAATGGCGGCGAACAAGACTGCTTGTGGCGCGCCGCGCTTCTCTGGCAAAGGTCTCATGGCGACTCCTCCCTGCATCCTGCAGCGACTACACATAGGGTCGGCGGGATCAGCCCCCGGCGTCAGGGACCTGGGCTCTGAGATCCGCCAGCGCCCGCGCCGCGTAGGCCTGGTACCGCTTCCGCTTGTTGCGCACCGGCGGGTCCAACGCCGGCATCAGGCCGAAATTGGCCTTCATCGGCTGGAATTCCTTGGGCTCCGCGTGGCTGACGTAGTGGCACAATGCGCCCAGCATGGACGTGCGTGGCAACACCAGTGGCTCCTGCTCCAGGGTCAAGCGAGCGGCGTTGACCCCCGCCACCCACCCGCTGCCAATGCTGCCCACGTATCCCTCCACACCGGTGATCTGCCCGGCGAAGAACAGCCCCGCCCGATTGCGGAACGACATCGCCGGTTCCAGCAGCAGGGGCGCGTTGATGAACGTGTTGCGGTGCATGTGGCCATAGCGCACGAACTCCGCCTGTTCCAGCCCTGGAATCAGGCGGAATACCCGTTGCTGCTCACCGTAGCGCAGGTTTGTCTGGAAACCCACCATGTTGTACAGCGTCCCGGCCAGGTTGTCCTGGCGCAACTGCACCACCGCGTAGGGCCGCCTCCCCGTACGCGGATCGGTCAGGCCCACTGGGCGGAGAGGTCCGAAGGCCAGTGCGTCTCGCCCCCGGGCGGCCAGCACCTCAACCGGCAGACAGCCCTCGAAGAAACGTCCCTGCCCCAGCGAACCGGCATCCTCCCGCTCGAAATCGCGCAATGGGATTCGCTCCGCTGCCACCAGCGCATCCACGAAACGCCGATACTCTGGCTCCGTCATCGGGCAATTGACGTAGTCGGCGTCCCCTTTCCCGTAGCGCGAGGCCCGAAACGCAAGCGACATATCGATAGATTCGGCGCTCACGATGGGCGCCAACGCATCGTAGAAGTACAGGTGTTCCTGGCCTGTCAGCCTGGCAATCGCCCCGGCAAGGGAATCGGACGTGAGGGGACCGGTGGCGACCACGGTCAGTCCCTCGGGTATGTCACTCACCTCTTCCCGCACCAGACGAATGCGTGGGTGCGCCTCGATGCGCCGCGTGACCTCGTCCGCGAACAGCTCCCGATCCACCGCCAACGCGCCACCGGCCGGCACACGCGTGCGGTCGGCACAATCAAGCACCATCGAACCCAGGCAGCGCAGTTCGGCCTTGAGGAGCCCTGCCGCCCGGTCGGGCAGATCGGAGCCCAGGCTGTTGGAGCACACCAACTCGGCCAGGCGGGCACTGACGTGGGCGGGCGTCGTCTTGCGCGGGCGCATCTCGTACAGCGTCACGGCCAGGCTGCGCTCGGCAGCCTGCCAGGCCGCCTCGCTCCCGGCGAGCCCTCCACCAACGACGGTGATACCTACAGGGGTCTGTGTATCCATCATGCTCATCCAACACTAGCGCCCACCATTCTACCACAGATATGAACAGAGGGAATTCCGAGGCAGAAAGCCGCCACGATACAGCAGATCTGCAAATCTGCAAGTCGGCAGATCAGCAAATCGGCAAGTCAGCACTACGATGCAGCAAACGGCCACCGCGAGCTACATACCTGCTTGCCCAGGTTGCCTGTTGTGCTATAATCGCACGCGTGTTGCCGTCCAAACGTGCTCAAACTAGACCTGACAGGTTTTCAAGGAAGCTCTTGGGGTAATGGGATTAGCGCTTGGAGAAACGCCTACGCCAAAAAAACAGCATCCAAAACCTGTCAGGTCTTGAGTCACGCCAGTGGCTGAGTAACGCAGTCAAGGTGACTGGAAACCACAATGCCTGAATACGGCGAGGCCCTTACCGAACGTGAGCAAGAGATCCTGCGGATGGTGTCCACCGGTATCACCAACCGCGAGATCGCCTTCCAACTCAGCATCAGCATCAACACCGTCAAGGTCCACTTGCGCAACGTGTTCACCAAGCTGGGGGCCGAATCGCGCACCGAGGCGACGATGATCGCCGTCCGCGAGGGATGGGTCGTCGTAGACGGCGTGGAAGAAACGCCACAAGACGACGCTCAAGTCACGGTCTCCGGCGAGATCAGGCCCGAGCCCCCCCTCCCCTGGTTCAAACGCGTTGCATTGATCGCCGGGCCCCTGATCGCGGCGGCCGGGATGGCGGTGACGTGGCCCCAGGCCGGATCGGATACAAACGACGCGCCGGGGCTGCCACCAGTCCCAACATCAGAGCAGCGGCCGCCGTTGGTGGCCGAAGCGACGGAGTCTTCCTGGCACGAGAGAGCCCAGATGCCCACACGCCGGGCTTACCTGGGGCTCGCTGCCGTCGGCGAGCGCATCTACGCCATCTCCGGCCAGACACCGGAGGGAGTCACAGCCGCGGTCGAGGGATATGACCCGGAGGGCGACATCTGGGTGCGGGGAAGCGACAAACCAACGCCTGTCACCTACGTCTCGGCCGCCGCGATCGGAACGGAGATATACGTGCCCGGCGGCTGCGACGCTGCGGGCACGCCCACTGAGGTGGTCGAGATCTACGACACCCAGGCCGATGCCTGGCGCGCGGCCAACCCGCTGCCCGAGCCGCGCTGCGCCTACGCCCTGGCCGCGCACAACGGGATGCTCTATCTCTTCGGCGGGTGGGACGGGAAACGTTACGTGAGCACAGCCTACGCGTACGATCCACAGGTGAGTACCTGGACCGAGGTCGCCCCCATGGATGCCGGACGCGGCTTCTCCGCAGCCGCCGCCCTGGACGAGCGTATCTACGTCGTGGGTGGTCACGACGGGGAGCGCGAATTGACCACCTGCGCATGCTACGATCCGGCCACGGAGACGTGGACGGCGTGTGCACCCTTGACAGTGGGACGCGGGGAGCTCGGGCTGGTCAATCTAGGTGGCCAACTCTACGCCATCGGCGGTGGCGGTTGGACCAGCTACCTGGGTTTCAACGAACGCTACAGCCCAACTGACGACACGTGGAGCGCGATTGAGACACCGCTGGTGGGGGAATGGCGCAGCCCTGGCGTGACCGTGTTCGAGACCATCATCTACGCCGTCGGTGGATGGAGCAGCGACTACCTGAGCCTGAACCAGGCCTACGATCCCCTCCCCTTCCGCGTCTTCATCCCCGCGAGCCCGAATCAATAGAGTAGGCCGCTACAAGGCCGGGCTCGCCAGCCGTGTGATCTTGGCCCCAACCTCCCGCCAGGTGATCTTCGAGATCCCCAGCTTCTGGCGCAGCTTGTCGGCCGGCATCTCCACCCGGAAATCCCGCACCGCGCAGGTCCAGCGCAGCATCTCAAACGACAAACCGTGAGAGAGTTCGGCCTCCCGCGCCACAGCGCTCAACACGTATTCCAGATTGCGGGCAGTGCACGGGAACAGTGCCTGCTGGGGTTGGTACTGGGCGCGGTACTCAGCCAGCACCGCCGGCCACCACACCGGGAGCCGTAGCTTCCGCTCCTTGTGACGGCGCCGGGGATTGGCGTAGCGAATCCACAACACAGGCTGGCCGGGGTCGCTGAAGTCGCAGTGATTCAGCACGATGTTCATGCACTCGCCCTTTTTGATGCCGGTGTGAAGCAACAACGTCACCAGCAGATGAGGGCGAGCATCCGGTTTCTCGGCGCGACGCAGGCGCTGCGTCACGCCCAGCATCCGCTCGACCTCTGCGCCGGAGAGGATATCGGGCAGCGGCGTCATCACCGGCCTGTGGATCACGGGAGCGGCCGGATCGGAGGGAAGCACCTCTGTCTCAGCCAACCAGCCGAAGAAGACCTTGAGCGCGGTCACGCGCCGGGCCAGCGACTTGGGGTTGCACGGCACGCCACGCCCCTGCACAAGCCATTCGGTGAAGCGATTGAGGTCACGGGTCGAGATGGTCCCGATGGCGGTCCCCACCCCGACGAACTCGGCCAGGATGTTGAGATCGGAGAGAAACGCCTTGACCGTGTTCTCCGCGAAACCCTGCTGCCTCATGTGGACTTCGAAAGCCCCCATGGTGGTGCGCAGCGAGGAGCCGGCGTTCAAGACCGAGGCCGTCGCGGGCTGCGAGGCCTCCTCCACGGGAACGTCTGTACCGGGTAGGGGTAACTGTCCAGCCATTGCGCGCCTCCCTTCGCATAGTCGTCAGGCTGAACGCATTCTACCCCCATGCGACGACGATGTCAAACGCACGTCACGGCAACATCAGCGCAGCCGTGTAGACAGCGACGAAGCGGGCGTGGGTGGTCAGCTCGATGTACTCGACGCGGCGCGCGATCTCCTCAGTGCGCGCACGACAACGTCGCGACACCAAAACCATCTTCGCTCCCATCCCAGCGGCGTTGCCCACCTGGACAAACCGCTCGCGCGGCAGCGGAGGGAACATGCCCACCGCCAGTGCGCTGCCCACGTCCAGGTAGGTGCCGAAAGCCCCGGCTATCACCACCCGTTCGATCTGCCCCTCTTCCAGTCCAGCCTCCTCCAACAGCACGTCGACCCCGGCGCGGATAGCCCCCTTGGCCAACTGGATCTCATTCACGTCCTTGCGAGTGATGACAACGTCGCGGAGTGCCTCGCGCTCGCCGGCAGGCACAAGCACGAATTCGGTCGCCCCACCCGTCCCACGCACGCGCGGATGGCTGTCCACGCGCATCGCACCGTTCTCCCGCAATATGCCAACGCGCCGCAACTCGGCCACGGCATCCAACACGCCAGACCCGCAGATACCCACCGGTGGCGCGCCGTCAATCGTCTGATACTCGACGCCGGATGCACCGCCATCGGCATCATCCACGAGCCGCACCCACTCGATGGCACCCGGCGCGGCCCGCATGCCGTCGTGGATGTGGGCACCCTCGAAGGCCGGGCCAGACGCGCAGGAACAGCACAGCAGCCGTTCACCCGCCGCCAGGCTGATCTCGGTGTTGGTGCCGATATCCAGACCCACTGTGACCTCGCCGGCCTCGGAGATGTCGGTCGCCAGGATCATGGCCACGTGATCGGCGCCGACGAAACCGGCGATGTTGGGCAGGAGATGTACGTTCGCCCCAGGAGCCAGGCACAGCCCCAACTCCCGTGCCTTCAGGTCGTAGGCACGCGCCAAGGCCGGCACATAGGGAGCCAGGCCCAGTTGCTCCACCGGCAAGCCCAGCACCAGGTGATGCATACACGTGTTGCCCACAAGCACGGCCTCGACGATCTCCGCGCTGTCGCGTCCGACCTGGGCACATAGATCACGGGCCATCTCGCTCAACCCACCGACAATCGCCTCCTGGAGCTCCCGGGCCTGCGACGCGCCATCCATCGTATAGGCGATGCGGGCCATCACGTCCTCACCGTAGGCGATCTGGGGGTTCATCCTCCCGGCAGCCGCCAAGGTCTCGCCGCTCTCCAGGTCCACCAGATAGGCGGCCACCTTCGTCGTGCCAATGTCCACCGCCAGGCCCAGCGGCGGGGCACCGGCCGGCACAATAGCGATCACCTCGCGGTCTCGCACGACGAGACGTACCTGCCAGTCGTGCTCCCGCAGTAGCACGGGAAGCTGGCACAGCGCACTGTGGTCGAATCGTATCCCCGCCCCGTCTTCCGCTGCCAACTGCGGAAGCTGGCGGTCCAAAGCGTCGCGCACTCTGGCCGCATCGGCCTGGAGATCGGTCAAGCTGGGCGGTTCCGCCGCCACGTCACACGTCCGTACAGCCGGATCAAGCTCGACAGCCAGTTCGCGGCCCTCGATCTGCGCCCGCTGCGGCGCAGTGATGGACGTCGGCGGCACATCCACGCGCACGTCGCCCAGCACGCGCGTCCGGCACGCTAACCGGAAGCCGTCGGCCAACGCCTCGCGCTCTCCCTCGACGGGAGGCGAGACTTCCCCGCCAACGACACGCACTCGACAGGTCCCGCACGTGCCCGCACCGCCGCAGACGGCGCTCAACCCCACGCCAGCCTGGCGGGCAGCCTCCAACAAAGTCGTGCCCCGCGTCACCTGCGTTCGACGGCCAAGCGGCTCAAACTCTACAATGTATTCCTCGCCAGTTGCCTCATCCATGACATCGTCCTTATCCATGTTAGTAGCCGGCCGCTATCGCACACGCCAGCGACAACGCTCGCGCTTGGAGCAGAAGTCGCAAGTCACGGCATCAGGCCGCATCTCAGGCCCCATACCGATGACGAAGGAGACAGACTTCTGCGGCATCATCAGACAGCTATCGGTCAGACAGACACCGATCTCACCGGCAGGGACCAGATCGAATAGGACCCGCTGTTGCCAGATCGGCCACCCCTCCTGCCCGGGGCTGGCGCGCATACCTCGGTGCAGCCCGCGCTCCGCGACCTCACCGCGCACACGATTGACCACCATCTGCGAGACCTGGCCGATGGCGGCAGTGCCGGCGCCGTCCAGCGCGATGGCCTGCAGTATATCACCGGCGGCGAAGAGCTCGTCCATTCGCTGCTCCAGCGCAGGCCCAATCGTGCACACGGCGAGGGCCACCTGGGTCGCCCCGGCGAGGGCCCGGGCCACCAGCGCGCCCTCGAAGACCGCGCCACCCGCCAGCGTCACCCGACCGGGCCGGAATTCGTCCACGTCCACAACAGTGTACATCGCGGCGGGGGCCAGCAGCGCGTGGGCGTCGTCCAGCACGTCCTCCGCCATCTTGAGGATCCCTGGCGAGACGCGCTCCGGACGGTCAATACCCTGCCCCCGCAACACGTGTACGGCCTCGAGCGCGGGTCGAAAATCGGTTATTACATCCACGTTACTTCCTGCTCCTTCACTCAAAACTACCTCCCTCTCGGGCTGCCCGCCGTTGCACCAGCGCCGCCTGGATCTCCTGGTGACGCGTGCGCGTCAACGGATAGACCCAGGCAACGAGGACGGCGGCAGCCAGGATGATGGCCGGCACAACGGCGATTATGACACGAATCGCCGTCAGCGTCTGCGGCGTCTGGTCCACCGCTCCCTCGACGTAGCCCGACCACGCCAGGATCGGCCCTAACCCGGCCAGCACTAGCTTGGTCGAGAGCTTGCGAATGAATACTTCGAATCCAGAGTAGACACCCTCCTGGCGTGTCCCGCTGGCCAACTCGTCCACCTCGAGCGCGTCGGCGCTCATAGCCGCCGGCAGCACGTGGGCAGCCGAGACGCCCGGCCCGACCAGAAAGGCAATCACGTAGGCAAGCACCTTGGCCCCCCGAGGCACCAGAAGCGTGCCCAGCATCACGACGGCCCAGGATGCCATGGAGATTATGAAGGACGTCTTCTTCTCCCATCGGCGCGCCATCCACAAGATCAACGGCAAGCTCAGCGCGGCGCTGGCCAGGATGGCTGCCTGCACCAGCGAGGCTCCCATCTCGTCCATCTGGATCCAGTAGATCAAGTAATAGACAAACACGGCCGAGGCGATATCCACCGGCATCCAACTGGCGAGACGCATGCCAAGCGTGTACCACCACTCCCGGTTGTGCATAACGAAGCGCAGCACTTCCCTGGGGCGCGGCGGCGGCTCAATCTGGAACTCGGGTCGCTCGCGGGTGCCGAAGAAGGAGACCAGGATCGTGGGCACGAACAGAACAGCGCAGGCCACCCCCATCGCCACGAAGGCAGTCTGCTGATCGGTCGTGGCGTCGAACACAAGCGCGAAGCCGACGGCCGCCAGCAGGCCGGTGACGATGGATATGAACATACGGTAGGTCGCGACCGACGTGCGCTCATCGTGGTCGAGCGTCAACTCCGGTGTCAGCGCGTAGTAGGGGCAACTTACAGCCGTGACGGCCGTGTCGAACAAGATATACACCAGCGCGAAGTACAGGCTCAGGAGCAGCTGATTCTGAATCGGGGGCACGATCCACATCAGCGCGAAGGTCAAGCCGTAGGGCAGCGCGCCGAAGAGCAGGTAGGGTCGCCGGCGCCCCCAGCGCGAGCGTGTGCGATCCGACAGCAGCCCGACCAGGGGGTCGTTGATCGCATCCCAGATACCCCCGACGAGGACGGTGACGCCGGCCAGTACGGGATTGAGATGGGCCACATCGGTAAGGAAGAACAGATACCAGAACGGGACGATGGTCCCCGGCCCCACCGAGTGTGCTAGCTCACCCGCCGCATAGGCAACCTTCGTCCAGAAAGGTAGCTTCTCGTCGCTAGAGGCGGCAGGATACACGGTGCTCACATCGGCCATGATTTCCTCCTTGCGTGATGCCACCTACCCGCTCCCTAACTGACCGGAGATCTCAGGTGGGACGCACTTCAGAAAGTGCGTCCCACCTGGCAGTGCGCTTTCCTACTGCGCTTCTGATCCACCCCACTCCTCCCCCGGTCCCGGCCTATCGCGCTGCCCCCGTTCTGTGTCGCCTGGTACCCCTGTCTCCCCGCCTCCCTCCGAAGACAGGTCCAGCCAGTCAAACTCCTCACCCTGCCCCTCCGCTTCCGGCTCAGGCTCCTCCTGCCGCTCCTCGCGCGGGCCGTGCCGACCGAAGATGGTCGGGGGCAGGTTCAGCCCAAACAACACCAGCCAACCGAGGAGGAAAGCCAGGAGCCCAATGGCCCCGATGCCGGCCAATTGGGCAATCAGTTGGCCCACTCCATCGCCGATGAAACCCTCCGCCGGGAAGAAACCGGTCACGCCCTGCCCCGCGACGGTGTGATACTCCTGCAAACCCAGCCCGTTCCAGCCCTGTCCCCACCGGCCATCAGCGAAGAGCGCCACCGCCAGCGCCCCCCACAGCCCGCCGACGACGCCCAGCGGGACCGCTGCCGTCCCGTCAGGCAAGCGCATGACGCGTTCGACCAGGTAAACGCCCAACGGCAGCAGCAGCCCGGCAAGAGCGCCCGTCACCAAGGCCGCCCACGCCGGCATGAACGGCGCACCGGCCGAGACAGCGACAAATCCCACCACCGCACCTCGCGCAGACATCAGGGCGTCGGCGTGCCCCACCACGAACCAGCAGTAGGCCTGCGAGGCCAGGACAGCGCCCGCACCGGCCAGCAGGCCGTTGACGGCGATACGCGGCAGGCTCAGCGTCGCCCCGGCGACGTGAAAGGGAACGCTCAACGACCAACCCAGCCAACCCAGGGCGAAGAGCAACGCGCCCACGTTCGCCAGGAGCGGGAAATGGGCCGGCGGCATCTCCTCCGGCTGCCCGGGCTCCCCGGGCGGCACGCGCTGGCCCAGGCCCACCAGCGCCCCAAGAGCGGCCATTCCGCCCAATAGATAAACCACCGTCGAGCCGGCATGATCCACAAAGCCGTGCCCCCGATCGAGCGTGACCCCCAACTGGGACAACCAGCCTCCGCCCCAGACCCAACAAGCCGCCAGCGGAAACACCAGCGTGGCCATGACGAGCCCACCGACGACGACCTGCCAACCTCGCGCCCGTCCACTCAGGCTCATCACGGGGAACAACACCGCCATCGCCACCAGCGGGAGATAGGTGACGAACAGAGCCAGCGCCTCAGGGGTAGCGGCCTCTTCGCCGAGGAAGAAACCTGCCATACCGACCAGGCCCCACGCCAACTCGCCCTCGCCCGCGAAGATGCGCACCAGGCCGCTCAGACCCGGCCGATCGCCCATCAGCCCCGCACCGCCCAGATGGAAGGCGAAGCCCACGGCGAAATAGCCGAGCGTGGCCAACGCCAACGCCAACGCGCCAATCGTCGTCGAACGGCGTGCTCGCTGCGGCTCCATCCCCCCCCACGCCAGCAGGAAGAAACCCAGCGGGATCAAGTAGCCCAGTAACGCGGGAAGCCAGGACTCGATTGCCATAATCATCCCTTTCGGATAGAATCGAATAGAACGCGGACGCAGACGTCCGCCTC
>CAZYSK010000008.1:48633-49397 GCA_964649415.1 uncultured Anaerolineales bacterium
TAGAGATTACCGAGCGGACGCAGACGTCCGCCTCTAGAGATTACCGAGCGGACGCAGACGTCCGCCTCTAGAGATTACCGAGCGGACGCGGACGCCCGCCTCTAGAGATCGATGGAAGCACACCGGCCCATCGGCGAATCAGCAACTGGTACACAGGTCCCCAGTTGCCAACTGGCTAATCTTACCAGACTACACTGTTTTCGCCAAGTGCGCGGGGAGAACAACGATCGGTAGATGAACGAGAGGGCACTGCGACTCCTGGCCGACGGCATGCTCGGGCGGCTGGCGAAATGGTTGCGGCTGTTGGGATACGACACCGCCTACGACAACGACGCCACCGATCCCGAACTGGCCCACCGCGCCCGCGCCGAGGGCCGCGTGTTGCTCACCCGCGACCACGAACTGTCTGCGCGCCGTGGCCTGCGCACACTGCTGATCCGTTCGGAGACACTGGAGGAACAGGTTCGCGAAGTGCGGGAGGCCCTGGGGCCTCCTCCTGCCCCCCCGCTCTCCCGCTGCGCGGTGTGCAACAGCGCGCTGGAGCCTGTCTCTCCCGCCGACGTCGCCGACCGCGTGCCTCCCTACGTGCTCAGAACCCAGACCGATTTCCACCGCTGTCCCGGCTGCGGGCGGGTGTATTGGCCCGGTACCCACCTCCAGGAGATGCGCCATCTGATGGATGCGTTCGGCGAAGATCCCTCCGAGACGGAGACAAACCATGGCGAGATGCCCCCGCTGTGACGGCGCACTATCATCACCACAAA
>CAZYSK010000008.1:49497-131770 GCA_964649415.1 uncultured Anaerolineales bacterium
GGCGCCATTCCGATGGCGCACTATCCCCCCTACAGAGGCGCCATTCCGATGGCGCACTATCCCCCCTACAGAGGCGCCATTCCGATGGCGCGATCAACGCGCAGGACCGCGTCTGCCCACATTGCGGCTTCGTCCTCGATACCAGGGCAGCGTCCACGCAGGTGGGAGGGGAGACGCCACCTGAGGCCGAACCGCGGTCCGGGCAACCAGCCGACCGGACGTGCCCCCGCTGCGGCACCCGCGTCTATCGGGGCGACCCCGCCTGCGCCACGTGCGGGCAACCCCTCTGTCCCCGCTGCGGCAGCGCCGTAGACGACGAAACACACTGCCCCCACTGCGGTCTGGAACTCACCTTCGCCTGCCCGGAGTGCGGCATGAAACTCCTCTCCGGGGCCGAGATGTGCCCCGACTGCGGGATGGTCTTCATCCGCCGCTGCGCAGCGTGCGGAGGAGCCCTCTATCGGGCCCACGACCACTGTCCCCATTGCGGCGAGCCGGTGGCCCACCAGAAACGACCCACGGCGCGCACGATATCCCGACACGTGGGAGCAGTGCTCGTCCGCTGGGCCGTCTGCCCCGTGTGCGGAGCCCACTTCTTGCCGTCCAGAGGCCCTTGCCCCGAGTGTGGGACACGCCTGTGCCCACAATGCCACCTGATGCTCCTGCCAGAGGAGGACACCTGTCCGCGCTGCGGGACCGAGACTTGAGATCGGCGCTCGGATGCGGGCATCCGAGCCTGCCCCCGGGACGCAGCCGACCGCAGACGGTCGGGACCAACGTCCGCGCCAGAATGCCCGGCGTGCGGGCAGCCCCTCTGCCCGGCCTGGGGATAGTGCACCGTTCTTGTAGAGCAGCGAAGCGATTCTTCCGACACACGCGCACCGGCGAGGCGACGCGCAATCGCTTTACGTTTCACCCGTATGGTGTATAATCCACCGCACAGGAGTGAAGGAAAACACAAGACACATGGAACAAGGGACCAGAAACAATCAATCCACAGACTCTGCATCCTCTGCCCAGTTGCTGATCGTCGCTCAGTTACGACGCCAACTCGCAGACCTAGTGCAGGTCGAAGAGCACACCGTGCTGAGACCCCCAGATGCCATCATCTCCTTTCGGGGCCGCGTGTACGACGATCCAGAGACCGCATTCGAGCGCATAAGCGCTCGCTTCGCCGCCCACGGCTACACCGCATCGCTGCGCGATGCGCCAGATGGAAACCACGAAGTGATTGCCGTCAAGGGCGTGCTGGAACGCAAGCCCGGACGGATATGGCTCAACGTGGTCCTGTTCCTGGCAACACTCGTCAGCGTCCTGTACATCGGCGCCGGATACGCGCTCCAGGATGCCGGAATGCTGGAGAACCCGGATAGCGCCGCAGTGCTGCTCATGCCGTTGACGCACCTGCACTGGGGGCTGCCCTTCGCCGGCACGCTCATGGGTATCCTGCTGGCCCACGAACTGAGCCACTACTTCGTCGCGCGCCGCTACGGGTCGCCCGTCAGTCTGCCGTTTTTCATCCCGATGCCGCTCAGCCTCATGGGCACCATGGGCGCGCTCATCGTCCAGCGAGCGCCGATGCGCGACCGCAAGGCGTTGTTCGACATCGGCGTTGCCGGCCCTCTGGGGGGCCTGATCGTCGCCATCCCGCTGCTCGTGCTGGGATTGGCACTCTCCAGCGTTGGGCCGCCTCCGCCCGGCCTGGACTCCGCCCTGCAGGAGGGCAATTCGCTGCTCTACCTGGGGATCAAGTACCTGATGTTCGGACGCGTCCTGCCCAGCAACGGAGAGGATGTCTGGCTGCACTCCGTGGCTTTCGCGGCCTGGGCCGGGCTGCTGGTCACGATGATCAACCTGATCCCCGTGGGCCAACTGGACGGCGGGCACGTCAGCTACGCGCTGTTGGGCCGCCGGGCATGGCTGTTGGGCTACGTCGCCATCGGGGCGATGGTGACCTGGGGCGTGTGGCTGCTGATGAGTGGCAACGAGGCGGGTGGATTCTGGCTGACGTGGGGCATCCTCAACATGCTGGTGAACCCCCGTCACCCGCCGCCCCTCAACGACGCCACCAAGCTCGATTGGCGCCGGGTCGCCGTGGGGCTGCTCGTTCTGGCGATCTTCATCCTGACGTTCATGCCCGCGCCGCTGCGGGAGATTCGCATGTAGCTCACGCCACCAAGGAGAATCAATGATACACGGTGTCGAAATCAAGGAACTCGTGACCCATACAGACGAGCGGGGTTTCTTCCGCGAGGTGATCCGTGCCGGCGACGAGATCTTCCCGGAGGGCTTTGGCCAATGGAGCCACACAATGTCATTCCAGGGTGTGGCCAAGGCGTGGCACGTACACCAGAAGCAGACGGACTGGTGGTACGTGGCAGCCGGTACCGTCAGAACCGCCCTCTACGACACACGCCCGGAATCCCCGACGTACGGTGAGCTACAGGAACTGCTGATGGGGGAAGGACACGACCCGATCGTCCTGAAGATCCCGCCCGGCGTAGCCCACGGCTACCGGGTGTTGAGCGGCCCCGCGCACGTTTTCTACATCACTTCTCACGAGTACGACGGCACAGACGAGGGGCGCATTCCCTACGACGATCCTGAGATCGGCTACGACTGGACAGCACCGCCGAAGGTTACGTAGACGCCTTCCCCAACAAGCGGATTTCTTCAGCGCAGAGGCGCAGCGGATTGCGCCCATCCGTGGAGTTTCCCTGACCGGGGTCCAGTCAGGTATTCACAGCGAAGACCCCCGCTGAAGCGGGGGTCCACCATCGTCCACCATCGACGGGTCTACTACACACGCTCCTGGCGATAGCGGCGAATGGCCATCGCCAGCAGGTCCATCGCCCGCGTCAGCCTCTCCGTGTTCAACACGTATGCGATACGGATCTCGTCGCGGCCCAGGCCAGGCGTGCCGTAGAAACCTGCCCCCGGTGCAACCATCACCGTCTCGCCCTCGTCTTCGAAATCGGTCAGCAGCCAGCGAGCAAAGTCCTCCGTGTTCACCCCTTCGATCTTGGCCATGGCGTAGAATGCACCAGCCGGCTTCGGACAGATGACGCCCTCAACGGCGTTCATGCGTTCGAATATGACGTCACGACGACGGGTGTACTCCGCCCGCACGCCTTCGAAATAGGAGGAGGGTGTATGCAGGCACGCAGCAGCGCCGATCTGATCGAGGGCCGGCGCCGAGAGCCGTACCATCGCCAGCTTGACGATCGCCTTCATCAGATCCGTGTTACGCGATACGACACAGCCAATGCGCGCGCCACAGGCCGAATAGCGCTTGGAGACGCTGTCCAGCACAACCGCCTGGTCCTCCAGGCCGGGCATGTGGAGCGCACTGGTGGCGAACTGGCCGTCGTAGGTGAACTCGCGGTAGACCTCGTCGGACAGAAGGAACAGACCATGAGCGCGCGCGATCTCCCCGAGCATAGCCACCTCGTCGCGGGTGTAGATCGCGCCGGTGGGATTGCCGGGGCTCGAGTACAGGATGGCGCGCGTGCGGTCGCCGACCAGGGGCTCGATTGCCTCCCGCGCGGGTAGCCGATAGCCGTTCTCGGCCTGGGTCGTAAAGGGCACGAGGCGAAGCCCTGTCATCGCGGCCAGGCCATTGTAGTTGGAGTAGTAGGGCTCAGGCACGATGATCTCGTCACCGACGTCGCCGCAGGCCAGAAGCGCGAACTGCAGCGCCTCGCAGCCGGCGGTGGTGACGACGATCTGCTCGGGCTCCAGCTCAATATCATATCGAGCGTAGTATTCGAGCAAGGCCTCAACGTACTCCGGTCGCCCGGCCGAGGGAGCGTAGGCTAGCGTACGCTCCGGAAAGCTGCGCACCGCCTCCCAGAACTCGGGCGGCGTCTCAATGTCCGGCTGGCCAACGTTGAGATGAATGACCTGCACTCCGCGTGCCTTGGCTTCCCGGGCCAGGGGTACCAGCTTGCGCACAGCCGACATCGGCATCTCGCTACTGCGTGAAGAAACACTTGGTCCGGTCATCATAACTCCTTGTTCAAAGACTCGTCTCGTTCAATGATTACTAGAACGCTAGCCGACAATGCTGTGGACTTGCTGAGGTTTGCTGAGTGGCACACCCACCAGCTCACGTCAAGATCCGCTCCTCAAGTTCCCCCAGCCGCAGATCCACGACATCCACAACTGGAACGCCCAGTTCGCGCCCCACGAACCCACCATGGCAGTCGGAGCCGCCAGTGATGAGCAGGCCATGGCGATTGCACCAGTGCAGGAAGAAGCGCGTTGAGGCTTCGTCGTGATAGTGCGAGTAGCACTCCAGCCCGGCGATGCCGAACTCAATAAACGGATCCAACGCCTCCTCGGTGATACCTGTGCCCCCTTGCCGGGCGCGCTCAGCCGCACGGCGCAGACTGACCCCAGGGTGGGCCAGGATGGGCACGCCACCGACCTGGCGAATCACCGCGATGGCTTCGGCGGCATGCGGGAACGCAGGCGTCTCGACCGGTATGCGAGGCGCGAGGTTGTCGAAATAGTCGCGCACGCCCGCGCACAAGCCCTGATCGATCAGGAAGTTGAGCGCGCGCCACCCGCCCCGGGTGCGATCGTACGTATAGGCGGCGTATTCGTCCAGGTCGATTGGGGAACCGGAAGCAGCCAGATAGTAGAGGGCATCGTCCCCATTCCTGGCCAACTTGACCGCGTTATCCTGCAGCATGGCGGTCAGCACAGGGTTCTGAATATCGCAACCATAGGCCAGGACGTGGAACAGATCGCCGTTCACCAACGTGGAGACCTCGACGCCACGCAGAAAGGCCAGCCCCGCGTCGTGGGCCAGCGCCTGTGCCGCGGCCACGCTTGCAACGGTGTCGTGGTCGGCGATGGCGAAAAGGCCGATCCCCCGCGCCTGCACCTCGGCGACAGCTTGCTCTGGCGTCCAGCAGCCGTCGGAGGCAACGGTGTGAATGTGCAAATCTGCGCGCATCCCCAGTCTAGAGGCGGACGTCTGCGTCCGCTGCATCGCTAGCGCCATACGATGATCTCCGCCTCGCCCGGCTCCGTGAGCTCAATCACCAGGCCACCGCCCTCGACCCGCCAGCGCTCGTGCGGATGTTGATTGACGGTGACGCGCCGGACGGCGCGAAAGTCATTGAGGACCACCACGGGCGGCGATGGCAGCGGCCCGATGCTCAACTGCAACGCTGTAGGCCCGGCGCTGTAGGAGATGCCCACGGGTGGCGCGTCCTCGTCGTACAGGGTGAACTGCCCCCGATCATCAGGGTAGATGTCAAACACCAGGCTCTCACCATTCGCCTGATCGGTGTAGGCGACCTCCGGCCACATGGGGATGATCGCGCCGCGCCGGACGAAGAGAGGCAAGATCTCCAGCGGCGCGGGGTAATTGAGCCAGATCGGCCCATCGTGCACCTCTCGGCTCCAGTAATCCACCCACTCTCCGGCCGGCAGATAGACCATGCGCCGCCGAGCGCCCCGCTCCAGCACCGGCGCGACCAGGAACGACTCGCCGAGGAGGTATTCGGTATCCAGATGTCGCACGTTCGGATCGCGGCTGTACTTGAGCACGAGCGCCCGAACCACCGGCAGCCCGGTTTCCACAGCCTGCACAGCGGTGGAGTAGATGTAGGGCAGCAGCCGATAGCGCAGCTTGGCGTAGCGGCGGAAGATGGCCTCGGCCTCCTCGCCGAACTCCCAGGGCTCGCGGGGCGTCGTTCCGTGGCACCGGCTGTGTGAACCGAACAGGCCAAACTGTGCCCACCGCACGTACAGCTCCGGATCGGACGGACCTGCGAAACCGCCGATGTCGTGGCCGTAGAACGGAATACCGGACAGGCCGATGCTGAGCATAGCGCGGAGCTGATTGACCATGTACGGGAAATCGGTGAGTGGATCGCCGCCCCAGCACGTCGGGGTACGCTGCGAGCCTGCCCACCCGGACCGAGACCACACCAGCCCACGCCCCTTCATCTCCTCAACCACTTCGAAGACAGCGCTGTTGTACAGCAGTGGGTACAGGTTGTGCGCTTCTCGCCCGCTCATCCCGTTGTCGTACACCCCGTCCCCCGGCGCTCCCTCCCCGAAATCGGTCTTGAAGACGGCGACTCCCTGCGCCAGCAGCGGCCGGTGCAGCGACTGCCACCACGCCACAGCCTCCGGGTTGGTGAAATCCACGACCGCTGTTGGCGCGCCGATCCTCGGCCAGACGTCTATCATGTATGGCTCACCGCGCTCGTTCTTGACGAAGTAGCCGCGCTCGCGCCCTTCCTCGAATATGGGCGCGCTCTCGGCCACGTAGGTGTTCTCCCACAGACACAGCCGCATGCCACGCTTGAGCAACCCCTCGATCATCGCAGCCGGATCGGGAAAACGCGCTTCATCCCACTGTAGGCTGCACCAGTTGGCCGGTTCGCCCATCCACCAGGGATCGATGTGAATCACGTCGCAGGGAATGTCGTGCTCACGCAGGCCCTGGGCCACTTGCTCAACCTCTTCGCGATTCTGGTAGCCACAGCGCGACATCCACAGGCCAAAGGACCAGCGCGGTGGGACGGGCGCATAGCCGGTGAGGTCGCAATAGTGACGCAGGATGGCGGCCGGCTCAGAGCCAACCATCAGGAACAAGTCCAACTCCGGCCCCTCGTGAGTGACGCTGTGGGTCACCAGCGAGGAAGATCCCGTGTCGAAAACGACGCGAAAGCCCGTATGGACGAACAAACCATATCCACGAGTGGACCACAGGAAGGGGACGTTCTTGTACGTAGCGCGGCGGGAGATACCGAAGGCATCGGTCGCCCATAGCTCGAAACGCTGGCCAACGCGATTGATACGCGCGAACTGCTCGCCCAGGCCGTATAGGTCCTCATCAGGGGCCAGTCCGAAGGCCTCATGCACGGTCACCCGCCCGGTCTCCGGGTCTTGCAAGAAGCCCAGGTCAGCTACCGTGCACGCCACGCCTGGCGAGTCCAGCGCGCCCGGCACACGCTCGCTCGCCTCACGGCATACGACTTCTCCAGCGGCGTTCAGCAGGCACACGCACCACGGGTCACGGCTCACGTCAATCTGCACAGCCTGAGTCGCCAGGTGCAAGCTGTCTGAGTCCTCAGAGACCATGAACGGGAGGGGGGCACGGTCTTCCTGCACAAGCATAGGATCGGCGGACGCGCCGCTCTCCTCTGGCTGCATCCCGGCAGGCCGCATACGCATGCGCACCACGCTGGGGGCGACGAAACCCAGGATGACATCCACCGGAGTGCCAATCTCGGTCTCCGCGTGCAAGTGCACGCCGGTGGAAGTGCGCTCGAAATCTCGCCAACGCGCCACGCGCTCATAGGCAGGCGCAGACACTACGTTTTCCACGGTATTTCCTCCGGGCGCAATTATAACCCAACGCTGGCACGCACACAAACAGGCGCATCGGGCGCGGAAACCGCGCCCCTACAACGAGGGGTGCCCGTCGCCCTCGTCGTTCCCTGGCTTCCGGTGCCTCCGCGCCCCTACCCAGGAGCCAGGCAAGGCTATGGCGTGCCCAGGCCTGCCTCACCACAGAGCGATGGAAGCGGCCAGCGCCATCTGTCCCAGGTGATAGGTGACGATGACCAACACGTTGAGCAGGGACGAGCGCGTGACGAACCGGTCCCAGGCGAGCATCGCGTCCGAGGCGAAGAACAGGCTGGCACCCGCGATAACCAGCCCTCGACGCATCGGCGTCCACTCGGGACGGAACAGAGTGGCCCAGGCCGAGAAGAGCATCAAGCTGAGCACCGCGCTGTAGACGGCGACCGGGATGAGCATCGACGTCTGGCCTTGTCGCCGCAACCCCGCTGCAATCGAACGGTAGAGCACCGCGCCGACCACACCCACGAGTACGAGGATCACCAGGGTGCTCCACGGGGGCACCGTGGGGTTCAGCCCCACGATGTAGCACACGTGACCCAGGAGGAACGACACCAGCCCGGCCAAGAACCAGCGTTCGCCGGGCAGCATGAGGAAGACGTCGCCGCCCAACGAGAAGACCAGGCCCGCCAGGAACAGAGGAGCCTGCCAGGTATCGTGCGGCCCCCGCGTGAGCAGCCAGGCCCCGACGAGGACAGCGACCAACGTCGCCGGCTTGAAGACGTACTCCAGGCGTTTCCACTGACGAACGACGGCCAGCCAGTCAACCAAAGCCAGAGCCAGGGCCACGACGAGTAGAATGAAATATGTTTGACTCACCATCGGATCCGCCCCCTTTCCAGCGTCTAGGTGCGACGCACTTGGGAAGTGCGTTGCACCTCCATTAATGAGGCCGCAGTGCCTCCTGCAGCCCATCCCCCACGACGTTAGCAGCAAGGACCGTCAGCGTCAGCACCAGTCCCGGGAACGTACTGACCCACGGGCCATCTCGCAGATAGGCCCTGCCTTCGGCCAGCATAGCGCCCCACTCGGGGATGCCGGGCCGCACACCCAACCCCAGGAAGTTCAGAGCCGCCCCGTTGAGCAGCACCCACCCCAACTGGGTGGCAGCGAAGGCCACGAGCGGTCCGGCGGCGTTGGGCAAGACATGGCGCACCAGGATGCGCCACGGCGTACATCCCACGGCCCGAGCCGCGTCCACGTAGGGCTGCGCGCGCACCTCCCTTGCCGCGCTGCGGGCCACCCGCGCGTAGGCCGGCGCCGTGGCCAACCCTACCGCGACCGCGACCGAGCCCGTACCGGCCCCCAGCAGAGCCACGACCGCCATCGCCAGGAGAAGCCCGGGAAACGCCAGCAGTGCGTCCACCAGACGCATCAACGCCGCCTCAACCCAGCCGCCCAGCGTGCCAGCCACCAACCCGAGCGGGAGGCCCAGGCCCACGTCCACGGCCAGGGCCAACGCGCCCATGCCCAACGTCCAACGGCCACCCCACAACAACCGCGCGAGCACGTCGCGGCCCAGCAGATCGGTGCCCAGCGGCCCGCCCATGCCCGGCGGCTGGAGGCCACGGTCCGTGTCCGCCGCCACAGCCCCATGGGGAGCCAGAGAGGGGGCAAGCCCCGCCCCCAGCCCGACCAGCACCAACCAAAGCAGCGCGAGCACCGCGGCCGGCTGCCGCACGAGAGGCCGCCGAGGCGCAGAACCCCACTGGATCATAGCGATCCTTCAATCCTTATAGGCGGACGTCTGCGTCCGCTCCATTCCAGTCTAGAGGCGGACGTCTGCGTCCGCTCATTCATTTCTAGAGGCGGACGTCTGCGTCCGCTCCGGCCCGCAGCCGAGGATCCAGCCACGCGTGGGCCAGGTCTGCGGCCAGATTGACCAGGACGTAGACCAGCGCGCCGCACACGACCACGCCCCGAACCACCGGCAGGTCCCGCCAGAGGATCGCCTCCACAGCCAGCTTGCCCAGGCCACGCCGGGCGAAGACCGACTCCGTCACCACGGCCCCGCCCAGCAGGAACCCAAACTGGAGCGCGACGACCGTGAGCGCGGGGGCCAGCGCCGCGCGCAGCACGTGGACGAAGACGACGCGCCGCGACGGCAGCCCGCGCGCCCGTGCCGCGAGCACGAACGGTTCCTCCATCACCTCCACCACGCGCGCCCGCACGAGCCTGGCGACAGAACCGGAGAAACCGAAGCCCAGGACGGCCGCGGGCAGGATCAGGTGTCGCAGAGTCCCCTCGCCCGTCGCGGGCAGCCATCCCAATCGCAGCGAGAACAGGAATATCGCCAACATGCCGGACCAATACGTGGGCACAGATAAGCCCAGCACCGCCACCGTCGTGGCCACCGTGTCCAGCCAGGTGGACGGGCGAAGCGCGGCCAGGACGCCCAAAGACAGCCCCATGAACACGCCTACCACAGTCGCCGCCAGAGCCAGCGCCGCCGTCGGGGGCAGTTGCTCGAGGATCATGCGGGCCACCTTTCGACCATGCAGCCAGGACCGCCCCAGGTCGCCCTGCGTCAGGTCCAGCAGGTAGCGCACGTACTGCACCGGGAAGGGATCATCCAGGCCCAACTGGGCGCGGCGCTCGGCGATCTCGTCCGAAGTCGCGCCGGAAGCGGCCAGCAATGCCTGGGCGGGGTCGCCCGGCGTCAACTGCACGGCCACGAAGGCCAGCGTCGCTGCCAACCACAGGACAAAGGCTGACTGCAGCAGCCTCCGCCCCACATACCTCGCCGTCATGAGGTCGCATCCCTATCCTAGTCCAGAGGCAGACATCTGCGTCCGCCCGTTATCTGGTCTAGGGCGGACATCTGCGTCCGCCCCGCTTCTAGTCTAGAGGCGGACGTCTGCGTCCGCCCCATCATCCACGCCGCGTGAGCCGTGTCTTCCGTGCTGGGCGCGGATACCGCGCCCCTACAACCCAAGGGATGCATTCGCCTGTCCATTTAGGCGCGCATACCGCACCCCCGCCAACGTCGCGCCAATCAGCCAGCGTCCCCTGGTCCCCTTGTCTCCCTGTCCCCCTGTCTCCCTGTCCCCCTGTCTCCTATCTAGGGGGCCTCCACCGTCACGTCAACCAGCCAGGGAAACCATCCCTGCGCATCGAAACGCAGGCCCTGCACCCGATTGCTGACGCCGTTCAAGTTGACGTAGTCGCGGATGGGAATCACGAGCGCCTGGTCCATGACGCGGAGCTGGACCTGGCTGTAGAGCGCCGCCCGCTCGGCCCAATCGGACGTGCGCGCCGCGTCATCCAGCCAGGCATCCAGTTCATCGTCTCGTACCTTCGACCAGTTGAAGCCGGCCTGAGAGTGGAAAAACTTGCGCAGGATATCGGGATCGCTGCCGGACAGGTTGAAGGGCATCAGGTGGTGTCCGCCCTCGTCGCCCAACTGCAGCGCCTCTGGATAACTGACCACCTGGGCTTCCACGCCGACGCCCAACTCCGCCCATTGGGCTGCCAGCAACTGCCCGACCTCTGGCATATGGCCCCACCCCATCAGGTACAGATCGAGCTGCAGCGGCTCACCATCCCGCTCGCGCACGCCATCGCCATCGCTGTCCGACCAGCCCGCCTCGTCCAGCAGCGCCGCCGCCCGGGCCGTGTCGTGGGCATAGTAGCCCTCCACGCCCGGCTCGTAGCCAGACGTGACCGCGGCCAGCGGCCCGTGCGCGACCGGAGAGGTGTCCCGGAAGACCGTGGAGATGACGGCTGGCCGGTCGGCCCCGTAGACGAGTGCCTGCCGTATCCGAACGTCATCCAGGGGCGGCCGGGACGTGTTCATGAACACCATCAGCGACGCGCCCGGGATCGGCACGGCCTCGACGCGGAAGCCGGCGCTCCCCTCAAGGCGGGCAGCGTCCTGCGGGGGGATCTCCCCCATCACGTCGCCCTCCCCGGTCTCGAGCGCGGGCGAACGGGTAGCGGGGTCGGTGAAGAAGCGGAACTCGATTTCCTCCACCTGGGCCTTCTCGTGCTCGTACAGCGGCGGCCCCCAGGCGTAGTCCGGGTTGCGCCGGAGCAGCAGGTGATCCCCCGGCACGTACTCGGCGAACTCGAAAGGGCCGGTTCCCACCTGGTGCAACTGGTACTCCTCACCCCACTCCGCGACCGCCGTGGGGGACGCCATCCCCAGGTAGACCTGGCTGAGCGCGTCCAGGAAGGGGGCAAAGGGCTCGCTCAGGTAGATGCGCACCGTGTATTCGTCCGCCACCTCGGCGCGCTCGTAGGGACCGAGCATGAAACGGGCCTTCTGGGATGCCAAATCGGGGCTGGTGACGCGCTGCAGATTGAAACGCACCGCCTCAGCATCGAACGGGGTGCCGTCGTGGAAACTCACATCCTGGCGGAGATAGAAGGTGTAGGTCAACCCGTCGCCGGAGACCTCCCACCGCTCCGCCAGGCCGGGCACGAAGCTCCCGTCCTCGGGGTCCCGGTAGACCAGCGTATCGTAAACCGACGTGAGCGGAATACCCAGCTCCGACGAGGCGTTGACGTGCGGGTCAATCCCCGAAGGTGCCAGCGTCAAGCCATAGACGATGCGCCCTTCGGGCAGCGGTGCAGCGCAGCCGACCAACAGTGTCGAGAGCAGCGCAGTAGAGAGCAGACACAGAACCACGGCGGGAGATAAGGATTTCACGATGCGCACCTTCTTGTAGTAGGGAAGCGAAGCGGCTCCTTGCCCCAGGATCAGTCGCAGGCAAAGAGAGATTATATCACGCCCAACGGGGTTGACAAATCAGCTTCCTACTCTCCGCTTCCCCACGCCCCAGCGCTCGTGATCGGAGCCCGTGTGTCAGACAGCCTTACGAAACAGCCGCCTATCCGAAAGGTCCCGAGCGTTTCGCACGATGAAACGCAACCTCCAGCCGGTTTCTCCCTGTGGCAAACGAGGATCAAGCAGATACTGAGACAGCACGCCCGGACCGCAGCTTTCATTCCCCAGCCCTGACTGGGCGTAGTCGAGGTTGAGGGTGATGTCGTCGCGCCGCTTGAGCTCGTGGACGTGCGTCGCCCGGGTCAGGTCTTCGGTCGTGAAGTGATGCGCACTGACGTTGAACAGATCCATCCCCACAACCAGCAGTCCCACGCCATCCCTGTCCATATCCGTCAGCGCGACCCACCGCACGTCGGTCTTGTTCCCGTTCTCCTGGGGCACGACGTAGGCCACGTATTGATCGTCCACAGAGCCGCTGTACACGCCTACCTTCGCCCCCAGCTTGCGGTCAGCATACGTCTCGTGCGGACCCCGCCCGTACCAGGTGAAGCGGTTGTACCGCCCCGGCAGACGCATCTGGAGGCCAACCCGGGGCAAGGGGGGCATTTCGCTGGCCGGCACAATGTGCGCGTCAACTAGCACGTCGCCGCTGCCGTATATGGTATACATGTAATCGCACTCGAAGCACGCCGTATGCCGGGGCGCTGCCGCCGCACTCACCGAGTGCACACCAACCCGGACGACCTGCGGGCTGATCCGGGCAACCTCGATCGCGTCCACCGCCTCGTGCAGCCGATCCAGCCCGGCCTTGCGCCAGAGAATCACCGCCCTCTTGGCGTCGTTCTCCGTGGGCGCACGCCAGACGTTGAGCGCGGGGCCTTGCAGGACCACGTCCTGTCCCGCGTACTGCCAGGTGGCGATGCGGCCGGCTGCCTTGTCAAAGACCAGGCGGAAGCCATCTCCCTGCACGGCGATCTCCGTCTCGGATTCCTCCATCTGCAAGGCCGGCATATCACTAATCTTGGTTGGCAGGACGGCGGGAACGTCAAACGGCATCTTGAATTGCGCCCAGGCCACTTCGTGCCCGCGCCCGGCCCACAGCGCGTCCTCGGCCAGGGTGAAGCGCACCGTCAGCCAGTATTCGGCACCTGGCTTCACCGCCGGCTCCTGAAACCCCACCGTCACAATCTCACTCTCGCCGGCCGGCGTGTCCAGCCTGGGCAATTCCCCTGACTGAAGCACCTCGCCATCGGCCGACAACGCCCACGATACGTCCAGCCCGCTCAGGTCGGAGAAGCAGTACCTGTTGATGACCCGCAGCTTCCCAGCCGCCAGGTCCACTGGCTCGACGCGTACCGGCTCCGCGATCTTCTTGTGTTCCCACAGCGCGGGGTGTGGCACGTGGTCGGCCCCGATGATGCCGTTGATGCAGAAGCTGCCATCGTTCGGCTCGTCCCCGAAATCGCCGCCGTAGGCGAACCACTCTACGGACGCACGATCAATGTCCGCACCGCCGTCTGTAAACCGCCGGATGGACTGGTCCGCCCAGTCCCAGATGAAGCCGCCCTGGAACCTCGGATACGCCTCGACCGCGTCCCAGTACTCCTTCAGGTTGCCGGTGCTGTTGCCCATCGAGTGGGCGTATTCACACATGATGAACGGACGGCTCTCCCCCGGCGTCTGTGACATCTCGATGGTCCTGTCGACCGAGGGGTACATCACGCTCACTATGTCTATCTCCGGCGCGGTCTCGGCCCCCTTGTAAACGTGCTGCGACGTGGCGCTCTCGTAGTGCACCGGGCGCGCAGGGTCATGTGCGTGGATCCACTCGGCCAGCGCGGTGTGGTTGGGCCCGTAGCCCGACTCGTTGCCCAGCGACCAAATGAGCACGCAAGGGTGGTTCTTGTCACGCTCCACCATCCCCGTGCATCGCTCCATAAACGCGGGAAGCCATTCGGGGTCTTTGGTCGGCCTGTCCCAAACACCGTGGCTCTCGATATTCGCCTCGTCGATGACGTAAAGCCCGTACTGATCGCACAGATCATACCACCGGGGATCGTCGGGATAGTGGCAGGTACGCACCGCGTTGACGTTGAACTGCTTCATCAGCTTGATGTCCTCGATCATCGACTCGACAGTGACGAAATGGCCGGTGTCGGGATCGTGCTCGTGCCGGTTCACACCCTTGAACAGGACAGGCACACCGTTGACGTGGACCTGGCCATCCTTGATCTCGACCTTGCGGAAACCCACCCGGCAGCTCTCGACCTCCACGACCTCGCCCGCCGCGTCTCTCAGCGTGATCAACAGCGTGTACAGGTACGGCTGCTCGTCCGACCACTTCTCGGGGTCCGCTATCGCCCCCTCCAGGTCCACCGTGATCTCTTGCCCGGCCTTGACCGTGCCCGCCTGGGTCGATTGGCTGACCTGCAGGTTCGCCTCACCGTCGAACAGCTTGACCTCCACGCTGTAGCCCAGCGCATCCCGGTCGCCGAAATTGCGCACGTTGGCCTTCACCCTGAGCACGGCATCGCGGTACGCCTCGTCCAGATCCGTCCTGACCCAAAAATCGCGCACGTGCACCTGCGGCGCCGACCACAGGTAGACGTCCCGGAAGATGCCGCTCAGTCGCCAGAAGTCCTGATCCTCCAGGTAGCTGCCATCGGACCAGCGATACACCCGCAGCGCCAGCGTATTCTCGCCAGCATGGAGATAGGGGGTGACGTCGAACTCGGCGGGCAGCCGGCTGTCCTGGCTGTAGCCCACCTGCTCCCCATTGACCCACAGATGGAAAGCCGAGTCCACCCCATCGAACGTGAGGAAGATTCGGCGTCCGTCCCATTCCTCGGGCACCGTGAAGGTCCGGCGGTAGCACCCGGTGGGGTTATCGTCCGCCGGCACGCGTGGCATGTCGTCGGTGGGGAACGGGTACTGGACGTTGGTGTACATCGGCGTGCCGAACCCTTGCATCTGCCAATTCCCCGGCACGGCGATCTCGGCCCAGCCACTGGCACCGGAGGCGCGATCATGCCGCCAAGATGGCGGCGGTCCACCGGCAACGTCCGCGGACGCACGATCAACGTCCGCATAGTCCTCGCGGTAGAAACCCTCCGGCGCTGCCGCGGGATTCTGCGACCAGTGGAACGCCCAGTCGCCGTTCAGTAGCCTGAAGTAAGGGCTTGTCTCGCGGGCGACCGCCAGCGCCGTCGCTTCGTCGGCGAAATGCACCAACGTGGCGTGGGCGGGTTCTTTGTCTCGCTTCACGATTTGGAGGTTGTTCCAGTCATTCGGTTGCTCACTCATCATTTGGTCCCTCTCTCCTCCATAGATTCACTTCTGGACACAACTCAGAGTTCCAGTGGTAACCGTCCAGGTGACCGGCACTTGAACGTGCCGGTCACCTCACGTGCTGTTTTTTCCTTATATCTGAACGCTTACCCTACTGCCGCCGACATCTCGTAGCGAAAAAGGGCACAGCGCAAGCTGTACCCATGTCACATGGCCTCGGTCGATAGCACAGAACACAAACTAGCCTTTCAGCCCCGTCACCGAGATCCCCTCGATGAACGCGCGTTGGGTGAAGAAGAAAGCGATCACGATTGGCAAGGTGACAATCGTGCTCACTGCCATCAAGTAAGGATAGGCCAGCTCCAGAGCACCTAGCGAGTAGACGGTCTCTCGCAGGTACGCGACGCCCAGGGCAATCGGCCACAGATCTTGCTCGTTGAGATAGATCACTGGCCCTAAATACTCGTTCCAGGCCCACATAAACTGAAGTAGCGCGACGACGGTCAAGGCCGGTTTTGCCAGAGGCAGGACGATGCGCCACATGATGCCAAATTCACTCGCACCATCAATGCGCGCTGCGTCGGACAGTTCTTCTGGAATGGTCCGGAAGAACTGCCGCAGCATGAAGATGAAATAGGGACTGCCGAGGAAGGCTGGCACGACCAGAGGACGGTAGCTGTTGATCCACCCCAGATTCTTGTAAGTAATGAAGAGCGGCACCATAGTGACCGCGAAAGGGATCATCATCGTCGCCACACAGAGAGAAAAGAGCAGGTCCCGCCCAGGCCAGCGCAGCCGTGCAAATCCATAGGCGACGATGGCCGACGACAGCGTAGCGCCCAATGTCGCAGGGAGGGCGAATCGAAATACGGTGTTCACCATGTAAAGATTGAAGTTGTAGCTACCCCACGCATCCGGGAAGTTCTCCCAGTGGGCCGGGTTCGGGATCCAGATCGGTGGAACGGTGTAAACTTGCGAGTCGTCCTTGAGCGCTGAAGTCACCATCCAGAAGAATGGCAATGTGAAGCTGATCGCGAGTATGATCAGCACAAGGTACTTGATGATCTCCGCGATCCACCCCGAAGGGCGCAACTTTCGCAGCCGGTTCGCCTGGCCCGATACCGTGGTAACAGAGTATGATGCTCTCTGAGCCGTCATGGGTATCTCCTATTTACCCTGCTAGGTCTATTCGCCACTGCCGTAGTAGACCCAACGAGCCGATGTCTTGAAAAGAACAACCGTGAGCACCACGATTGCGATGAACATCACCCAGGCCAAAGCGGATGCATAGCCCATGTGCAGCCATTCGAAAGCGTTGCGATACAGGTGCACCGCGAGAAACTCGGTCGCCTGGTTCGGCCCGCCGTCGGTGAGCAACCATGGTAACACGAAACTCTGGACGCCCCCGATGAAGCTCATGATCAGATTGAACAGAATGACGGGCGTACACAGGGGAACAGTGACGTTCCAGAACTTCTGCCAGGCATTGGCACCATCCACGGTGGCGGCCTCGTACAGCGAGCGCGGCACATCCTGCAGGCTGGCCAGGTAGATCACGACCTGGTTGCCTTGGACCCACATATGAATCAAGATCAGGGAGGGTTTTGCCAGTTGCGGGTTGGATAGGAAAGGGATTACCGGCAGACCCAATCCCTGGAGTGTGGAGTTGATCGCCCCATACTGAACGTTGAGCAGGTATCGCCATACCATGGCCGTGACCACGACGGGCACAATGGAGGGAAAGAAGAACAGTGCGCGGAAGAACGGCCTGCCGGCAATACGGGTATTCAGCAGGTTGGCCATCAGGAAAGCGGAGATCACGCCCAGGGGTGCGCTAAGCCCTACGTAGTAGACCGTGTTATATACGGACTTGCCAAAGCGCGGATCTCGTGTGAACATCCGTACGTAATTCTCTACCCCCAAGAAGACAGGAGGGCGCATAAGATCGAAGCGATGAAAACTGTAGTAGATGGACGATAGCAGTGGGTAGACCGTAAACACCAGGAAACTGATCAACCATGGGGACACGAAGAGCAAGCCCCAAAACAGGTAGCGGCGCGTCGCACGAGCACGTAACCGACCACGCCGTCCAGCGGCTGAAACAGACATAGGCTCACCTCCTCACCTCAGCTCGTAGAAATCTCGCAATTGAGGTGCCCGGCCCTTGGAAGAGCCGGGCACCGGGATCGCTACTAAGCCAGAAAGACCTTACTCCTGCCCAGAGTTCCGACCCACCAGGCGTTCGTTTGAGCTAGAAGCCCTGCGCTTGCCACTCCGCCTCACAGCGGCTTTGGAACTCGGCTGCTGCTTCGGCCGCCGTCATCTGCTCTCGATAGACTGCCTCGCGCAGCTCATTGTACTGGTTGCCGACAAAGCTCGTGATCGGGCAGCGGGCCGGAGAGGACCACTCGGTGGCCTGCTCCATGGAGTCGAAGTAGAACTGCAAGCCGGGGTACGCTGACGTATCTACCGTCTCCAGATAGGGAACCAACCCGGGCAACCAGCCCACGCCCTTGAAGATCAGGTCACAGGCCGCGTTCGTGTTCAAGAACTCGGCGATTCTGAACATGCCATCTGTGTTCTTGCCTTCCTTGAACAAGATGACGTAGTGCCCGCCGGTTCCCTGGACCTTCGTGCCCTTGCGGCCCTCGGGCACGGGCGCCCATGTAGAGCGGTTGTATTCAGCGACTTCGGGCTTCTCGATCACAGTCTCGCCCGGATGCCAATACCCTTCGATGATCATGGCCTGCACCTCGACGTTGAACGAGCCGCCCCAGCCGCCCTGACCCTCTACCTGACGCATACCGGCCATGTTGTCTGGGCCGGCGATCTTGTAGAACTCGCCCATGACATCCAGCGACTCGATCATCATGTCGTTGTCCAGATCGAACTCGCCCGTGTCCTCGTTGAACCAGTCCCAACCCCACGAGACCGGCGGATAGAAACCATCCTGAATGCCGATCTGCCCTCCCATGGCATCGTAGGGATCCAGCCCGACCTGCTGCATGTTGCCGGCACTGTCGAACTTCGTGAGGGCCTCGTGCCAGACGAGACACTCCTCCCACGTAACAGGTGGGGCGTCGGGGTCAAGCCCGGCTTCCTCCACCATCCTGGCGTTGTAGTTCAGCCCATAGCGCAGAAAGCCCTCATCCGCCGGGACCCCGTACATGGTCCCTTTGTAGAAAGCATCCTTCCAGGTACCCTCGAGGTAATTCTCCTGCTTGACGATCGAGCTGGTCGCCACCATATCGTCAATGGGAAGCAGCACATCGCGCGCCATATAGTCGAGATACTGGACGTTTGAAGCACCATCAGGGGGTGTTCCAGCGGCTACAGCGGTCAGTAGCGTTTCTGGAGCGTTAGGGATGGGCTTGAGCTCCAACGTGTCATCACCAAGGGCATCCTTGTACTCCTGCGTCGCCATCAGTCCATCTTCCCAAACCGGCAAGAAGTTGCCCCAAGAGAACCAGTATTGGATCACCTTACCTTCAGGTGCCGCGGGCTCCTCCACCGGCTCTGCGGGTTCCTCCGTTGGGGCTGGGGTTGGACCACCGCAAGCGGCCAGAGTGAGGCCCGCTGCGGTCAGAGCACTCATACGCAAAAAATCGCGCCTGCTTAGCTTATTTTTCGCCATTCCTCTGTCCTCCTTGAACTTTGACTTAACTCTCACAGTCTGGTAGACTGTACCTATGTGGATTTGGGTCCACATGTATCTGGTGTAGAGGTCATCCTTCCTGCGCATTATGGGAAAGCATGTCCCAAGCGCTTGAGGCAGACCACAGTCCGCCGCTGGACCGTGGTCAAGCGAGAGCGCGCTGGGCTTCGTGCAACGGGAGTGGTGACCTCTACCCTCTTCCGCCTGCGTCGTTTCGAATACCCAACCACCTCCCTTCTGGTCCGTGCCCTCTTCCTTCGATTCTCGTCGCCTATCGGCACGGCAATCATGCCCGTCGGACAACGGGGAATAGACGCGTGGTATGGATCTGGCCCTTGTGGATAGGACGATACAACGACGTTGCCAACAACTGTCACCTACTATATAATAACACAGAGTCTCCATCATGTAGGGCGGTATGCGGTCAAAAAGCGGTCAAGAACTGGACAGGTTAACGCGAGACGAGTTCCTGGAATACCTGCACAATGACTTGGGACATCTCTACGACGCTGCCCTCCTGAGACAGAGTCCCCTCGCTACCCTCGTGGGCGTGGCAGGTCGGTTCGACGCGTCTTCGGCGCTGCGCAGCATGCTGACCGAGGCCATCAAGTCGTTGAAACCGAGTGACGATGAGCCGTCCCAATCCCGCGCCTGGCGGATCTATGACTCTCTCTTCTGCTGCTACGTACAGCGGTTGAGTCAGCAAGTAGTTGCAGACCAACTGGGCATCAGCGCCCGGCAGCTCAGGCGTGAGCAGCGTGCAGCCCTGGAAGTACTGGCTGATCGGCTCTGGACACAGTTCGACCTCGAGCGAAAGCCGCGCGAGGCCACAGATGTGCAAGAGAACACCCCCGCACAAGCTACAGCAGACAGGTCCACCGCAAGTGAAGAACTGGCCTGGCTGAAGGACGCCCCACTAGAAGAACCAACGGACCTAGGCCAGGCGCTGCTCGCCGTGCTCGACCTAGCTCGGCCGTTGGCCACCCAACATCGAGTCCGCCTGGAGACCAGAATGACTGGTACTCTCCCCGATCTGGCCGTGCATCCGGTTGCCCTGAAGCAGACGCTGCTTAATCTGCTCAGTGTAGCCATCCCTCAGTCGCTAGACAACCAGGTGTGCGTCTCGGCCAGGCTAGTGCGATGGGATGTCGAGATCCAGGTACGGAGCGCAGAAGCCCCCTCGGAGGCCCCAGCGATTTCGGACGACGACGCAGCCAGCCTGGACATAGCTCACCAACTGACCGAGTTGTGCCGGGGCTGGCTGACTGTCTCGCACGATGAAAGAGCTTTTAGCGCCACGCTAACCCTCCCCGCCCTGGAGCAGTTGCCGGTACTGGCCGTTGACGACAACGCCGATACCCTACAATTGCTGCGGCGCTACACCGCCGGCACGCGCTATCACCTCATCGGCACCCAAGACCCCGAACAGGTTCTGAGCCTGACAGAGAAGTTCTCCCCTCAAGTCATCGTGCTAGACGTGATGATGCCCCAGGTGGATGGCTGGAGAGTGCTGGGACGGCTGCGGCAGCATCCTCGTACAAGCCATATCCCCATCGTCGTGTGCACCATTCTGGCACAGGAAGCATTGGCTCTTTCCCTGGGCGCCAGCGCCTTTATCCGCAAGCCCGTCACGCGACAGGTTTTGCTGGCAACCCTTGATCATCAGGTTGCACCGATGGGGACAATACCTGGCTGACAGCCTGGATACACGCCAGGAGATCGCGCACCGACAGCCCACCGCCCCGGGTCACTGCCAGCGTGTCGCTCACAATGGGCTCGCCTCTTGGGTCCGTGGCAGAGATGATGACCACCGGTATGTCCCGTATAGACACATCCTTGCTCTTTTCCCGCAACACCTGGAAGCCGTCCACCCTGGGCATAATCAAATCGAGCAGCATCACATCGGGCTGTCTTTCCCGCAGTAGATTGAGCGCTCGTTGTCCGCTCGTTGCCTGCAAGATGCAATAGTCGCGTTTTACCGAGGTAAGCATGCGCGCGAAGAGCTGTAGAACCTCGGGATCGTCGTCCACCAACAGCACGCTCTTCACCCCGTCCCCCATCTCCTCCAACGTCGAGAGCAACATCTCGCGGGTGATCGGTTTCACCAGGTAGCGCACCACGCCAAGCTGCCTGGCAACCTCATCCACTCCGGGCACCCAACACATCACTGCAGGTATGCCGTACGGCAGGTCGGCCAACTGATCTCGTGTGAATGGGAACCGATCTGTCACCCCGGCGAACGGGGATGCGTTTACAAGCAACGCTTGGGCCGGCGCCCGGCTCAACTCACGGGTGGCTTGCTCGACGTCCCGGACAGAGACGGTCTCCACATCATCCATATAGCGGTTGAACAACCGCTTCAGCGTCTCTCCCTCCTCCAGAACGACGAAGCGGGGGATCACTGTCGGTGCAGGCGCCTTGGATCGCCTGGTACGGGCTTTGTACTCGTACTCGCCATATGGGCTGAACCATCGCTTTGCGCCATCACCTGCTCGAACAACGGGAAGGGATGTGTCCAGCGGCAGACTGAAGTGAAACGTCGTGCCCACACCCACCTCGCTCTCCAGCCACACCTTCCCTCCGTGCATCTCCACGAACCGTTTGCTGATGCTCAGTCCCAGACCGCTTCCACCGTGGCGACGACGTATGGAGCCATCTATTTGATGAAACGGCTCAAAGAGCTTTTGTTGATCCTCCAAGGCAATGCCAGGACCGGTATCAGTCACGCTGACCACGACATCGTCGTTTTCGCACCAAGCCCGTATTCGTACGCCCCCGTGCTCTGTGAAACGACCAGCGTTGCTTAGCAGGTTGAGCACCACCTGACGGATGCGCGTGCTGTCACAGAACACGGGCGGCAGGTCCGAGGGATACTCTGTCTCCAGGTAAAAGCCCCTGGACTCATAGAGCGCCCTCACCGCCAGGACTGCCTCATCTACGATCTCCTGTAGCGTAGTCCATTCCTTGATGAGAGCCATACGCCCGGCCTCGATCTGGCTGAGGTCGAGCACATCGTCCACAAGTCTGGCCAGGTGCTGGCTGTTTCGCTGGATAGCGGCTATGTCGGCCAGAAGCTCGGGAGGCAGCCTGGCACCGTAGACCTGAGGCGACTGGGTGATCATCTCGCTAAACCCGATGATCATGTTCAGTGGCGTGCGCAGTTCGTGGCTCACGTTGGCCACAAACTCCTCTTTGGTACGGCGGGCATCCTCAGCAACCTGGTGCATCGCCTTGAGCCGGTCAGACAACCGGGCAAGTTCCCGATTGGCCAGAATGAGATCCTCCTGAGTCTGCTTGAACTCTATTCGCTGATCGCGCGTCTCTTCCATTTTCTCCCGGGCCTGTTCAAAGCTGAAGATGGACCATTGAGTCACAGTAAGGAGCGCCCGTGTCGCAGCCCATCCAAGCATGCCAGAAACGGCTCCACCGACGATGATTATCGGACTGTAGGTAGAGAACCAAGACAGTGGCAACCGGCTCTCGGAGAGCCACCACAGGAGTCCGATCACCAGACACTCGGCGAATATGCCGGCTGGCCAGGCCATAGTGACGGAGGCCACGAGAGGAAGCAGCATATAGAAAAACGCAATCTCGGGTCGCTGGAACAGGTAAGCGGCCAGACTGATAGCAACTGTTAACCCTATCAGCCAGATGGATTGAGCAAGCAGTAGCTGTCGTGGCAACAGCCGAATTGCGAGAGCTGAAGAGATAGCGATGACCAGTAAGATAAGTGAAACGCTAGGCACTGTGGTCCACAAGGATGTGAAGTTCGCCACCACATACCACACCAGACCCATACCACCCGTGGTGAATATGAGTGTACGCAGTGTGGACTGCAGCAGTTCAGTGGTGGAGGAGACGAAGTCGAGATCAGTCCTTGGCGCCATACGCAGTCCGTACCACATGAGAACCTCCGTAGCTTGCGCGGATCGCACCAGATTGCCGCTACCTGACAAAGACCATTTACTATCCTACCACGCATCAATGGGAGCCGCAATCACTTGGCGTGTTCACCACCACCAATAGCGGCCCTGAAGGCCCTCCCGCCAGCCTGGGACATGGTTGACAAATCCAGCCCCCAACGGTACAATCTCCCCCAATGCAGGAAAGCATCAAACCACTAGACCGCAATCGCCTGAGCGTGCTGATGGCAGTGCTGTTGCTGGGCAGCCTGCTCTTCCGCTTTATTGAGCTACCTGAGCACACGTGGCAATTGGAACTCCTGGGGTCGCCTCTATCGATTCGGGTGACCGGCACGTGGCTGCTGATCACGCTCATGGTGGGCCTGGTGTGCACGGGCACCAACCTGATCCTACACGACCATCCGCGTCTGGACGAGCATTCCGGGCGACCGGTATACGTCTCCTGGATTCTGCCCGGCATAGTGGCCGGGCTTGCTGCGCATCTGCTGGCGCGCACCGTCGTGTGGCCCATGTGGATCGGTGAGCTGTTCTTGATCGGCATTGGCATCAGCCTGGTCATCACCGCCGAGTACACCGCGATTGACCCGGATGCGCCCGGCTATCCTCTGACCCGCCTCTCCCTCAACGTGCTGGCCTACCTGTTGGCCTTCACGCTGTTCGCCCTCATCTATCAGACGCGCAGCCGCAGCCTGGTGACCGCTACCTTGATGGTGATCGCAGCCGCGGTGCTGGCGCTGGACCTGTTAAGCGTAGCGGACGTGAAATTCCGGCGCGTGCTCCTGTTCGCCGGCATCATCGGCCTCGTCGTCGGAGAGAGCACGTGGGCTTTGAATTACTGGCGGATCAGCGCCTTGGGTGGCGGGCTGCTCCTGTTACTCGTGTTCTACATCGTCACCAACGTAGCCCATCAACACCTCCTCGAGCGCCTGAGCGCGTCAACCCTGGCAGAATTCGCAACCGTCACCGTCATCGTGTTGATCGTCATCGGACGCGCGACCAATGTCCGCTTTCTCAGAACCCCCTGAATGAAATCCCAACAGATGCGGCCACTCTACTGTATGCAGGAAGCGAGGCGCCCCATTCCGATGGCGCTCCACTGTCCCTACAAAGACGCCATTCCGATGGCGCTGTCAGACCACCAGGATGCTATGAACGACTGGCCCATGCAACTACCGGCGATCTGTAAAGGAACGCCTGCATTTCAACCTACCCTATCGTGAGAGGAAAGATCGTGAAAAGTGAGAGACACCCGCTATCGACCAAAATCCCACCGCGCATTGCACGCCTGGAGGAATTGGCGTACAACTTCTGGTGGAGCTGGCACCGGGAAGCCCGTGATCTGTTCAAGATGCTGGACTACCCGCTCTGGCGCAGCACCGGCCACAACCCGGTGAAGATGCTCCTGGAGGTCCCGCCCGAGCGGCTCCAGGAACTGGCATCCGACCCGCTCTTTCTCCGCCAATACGACGCCGTCTTGATCGCGCTTGACTCTGACATAGGCAACGGGCACCTCTGGTTTCCGACGCAGTATGCCGACCTAAGCACTCGGCCAGTGGCCTACTTCTCCGCCGAGTTCGGATTGCACCAGTCGCTGCCCACCTACGCCGGAGGGCTGGGCGTCTTGGCGGGGGACCATTGCAAAGAGGCCAGCGACATCGGCCTGCCCTTCGTCGCGGTGGGCTTCCTGTATGAGATGGGCTACTTCCGCCAGCGCATCACTGCCGATGGTTGGCAAGAGGCGATCTACCCGCGCTTCAATCCACCCGACGTCGCCATCCGCGAGGCACTGTGCAACGATGGAACGTGCCTCTTTGTCCCGGTCCAGGTGGGCGACCGCACGGTGCACCTGCAAGTGTGGCACGTCCAGGTCGGCCGCACGCACTTGTACCTGATGGACGCCGACCACGAGCAAAACGACCCTTGGGATCGAGAACTCACCGCCCGGCTCTATGGCGGGGATCGGGAGATGCGCATCCGGCAGGAGATCGTGCTCGGCATCGGAGGCGTGCGCGTGCTGCGCGCATTGGGCGTCGACCCACTCGTGTTCCACCTCAACGAGGGGCACTCGGCATTCCTGGTGCTGGAGCGCGCCCGCGAGATGGTGGAGATGGGACTCTCGTTCGATCAAGCGCGCCAGGCGGTCCAGGCAGCGGCCGTCTTCACCACCCACACGCCGGTACCGGCGGGGCACGACGTCTTTGCCTACCACCTGATGGAGAAGTACTTCAACGCCTACTGGCCCCGCCTGGGGCTGAGCAGGGAGGAGTTCCTGAAGCTGGGATCCGGAGAGGGAGACATGGGGTTCAACATGACCCTGCTGGCGCTGCGCATGTGTGGGCAATGCAACGGCGTCAGCAGGCTGCACGGCGAAGTCTCGCGCCGCATGTGGCAGTCGGCCTGGCCCGACGTCCCAGAGGAGCAAGTGCCCATCGCACACATCACCAACGGCATCCACGTGCCGGCGTGGATCGGCGAAGCGGTGAACAAGGTCTGCCGCAAATACGTGGGGCCCGATTGGATCGAGCAGCACGACGACCCGGCAGTGTGGGAACGTATCCTCGACGTGCCGGAAGATGAGCTGTGGGCGGCCCACCGGCACCTGAAGGGCAAACTGATGAGCCTGATCCGAGAAAGGGCACGCAGGTACTACGTGGCAGGCGAGAGGGTCCCGGAGCAGGTGCTCTGCGCAGGGACCTTCCTCGACCCCGACGCGCTCACCATCGGCTTCGCCCGGCGCTTCACCACCTACAAGCGGGCCACTCTCATATTCCACGACATGGACCGGCTGAGGCACCTACTGCACGACCGCTATCGCCCCGTGCAGTTCATCTTCTCCGGCAAGGCTCACCCGGCCGACGAGGGAGCCAAACGGCTGCTTCAACAGGTCTACAACACGGCCAAGGACCCGAGCATCGGGGGACGCATCGCATTCCTCGAGGACTACGACCTCCAGGTGGCACGCTACCTGGTGCAGGGCGTGGATGTGTGGCTGAACACCCCCCGCCGCCCCCACGAGGCCAGCGGCACGAGCGGACAGAAGGCCGCCATCAACGGCATTCCCAACCTGAGCGTGCTCGATGGCTGGTGGGCCGAGGGGTACAATGGAGCCAATGGCTGGGCCATTGACGCCAGACGGCGCTTCGAGGCGCTGGACGCCCAGGACACGGCAGACGCAGCCACGCTGTACCGCCTGCTCGAAGAAGAAGTGGCGCCGCTATTCTACAGGCGCGACGCGGACGGGGTGCCCCGGGGTTGGGTGCGCGTTATGAAAGAGGCAATCCGCACCGCGATGCCCGTCTTCTGCACCCGCCGCATGGTCAAGGAATACACCGAGCGCCTCTACGTCCCGGCGGCAAAGCGCCTGGCGGAACTGAATGGCACCCTTGCCCTAAACAAAACCTGACAAAATGGACCGCCCGGATGTCTGCATCCACCGACCGTCTGCGGTCGGCAGCATCCCTGCCGGCATAAGGCCCGGCTTGAGAACCCGTCGGGTCTAGACCGTGAGGCCGCACCGGACGTCTATAGCTCATCCGGGTGCCCGGCAGCCAACCGTTCGGCGTGATGGGCGCGCCCTGTGGCCCGTAGCCGTTCCAGGTACGCGGGCAGCATTCCGCGCGTGTGGAACGACCCACCCTCCCGCAGCACAGTCATCATCGGATCCACGTCATAGCGGCTGCTCACACTCATCTCGTGGTGCCACTCGGCCAGCAACGCCATCGCCCGGCTCACCAAGTCAGGCCGCTCGTCCGCCGCGTTGTGCTGCTCGTGGGGATCGGTGACCAGATCGAACAGCATCACCGGCTCCAGTTGCTTGTATCCGTCGTGGTAGGTACGCAGGCAGAGGCAATCCTCGAAACGCACCCCCCGCTGGCACGCCCAGGCCTGCTGGCTGGTGATCAGAAACCCCCGCCCGTGATCAAGTCCCGCGCGGAAGGCCGCCGTGAAGGGCTGGCCATCCCAATTGCCGGGCACTCGGCCACCCAGCAACTCGATGAGTGTGGCCGCCCAGTCGTAGTGGTAGTGCAATGCACCATCCACGCGCGGCCGATCCGTCAAGCCGGGCCAGCGCACGATCAGCGGCACGCGGCAGGTCGGCTGGTCAGCCGTCTGGTGATCTCCCCACACGTTCAGCTCGCCCTGGTTCTCGCCGTGATCTGCGCTGACCATGATGACTGTGTCATCGAGCACTCCGGCGTCGGCCAGCGCGTTCAACAGCCGCCCCGCGTGCTCGTCGGCATAACGGATGCCCACGTCATACCCGTCTATCCACTGCTTCACCGCATCCATGGAGTCAAGCCGGGCAGGGACGCGGGGGTATTCCAGATGAGGCGTCTCTTGCCCCCAACCGTGCGGTTCCTGCGGGCTGTGCGGACCGTATCCGTCCCAGCCGCGCTGGCGCATCTCCTCTGTCAGCCACGCAGGCAGCCGATCGCCCGCGAAGGGGTTGCCAAACCGGTCTGGCGTGCGATAGGGCGTATGCGGGTCCCAGTAGTTGACGTGCAGGAACCAATTGTCGCTGCGCGCGTTGCGCGCGATCCAGTCGAGGGCCAGGGGCGTCACGTCGTCGGCGATCTCCATCCCGCCCTTGCCCGGATTGTAGACCTCGTTGTAGCCCGCGTACCAATGCCAGGCCGCATGTCGCTCGCCGAAAGGGCTGACTGTGACCGTCCTGAGCCCGATCTGGCGCAGGGCGCTCATCCAACTGGTGGCATCGAACAGGTCGCGAAAGCCGCGCGAGGCCCCCTCGATGAACGGGTCGGCCGCCGCGCCGCCGTGGTTCACGACGCCGGTGTGGAAGCCACAGCGACCGCTCCACAACGCCGTGCGTGAGGGCAGGCACGGCGCGTCGCTGTTGTAGCAGTTGTCGAAGCGCACGCCCCGCGCGGCCAGGGCATCAATGTTCGGGCTGGTGTTTCGATGATAGCCATAGCAGCTCAGGTGATCAGCACGCAGGGTGTCAATGTCTATGTAGAGCACACGCATCAGTTAACCTCCATGTGGGCGTCTTGCGCTCCACTCTCGGGGATGAAGAAACGCTCCGAACGGATACCCCAGGAGCATTCGGGGCCAAGCGCCGAACCGCGGACGCACGATCAACGTCCGCATTATAAGCGAGCCCGCCCACCTGTCAAAGCAAGCGCCCTGGTGATTACCTACATCTTACCGCAAAGCACGCAAAGAGCGCAAAGAGAATCAAAAACGGGTTTCTTCGCGGTCTTTGCGTTCTTTGCGGTTCAGATAAGGCGCTTCACCACCCTGTATTCTGGAATATGGGTAATCACCAGAAGCGCCCTGACGTTGACAATGCTGGCCTTTCGCGCTATAGTCCACGCGTGTTACCCGCGCCACCACACACGAGCGAGCAATTATAGGCACATAGATTGGCCAGTCTCTGCGCCGATCTCCCGGCGCGGGCAGCACACCCACACCCCAGTCACGCCCCATACAAACAGGAGGACATACGATGAAGACGATTCTGTGCTATGGCGATTCCAACACGTGGGGCTGGAACCCCGCCACCCTGGACCGCTACGCCGCGGGTGAGCGCTGGCCCGGCGTGCTCGGGGAAGCCCTCGGCGCGAAGTATCGGGTCATCGAGGAAGGGCTGCCCGGCCGAACCACGGTCTGGGATGACCCCATCGAAGGATACAAGAGCGGCAAGGCATACTTGATCCCCTGCTTGGAATCCCACAAACCCATCGACCTGGTCTTGATCGTGCTCGGGACCAACGATCTGAAGATGCGCTTCTCCCTGTCGGCATTCGACATCGCCAATGGCGCCGGCGTGCTGGTGGACATCGTGCAGCGCAGCGAGACCGGGCCTGGAGGAGAGGCACCGAAGGTGCTCTTGATCGCACCGCCGCCGCTGGGCAAACTGACCGATTTCGCCGATATGTTCACGGGCGGTGCGGCCAAATCGAGGAAGTTCCCCGAGCAGTACCGGCGCGTGGCCGACGAACTCGGCTGTGCGTTTATGGACGCTTCACTGGTGATCACTTCGAGCGACATTGACGGCGTCCACCTTGAACTGCGCGCACACCGCAAGCTGGGCGAGGCCGTTGCCAAGCGGGTAAGGGAGATGCTCGAGTACTAACGAGCTCCGTTCCGGGTCAGGGTGCTTTCGGGAGCGCGGCCCTATACCTGCAGGCCGAACAGGCGGGTGATATTGCCGGCCATCACGTCGGATTTCTCTGCCTCGGAGACCTCCCCATCAAGCAGCGCGTTGTATTTGGCCACAACGACGTGCATCAGCCTGAAGGGAGCATCGCTCCCGAAGCAGACCCTGGAAGCGCCAAGTGTCTTGACCGCCCGCAAGATGGGCTTGGCGTCTATGGCGCTGCCGATCAACGTCAGATTGGGATACGCCTGGGCCATTTCAATGGCCTCGTAGCTCAGGTCGGGGACGCCGACCCCTCCCATGTGTGACATCAAGATTGGCAGCTCGGGAAACTGACGCGCGATCTTGCCCACTCGGTAGGGATGTGTGCGGCTGTAGTCATCAGAGCCCACGTGGAAGGCCAGTATGCTCCCTGCCCTGGCGATCTCCTCAATCACCGGCAGTGATATCTCCGGATCGTCGATGTAGAAGTGATTCTGCGCGCCATTCAGCTTCACGCCGTAGAAACCGTATTCGTAGACACACGCCTTCACCATGTCCTTCGCATGGTCCACCCCGACCGTGGGGTCCGCCCAGCCAAAGCCAAGGATCTTGTCCGGGTATGCCTGCGTCGCCTTGTAGACATACGCGTTGTGCCCTTCAATCTCCTCCGCATGGTAGTCGGGGCGCAACCAGGCCAATGCCTTGTCCACCCCAGCGCGCCCCATAGCCGTGACCAGTTGTTCAGTAGAGAACTCGGCACCGGTCGGCGTGATGTGGGTGTCCGCGTCAATGATCATGGGACTCCTTTCTATGATGGGATTGATCTGCGTGTGCGTTCTCACCTGTTGTATGAGTGAAGCGAAGCGGCTTATGCCGCGGACGCACGACCAACGTCCGCGGACGCACGTTCAACGTCCACGGACGCACGTCCAACGTCCACGGACGCACGTCCAACGTCCACGGACGCACGTCCAACGTCCGCAGTATAGGACAATCCCGGTAAATCGCAACCATCTGAGGCCAGCCGGTCGCTTACACCAAGTCTTCACCGGGGTCTCACTAACGTCTCACCAGCATGCCGCTCGTTTGGTGCTATACTGCGGACGACCTGCTGAAAGGCCAATCAAGTGAGAAACCTGAAGAACGAAATTGGAGGTTAGGAAATGGCTAAGGCGTATTGTCCCAATTGCGACGCCGTCATCAATGTGAACAGTCCACGCGAAGGCGCTATGGTCACATGCCAGGATTGCGGCACCAAACTGGAGATCATCAGCACCGATCCCTTCGAGGTAGATTTCCCGCTGGACTACGACGATGACTGGGAAGATGAATGGGAAGAGAATAAAGAGGACTGACCCCACGCATTAGGAAAAGGAAGGAACGTAAATGCCGAGGACGCGTTGTCCCAATTGCGACACCATCATCAAACTAGAGAAACCGCACGAGGGCGATGTAATCGCCTGTCCCGGATGTGGTGTGGAATTGGAGATCGTCAACAAAGACCCGTTTGAGGTGGATTTCACCGAGGACTGGCAGAACGAGTGGGAAGGGGAGTAGTTGCCCTTCCGACCTGTTCATTGCACGAGAACGGGAGTGTAGCACAAAGCGCCTCGCCTGTCCGGCGAGGCGCTTTGTGACATTTCGCACTGGAGAGTGAACAACAACGCTCTGCAGAATGGACGCGTATCGATGGAATGAACAAGAGACAGCGAATCGCTTTCACCCAACGCTTACCGAAGGCTTACCATACAACTACTGATGCCACGGGAATACTGTGGTATCATGATACTATATGGCCCGGTGTGAACGGAGGGCCTCGTCTATCTTACAGAGACAAGCGGAGGTGACAGGATGACCAAGAAGAAGCCGACGAAAAAGACTGAGAACAAGCCCAAGAAGACCAAGAAATAGCGGTTCTCGGCGACAGCAGAAGTCAGCGGCCCGGTCGGTACAACCGGGCCGCGTTTTTTGTGCGAGGCACGGCCACAGACTGGTACGTCTCTTCAATCATCTTCAGGGGGCACGAGCGTATAGCCAAAGCCTCGCACGGATTGGATGTAGGGATGCTCCTGCTGATCTAGCTCCAGCCGACGGCGAATCTGACGAATGTGAACCTTAACCAACTCCCGGGCCTCGGACTCTTCCCCATCATACCCCCACACGGCCCGTAGCAGTTCTTGGCAGTCCACAACTTCACCGGAGCGCTCAGCCAGGGTCAACAACAGGCGATACTGAATTGGAGGCAAAGTGACCCACCGGTCACTCAGCCGCGCGCGCTTCCTGCGCGTATCGATGCGCAGGTCGCCAATCTGATAGTAGGGAGGCGTTGCACGCGAAAAACGCCGGCTCAGCGCCAGCCCGCGCTGTACGTCGGCAGATGACATATCCGTAAAGAGCACGGGAGGCCACCGGCCAGGCTCCGTCAAACCGAGGAGATCGCCGAGTCTTATCTGGGCCAGGGCGGTCCGCTCAATCAGGACAATATCTGGAGGACGACCATCTTTGAGACAGGCGACGACACTTGCCCAATCAGCGGCAATGGTGTAACGGTCGGCCGCGTCACCGATAGCGGTCTGCATCTCCTCCGCAATGCTCGGAGTGGAGGCCAGGATGGCGATATGCATATGTGATACCTCCGAAGCACGGCAAGTCAGCCCACCTTTCCAGGGTGCGAAGTATCATATCACCGGGTCAAGGAAAAGTCAACGACGGCGGGCCACACTGAACCTTCACCGGGCGTTCACTGATGACTTACCAATACCCGGCTGCTGCGGTGGTATACTGTGTGCCGCTGCGCAGAGCGGCAAACGCCTCAGACTGATCCGGAAAGCCAGCAAGAAGGGAGGTGGGCACATGCCCAAGACTCATTGTCCAGAGTGCGACGCCATCATCGTCGTGCACCAGCCGCGTGATGGCAACCGATTCAGATGCTCCGGGTGCGATGTGGAACTGGAAATCGTCAACGTGGACCCCTTCGAGGCGTTCTATCCCTTCGTTGAGGAATGGGACGAGAACTGGGATCCAGAGTGGGACGACGACTATGACGAGAGCGACGCGTAGATCAGAGCAACCACAGCAAGGCACGAGATAGGGAATCGAAGCAGAGACAGGTGCCTCGCCAGGGCAGGCGATGCACCTGCCAACGCTACCCTGTCCTTATGGAGCCGTGGGCCTGGGCTAAGGAGCGAGAGCCATGCTACCCAGAAGGACCACGCGCAGAGAATGCGCGGAATGCGAGAGGGAGTGGAACGGCTTCTGTGTGGACAGAAACCTGGAAGACGACTGGCTGTTGCGTCTCAATAGCCTCGGGTCTTTCAATCTCATCAGCATATGCGAGGGACACTGCAATCGACGCGCAGAGCCTTCCAAACGGATTCCCCACGTCAAGCTCAGGCTGAAGGACCACCTTATTCCCGGGGTCGCCGCCCAATGGGACCAACACAAGATGGCCATCCTGAGCCAAGTCAACGGGCTGTTCCAGAATGGAGACACGTACGTCAACCTGGAACTGAAGTTCAAGCTCCGGCTAGGGACGGGCCGGCTGACCTATCAGGAGGATCTAGTGGTGAGAATCCACAGCCGCCGACCAAGAACGTCCGACGATATGGACGCAGCCACGCGCGGCTGGTTCCAAGAGAACACAAGCCACATCGAAGAACTGGATGGCTACATCACACAGATATGGGATCGAGACGATGTGGCCTCGGACGGCCATAGTCGGGAAGACAACGGCCCACCGGCTATCGCGGCCGGCCCTGATCCATTACACTGAACCTTCACCGGGCGCTCACTGATGACTTACTACTGCTGGCCCGTTTCCATGCCATACTGTGTGCCGCTGCGCACAGCGGAAAACGCCTCAGACGGGTTCGCAAAGCCCGCAGGCAGGGCTGTTCTATCCCTCCGGGCATCAACCCGTCCCCATCGAGTCGCGGGACCGGGCCACGGAGCAAGCACATGCTACCGAGAAAGAGACCTCGCAGAAACGGCGTGTTGACCGTCGTCTGGGCCAGAAGGTTGATCGGCAATTCGCGGCTGAGGAAACCCTCGACGGGTGTGCTCGTAGTCGTCTAGGCGCGCTTACCTGGAGGGTATGTGACGTCTGCTTCGGTGCGAGGATCCTGGGCCACTGCGACTCGCTCCATTCAGACGGTGGACAGCACCTCGTCCCGCGCCTGAGTGACTCGCATCGCTGGCCGGCTGCGATACCACAGCCAGACCGTCTGTGCCAGGACTCCGACCGTCAGCCCTACCAGGCCGACGTACAGGCCCGTCACCTGGCCCCAGATCACGCCTCCCGACATGACCGCGCCGCCGACGAGCAGAAACGCCGCCACCGCTTCCGGGATACCGCGCGTGCGCTGGCTGTGCACAATCGTGCCCTGGTACCAGCTCTGTAGCACGCTCAACGCGGGCAGCGGCAGCGCCGCCCACAATCCCCGGCTGGCCAGCGCGGCCAGCCTCGGTTTGAGCGCAGATACGCGCGCAAACCAGAACGCCCCCAGCGGCGTGGCTGCCACGACGAGCAAGGCGAGACTCGTCAGCGCGACCAATACCATCGCGAAGCGGCGCAGCGTGCGTGTTGCACGGGGCTCATCCAGCAGCGCGATGACGACCTCGTTGAATGCATAGCCCAGGCTGCGCGGAAGGAAGATGAAACTGCTGACGACGGACCACGTGGCCAGCGAGTCCAGCGCACCCGGCATGCGGCTGATGGCGGCGCTGCTGAGCGGCTGGGCCAGCATGTTCATCAGCGAGGTCGTGGCCAACGGCGCGTAGAACTGGAGAAAGACGCGGAGAGTCAGGGGCTGTGCTGCGGATTCTGCCAACTTGAGCTGGCGGCGCAGCACGGGCCGCACGCGCAGCCCGGCGTAGATGGCCTCGCTGAGGACGCCGGCCGCGATAGCGCTCGTCGCGACGACGATGCCGGGGATCGTGCCGATCAGGTAGCCGGCCGCCAGCACCGTTACGTCGGTGCCCAGCCGGATCATGGTCCCCAGGCCCACAGCCCGCGAGTGGCCGAAACGGATGAGCACGCCCTGGTTGAAGCGCCGGTAGGCGATGGACCACGTCCAGGGCATCATGATCATCAGGCCCACGCGGGCGGGCTCGATGATCTCCGCCGGCGCGCCGATCAAGTGCACCGCGACGACGTAGTATGCCGGCGTGAACGCGATCAGCGCGTGCAGCGCGGTCAGTATCGCGCTCGTGCGCATCATGAAACGCCGCACGCGCACGTAGGAGTCCCAATCCTTGCTCAGCGCGGTCGAGGCCGACAGCAACATAACGATGGGCGACCCGATAAGCATGCTCAGGGGCCAGACGATGCCGCCCCAGGCTGCCAGGTGGATCTCCGGATCGGCCAGCCGCGCTACGGCGGCGCTCATCGCGGGACCTTCCGCGGCCATCAGCAGCCAACTGGCAGCCAGCGGCCACCAGGTGCGCACGACCTGGCGTACGGGCAACGTCGATGGAACGCGTTCTTCGGTTGAGTCGACGTCTGTGGTCATGAGGATGACTACATCACACGGATATGGGATCGGGACGATGTGGATTCAGATGGCTAGACTCAGATCATCAGCAAGTACGGTTCCTCCAACAACTGGGCCACTCGTTCGAGAAAACGCGCGCCCTGGACGCCGTCAAGCAGGCGGTGATCAACAGATAGCGTCAGGTACAGTGTAGGTCGCACCACAACCACCCCGTCACGTGCCACCGCTCTTTCCCGGATGCGGCCGACGGCCAGGATGACGCTCTGCGGCGGGTTGATGATGGCGTGGAATTGATCGACCCCGAACATGCCTAGATTGCTAAGGGTAAAGGTGCCTCGCTCCAAGTCCTCCAGCTTCAATTTCCCAGCACGCGCCCGTTCAATCAGATCTGCTCGCCGAAGAGCGATCTCGCTCAGTGTCAGTTGGTCGGCATGACAGATGGCAGGGACTATCAACCCTTCATCCAGGGCAGTAGCAATGCCGACGTTCACGTCTGTTAGCTGCACGCGGCCACTCCCGCTCGCGTCTTCGATCCATGCAGCATTTACCTCCGGAAACTCGACCAGCGCCTGCGCACAGACCTTGACCAGGATATCGGTGACGGTGAGGCGTACCCCTGTGGCGGCCTCCACTTCAGGCAGCAATTGCTCGCGTACTTGAGTCAGGCTCATCGCATCGACTTCGGCCGAGAGATAGAAATGAGGTGTGGACGTAAAGCTTTGCGTCATCCGCTCAGCCACCACACGACGAATCCCCTGAAGCGGCTCGATCGTTCCAGCCTCCACAGAGACGGCAGGCGAAGGTGACAATAGTGATGCGCCTGCCGCCGCCCGCTCCACGTCGGCTTTCACGATACGTCCCCCCGGGCCTGTTCCCTCAAGTCTGGCCAAGTCAACCTCCAGCTCCTCAGCCAGTCGGGAAGCAACCGGTGATACAAGAGAGGCTGATTTGGCCCCCACCTGATCCGCGTACCAGCGCACGTCGGCCTCGACAATACGGCCGCCAGGACCGCTGGCCTCAACATGCTCCAACTCGATCGCCAGCTCGTGTGCCAATCTTCGAGCACGGGGAGAAGCCACGACACGGCCATCGTTGTCGTCAACAGATTGAGGAAGATGCTCAATCCCTGGCTCGGGAAGCGCCCCAGAGGCAGCCTGTGGCAAGGCCTCCGCTGCAGAGGGAGCCGAAGCCGGAGGTGCTTCGCCAGGCGCAAGGACGTGACTAAGCAGCCCTCCGACAGGCACGATCGATCCTTCGGACACCAGTATTGGGCCCAACACACCGCCGGCCGGCGCTTCAACCTCGGCAGCGACCTTGTCAGTCTCGATCTCCACGACCGGCTCGCCCTGGGTTACGGTGTCGCCTTCCGTCTTCAGCCACTTGATGACCGTGCCTTCGGTCATGGTCAAGCCAAGCTGCGGCATGTAAACCTCGGTCGCCACCGTCAATACCTCCGTCCGAAGAGCCCACGCGCAGTCTCCACGACTTGCTCTATGCTTGGGACTGTCGCCAACTCCAGCGCAGGAGCCATCGGGATGGGCACGTCCGTAGCCCCCAGACGCTTTACAGGTGCATCCAGCCAGTCGAAGGCCTCGTCACTGATGATGGCTGCGATCTCAGCCGTGACACCATAGCTCAGATACCCTTCATCAATCACGACCGCCCGTCCTGTCTTCTTCACCGAGCTGAGAACGGTCTCCTTGTCCAACGGCTTGACCGTGCGTGGATCAACGATCTCGGCGCTTATGCCATCAGAGGACAGCACTTCCGCGGCTTCCAGAGCGACCTGGACCATGCTTGAGGTGGCCACGAGCGTGACGTGCTCTCCCGCGCGCTTCACATCTCCGACGCCGAGTGGGATAGTATAGTCGCCCTCGTCCACCGGCCCCTTGACACCATAGCTCATCTTGTCTTCGAAGAAGACGACCGGGTTGTTGTCTCGGATAGCTGCTTTCAGTAGCCCCTTGGCGTCGCGAGGAGTAGAGGGCAGCACTACCTTGAGGCCTGGGACGTGGGCCATCCACGCATGCAGGCTTTGTGAATGCTGCGCAGCCGCACTACGTCCAGCTCCCATCATGGTGCGGATCACCAAAGGTACCTGTGCCTGACCACCGGTCATATAGTGCAACTTGGCCGCCTGGTTGACGATCTGATCCATAGCCAGCGTTAGGAAGTCGCAAAACATGATCTCGACGACTGGGCGCATACCGGCCATGGCGGCGCCGACGCCCAAACCCGCGATGCCCGCTTCGGAGATGGGGGCATCCATCACCCGCTCTTTTCCGAACTGCTCCTGCAAACCGGCCGTGATGTTGAAGGTGCCACCGGCTCGCCCAACGTCTTCACCTATCAAGAAGACAGCGGGGTCTCGGTCTAGCTCCTCGGTCAAAGCCTCACGAATAGCTTCGGCAATAGTCAAATCCCTTGTGTCAGACATATACGTGCTCCGTCAACTCGCTCCTGTCGGGAACCGGCGACTCGCGAACAAAGTCAATCGCTTCCTCTAGTTCAGACTCAACGCGGGTTTCGATCTCCTGAATCTCGCTTTCGGACAGCGCCTCATTGTCTAGCAACCATTTCCGAAATCGTCCTACCGGTTCCTGATCCCAGTGCTCTTCGAGCTCACCTGGGGTCCGATAGCCACGACCAAAACCTACATCACCGATATGGTGCCCCTTGAGCCGGTACGTTCGCGCCTCGATGAAGCTGGGGCCATCGCCTGCCCTCGCCCTTTCCACGGCCTCCTTGGTGGCACGATACACAGCGATCACGTCGTTACCGTCCACCTGGGCCGTGGGTAAGCCGAAGGCGGCCGCGCGTGCGCCGATGGGCTGATTGGTCACAGTAGCCTCATCGAAACGCGTGTATTCGCCAAAGTGGTTGTTCTCGCAGACGTAGATCACGGGCAGTTTCCAAAGGGCGGCCATGTTCAGGACTTCCATGAACACGCCCTGATTGGCCGCGCCATCCCCGAAGAAACAGACGGCCACTTGACCAGAGCGCTTCTTCTTGGCAGACAATGCAGCACCGGTGGCAATCCCGAAACCGCCGCCGACGATGCCATTAGCGCCCAGAATGCCCAGGCTGAGATCAGCCGCGTGCATGCTGCCCCCTTTGCCCCGGCAGTAGCCGGTGACGCGGCCACACAACTCGGCGAGCAGGCGCTTCACGTCGCCTCCCTTGGCAATAAGATGACCATGACCCCGGTGGGTGCTTGTGATGTAGTCATCATCGTTGAGTGCCAGGCAGACACCTGTGGCGACTGCCTCCTCTCCGACGTACATATGCAACAGCCCAACCACGGTGCCACGCTTGTACAACTCTTCGGCTGTTTCTTCAAACCGGCGGATGAGCCTCATCTGGTAGTACATCTCGGATAGTAGATCGTTGTCCAATGTCATTTCAGCCTCCGGGCGCTTGTTTCGTCTAGGTTTTCTAATGGACTGGATCACCTGCTCTCCCTTGTGATATCTGACAGCACGCTCCACGACCAAAGCTCCCTACCAAGATCTCCGGTAGTTGGCACTACTTGCCCTATGTACCGCACGGATACATAGAGCAAGTAGCACTCCCTAAGTAACTTGTCCCTACATTCCGCGTGCGATTGCCCGCTTGAGCGTATCACCACGCAGACCCTGACGCAGCGCCTCCAAAGCCAGCATGTCCGTGGCCGGGATGTTGCCCAGGCTCACGTTGTTGCCAAATCGGAGGATGAGATACTGTTGCTGGCTCTTGATCGGAGCCTCCCACATCAGCTTGTCTATGTCCGCCACACCAGCGACGATTTGATCCACCTCGCTTTCGTTCACAGCGCCGGACTTGTCAAAGACACCCACGCCCTTGCCGGCCTCACGGGCCTCAACGATGACCGCCAGCGCTCCCAACTCCAAATCGTGGGCGATCAGCCGGTGCATCTCAGCCACAGCGACCTTCTCGTCAGGGCTCTTCTTGCCGACCTCAGTGAGGACCTTGAAGCCCGAATCCAGGGCACGTTTGATACAGTCGGCACGACATTCGTCGCCCATGTGCATCGTGCCGTCCGAGACCTCGATTGCTGTGAAGCCCAATTCCTTGGCCCGCTTCAGGTAGTCAGGATAGCACTTCTGACACACCGTCACTTCCAGAAACGTTCCACCGGGGTAGATGTCCACGCCGGCGCCGGTCACGATCTCTACCTTCTCCCGCAGGACCTTATCGTCGTAGAAGGCCGAGGTGCCGAAGGAAAACTTCACGAAGTCAACGTAGTCGGCGGCCGTTGCCATCAGATCCTCGGTAGCGTAGCGCCCCAGTCCCTTGTCCAACACCATCGTGAGACCGCTGCTGCGCGGCTTCACGCTGCGTCCCGGCTCCGGTGTGCGGAACGTACCTTCCCATGCTTTGTTGCCCATTATTCTATTCCCTCCATACAGGATTTTGGTCCGGCCAAGGTGCTCTTGGCCTGCTTCACTTCCCATTGGGGAGCGACCACCAACTGCGAGATCGTCTCCCAACGCTTCTGTGCCAGCGCAGGACTGTCGAGCCCGGCCACCGGCAGTTCCTCGTACAACAAGATGGTACTCCCGATTTTCTCAGAGGCGCTGTCGAACAGCAGGCGTCTCAAAGTGCGGGGACTGGCAACGTCGCGCACGATCGCACGCTCCAGCCCTGTCTCGATCCGGGGGAAGATGAAGGAAAGGCCGGGATTGACTAGCTCCGCCCTTTCTGTCGTGGCCCTGTGCAGGTCCACGCTGACCTTGACCTCCCAAGGATCCGCCACCTGCGGCAGCTCTAGCTCCAGACGCTCTGCTGCCTCGGGAAAATCGTACACGAAACTTCCTACCCGAATGTTGTCTACCAGCGCCCCACGGTAGAAGACGACCCCCTCCGGTACCAACCGGAAAAAGGTCATCTCCGTGCTGAAGATTTGGTAGCCCCGCGCAAGTGCCTCCAGCAGGAACACAGTCTTCCCCGCCCCCGCCTTGCCGACAATCACAAGGAGCTCATTGGCGTGGGGCTTGTAGATCGCCGCGGCGTGGAAACCGTAGATGCCCCGCCGCTCCTGCACCGTCAGTGCGTACCGAAAGAAGAGACCGATATTCCCCAAGAGCGACCAGCGGCGATCACGTCCCTCGCGGTCGAGACGACTGAGGTCTCCCTGCACCGACAGCTCCCGCTCGCCGACTTCGATCTCAAACGCTAAGCTCGGATCGTCCAGAAGATGGCAATAGGCGTCCAAATCCGGACCATAGGGGATATGATCGATTTCGCACCAATTGGTGATCTGCGACTGGATTTCCCCAGGCTCGAAGAATTCAGGGTTGAAGACGAGGTCCCGGTTATTGGACGCGAGACCATACGTGATGCCCAGAATTCGAAGGCCGCGAGTATCTGACCAGTTAGCTGCGTTCCCTATCACGTGCTTACCTCCCCTCGTTGCCGGGCGGCTGCCTCCACCAGGGCATGTACCACAGGCAGCGGCTCGCCAGCCAGAAAACGCACCAACCCTCCGCCCGCCGTGCAGACGTAGGAGAAACCATCAAGCACGCCGAACTTGCGGGCCGCAGCGATACTATCTCCTCCACCGATGACGGCAAACGCGGGGGATCCTGCCATGACCTCCCACAGAGCACGCGTACCGAAGGCAGAGGGCTCGCGTTCATAGACTCCAGCCGGGCCGTTGACGAAGACCGTACGTGCTGCAGCGATTTGGTTGCCGTACGCCTCCACTGTGTGTTGCCCGACATCCACGATCATCCCAGAAGCAGGAAGCTCGTCGCGCGGGAACTCTCTCCGCGCTGCGCCTTCCACCACGGCGACGTCCAGCGGATAATGCAAGTGGTCGCCAAAGCTCCGCAGCAACTCGCGGGCTTCTTCGACAAAGCAGAGCAAGTTCTTCTCTGTGAGAAAAGCCTGCGTCTCCTGGCCCAAGTCATATCCGGCGGCGATGAGCATGATCTCACCCGTCAGCCCGACGGTGAGCACACTGTCGGCGGTGCCGGACTCAAGCGCGGCGCGCATCATCTTGAAGGCATCGAGGATCTTTGCGCCGCCCAGCAGGAACAGGCAGGGCCGTTCAGGCCGAGCGCGCACCTGGGAAAGCGTCCGCAACTCCTCCTCGAACAACCGACCTGCCGCGGCCGACAGCACCTGCGGAAAACCGGTCAACGTCGGCTCGGAGCGGTGGGCGGCGGCAAAGGCATCGCAGACGTACAGGTCGGCCAGCGGTGACAGGTTGCTCACGATATAGGTCTGCGCCTGATCTGCCGGGCTGAGCCCCACCTGTTCTTCAAAGATGATGGTCTCCTCCGTGTGAATCCGCACGTTTTCCAACAGGAGAATCTCACCGTTTTTCAGGCCCCGGATACACTCACGAGCCGCTGGACCGGCCACGTCGTCCAAGTATGCCACAGGACGTCCCAAGAGCCGCGACATCACTTCCCCGTGCTGGACCAGCGGCGTGAAGTTCTGGTAGTCGAGCGGATCGCCTTGATGGGCCAGGATCACAACCCGTGCCCCGCGCTCAGCCAGTTCCTGGACGGTTGGCAGGCAGCGCCGAATGCGGGTGTCATCCTTTATGGCCTTTGTCAGGCTATCCACCGGCGAGTTGATGTCCACCCGCAGGAGGACGGTCTTACCCACCAGTTCAAAATCGTCGAGAGTCAGAACTTGCAGGTCCATCCAAGCTAACCCTTGAAGATATCCAGGTAACGATCGGTGGTATCCACTGCGTCCCACTTATCCACCTGCATGCCCATCCTGGCGCGAACGGCGTCGATGTTCTCCGGGATGACGATGGCCTCCTGAGGGATATTGTGGATCCAGTAGAGATCGCGGCCTTGCGCCAGCGTCGTCTCCTCCCAGATGCCAACCTCATACATATCGGCGCGAGGCACGCCCAGGTCCCGCAGGTAGTCGAAGATGTGAGTATTCGAGAGAAAACCATCCTCTATGCGGAAGAGGCGGATGCGCCGTCCCTGCCGGAAAGCTTCGAGCGCGTCTTCAGTCGTGATCTCCTGCTTGAGAGTAGCGTGCATCGCGATGACGTGCCCGTGGGTCGTGGGCACAGTGATGATGAAGCCCATCGCCTCCAGGTGCGGCATCACGCGCATCAGGTCGGTAGCCTGGTGAGCGGGCACCTTGCCAGGAATCGCTGCGTCAATCGGCCCCTTGTGAATCTCAGAGGGATCTGCAGCTCGACGCACGATAGTGGCGACCGCCTTTTCGACGCCAAAGGCCTCGTCCACCGCTGTCACGGCCCGCACGATGCCGGTAGTATTGCAAGAGACCAACTTGATGTAGTCCACATCCTTGGCCTTGTCATAGTTGGCCGTGCTGCTGAACAGAATCGGGCTGATCTCGTCCTTCTCGCCGCCCTGGAACGTGGCCGGGACACCGTGCTTCTTGTAGAACTCCCGGTTCTTCATGCCGATGCCGGGCGCGGTAGCATCGCAAACCATGTCCACCTGCTCCAGCAGATCATCCAGAGTCCCGGCAACGGGAATGCCGGCCTTCTCCATGGCCGGGATACGCTCTGCCAGGCCACAGTAGATCGGGTACTCTCGACCAGACGCGACCAGAGCGCGTACCGGCAGCGTCGGGGCCACGTCAACCACACCGACCAATTCCATGTCCTTCTGCTTTGCCAACCCATCGGCGATGCGCTCACCGATAGTGCCAAAGCCAACGACTCCTACCTTAACCATTTTTGCTCCTTAATCTGATGTAGCTGTGGATGCGAAAAAACCGCATCCTGCCCTTTGGAAGTATAAGCGTGATCGCTGGTGCACGTGTGCTTTCGGCACACCATGAGACACACGCCTTACGTCACAACGTCACGAAATTCCCCAACAGAGAGATGGCAATGAAACTCACCATGCCCACAACTAGCGCCGCCCCCAGGCCAACGATGAAGGGTTTGATGCCCAGTCCCTTGAACGTTCGGAAGTTTGTGCTCAGGCCCACGCCGGCCAGAGCCACCACCAAGAAGTTGCCGGCCCAGGTCTTGACGAAGCCGTAGATGCCTTTCCACGCTACACTGTCCCACAACCCGAAAGCACTGCCCCCACCGTTGACACCGGCGTCGCCGATAGACCGAATTGCAGCCATGATCAGGAAACCGATGACGAAGAGAGGCAACAGCTTGAGGAAGTTGGCCTTCTTACCGGTGGACTGACCCTGGCTCTTACGGGCGTAGTAGAAAGCCATGAAGGGAATCACCACCGCCATGAACACGTTGCGCACCAGCTTGGTAACCGTGGCCACGTCGAGGGCCCGGGGGGCTGAGAACACATCGGCGTACACTTTGGCCGCACCCACAACTTGAGACGTGTCATGGATCGCCGTGCCGAGGAAAAGCCCAATCTTTAGCGCGTCGCCGCTGAATATGGCATTCGCGGCGTAGGGGTATACCAGCGTGGCGAACAACCCGAAGATGGTGATCACCGCCACCGCGTAGGCCACTTCCTCATCCTCGGCATCGATGGCCGGGCCGGTAGCGACGATGGCCGAGACACCACAGATGGAGGTGCCAACGGCGATGAGCGTGCCCAGTCTCTCGGGGAGTTTGAGCCACTTGTTGATGCGGGTGGTGAAAAACAGCGCCCCAAGAATACAGACAACGACAATCGGCACTCCATAGGCACCTAGCTCGAACACATCAAAGATAGTCAGGCGAATGCCCAACATGATAATGCCCAGGCGCAGCACTTTCTTGACCGCGAACTTGAGGCCAGGACCAAGTACCTGGGGCAAAGGAATGGCCGCACCAATGACCAGGCCCAGGAAAATGGCCAACATCACCGCCGAGATAGGGGTCTTGTCAAAACCCAGCAGATTGACGCCGATGTACTTGCTCAGCCAGATGCTGAACCAGGCAAGGACAAGGGCCACGAGCAAGCCCGGCAGCAACAAGGGAGCCTTGTCTATGGTCACGCCGAGTAGATGCTTTTCCCAGATGCTCATCTTGCGCGCGGGGCGCGCATCAGTTCTTGTACTCACTACTTACCTCCTTAAGAAATCGTTTGCTTGTCGTGCAGGACGAACCGTTCAGAATGCGGCTTCTATTGCATGCTCCCTCCCCTAGTGCGCCCCGTCGCGAGGCACAACATAGCCTTCTCTTCCAGACATCAGCATACCGGGCCTTCGTTCGGCACCGTTTGGCGGATCAGCCAGTCACACCCACGCGAGCGCTTTCGCACCAGGATCGCAACAGGGCATCGCTGCCGCGAACTGCCTCCAGTACCACCGCGCGCCCAACCTCTGCTTGCCCACAGGCCCGTGCCAGGGCAGGTGCCAACACTGCCAGGCGCCAGTCAATCTCGGTCAGGAACTGCAGATAGCAGGTAGCGACGTGGCTCCGGTGCGCCAGGCTCGCCAGGGCCATGTTGTTCGCCAGCCGAACAGGCAGTTGCCGCTTCAACCACCGCCTGAGATAGGCCCGTCGCGTGGCGAGGGCCTCAGGCTGCCACGGAAGCTGCGCCGCGTCACCGAGCGGAAGTGTCTGCTGCGTGCCGTCTCTATCTTCAAGGTAGAGGATATTGTCGGCAATCCAGAAGCGGTAGACAGTAACCCGGCCATCCGGTGCAAGGTGAGTGTTCCACTGTGGACGGCTGAAGTGGCGTTCCATGAGAGCGGCACTAGCAGGCACGGACCGAACGTCTTGCGGCTCTATCATAGGCTGAGAGAACAGGGACAATTCCCCCTGTGGCACAGCGTGCCCCTCCTTCACCTGCCCGTTGACGAACATGGGGCGTACCCGGTTCACAAGTATCGTCGCTGAGGGCCAGCCGACAGCCATATCATCGACAAAGCGCTCCCCCAGAGCAACCAGCTTCTCCGGAGCGGCGTATAGCTGCTGAGCGCGCAACAAGCTCTGAACCTGTCGAATAGATTGTTCACGCCGCGCTTGCGATGCGGGACTCTCCGCCGGAGGCTGGCGACGTTCTCCCCGTGCGACGTCGCCACGACCCAGGCCCGGACAACTGAGATCCACGTCCAGTTCCAAGCGGGAGTAAGCTACCCACAGGTACGGATAAGTGCGGCACTGTCCGGGACGATCCTCGTAGACGGTGCAGCGCTGTAGCGCGTCGAGGAACAGACAGAAGCCTGATGCGGACCCGCTCGAGCCACGCAGCAGAGCCCACCTGCCATCGGCTGTTGCGTCCGACGGTTGGGCTGCTCCCGGAAACGCGCGCGCAGACTGAAGGCGCTGCAGTTCCGCCTCAGTCACCAGGACGCGGTAGGAGCAGCAAAGACCACACCCCGGTAGGCAGGTGAAACGATCTTCTGCAGGCAACGGACCAGTATCCGCTGCCCCAGCTGGTGTCGAAAAGGCTGCTCGTGTCATAGGATGATGACTCTGTCGACGCTCAGCGCACTCCGCGCCACCGCATAGCTCCGGCGGCCTAAACATCGGGACGGTCCCCCGTCGTGCTTTGATCAATGGACGTAGCACGGCCAGCGGCTATGAGACGCCCAATCTTCGGAAGTAATCGAAGATCTGCGGACATGTCACATCGGGATCCAGGTTCGAATGTTCCTCGATCTGGAAGTACCCTCGATACCCGATCTCTCGAAGCGCATTGATGAAGTCAATGTACTCGCCCCGGCTCCAGCCGCTGTAGCCATATCCCTCCTGCGGAGGAAGGAGATGGAAGTGCTTGACCACATCGCGCCTCTTTCTTATCGCCTCACCGGGTGTCTCGCCATAGAGGCACTGCATATTCATCCATAGCGCAGGCGAATTGATCTCCCTGATGAGATTGGCCCAGAAGGCACGTGGGCCGGGATCGAAGTCCTCCAGGCCAACGCACGTTCCTCGACTTTCCGCATACTCGGCCAGATCCCCGATAACGTCCATAATGAGCTGCCGGTGCGCCTCCGGCTGTCCACGCTCGATTAACTGAGCGTGCTGGGCAGGCGTGAGTTGAGGACTCCAGTCCATCTGGCCGAAAGTGGTGACACGGGGAGGGGTCCATTTGCCGAGCGTATTGACGATGGGCGCGCCGACATCGGCAGCGAAATCCAGTGCCCGCTTGTACGACTCTATTTCCGCCTTTCGCCTTTCGGGGTCGCCGTGACCCACAGAGGCGTGACCGCTGATGGCCGCAATCTCCAGCCCATAGCCGGATATCCTGTCCCGAAAAGCCCTTCTATCCGCCGAAGAGATCGCTTCGCCGAGTAGTTGATTGAGATGAGGGCGACAGATCTCTATGGCCTCGTAGCCAAATCCCGCTATCTTCTCCGCACTGACGTAGACATCGTCCCGGTGATGAAACATGAAAGACCGGGTATGAAATGACATTTTCCACATATGAACCCCTCCCAGATGAAATAGTAGGCATGGGCCTCTGCACGCGCTGAGGTCCTAGGCCCCAGCTTCTGCCAACATACTACGCATCTTACTCGTCGCCCATGGGCTCAGATCACGTGCCGGCACTGCCAAGAACACAAGGAAAAGGCAGATGAGCCAGTAGATCATAGGCGTTGGCTTCCTCCGTCTCATCCGCTCCCGGTAGACGCACATCTGTCAGCAGGATCTGTCCGTCACCTGTGTTCACCAGGATCCCCTCCCCCGTCACCGCCAACACCTGCCCCGGCACCTCGCCCCTGAAGGGAAGCGGGTCTTCAACGACCTGTGAGCTATACACCAAGAGCTGCTGTCGCCCCAGAGAGGTGAACGCTATCTGAGATCGGAAGAATCCACCCACGGCCGGATAGTGGAACCCCCGGATGTGATTATGTACCCGAATAGCGGGGGTATTCCAATCTATGCGGAAGTGATACGATCGAGGGGCAACGCACCACGTGGCACCCTCATGGTTCTGGGAGATACGTGGCGCCTTGCCTGACTTGAGCAGGGGGTAAGTCTCCTTGAACAGTTCGAGACCTTGTGTGGCGACTTTGCGCTCCATTGACGCACCTGTGTCTGTCGGCTCAATGGGGACGGTCACTTGCGCAATGATGTCTCCCGTATCTATCCCCTCAGCAATGTAGTGGATCGTCATACCGCTCTCTTCGTCGCCATTGGCAACCATCCACGCCTGAGCAGACTGCCCTCGATACTTGGGAAGCAACGCGGTGTGCATGTTGATGCATCCCAGCGGGGGTATAGCGATGAACTCTGGAGTCACAAGGCGCCCAAAGTACTGGAATATGAACAGATCAGCGCCAAAGGCGCGCAAGAACTCGATGAACTCGGGCTCATTAGGGTTCGGGGGGGCCTGATACGTGGGCACATGATGCCTGGAAGCCGTCTCCAGCAGTGTCCCGATCTCCCCTCCTGGCCGGCAGACCACTGCAGCGACGTCCTCTCCCTCTGTCAGTAGCCATTCGAGGGCATCTACGGCATACTCGAAGCCCCTGGCAAACACTATCGATTTCATGGCACGCTACCTCCACAGTTATGGATCTACTGATCTTGGGGCGACTCCGGAAACGCCGCACCACGTCGACAGTAGAAATGACCCTTGGGATCACGACAATACTGGATGTACACCGGACAGGTGCGACACAGGCACCCCAGCTCCTCCGGATTTCGATCACTCTTGCCTTCAACACAGAAGAAAGTCTTCTGAAGGCCCCCATGCTGATAGGTGGGGCACATGGAACAACGGCACTTGGATTTATCCTCTGCAGTCGGCTTCTCCATAGCAACAACCTCCCTTTGATAGCAGACTATGGTTTCTCTGGATCTGTATCTGGCCAAGCACGTAATACGTATTCCCGAGCACGGTCGACATCGCTCTCGAAAAGATGCTCAAGCACGAGTCTCACGTCAGGTTTGGCCTGGTGCAGCAGTCTGAGGTATTCGGGATAGTTCATACATCCGCTGCCAGCGGCAGGGTGCATCAATCCCGCTTCAGGCCCCCCACTTCCCGGTTTCAGGTTGCCATCTTGCGATCCCATGACCTGAACATCCTTGGCATGAGCCACGACCGTGCGATTGCCCAAGTGCTGGAAGAGCTCCCTTAGAAACGAATCCATCTCAGCGATATTCTCCCTGGAGAAATAGTTGGAGGGATCCATCACTAACTTCACGGCGGGTGAATCAACTTCATTGAAGAAACGCTCCACGGTAGCGATGTCATAGACCACGTGCTGAACGAAAGGTTCTATCGCAATCGTAACGCCAGCGTCCTCGGCTATCGGCACAAAGGGACAAAACGCATCCTTGAAGGCCCGCCAGGTCTCTTCAGTTCTGTTTCCTGGATCATAGACCCAGGGACTGAGCGGGTTCAGCGTGCCAGTCCCTGTAGCCAGGACAGTGGTGCCAAAATCCCGGCAGCGCTGGAGCAAAACCCGAAATCGCTCTAGCTGCGCACGCCGGCGCGAGGCATCCGGATCTATGAAATTGACGTAGCCAGCCAGTGAGGCGATCTCAATGCCAGAGGACAGAAAATGCTCTGCCGTCTGCTTCGCTACACTGGCGTCTATGGGCCCGGTCGAGAAACTCGTATCCGGGTGATCGTAGTTCACATTCAGATGTACGGCCTTGAACCCATAGTCGGCTATGCGTTGAGCCGCTTCGGCCAAGGGGTACTGTATGTATACTACGGTGGAAATGCCTAGCTTCATCTGAGATACACTGCCTCTCCTACTCCCCACTCACAGCATCTCTCCGATGGAGAGATGGGGGGCTAAGTTGCGCTGCTCCACAGGGGACAGGGACCACAGTGGGGGCCTCAGGTAGGATAGCGACTCTAGGGGGCCGGTCATGCTCTGCCAAGGCTGCATCCAAGGCAGCCGACAGCGTGGGAAACGGCGTGAAGAACAGCCTCTCGGCTAATGCGTTGGATAAGCTGGAGACCAACAGCACCTTGGCTTTGGTCATATCGCGCGCAAACAGGTAGGCTTTATGAGCTCCCAGTTGGAACCCTTCCCGCCGGAAGCGATCGACGACCTCATCTAGCGAGGAGGCATCTGTCATCCACCTCTCGTAGAGGGAGTCCCCAACTCCCCGTCTGCACTCAGCCACGAGTATGACTGTCCCGCCGGGCCTTACGATCTGCGAGGCATGGGCCAGCGCCTTCTGCGCCTGATAGAGGTTGATGTCCTTGGGATAGCCTCCGGGAGAGGCAATGACGATGTCCGCCAGTTCCTCGTACTCGGCTCGAGCTAGATCCAAGCAGAAGGACCTGCTCTGCTTGGAGACCACATCGAGGGCCCCGGCAAAGGCGCGCACAATCTGATGCTGATCATTCACTACTACATTCAAGACGAAATCTATCCCAATCAGCTTTCCGGCCTCGTCAATGTCCTCCCGCACCGGATTGCCCTGATCTATCCCCGTCCTGGCCTGCGGATGATCCATCATGGCGTGATTCGCCTGTATGGTCGCCACCCCTCCCAGTCCGATGACCGCGCCCTTGGCCCCGCCGGTGAAACCCACGAATTGATGAGGATCCACATTGCCCACGACGATTCGCACGTCGGCCTCAAGATAGTGCCGGTTAATCCATACCGGCGTACCCCGGGAGGTGGATCCCACCTTGCGCAGTGCGTCCCCGTCTCTGGCATCGTGGCAGATGACGCGATGGGTCCTTCTGATTTCCCCGGGCAGCAATTCGGCCAATGCCTTGCTGTCCATCGGAGGATGGGCACCTGATGCAACCAGCAAGCTGACCCGTGATGGCGACCAGCCCCCCTTCCCCTCCAAGTGATCGAGCAACGGGGGCAACACCGACGCGTAGGGCACCGGCCTGGTATTGTCGCTGATTGCAATAACGCATCGCTCCGCATGCCTGGATGGCGTCAACGATGCAGGACCAAGCGGGTGGTCGAGCGCTTTCTCTACCTCGCCCACTTGATCAGACGGGGCGGGTAAAGTCGTACGGCGCAACAACTCCACCGCAACGTGACTGGGCAATCTACACTCGATGGTATCCAGACCATAAGGAATTGAGAATTCGTTCATCTTGAGATACTCCCGAAACAGTCCCGAGCAGTCAGTCTGGTCTGTTCTTTTCTCCGTATCGGGCCATCAGCTTATCCCAGGCCCTCTTGCTCTCGATAATGGATTCGCCCTTCACTTCAAAGACCCAGTGGCCATCGTATCCCACATCCTTCAAAGCCCGAAAGTAACTCTCGTAGTCTATCGCACGATCAATAGCGCCAGAGTGCACGCCGACCAATCTGTCGCCTATGAGGCGGATCTCCTTCTGGGGCGGCAACCCGGCGCGTGGATACCTCGAGTGATGGTAAACTCCGAGATACGTGCTGCCAATCTCCTCCTGCATCTCCAGCAGAGTGTCAATCTCTCCCAATCCCAGGCGATGCCAGAGGTTGGACTCATAGCCCAGCCTGACCCCATACTTCTCTGCCTCTACAGCCAACTCGCAGAAGATGGCCTTGATCTGATCCCACGTCCCCTTGGTGGCTCCCATGTGCATCAAGATGACCCCAGCCCCCAGGTCCGCTGCTAGCTGGATGTCCTTCTTGAGAATCTCTATACCTCTGCCCCAGTGCTCAATGGGATTGAGTTCGCTATAGGGCCAAGCCCAGGCCGTGGACAGACTCGATATCTCGAGGCCCAGGAAGTCGGCTGTTTTCCGAAGTTGCACCCTGTCCGCCTTTCCCAAATCCTCGGCCCACAGCCCTCTCCTACGGCGTTTCCCCATCCAAGGTATGGCACCAAAGCTGTCGTCAGGGAGAGTGCAAATCTCGACGCCGTCATAGCCCAGTTCCGCAATTCTTCCAAAGACCATCTCAATGGGGAACAACGCGGCGTTGCCTTCGAATCCGTCCTCTCGCACGGCCACCTTCATCTGGACGCCCTCCTACCTGTACTTCTTCACGATCTTGCGCCAGGCTTCCCCGCTGTCCACGATATCCGCCCCACTCACTTCGAATACCCAATACCCATCGTACGCCACCTTCTTGAGCGCATCGAAGTAGGCCCGGTAATCCAACGTCGGATCTATGGGGCCAGAGTGCAAGCCGACCAGACGCTGGCCCACCAGCTCTATCTCTTCGTGGGGGAGCAGTTCGCCCCGTGGATACATGGGATGTAAGTAGATCCCGAAGTGGTCACTGCCCACTTGATCTACCATCCTGACCAAAGCTGAGATATCGCCCAAACCAAGGTTCAACCACAGAGGAGACTCAAAGCCAAGCTTGACAACTCCGACCTTCTCCGCCGCCTTGGCGGCCTCTGTAAGGAAGGCCCGCACCTCGTCCCACGTTCCCGTGGCACTGCCCATATGGATCAGTATGACCGATGCGCCCAGATCCGAAGCCAGCCGGACGTCTTGCTCAAGAATACCGAGGGCACTGTCTCTCTTCTCGATCGAGTTTGGCGTCCAGTGCGTCCCGGCCCAAGTCGTGGAGAGGCTGGACACCTCAAGGCCCAGGGACTCGACAGTCTTCCTTAGCTCTGCCCGGTCGTGCTTGTCCATATCGGCCGCCCAGACTCCTCTGGTGCCGCGCCGGCGACCGCTTCCCTGTGTGGCGGTATCCGGTGCCGAGTTGAGCTCGACGGCCTGGTATCCCAGCTCGCCGATCCTCCGCAATACCATCTCAAGAGACCAGACCAGGACGTTTCCGTCAAATCCGCTTTCCCGTATCGCTACTCTCACATTGGACCTCTCTACGAGCACGCGCAATGCCCAAGGTTCTACGGTCCAGCAATCAACACGCAGATACCCGCAGCTGCGTGCTGACTGCTGGTCACTATTGCACGGCCAGGTGCACCATCACCCCTGGCAAGGAAGAGCTATCGGTACTCAGTCCACGAGTGCTGAGCCTCGTAGCCAAAGTACTCCTTCGCCTTCTCACAACTGACCATGGACTGGCGACCCGCCAGATTGCCCACCTTCCCAACGAGCTCAGGCTGGAACTTCTCCAGCAGAGCCATTGAGTCCTCCTGGGCTCTCGTATCAGCAGCCGTCACGCAGAACACCTCGTGAGGCGAGTCAATGCCCTCGGCCGCCTCCAGACACTGCCTGAAGGCCCTCGCTATGTCGCGGATATCAACGTAGTTGTAGAAATTGCGTTGCCATCCCGCGGCAGGTGCCATGCCATCGGCAAGCTGCTTCAGTTTGTCGGGACGCCAGATCCACCCAGGGCGTATACCATAGGTCTTCACGCCGCAGCGCCTGGTGAAAGAAGCCAGCACGTCCTCAACCAACGCCTTGGACAGATCATACGAATACCCACCCGGATAGATAGGATGCTTCTCGTCCAGAGGCAGGTACTCCACCACCTCGGGGTGGCTGCCCAACCAATCCCACCCATAGACCCCATTGGTGCTGGCGGCTACGATGGTGTCCACACCGGCATCCTCCATGGCCGTCAAGAGGTACCAGGTGCCTACGACATTGATACGGAAGGTGTCATCGAAAACCATCTTCTTGGGCAATTGCCAGCCCATAGCGGCGGCCAGTTGCTCTATCCTCTCCAGCATGCCGGGTATGTCCGTAGCGTAGGGGATGGCAGCCAGGTGTACAATGGCGTCCGCATCCTTGACCGCTTTCTGGCAATCCTCGTAATTGAGCAGATCGCCTTGAAGATAGTCGTGGTTCTGGAACCGAGGAGCATCCCCCCGTGGTTTCAGATCAAACAACAGCAAGTCGTGATTCGCCTCTAACTCCTTGATCACGTATTCCCCTAGATTGCCTGCTGCTCCCGTGATGGTGACTCTCATGATCCTTACCTCCCTTTTTTTCTCTGTCGATTAGAAGTGAACATCTGCTCTGATGAAACAATGCCCCCATCCGGCCAATCTATCGTTGCCCGTTGCTGGTAGCCGGCCCTCAGGGCTGGCGATAGATGAGCATACCATCCATCAGGTCCCCATTTGGCCTATAGAAGGGCAGGAGGGTGCCCCAGTTTGAACGACGTGCAACGACATACTCATAGAGCTGATAGACCGCCTGGGTATGGACCCGAACGTCATCGCTCTCAACGACGTCTGCATGGACAATCGGCACGTTATCAACGATGATCAAACCGCCACTTCGCACGTGTTCCAGCGCCCAGTCAAAGTAGGATCGCATGGCGTCCTTGTCGGCGTCGATAAACACGAGATCGAGGAGCTCCGGCAATTCGAGGGTCGCCAGGGTCTCCAGAGCGGGACCGAGATGCAGTTCGATGCGGTCAGCCACGCCAGCTCGAGAGAATGACTCGCGCGCCACTTCTGCGCATGTGGGGTCTATCTCCAGCGTGAAGAGCTTTCCACCTGGCGGCACAGCGCGAGCCAGCCACACGCCACTGTATCCGCCGAGCGTACCGATCTCCAGGACATAGCGTGCGTTCAAGAGCTGAGCCAGCAGGTTGAGGAGACGTCCCTGTACTGGCGTGACCTGGATCGTGGGCAAACCTCGTCGCTCGGTCTCCTCCGCAATCCAACCGTATATCGGGTCGTCCTCAAGACGCTGCTCCAGGTAGGCGATGATGTGCTGATAGGCCAGCCTCAAGTCATCCATCTACGGAAGATAGTCCCTCCACGAGTGCTGGGCCTCGTAGCCAAAGTACGCGTTCGCCTTGTCGCAACTGAACATCGATTGACGTCCCACCAGCCTGGCCGCCTTGTCGGCAAACCCAGGTTGGAACTTCTCCACCAAGACCTTCGAATCCTCCTGCGCTACCGTGTCTGCGGCAGTGAGGCAGAATGCCTCATGAGGCGACGCGATCTCCCCAGACGCCTCCACGCACTGCCTGAAGGCCCTTGCCGCGTCCCGAACGTCCAGGTAGTTGAAGAAATTGACCACCCATCCCGTGGCAGGTGCCATGTTTTCCGCAAGCTCTCTGAGGTTATCAGGACGGCGGAGCCTGCCAAGCCGGAAGGGATAGGTCTTTATGCCGCAGCGCCTGGTGAAACCAGCGAGTATCTTTTCGTCCAACGCCTTGGATAGATCATACGAGTACCCACCCGGGTAGATCGGATGCTTCTCGTCCAGAGGCAGATACTTCACCGCCTCAGGGTGGCTGCCCAACCAATCCCACCCAAAGACCGCGTTTGAGGTAGCAGCTACGATGGTATCCACACCGGCCTCCGCCATAGCCGTCAACAGGTACCAGGTACCTACGACGTTGATGCGGAAACCATCATCAAAGACCAATGGTCTGGGCAACACCAAGCCCATCCTGCTTGTGTCAAAGACCATGTGCTTGGAGAGGTCACCGCCCATCCTGGCAGTCATCTGCTCTATCTTCTCCAGCATGCCAGGGATGTCCGTGGCAACCCGTATGGCAGCCAGGTGCACAATGGCGTCCGCACCCTCCACCGCTTTCAGACAATCCTCGTAGTTGAGCAGATCACCTTGAAGATAGTCGTGGTTCTGGAAACGAGGAGCAGCCCCCCGTGGCTTCAGATCGAACAACAACAGGTCGTGGTCCGCCTCGAGTTCCTTGATCACATACTCCCCTAGATTGCCTGCCGCTCCCGTGATGGTGATTCTCATGATGTCTCCTTCCAGTTCCTGCAGTCAGGTAGAGGCACACGCCGTGGCTCATACACTTGGACGTACCGGACTGCGCAAAGATCGGCAACTTGTATGCAGCTCAATCGCGCCTGACGCGCGATAGCGCTTAGCAGCACTAACACTAAGAGGACTTGAGCATCCTTGCCATCAGCTCTGCCGCTGAGATCGTCTCCGCCTGTGCCAACTCAACCTGGGGCTTGTGCTCCCCAATGCCCAGAACGTCCTGGCAGTACTTCACGCTGCTCTCCAGATGCAGCCGGTTCTGGAGTCTCACGGCATCCAGGTATCCCACGATGTGGTCACCCCCGCCGCGCAGCGCACTCTGTGTGGTCAACATGGGTCCCATAAAAGGCTCCCCTTCCTTGACCAATTTCACAAATCGGGCCAGGTCCGATGCCCGAGCCTGCGGGAGATCCTCCCAGAACTCAGGCTCCAGGAAATTGATCACCACGGGCGGTCTTCCGGTGATAATCTCCAGCACAAACGGAGCATCCGGGCAATGCTCAATGAAGTACTCCGACCAGGCCTTGATATTGATGTTGCCATCGCCCAAGGGCTGTAGCTGCCACGCTGCGCCGCGCGGGTGTTCCCACAGACTCACGTCCCGGATGTGCGCGGTGAGCATGTAAGGGGCAAGCGTCTCCAAGGTCGTGAAGGGGCTCTCAGCCAGCCAGCAGGGGTTCCCATTGTCCAGGCAGACACCTACCAGATCGCTCCCTGCTTCCTCGACCAATCCCTTGAGTTCTCTGGCCGTCAGGTCCCCTGCGTGGTTCTCAACAGCGATCTTGATGCCCAGGTCCATGGCCAAGTCGCGCACCGCTGTGATGTTTTTCACCATGGCCTCGATATGAGCCTCAATGGGCTGCTCAGTCCTGCGATCCTGTCGAGAGCCAATCGCCGTTCGCACCGTGGATGAGCCCAGGAGCTTCGCAGTGTGCAACATCTTCCGTGCATAGTCTACCAGGGCGTCAGGATCCATACGGAGTGAGGTGGAGTAGGGGTCCAGCGTGTGGATCCCTAGCCCAAGCTCGATCTCCAACTCGTCCGCCCGTTGTTTCACGCTCCTGAGGTGATCTTCGCTCGATTCTCCAAAGAAGAACACCTGGAGATAATCTAGGCCGATCTTGTGGGAGTACTCCATGCGGTCGAAGATGCTACCTGAGACGAAGTAGGGTAGAACTGATCCTAGTTTCATTTTGCTTTACTCCTTTAACAAAGAATTGTGGTAACTGCTCAGGCATGACCTGTTTGAGGCATCAAGGTGACCGGCACTTCCACAACTGCCCTCAGAAACGCCCCTTTTGGTGGTAACCAGATGCCATTTCCATCAAGATTGGTACACAAGTGCCGGTCACCTGAGTAAATACGAATTGTGAATGAAAGACGAAAGCTGCTGACCCAGCCTACGACCGGACCGGCCTTCGCGGCGCCGCTCCCCAAGCGGTACTCGGTCGAGTATGCAGAGCCTGTGTTCTTTCGCCGATTGCCTAGCCCTTCACGCCAGTCACGACGATGCCCTGGATGAAATACCTCTGAGCCAGGAAGAAGAGGGCAAACAGGGGCAACAGCGATGCTGTAGTGGCCGCCATCAACAACTGCATATCCAAGGCCTGACCTTCGCCTTTCATCAACATCAGGCCCAAGGATATGGGATACTGCGCCATGTTGTTCAGGTAGATGAGCGGATTGAAGAAGTCATTCCAGGCAAAGGTGATGTTCATGACAGCGACCACGCCGAGGGCCGGCAGGCTCATAGGCAGTATGATCCGCCAGTAGATACCCAAGTAACCGCATCCATCAATCTTGGCCGAGTCGTCCATCTCTAGAGGAATCGACGTGTAGTACTGCCTCAAGAGGAAGATATGGAAAGCAACTCCAAACAAGCCCGGCACGATCAGAGGATTGTAGGTGTCGATCCAGCCCAATCGGCTAAAAATCAAATACTGGGGGATGAGCGTCACCTGAGCTGGCAGCATCATCGTACTCAGGCACAGCAAGAACAGGAGATCTCTACCCGGGAACCGGAGACGAGCAAAGCCATAGGCAACCAGCGAACTGGACAGAGTGACGGCAAGCGTACGGGCACCAACATAGAGGAGCGTGTTCCAGAAGAAGGTAGGGAACGGAAACTTCGTCCAAAACTCTACCCAATTCTCCAAGTGCAGCTCATCGGGGATCCATTGTGGCGGAATGAGATAGATCTGCCATCCGGGCATGATCGACGTGCGGACCATCCAGAAGAACGGTAGAGAAAAGACGATGGCCCCGAAAATCACCACCATATAAAGCACCAGACGGCCAAATCGCTCTAGAAGAATCGCTGGATGTGCTCGCACTCTGTCAAGCTGCTTCGAGAGCCTGCTGGCTATTCGACTGTGAACGTTTTGTACCGGCACCGACATTCTCATGCCCCCCTCTTTGAGACACGCTTTCTACTTCGCATGCTTGCCACTTCTGACTCGTAGAAGACCCACAGAGGTGAGCTCTTGAAAATCAGTAGAGTAAGCACCAGAACAATGCCAAAGAGCAACCAGGCCATGGCAGCAGCGTAGCCGAAATGGAACTGCTGGAAAGCCTTCCTGTAGAGGTACAAGACTATGGTCAGTGTCGCGTTGTTAGGTCCTCCCTCCGTCATCACGTAGGCCTGGGTGAAGACCTGCCAGGAACCTATCATGCGCATGATGAGGCTGAACAGAATCGTCGGCGTGAGCATGGGAATGGTAATGTGCCAGAAGCGATGCCAGGCATTGGCTCCGTCGATCTCCGCCGACTCGTACAGCGCAGTGGGGATACTCTGCAGCCCAGACAGGAAGATCAGCATGCTCCCCCCTGTGGTCCACAGCCCCATGATGATTATGCTGGGCATAGCCCAGACATCACTGTATATCCACTTAGGGCCCTGAATCCCGATTTGGGCCAGGAGGCTGTTGAGGAGACCCACCCTGGGGTTATAGAGCCAAAGCCACAACATGGAGACCGCAATTCCGGACACGATAGAGGGAACGTAATAGAGAGATCGAAATACGCCCTGAAACTTGAGGTTCTGATTCAACAGCATGGCGATTATCAGGGCCAGGATCGTCCCCAGCGGCACCATGGTGAAGGAATAGTAGGCTGTGTTGGCCAGGGCCTTTTGAAGCAGCTTGTCGCCCGCTAGCCGAACGAAGTTGTCCACGCCAACGAAAGTGAAGTCAGTCAGAAGGTCGGTGCGCATCAGACTGACACCCAACGATATCGCCATGGATCCGCCGACCAAGACAAGGAAGCCTACGAGCCAGGGAGAGATGAAGAGATAACCAGCAATCGCCTCGCGTGCAGTGAACGACAACCGTCGGGATCGACCACGGCGCACCAGTCTTCTCCAGACCCCACCGGTGTCGGCCGAAGTGGCACTCATAGTAGAACTCCTTCCAATCCGCCTAGAGCCTCCAGCCAGCCTCTGCAGCACGCGTGCTGACAGCGTCCGCCCAACCCCCTTAGGGGATCGGCGCACACGATTCATGCGCGGACATCATCGTGTGGCTACGCCAGAGACAGCACGGTCCTAGCAATGACTGGCAGAGAGGCAAGTGAATCTACCTCTCTACCAGTCATGGCTGCATTATGCATCAGCCCTGTTCTTGGTTCAACATCCTCAGTTGAACCTCTTCCACCTCGTCACATAGGTCGGCCAGAGCAGAAACGGGCGCTTCTCCCAGATTGAAGACTTGCTCCAGAACCGGTTGGATGATCTCCAACGCCTCACCGTGATACCGGTAGACCGGATACGTGTGACCCAGATCCATGTCATTGGCCTCTTTGAGGAGCTCCATGTTCACCTCTTCTAGCACGGGATACTGGATCCTCGCCTGTGTGATGTAGTAGTCCATGAGAGACTTGCGCGCTGGCTGCAGCAAACTGGTTCTTGCCAGCCCTTTGCCCCAATCGGGGCCACTGAGGAACTTCAGCAACTCCCAAGTTGCACTGGGATACTTGGTCTGGCTCCACCCGAGATAGCCATCCGTGGTAGCGGTGGTCGAGATGGTGACCGGACCCTTGGGCAGCGGCGCCAAGTCCCACTTGAACTGGGCGTTATCGGCTAGATATCGAAGGTGCCAAGGGCCGCCCTCGAAGGTGGCAGTGAACTGCGGAATGAAAGCCTGGTACTCGACCAATCCTTCTGTCATGCTGGAAACAGGCATATAACCGTCATCCCAGAACCGGGCGCGCAGCCACTCCAGCCCCTCTTGGGTACCAGGGTTACCCAAGTAGCACTTGGTGTCGTCCTCGGGGTCAACCAGGTTGCCTCCATAAGGCACCAGGTGATCGTTCAAGCACGGCCATCGGGTGCAGACGCTAGCGCCCCAACGGACGCGCTCACCACCCTCATCCTTGCATAGCCGGCCCATGACCTCTGTATACTCGTCGTGCGTCCAGGCGTCCTTCCACGAGGTGGGAGGAGGCGCTTCGCCCTCAGCCTCAAAGATGTCCTTGTTCCAGATGAGTATCCGGTTGCCCAGGTACATCGGAAGGCCGAACCAACTGTTCTCATCTCGGAAGTGGTCGAGCTGCTTGGGGTTCCAGTCGGCGATATCCTCGTCCGACAAGTCCACATCAATGAAGGGCTGCAGATCAAGTGTCTGCCCCTTTCGCATGATCACGTTATGCTGCTCGTTGATGCAAGTGTAGACATCTGGCGCATCACCTGAGACAAACATCGCCAGGTACTTCTCCAGAAGCTCCGGCCCCGTTCCAGCCAACGGGCTGTATTCGACCTTGATGTTGGGATGCCTTTCCTCAAACAGGGGGCCCAATTCATCATTCCAGAGAGTAAGATAGTGGATATCGGTGCCACCTCGCTGCGCAAACCAGATCTCCGCCTCCTCCACTGGAGGCGGGGTCGCCGTCACTACCTTCTCGACCTCCGTGGTGACCTCTGTAACGACCTCGACCACCTCGGTCTCTTTGACGACCTTGGTCTCGGTTTCGGCAGGCGCGCAAGCCGATAGGATCGTTCCTCCAACAGCCAGTCCCGTCAGGCGTAGAAAATCCCTTCGGCTAACCCACCTCTTGTCTAGCTTCCCTTCCATTTTCCCTTCTCCTTCCGTATATATGGTCGAGATTCCCGAGTCTTGATCTTACCTGTCCCTCCGACCAACCTACCCTGGCCTCCAGTAAGGCCACCATACACACGCTGAGCTTTTCTTCCCGTTTAGCACCTCCTTCCATATACTTGTGGCTGCTTACTCGGCCACCGAAGCAATCCAGCACTCACCACCATTGAAAGAAGCAAAACGCCCGCTGACGCTTAACGGGCACATCGAATCTGAGCGGTCTCACACTAGCTGCGCATACAGCTAGAACGCAGGGTCTTGTCTCGTATGGTTCGGCAAGCCTATGTATGGTATAATGAACCACGATAGCTATGGAAACCAATCGTAATTCAGTGTATCATTGCCATGGGGGTCTGTAAATGGCATGTTGATGACGTTTCAATGACATCTCAGAAACCCCCGACTATATCATCGAAGAGCCAGTTCACATCGCACGTGGCCGACGCCTACGAACATCTTTACGACTTGTTCTACTTGCGCGATCACCCGCTGGGGCAGCTACTCGCCACAGATTCTCCAGACAAGAAACGGACCGCGCGAAAGCTGCATAACGTTCTCCGAGATCTCATCGATGAGCTAGATCCAGGTCCAGAGGCGCCCTCGTTTTCGCCCGAATGGCGACGGCATCGGTATATGGTATTGCGCTATCTGAGAGGGCTCACTCATCAGGCTGTGGCAGATCAATTCAAGATCAGTCTGCGCCAGTACTATCGCGTGCGGAAGGGCATTGTCGATGACGTCGCCAATATCCTGTGGGAACGCTACGTTGTCCAGCCCTCTGCGCGTGACGAAGGGGGAAAGCCGAGCGAGGATCAGACGTCGACCAGCCGAATAGAACTCCTCCGGCTAGAGGCAGCCCGACTGGCTCAGTTGGGTCGCTACGCTCGCATTAGCGACGTAGTGGAGGGGGTGCTTTCTCTCTTGCAGGGGTTGATGCGTCAGAGGGAGCTCCATGTGCAAGTCGATCTCCCCCCATCGTTACCGGCTGTCTCCGTCTCGCAGGAATTGCTGCGCCAGACGCTGGTAAGTGCATTTGGATATCTTGCCGAACAGTCAGAAGGGCGCGAAATCCGGCTGAGCGCGGAGGTCCGAAGAGCTACGGTGATTCTCTCTCTGAAGATGGAAGCGCCTGAAGCCATCCGTACCTCAGGGCAAGCACTCGGGGAGAAACGCCTCGCGGAGCTCAGTGAACTTGCGACTCTGGGCTGCTGTGGCGTCCGCCCCTTCGACGACAATGGGCACACGATCGGGCTTGATCTGCAGCTACCCATCGCACAGCGCACCGTGCTAGTCGTCGACGACAACGAGGACGTGTTGCAGCTCTTCAGAGGGTATTTGACCACTCACGGGTATCACGTGGTCACGGCACAAACGACTCAGGACGCGATCGACAAAGCGCGCCAGCTTCGTCCCTATGCCATCACGCTTGACCTGATGATGCCGGAACATGACGGATGGGAGCTGTTGCAGACCCTCCTCGCACACCCTGAGACAAGTGACATCCCTACCATCGTCTGTACCGTGCTGAAGCAAAGAGAGCTAGCAATCGCGCTGGGCGCAACCACCTATCTTGAGAAACCCGTCACGCAGCAGTCTCTGCTTTCGGCCCTACAGACACTAGAGGAGAGGTGACGACCGCGTCCACCACAGCCCGTGCCCATTGCATCATTTCGGCCAGCATCAGCCCTTCAGGTTTGGTGACCGTCAGGGCACCATGCAGGGATGCCTGGCCATCCAAGCCCTGCGCCGAGACGATAATGACAGGAATATCCTGCCACGCCGGTTCGGCTCGTAAGCGCTCTACAACCTGAAAACCATCCAGATCCGGCAACATGAGATCCAGCAGTATCAAGTCTGGTCGGTGCAGTTTCACCAAGTCGAGGCCCTCCTGACCACTATGGGCCCCGATCACCTTGTATCGCCGGACTGGATTATCCTCCAGCACGCGACTCACCAACCTCACGAAGTCCAGATCATCATCCACAATCAGCACAGTGTCCACGTCCCGTCCAAAACGCTGGAGAGCGTCCCACAAAGTGCGCCCCGAAACTGGCTTGATCAGGTAGCCTTCCACACCTAGATGCTGATCCAAACGTTGGTCCCTGGGAAGAGGACACTGAATGATAGGCATGTATCTCAGCCCCCACTCCAACGCAGTGTGTGTGAGTTCGGAAAGCGATAGGTTGACGGAAGCTGAGTCCACAAGCATCGCCCGAGGCAGCACCGTCCGAACTGTCTCCTGGGCTTGTTCCAGGTCGCATACCACCAGTGTCTCGCAATCACGCATATAGTTTGTCAGCATCGTTGCTGCCGCCAGATTGCTGGTGACTGCCAGCAGAACAGGGCGTTCGTCAACCTTCTCAGGAACGGTACGCATCGTCTCCAATGAAGATCCGCCAATGCGCTCAGCCAGGCCGGACTCGTCCATCGGTAGGCTGAAACTGAAAACGCTGCCCTCTCCAACCGTGCTCTGCACCCATATCTTGCCCCCGTGCACTTGCACGAAGCGCTTGCTGATAGCTAGACCCAGTCCCACACCATCATGATGTCGCCTTATGCTTCCATCAGCCTGTCGGAACTCCTCGAAGATATTGGAGAGATCGGCAGGTGAAATGCCTACGCCGGTATCTGCGACAGAAAAAACGATCTCCTCTTCCTCTCGGCGAACGCTGATGCTAATGACTCCGCGCTCGGTGAAGCGCGCAGCGTTGTTGAGCAGGTTAATCAGAACCTGCCGAATACGGGTGGGATCCACGCGAACCGGAGGTAAGCCCGGTTCAATCTCTACTTGTAGATCTAGCCCTCGCGCTTCTACCAGGCTACGCGCGGTTCTCGTCGCCTGACGCACAATGGTCGCAGGGTCGACTTCTTCCATCTGCATGCTCATTTGTGCCGCGTCAATGCGGGCCAGGTCCAATACGTCGTTGACCAGATCCTGGAGGTGACGCGCATTGCGGTGTACGATGTTGAGATCACGCTGATAGCCCAGGGGAAGGCGTGCACCATAGTACTCGGGCGATTCTGTCATCAGTTCAATGAAACCAAGGATTATGTTCAGAGGCGTCCGCAGTTCGTGGCTCACGGTCTGGGCGAACCGCTGCTTGAGCTCTCTGGCCTCCTCAGCCTGATCGCGGGCGAATTCCAGCATGCGATTCGCCCTTTCCAGTCTGTGGGTGGCCTCATCTAGCGCTTTCAGTGTCCTCCGCAACTCACCCGCCTTTTCGCGGGCCACTTCCTCACTACAGCGAGCGCGCTCGTAACCGCACTGGTACCATGCCAATGCAATGTGGAGGTTGCGGGCCGAAAGCCAAGAGGTGAAGGTGGACAAGACGATAACGCCAAGAAGCACTGTTGTCTCCGTTGAGAAGACGGACACTTCCTCCCTGAGGAGACCTGGGATTACGGTCACCAGCCCTTCAATTGTCGCGATCGAAAACACAGCACGCTGTCCAAGCAGCGTACTGGCAAGGATTATCGGTACGACGAGGAGAACACTCAAGGCGGGTGACTCAAAACTACGCACATTGAGAATGGTCGCTCCCAAGATCCCCCAAACCAGGACGTGCCGTGCAACACGCGAATGGCGACGTATGGCTGACAAGCTGATGATGGAGACCAGGCCCAGAAGAGCCATGCTGATCCAGAAGCTAGGGCGAACCAAGTGATGAATAAACGGCGATAGGATAAATGGGATATAGGCAATCGCTCCCGCTGCTGTCGCGATAACCCTCAACGAACTAGCCTGCAGGTCCGCGAGATCATCGAGAAATGCGGGGGTATTCTGTATAGCTTTGGCATCATCCAGAGCAGAAACGCTGTTGACACTCATTTTCTCTCCACCAATAAGGCGATCACATCATAGTCCCGCAACGCCAGGCGACGTGTCGTGGTATCGCATTGGGAGACCAAATCACCAGCCTGAAAGTTCGGAAAGGACCACACACCATCATCCCTACAAAGGCGCCATTCCGATAGCGCGCTATAGGCGAGCAAAAGTTTACCACCAAGCGGACAAACACGCCAGCAAATCGACGCGTTGTCCAACAACACCTCACGGGCTCAAGTAGCCCGTCGAGCTAGCTCCTTCGACGGGACAGCCAGTCGGTCGTCTAGGAAGGACTGGACACCAGATGACGGAACTTGAGACGCGGCTCGCGCAGCACCGCAGCCATGGGGAATCGCTGTGGACTCACCGCAATGCCTATGAGCCAGGACGTTGGGGGACAGAAGAGGAACTGAAGCAGCAGGGCTTCGCGAAGATCAGTCACAAGAGCGCGGAGCGCACGCGCGCCCGCCCTCGTCTCCCAGCTCATACCTACCCCCCGCGGGCGATGCGGGATGGGAACCTCAGGCAGTGTTACGACCGGCAATGATCCAATGAGCCGCGGACAACGACGATGCGAAGAGCCATCTCACCGACGATACACGCGTGGTGATCGTTGTTCTGGAGGCGTTCGCCAAGTCGTGACTCGCGCCAAAGGCTCAGCAGCAGTAGACCAGGCTACTTCTGCCCGTACACGTTCCGGGCGAAGTACTGCATAGCGTCGATGTCTTCCTTGGAAATCAGATGGGGCGTGCCGATGCTCAAGGCCATGACGTATATGTGCGCCGTCTTCTCCACCACGTGGCATATCTTGAACGCATCGTGCAGGTCCCTGCCGACCGCCAGTGCCCCGTGATTGGGCAGAATCACCGCGTTCCGTTCTCCCAGAGCCTGCACGACATTTCGCGCCAGTTCCGGAGTGCCGGGCAGAGCGTACTCGCAGCAGATGATCTTGTCCCCCACGATCTGGACAAAATCCTCGCTGATCCCCGGCAACTCCATCAAGTTGACACCCAGAACACTCGAATACAGAGAGTGCGTGTGGATGACCGCGTTGACGTCCTCCCGGGCGTTGTAGACAGTGACGTGCATCACCTTCTCAATCGAGGGCTTACGGTCGCCGTCGACCACCTCGACCTGATCGTTGAGCACCACGATGTCCTCTTCGCCGATGTCCTCGTAGTCGATTCCGCTGGGGCTGATATACACCAGACCGGTCTCGCTATCTCGCACGCTGATATTTCCCCAGGTGCCCACGGTGAGACCCTGCCGCACCATCCGCAACCCAGCATCGACAACCGCCTGTTTCAGTTCATTCTTGATACCCTGCATGACTCTTAGTGACCTTTACTCCTCTATGGAGGCAGAACGCCTGAAGGTGCCTGCCAACTGCTCATACAACTCTAGGAAAATGGCGTACTGCCTCTCGTATGTCTCGACACCCGTTTCACACACCACCCGCCTATCCGTGGTGACCATGTTTGATACGGCTTCCTCATAGGAGGAATAGAGCCCCAATGCCTTGCCGCAGAGCAGGGCATTGCCCAGGTTAGCCGTATCCGGTACACTCACGGTGACGACCGGCTTTCTCAAGATCTTGCTAAGCACATCCAACCACACCGGGCTCTTCAGCCCCCCACCCACCGCCCTGACCTCGTTGATGGTGATGCCCAGGGACTCCACCGTCTCGATGTTGTTCCGCAGGGCGAAGGAAACCCCCTCCATGATCGCCTTGATGAAGTGCGCCTTCTCGGTGGAGAGGTTTATGCCGTAAAACACCCCCCGGGCAAAGGGGTCCCAGTAGGGGGTGCGCTCACCATTCAGATAGGGCAAAAAGATCAACCCACCCGACCCGTCGGGAACCGCCTCAACAGCCTGGTTGTACTGCTCGAAGACGTCCCCGGAGCCACCATCGCCCTGCCCCTTGTCGAACGCGTCCTTGAACCAGTTCAGGGATTCCCCGGCCGTCTGGGTGATCCCCAAGGTAACCCACTTGTCCCGCAGGCAGTAATGCCAGCACAGGGTCCGGTTCTGCGGATCCACCAGGGGCTTGTCTGAGCAAACGGTGATCACTCCGGCCGTGCCGATGATCAGGGTCACCTGTCCGGGCTTGACCATGCCTGCCCCGAGGGCGGACGCCGAGTTGTCGGAACTGCCATTCACCACGGGTGTGCCAGCCTTGATACCTGTCAACTCGGAGGCCTCCGGCGTCACCCGCCCGATGATCTCGTCCGAGGGAAGCACGTCGGGGAACAGAGTCCGGGGGAAGCCGAAGAAATCGAACAGGCGATCGGACCAGGCTCGCTTCGCCACGTCGAACAACAGCGTGCCGCTCGCCTCCGCATAGTCCGTGACCATCTCCCCGGTGAGCCTGTACTTGACGAAGTCCTTGGCGACCAGCACACGCGACACCCTGCTCCACACGTCCGGCTGATGCTCCTGGACCCAACGCACCTGCGGAGCCGTGTACGTGGTCGTCGCGAGGTTGCGGCTCTCCTGGAAGACCAAGCTTCTGGCGTCTTCACTCTGATTGATGCGGTCAACGATGTCGCTCGAGCGCTGATCCATCCACGTGATAGCCGGGCGCAAGACCTGGTTCTCCTTATCCAGATAGACCTGAGTATGCATCTGTCCGCACATGCCGATACCCACGATCTGATCGAAGTCGGCAGAACACGCGGCCTTGAGCCGCTGGCACGCAGCGATGAAGCCTGTCCACCAGGCCTCCGGATCCTGCTCCGCGTACCCAGGTTGAGGTGAGAGAATCGGGTACTCGCAGTACTCGGAGCCCACCAGCCGCCCCGCCTCGCTCAGCAGGGTGACCTTCAAACCGGTTGTGCCCAGATCAATACCCAGGACCGTGTTCATGTCGTCTGCCTCCTGCGCTGATACTGGTCGGTCAGGTAGTTCACCACCATCACGAGTATGATGATCATACCCCATATGGCGATGGTCAAGAAGTTGCTGACTCCGATGAGGTTGAGCCCACTCGAGACCATTTGTAGAATGATCAGCGCGATCACGAGGCCGGAGACTCTTCCGAAGCCGCCGGATGCGCTGGTGCCCCCGAGCACGGAGGCCAGGACCGTCATCAACAGGTAGGACTCGCCGTAGTCCGCCTTAGCCGAGTTGAAGCGGGATATCATGACGATGGCCGCGATTCCGGCGTATACCCCCGAGAGCAAATAGGTCTTGATCAAGACAGCCGGATTGTTCACCCCGGCGAAGAAACACGCCGTGGGATTGGAACCCAGCATGTGGATGTTCACGCCTGTGGGCGTCCGATTCAGGATCAGCGCCATGAGGGCAGCACACGCGATGAAGACAATCATCGGCATGGGGATACCTAGCACCAGGCCATTCCCGACGAAGCGGACCGGGTCGGGCAAACCGGAGATGACGTATCCCTTGGTCAAGACGATGGCCAGGCCGTTGACCAGGATCATCGTGCCCAGCGTCGCTAGAATCGGGGAGATATCCACTGTGGCGACCAGAAAGCCGTTCAACAGACCGATGAGGGCGGAGACCAGCAGCCCGGCGCAGATCGCAAGCACGATAACGCCCCACGACACGCCCCCGCCCGCCTCAGGGTTCATGTAATAGGTCAGGATCATGGCCGTGATGATGCCAGACAGATTCGCCGACGCGATGATCGAGAGGTTGATCCCCCCGGTGAGCATGGTCACCATCATGGCCAGGGAGAGCAGCCCCAGTTCGGGCAATTGGAAGGCCATAGACTGGAAATTGTCGATCTGAACGAAGTGAGTGCCGTTCAGAATCCACATCAACAGAAATGCGCCCACCATGGCCAGGATCAGGATAACCGTCTCTGAGTGTCTACGATACAACGCTCTACCTCCAGTTCAGTTCTAGCTACGGTCTGCCGCCACGGACGCACGACCAATGTCCGCCCGCACTGTCCACGCTCACTCAACCTCCACGGCGATCGCCCTGCGCTCTTTGCTCTTGCGCCGATAGGCGCTGAAGCCCACGCTGACGATAATGACCAGGCCGATGAAGACATTGTACCAAAACGAGGGCACCCGCATCAGGGTCAGGCCATTGCTCAGGATGGCGATCAGAGCGACCCCAAGCAGGGTACCAAAGAGCGTCCCGGTGCCGCCGGCCAAGCTGGCCCCTCCCAATACGACGGCGGCGATGACGTCGAGTTCCTTACCCACCATCGAGTTAGGCGCCATGGTTTGCACGAGGAGGACCTGAACCACGCCACCGATACCGGCCATCAGGCCCATGAAGCAGTAGACAAACACGTGCAGGAAGAACAGGTTGAAGCCCGCCCGCCTGGCCGAGGCCACGTTTCCCCCCATCGCATACAGGCCCCGCCCGAGAAGCGTGTAGCGGAGAAGCACCCACGCCAGGGCGACGATCACGAACCAGATCACTGTGACGAGGGACAGTCCATATCCGACGCCCTCCCCGCTGGACAGGGTGAAGACCTTGATGTCCGAGAACGAGCGGAACCAGTCGGGAAGCGCGTAGATCCATTTTCCACCCGAGACGACCGTCAGCAGGCCATAGTACACATTGAGCGTGGCGATCGTCGTGATGATACTGGGGATATTGAAGAAATAGATCACGACGGCGTTGATCAGCCCCAGCGCAATCCCTATCACGCTGGCGATCAGAAAGGCTGTCAGCATATTGCCACCGTAATTAATCGAGATCACCGTCATCGCGTAGGCAGCGACGGTCGCCACAGCGGTGAACGAGATGTCAATCCCTCCCGAGATCAGGACAATCAAGACGCCGACGGCGAAGATGCCCATCATCGAATAGCTCCTCAGGAGATCGAACAGATTCTCCAGGGTCAGGAAGGATGGGTTCACGGATGTGATAATCGCAGAAAACAGGATAATCGCCAACAAGACGTATGTCTCATGGCGTGCCAGCAACTTCTTCATACCCCACGTCCTTTAGCCTGCCGCGTACACGCAGGTCTGGATTTCGTCCTCTGCAACCTGGGCCACATCGAACTCAGCGACAAACCTCCCCTTGCGCATCACGATGATCCGGTTGCAGTTGTGGAACACCTCGGGAACCTCGTCCGAGATGACAATGATGCCAATTCCCTGTCTCGCCAGGTCTCTGATCGAGTCGTGGATCGCACGCTTGGCCGCGACGTCGATGCCCACCGTCGGCCCATCGAGGATCAGCACCTGCGGCTCGGTGGCGATCCACTTGGCCAGCACGACGCGCTGCTGATTACCGCCGGAGAGCGTCTGCACCGGCGCGTCGACTGAGGGGATCTTGATGGAGAGTTGCTCCACCCAGTTGTTGATACTCCTCCGCACCTGACGACGATCAATCAGCCCGAAGCCATTCAGCAGCTTGCGGAGGACCGTGAGGACGGTGTTCTTGCCGACCGATTGCTCCATCACCAGACCCTGCATCAACCGGTCCTCGGGCACGTAGCCGATACCCAATCGCATGGCCTGCTGCACGGAGCCTATTCTCACCGGCCTATCCTGCAACAGGATCTCGCCGGAGTCAGCCGGGTTCACCCCAAACAGAGAAAGGGCCAGCTCCGTACGCCCCGAACCCAGAAGCCCGGTGATGCCCAGAATCTCACCGCGATGAAGCTCGAAACTGACGTCCTTGAAGTTGCCGCGCTTGGAAAGGTTCCGCACCTCGAGCAAGACTTCTCCATCCTGTTCCTGCAGAGTATACTCGGTGTACTCGACCTTCTTGCCCGTCATCAACAGCGTGAGCTTCTCGTCATCCAGATCCTGGGCAGGGAAGACGCCCAGCATATGGCCGTCGCGCAGAATGCTCACGCGCTCAGCGATCTGGAGCACCTCATCGAGCTTGTGACTGACGAACAGCGTGGCGATTCCCTTGGATTGCAGGTCTTTGACCACCGCGAAGAGCGCATCTACCTCCTTCCTGGTCAAGGAGGCGGTCGGCTCGTCCATGATGACCAATCGAACATCACGGGTCAAGGCCCTGCATATGGCAACCAGTTGCTGGTCGGCGATGGAGATGTCACCTACCAGTACGTCGAGGGGTATGTCCACCCCAATCCGCGCCATAGCCCTTTGGGCAATATCCTGAATGTCCTTCCAGTTGATGAAGCGCTTTCCCTCGCCAATGATCTGGCTAAGGGATATGTTCTCCGCTACTGTCAGGTTTGGGAAGAGAGATAAGTCCTGATAGATGACCTCGATCCCCTTACGGATGGAGTCAATGGCCTGGTAGGCATAGAAATGCTCGCCATCAACCTCGATATAGGAGCCGTCATCCGGCTTGACCGCCCCAGAGATGATCTTAATCAGGGTAGACTTGCCAGAGCCGTTCTCCCCGACCAGGCAATGGATCTCCCCCTTGCTGATCTCAAAATCGACCGAATCAAGCGCCTGTACGCCCACGTAGCGCTTGCTGATGTTCTTCATAGAAAGGAATGCTTCCGCCATACTCGCACCCACCGTTAGGTCTTGATGGTCCTTGTCCCGCTGCTTCCCTCGGACCGCTGGACGCAGCCGACCGCCTGCGGTCGGAATCAACGCCCGCGACACCTGGCTGCTTCACCTGGCCCACCGTTTGGCCCTCAGAACCGGGCACCAGGTGAGACACAAATAGGGCCTCTTTGCCTCAGGCAAAGAGGCCCCATTGCTTCAAACCGTTCTAGAAACCGAAACCGTCCACATTGTCGGCGGTGATGTCGACCATCGCGTCGACCTTGATGACGTTCCCTTCGAGCACGATCTTCCCAATGCCCGGTATCTCCATGCCGTCGCTGATCTCTTCGCCATCCAGGATCTGCTTGGCCACCCAGGTCAAACCGAAGCCGGCGTCCTTGGGATCCCAGAGAATACCGTGACTGAGCGAACCGTCCTTCAGGTAAGGAGCCGCGTGCCCCGGGATCACCGTACCGACGACGGCGACCTGGTCGGTCAACCCCTTCTCCTTAAGTGCCTGAGCCGCTCCTGGAGGTCCCAGGCTGCCGAACCCGACGATACCCTTCAGATCGGGGTAGGCCTTGATCAGCTCAAGCGTCTTCTGCCTGGCCAGTTCCTGATCCTCACCACAGGGAATCCGCTCCGTGACGAGTTCCAGACCCGGATAGTTCTGCTCAGCGTGCTTCAGGCCCTCATCCGCCCACAGGTTGTGCAGCGGCACGGTCAGCGAGCCGACGAAGATGGCGTATTGCCCGGAGTCACCCATGAACTCGACCAGCTTGTCCCAGTGATGCTGACCAAACTTGACGTTGTCGATCAGCTCAAGGTCGTAGTCGTTGCCTACCTGATCTGGGGACTCGTGGGTCAAGACCACAATGCCCTTCTCCTTGGCCTTGGCGAAGACAGGTTCCAAAGCCTTGGCGTCATTGGGGACCACTGCGATCGCGTCCACGCCCTTGCTGATCAGGTCCTCGACCACTTTGACCTGCTGAGCGGGGTCCGCATCCGCGGGGCCAACCTGATAGGCATTCACGCCCAGTTCCTCGGCTGCCTGGTCGACACCCTCTTCCAACCGGTTGAACCAAGGAATGCCGGTGATCTTCACAACCACGGCAATCTCATACTCCTCCCCGGCCTGCTGGCCGGTTCCGCAGCCGACCACCAGAGAAGAGAACAGAGCCAGGGCCATGACGACCAGAACCAGAGTTCTTCCACGTACGTTCATTTTCCCCTCCAACAGAATAGTTTCACCTGCAAGTTCGTACGACTTCCGCAACTTCAGTGTGTGAACGTTCACATAGGCCATATCAGCGAATTCTCGTAATGGTCACATCCCCCCTTTCTGTGCGGGTTTTTGATCGTGTGGGTTTCGTTCGCAGATAGAGCGCCAACTGCCTGAGGTACACCACCTCAAGTAACCGCCACTTCCAATTTGCGCATCCGTATTCCAATCGGAGTATAGCATGAGCTCACTCGAAGTCAACTAAATCGCCCTACAACCAGCTTTCCCGCACCATCACCCGTGAGAAGACGCGCTTTCGGTCCTATGTCTTCCTCACGTGCAGCGATTGGAAACGCATCCAGGTACCTTACTCGGCGCTTTCGATAGATTGATCCGTCGAGGCGCCATTGCTGCTGTCGACAAGCTTCTGAGCCGTGAGGTGATCGGTGATCAGGATATTGACGTATTCACCCCGGAGCGCGGCCAGAATGGCCTCAAACTTGTTTTCTCCACCGGCCACTCCAACCCGGCGGGGAATCAGGTGTAATCTTTCTATGGGCAGTCCGACCACTCGCCGGCACAAACTAGAGTGGACCAGAACGCCATCTTTGTCAAAGTAGCGCGACATAACGTCGCCGACCGCGCCCAGTGACTTCAATTCGGAGGTCACTTCCTCTGTCAGAAGGCCAGCTCTGCCCCATAACGATTCGGCAGAGATATTGCCAACACCAATGAAAGCTAGATTGGCCTGGGCGGCCAGTTCAAACACCTGGGCCACTTGTGGATCGGCCATAAACATTTGTTGGGTGTGCGGATCGTCAACTACGCCTGGCGCTTGAAGGATGTAACATTCTCCTCCCAATCGCGCCGCCATGTCGCGGGTTAACGCCGTAGCGTGCAAATCTGTCATGTGAGGCGTCAGCCCCCCATTCAGTTGCACCACCTGCACGTCCGGCACAGTCTTACTCCGCAAGTTATCGACCAGGGATTTCATAGTCGTGCCCCAGGCAAACCCGATGATATCTCGCGGTCGAATCGTCCTTTCCAGATAACTGGCGGCTACCTCCCCCAATTCACGAGCCACCCCAAAAGGAGAGTCATAGTTGAAGGTTTCAACCACAACTGCTTCAACCAGGTCAAACTTGTGCTCCAGCGCCCTTTCTAACTCGGGAAAAAGGCCGGCAGGAACCTCGATAGAGATACGGATTGTCTGCTCATCACGTGCCTTGGATAGAATCCTGGAAACGGTTGATCTGGAGATACGCATCGTGTCGGCAATCTCTTGTTGCGTTAATCCATCTTCAAAGTATTGCTTGCATATCTTTACGATGAGCCGTGGGGTAACGTAACTATCCATCAGTCCCTTGATTGACTGCACAATTGTGCAATGCTGGCTATTTGTGCACAAACCTATTATAGCACACACAAATAGGATTGTCAAGGTCGTATTCCAGGTGACTGTTCGGAACATGGGAGAGGCGTGGCAGCATAGAGGCAGGCGGGAGCTCATGCGTATTGAAGTGCGATTACGGTGAAATCAGCCCGTTTTCGGCTCAGTTGCGCCGATTCTTTCGATCAAGAGGTCCATATTGAGGATTGCTGGCCCTACAACCATCCTCGGACGTTTTCCTCCATCTCGGCATCCCACGCGTCCATCATCTGAGATAGCGTACGGGCTACTTCCGGTTGCGACTCGATCAGGCTGTATGATTCATTTGGGTCTAGCGCGAGGTCGAACAGGAACGGACCCTGGTGCAAGCTGGCGTAACCACCGTTGTCTGTCATGTGCCGGCGCAGGTACTTCCAGTTGTGATGACGGACGCCCAGGAGTCTGTTGCCTTTGTAGTAGTAGAGCGTATCGTGGGGCGAGGGCGCTTCACCTTTCAGCAGCGGCAGCATATTCCGCCCGTCTATGATCCTGTCCTCCGGCAATGGGACACCGGCGACGGCCAGGCAGGTGGCGAAGAGGTCGAAGTTCATGCTCATCTCATCGGTGACCATCCCAGCGGGGATGACGCCCGGCCAGCGGGCGATGAGGGGCACCCGGAAACCCCCCTCGAACGGCAGATTCTTCCTGCCCCGCGTGAATCCCGGGCTGCCCTGCCACCAGGGCCCATTGTCGCTGGTGAAGATAAGCAAGGTATTCTCATCCAGGTTGTTCTCCCGCAGCGTCCGCATTATCTCGCCGACGCTCCAGTCCAGCTCCTCCACCACGTCGCCATACAGCCCCGCTTTGGACTGGCCGCGAAACGCATCCGAAGCGTGCAGGGGTACGTGGGGAAAGGGCTGGGCGCAGTAAAGGAAGAACGGACGATCGCGGTTCTCCTCGATGAAGCGTGTCCCTTCGTGGGTGAGGCTCTGGGTGAGCACGTCCTGATTGGCCGGTGGCGGTACCTCGACCGCCCCGTTCCGATAGATCGCGTACGGAACCCGGTTGTTGCTGTAGTAGGCACCGTAGAAGAACTCGAAGCCGTTGTCGTTGGGCAGATGCGGAGACCTGTCCCCAAGGTGCCACTTGCCCAACATGCCGGTACGATATCCCCTCCGGCGCAGGAGATCGGGCAGCAGCACCTCGTCCTCTGGAATGCCCCTGACCCCGTATGGGTACACGCCACCGACGTTGAACGCGATGTCCATGAACGCCCCGTGGGGATAGAGCGGCATGGTGACGTGCGTGCGGATCGGATAGCGGCCCGTCAGCATACCGGCTCTCGAAGGGGAGCACAGGGGGGCCACGGAGCAGAAGTTGGTCATCCGAGCGCCCTCGGCCGCCATCTGGTCCAGGTTGGGTGTGCGGATCACCTGGGAGCCAAAGGCGCCCACATCACCATAGCCCATGTCGTCCACCAAGATAAGGACGATGTTCGGGAGCTCAACGGGGTTCGCGGCAGGCTGAACGCCGGCCAGGAGCGCCTCGCTTCTGGCGACGTCGTAGTCTCTGCCGACGTGGTTCTGGAACGCCCGGTGGCCGAGCCCGCCGGCCGCGAGCAAGCCGCCGAAAGCCAACGCTCTCGTCATGAAAGCGCGTCTGGTGAGCTTGCGTCCTCCCCGTTCCGTCTTCTCAGCCATAGCCTCCTCGCCTCTTCAAGCGCGCAGCGTCTCTCCTCCCGACAGTCCAACACCCAGACAAGCCGAAACTGTCAGACCACCGCATTGATGATGAGTCCTCGGAGTCCAGTGTACCACAGCCTAGCCTTCTTGGACAGGTTCGGCGCCGACAAACGTGGTATAATCAAGACTGCACGGTCGCCGTGGTGGCGCCGGGTGGGCGACAGCAGTGCAGACGCAAGATCTTGCGTCTCTACCGGTGGCTCGTGGACCGGAAGGGATCGGTCATGGTCCCTGGCATCCAGACACGCAGGAGGCTCCCGTGAAGTTGCTCCCTCTGCAAACCGGCATCATATACGGCCCCATAAATTCCCGCCGGCTGGGCCGCTCGTTGGGCATCAACCTGCTCCCGACCGACCACAAACTGTGCTCCTTCGACTGCGTTTACTGCCATTACGGGCGCACCGACGTGAAGACCGTTTCGCCTGACGCGCGGCTCTTCCCCGGCGTGGATGACATCCTCACGGCCGTCGAACAAGCTCTTGCGACACACCGCGACGTGGACTACGTCACCTTCTCGGGCAACGGGGAGCCGACGCTGCACCCCCAGTTCCCGGCCATCGCCGCCGCCGTCCGCCGCCTGGCAGCCCGGCTCCAGCCGGACGCGAAATTGGCCGTGTTCTCCAACTGCACCACGCTGCACCTGCCTCACGTCCGGCAGGCTATGGACATCTTCGACGCCCCGATCATGAAGCTGGACGCGGGGGATTCCCGGACGCTGGCGCGCATCAACCGCCCTGCCCCGGCGGTCAAGCCGGAGCGCATGGTCGAGGGGCTGAAGGAAGTGCCCCGCCTGGTCACACAGAGCGTGCTCATCGACGGGAAGGTGTCCAACGTCAGAGGGGCCGCCTTCGAGGCATGGTTGGCGGCGCTTTCCGAGGTCAGGCCGGTCCACGTGCAGATCTACAGCACGGACCGCCCCGTGCCCGAGGCCGGCGTGAACAAGGTGCCACCGGCTGCGCTGCAGCGTATTGCCCGGGAAGTCGAGGAGCGCGCGGGGCTGCGGGTCACCGCCTACTGGGCGGAGTGAACCCCGGCCCGCAGCCAGAAGGCCGCGCCCGAAACGCAATCAAAGAAGCGAGGACACGACATGATGAAGACCCAATCGGTTGACTTCCCCCCATCTGGCGTTCTTGTGCCGATGCTCACGCCCCTCGACGACGATGGAATGGTGAACAAGACGGCGATCGCGCATCTCGTGGACCACCTACTGGCCGGTGGTGCCAACGGGATCTTCGCGCTGGGTAGTGCTGGCGAGGGGCCCTGGTTGACGCCGTCTCAACAGCGGGAAGTTGTTGAATGCACGTCCCGCGCCGTTGCCGGGCGCGTCCCCGTGATCGCTGGGGTTCTCGAGCCCAGCACGAACCGCTCTCTCGAAGCAGTGCGCAGGGCGGAATCGGTCGGGGCGGAGATGGTGTGTTGTTGATCAAGGACAGCACGGGGGATTGGGAGGGATTCCAGCAAGTGCTTGAAGCGCGCGCCGCCAAACCGTCCGCCCGCGTTCTGCAGGGCATGGATGAACTGGCCCTGCGCTCCATCGTGGCGGGGGCGGACGGCGTACTGACCGGCCTCACCAACCTGGCACCCGATCTATACGCCCGCCTGGTGAAGAGCGCTCAGGCAGGTGACATGGAGGAAGCACAAATCCTGCAGTCGCGAATTGAATCCGTATGCGAGTTGTTCAAAGAGGGATTTTGGGTAGAATGTCTGAAGTACGCTGTCTCGTGTCTCGGCATCGAGAGTGGGCACCTGTGCGGGCGGCCTCACACGCTTTCGGCTGAGAGCAAGGACAGGATTCGCCAGATTGTGGAGACGCTGGTCCGCTGATAGAAGCACGAGTTGGAGGTAAGAGAAATGCCCTACGGTCATCACGGAAAGATACTGCACGTAGATCTGAGCACCGGGACGTTTACCGTGGAGGAGCCACCTGAATCCTTCTACCGCAAATACCTGGGGGGTCAGGGAATCGGGCTGTACTACATCCTGAAGGAAACACCGGCGAACGCAGACCCGCTAGGACCGGAGAATGTCCTGGCCCTGACGCTCAGTGTCGTCACGGGCGCGCCCGTTCCAGGGCAGAGTCGCGTGATGGCCAACGCCAAGTCGCCGCTCACGGGTGCCATTGGCGATGCGCAGGCGGGTGGCTTCTGGCCGGCCGAGGCCAAGTACGCGGGCTTCGATGCTTTCATCATCAAAGGCAAAGCTGAGAAGCCTGTCTATCTCTGGGTACACGATGGTGAGGCGGAACTGCGCGACGCGACGCATCTGTGGGGCAAGATCACGGGAGAGGCCGAGGCCGCCATCCGCGAGGAACTGGGGGATCGCAAGATCGAGGTTCTGCAGATCGGACCTGGAGGCGAGAACCTGGTCCCCTACGCCTGCCTGATCAACATGTCCAACCGGGCCAACGGTCGCACAGGGATGGGCGCGGTGATGGGTTCCAAGAACCTCAAGGCCGTCGCCGTGCGCGGCCGGAACAGACCGCCCGTCGCGGACCGAGAGGCGCTGAAGGAGATCGCCCGCTGGGGAGCCGAGGCCTTCCCCGAATCTGGCGCCTACAGCATGGGCCAGCACGGAACTGCCGGAGGGCTCTCGGCCCAGAACGCAGTCGGCGGACTGCCCACCCATAACTGGGATAGCGGCGTCTTCGAGGGGCACGAGTCCCTGAACGGTCGAACGATGACCGAGACGATATTGAAGGAGCGGGACACCTGCTACGCGTGCGTCGTCCGCTGCAAACGCGTGGTGGAGATCAACGAGGGACCTTACAAGGTCGATCCACTGTACGGCGGGCCTGAGTATGAGACCCTGGGCACGCTGGGAACCTACTGCGGCGTATCGGACCTGGCTGCCGTGGCCAAGGCGAATGAGTTGTGCAATATGTACGGTGTGGATACGATCACCACGGGCGCAACCATCGCCTGGGCTATGGATTGCTTCGAGCATGGCATCATCAACCAGGAAGACACCGGGGGGATCGAGCTGCGCTACGGCAACGCCGACGCCATGGTCAGAATGACGGGGATGATCTGTGAACGAGAGGGGCTAGGTGACCTGCTGGCCGAGGGGATGGTCGGTGCTGCGGCTCAGCTCGGCCCAGAGGCCGAGGCGCTGCTGACGGAGGTGAAGGGCAATCCGATGCCGGCCCACATGCCACAGGTCAAACGCTCGCTTGCGCTCATCTACGCGGTCAATCCATACGGCGCAGACCACATGTCGCACGAGCACGATCCCAGCTACCTGGCCTTTCCTGACCGCATGGCCCAGCTCGATCTGATGGACCCTCAGCCAAGTGACGTGCTCAACGCCGAGAAGGTACGCTATGCCATGTACACGCAACGCTTCTACTGCTTGCTGAATACGGTGGGCGTATGTCACTTCGTCTGGGGTCCGGCCTGGCAGCTATACGGCCCCAATCAACTGGTGGATATGGTGCGGGCGGTCACCGGTTGGGACGTCAGCCTGTGGGAGCTGATGAAAGTGGGGGAGCGGTCCTTGAACATGATGCGCGCCTTCAACGCCCGCGAGGGCTTCACCAGCGCGGAGGACAAGCTGCCGCCCAAGCTCTTCAAGCCCCTGTCCGGCGGCCCCACGGACGGCGTCGCGGTCAGCGAGGAGGAGATGGCCTACGCTCTACCCACCTACTACGCCATGTGCGGCTGGGATGCGGAAGGTCGCCCCACACGCGGGAAGTTGGAGGAACTGGGGCTTTCCTGGGTGGCCGACGAATTGGAGTCGTGAAGCCCATCGCCACCAGGGACTCGAATGAAGACCTGTCGTGCAACCACTGAGCATGCGCAGGCTCCAGAATCGTGAGCAACCGTGTCACCGGCCTTGTCTGGGCCGGGCAGCGGGCTCTTGAGAGAGAGCAGGAGGACACACGAGAATGAAACGGTCTGAGATCAACGCCATCATGGCGAGTGCCGATGCCTTTATGCGCGACATGGGGTTCCACCTCCCGCCGTTCGCCTACTGGACGCCGGAGGATTGGGCGAGCAAGGGAGAGGAGGCCCGCGAGATCGTGGCGTGCAAGCTGGGCTGGGATATCACTGACTTCGGGAGCGGCGATTACGAGACCTACGGCCTCTTTCTCTTCACACTGCGCAACGGCCTGCCAGGGAACTGGGAGACGCTGGAAGGCAAGCTGTACAGCGAGAAGATCATGGTGGTGGACGTCGACCAGGTCACGCCGTTCCACTTCCATTGGAACAAGATGGAGGATATCATCAACCGGGGTGGCGGCAAGCTGGCCATCCAGTTGTACAACGCAACAGAGGACGACGAATTCGCCACGACTGACGTGACGGTGAGCATGGACGGGGTGCAGCACACGCTGGCGGCTGGGACAACAGTGGAGCTAGGCCCTGGAGAGAGCATCACGCTGCCGACGTATCTCTACCACAAGTTCTGGGGAGTTGGGGACCGCGCGTTGGTGGGCGAGGTATCGCTGGTGAACGACGATGACAAAGACAACCGGTTCTACGATGCGCCCGGGCGTTTCCCGACGATAGATGAGGACGAACCACCTCTCTACCTGCTGGTCAACGATTACGAGCGGTATTATCGTCCGACAGGGTGAGTGGTGGATAAGGGGCGGGCGGAGTCTGATGGGGTGGGATGCCTGATCAGCCCAGGCGGGCTGCCAGATCATCCAGCCCCACCTCCAGCTCGCCGGCCTTCACGACGAGTACGCGATAGCCCAGCGCCTTGAGCCGCCCCCGCTTGCGTTGGTCGGCTGCCTGGACGTAGTCCCGGTGGTGGGGAGAGCCGTCGACGAAAACCACGATGCGGGGCTCATAGTAGAAATCGGCGATCGCCAGCGGCGCGTCCCCATCATAGACCGTTCTCTGAGCCTCGTCGGGCAGCGGCAGGCCCCGGTCGCGGATGGCGGCCAACACCTCCCGCTCCAGGTCCGACTGGCACCCGCTTGCCAAAGCCTCGAAGCGATCGGCGGAGACCTGCAGCGCCACCGTCAGGTCCTCCAACGATTGCAGCCAGGGCAGCACCAGCGTGCGGTCGAGCAAGTGGTGATCGCGTTGGTTGAAGAAGCTGAGCAGGCAGGCGTAGCACGCCTTCTGGCAGCCCCCTTCGGGGTCGCCCTCGTGGAGCAGCTCCCGCGCCCGGCCCACTAGCCGCGCCAACCGCCCCGGCTCCGCCAGCGAGGCCAGCACGCCGCTGCCGCCCACCGCCGTCTCGTACAGCACGACCCGGTAGGGTGTGCCTTCAGCATCGGGCGCCGGTGCCAGGAAGCCGCCCACCTCCCGCTCGTCCAGGTCGAAGGCCACCATCATCGCCCGCGCCAGGGTGTGGATCAGCGTGGTGTAGATGACCTCGACTTGATCGGGCGGCACAGGCTCTGACCGCGCTCCCACGAGCGCGCGAAGCGGCACATCGAACAGCGCCAGGTCGCTCTCGATGGCGGTGGTCAGCCACAGCCCGCGGGCCAGATCCTCGGGGTGGGCGTTGCGCGGACACTGGCCCTGGTGATCGGGCGTGTAGACGTGCTGCTCGTCGGCGCCCTCGCCGATTAGCCAGCGGTGGCACTTCTGGCACAGGGTGAAACCCTGCGGCTCCCCTTCCTGCTGACGCTGGCCTCGGTTGATCCGCAGCACCTCGCCGCCGTGCTCCAGCGTCAGCGTGAAGGCGGACTCGCCATCCCCGGAACCAGCGCCGACCCGGTAGACGCGCTGCCGGCCCCCGGCCCGGTAGTGGGACGTGACCTCGTAGCCCAGGCGCAGCCGCTCCTCCTCGTCGGCCGTGATGCGCGCCCGCTGCTGGGCGTACATGTCGGTCAGCGCCATCCCCCGCCGCGGATGGAGGCCGATCAGATTCTGCCCGCAGTCGCAGGCGGCGCGCTGGGTCTCTTCCTGTCCCACATAGGCCCGCTGGCAGGCCGGGCAGACCCGGACCGGCTCGACGTCCAGCTCCGTCTGTGGCTGTGACGTCGGTCCGGCCACGGGGCGCCGGCGCGGGCGGGCGTGGGTGATCTCGTACCGCTCGCCGCCGTAGTAGACGAAGTTGCCCGGCGCGTACTCGGTCAGGGCGATATCGGGATCGCGCGCCATCTCGTGCTCGCGGTCGTCGAAGGCCAGGGCCGCGGCCTGGGGCGGGAAAGCGTAGCCCGGCAGGAAGCCCTCGCCGCCCAGATAGCGGTAGAGATACCAGTCGCGCTTTCCGTCGCGCATCGCCTCCAGCTTGGATTCGATGACGAACCGCCGGCGGTCCAGATTGCGGTCCACGTGTTCGTCCCCCAGCGTCCGGTTGATCGCAGCGCGCTCGTCCCGCAGGCGACGGTATTCGGTCCGCCAGCGTTCCATCGCGTCATCCAGCGCCGCGACGAAGCCGCGCACCTGCCCCTCGATGAAGGCACGGTCAAACCAATCGAAGCCCTCCGAGCCGCCAATCTCCTCAGCGAAGGCTTCCCCCACCGCCGCGACGATGGCATCGAAGTGGTGCTCGATACCGGCCTCGTAGGCCGTCCGCCAATCGGTGTCCAGCGGGAAGCGCTCCTGCGCCAGATCCAGCAACTCGCCGGCCCGGATGGGCAGCCGCTCGGCACCCTTAGTAGAAGAGGGGTGCGAAGCAGCGCCCTTCAAACCCATCGTCTCCAGCACCAGGGCGTGGACGTGGGCGCGGATCAGGGCCTCGTTATCCAGCCGGAAGCGGGGCGCGGCGATGGCACCGGCGATCATCTTCTCCGGGAAGCGGTAGAAGTACTGATCGTGGGGGCCGCGTGCGGAGCCAACACCGGCGAAGACGGTGATCAGCGCGGGCTGCCCGCTGCGCCCGGCGCGCCCGGCCCGCTGGGCGTAATGGGAGGGGTTGGGCGGCACGTTGCGCAGCGTGACGGCGTTGAGGTGGCCGATGTCGATGCCCAGCTCCATCGTCGGGGTGCAGACCAGCACGTTGAGCGGGTCATCCTCGTCGCGGAAGCGCAGTTCGATCTCGCGCCGCTCCTCGCCCTGGACCTGACCGGAGTGCTCCTCGGCCCGCACAGGCACCGCCTCGCCCAGCGGCGTGGCGTAGACCTGGCGGAAGTAGTTGTCGGTCAGATCGCGCCTCTCTAGCGCGGTGCGGCAGGTGGAGCCGGTGCACATCCGCAGCCTGCGGAAGCGGTGGACGCTGCCGCATTTTGGACAGACGAGCTGTTTCGCGGTCGGATCGGCCTGCAAGGTGATCACATCCGGGTTGACCATCCAGAGATCGTAGCGCCGCCGGTACCGAGTCACCGTATGGCGCACGAGAAAGGCCGCCCGCTGCTGACCGAGCCTATCCACGAGGCGCTCCACGATCTCAATCGCAGTCCCGTGATCGACGTCGAGCGCCCGCTTGACCCACACCACCGGCTGGGTGTTGCTGCCGGTGAAGCGATAGACGGTGTAGCCCCACCCCCGCTCGGCGGAGTCACTGTAGCCGATGGGACCGTGGAACACCTCATCGTGGGCGAAGGCATCCTCGTTGATCCGGGCCAGTACCTCGGTGAGGAATGGGGTGGGCCTCAGCGCGGCTTCGTGGGCCACCGCCAGCCGCTGGCGCATCAGATCCAGAAAGCCAAGCAACAGGTCATACCGGCTGTCTGCGTCCAGGTCGGCCAACACGGGCACGTCATCCCAGAACGCATCGTCGGTGGCGCATTCGTCCAGGCCGCTGTACCCCACGCGCAGCAGCCCCACGTCCTCCAGGTTCTGATGCGTGCGCCGATGCGTGCCCCGCAGTTCGCGCAACGTGACAAAGGCGAGGTAACGCTGGTACCGTTGCTCAGCGCGGCGGTTTCCTCCATAAGCGCGCTCCCCCTTGCGGAACGTGGGCTGGACGCCATGACGTCTCTGCGTGTCGAAGATCCGCATGCCGACGTTGGTCAGGTCCAGCCAGTCGCCATGTCCCGAGTCCGTCGAGGGGCCGTCCATCGTCGCGTGACTCTCCCCGAGCGCGGTGTAGAGGGTCTGGCGGAAGGTGAAGCGGCGGTGGAGGCTGTTCATGTGCGCCGCCTGCAACGCCGTGTCCTGCCGGTTGTCGGAGAAGGCGATGATCTTGTTCGCCTGCGGGGGCAGCGCCTGTACCTGGGCGTTGACCAGCACGTCGGTGGCGGTGGAACGACCCACGGAGCCGAAGGTGAAGAGCTTGTTGAACTCGCGGGGACGGCGGTCGTGGACGATGCCGCAGGTGGGGCACAGGAGAAAGGGAGCGGGGAGGAAGGTGACCGGAAAGACATTGGGGTGGTCGCAGTCGGTAGGGTGTGAAACGCGCTGCGTGTTGCGTGTTCCGTGATGCGATGGCAAGAGCGTACTGCAGTCGGGACAGAGGCGTTGGCGCTCCGGCACCACGTCGGTGAAACCACGCTTGCCGCCGCGCACCTTGCCGGTGGATGTGAGCCAATGGTCGGGCAGTTCGATCTCCGGGTGACCAGCCAGGAGGTAGCCCAATCGCCCCTGGGCCTCCACGTCATCCAGGTTGGCCGGGTGCAGGCGACCTTCGCGGTCGACGGCCACGCTCCAATACTCCTGGCCACAGGCGCGGCAGAAGACCATGGGGAACGTGGGCCGCTCTCGGCCCTCCTGGGCGCAGATCGGGCAGACGCGCTCGCCGCGGTCGTTGAGATGCGGGCCGGCGGGATCCAGGCAGGCGGCGATGG